>JBEKDA010000041.1:0-50489 GCA_050014595.1 Bryobacteraceae bacterium
GCCTTAACAGCCGCCGAGAAGTATCAGTACCACCTGAAAAGCAACGCTTCCTGGCCAGGAAGGTGAAGGACGCGAAAGCTTGCGACGAGCGCAAGCTTCTTATCCAACTCAAAAGTAGCATGCGGGGGTGTGCGAAGCGGGGAGGCTAATGCTCCAAGTGGTTGAAAACAGGATAAATTGAGTTCAAAGATTTTTGAACTGAGATCTTCCGGAGAGGACCGGGGACAGAGAAACCTGTCCACGCCGGCGCCAAAACGGCGCCTTGGGACAGATTCGTCTGTCCGGTCATGTTACCGGCCGTACAGCCGCCTATACAGGTCCGCGTTGCGCAGCACCGCCTGCACATAGTCGCGGGTCTCGGTAAAGGGAATCGACTCCACGAACTCCGCCGGCTCGCGGTATTGGTTCCAGCCCAGCCATCGCGTCAAGCGGCCCGGGCCGGCATTGTAGGCGGCCAGCGTCTGCTCCACACGGCCGTTGTTCTGGGCCAGCATGCCGCGGAAAATCGACGAGCCGATCTTGACGTTGGCGGCCGGCTGGAACAACATGCTTTTGGTGAAGCGCGGCATGCCCAGTTTGCGCGCGTACTGCCGGCCCGTCACCGGACGCACCTGCGTCAAGCCGTAGGCGTTGGCATGCGAGAGCGCCTTTGGGTCGAACTCCGATTCCTGGCGGATCAAACCGGCCAGCAGGTACAAGTCCAGGTCCTGGTCGCGGGCCGCCTTGTCCAACTCCGCGCGGTAGGGCAGCGGAAACAGCAGTTCCCAGAATGGGCGCGGCGCCGCATCAATCGGCAGGTTGAGGTACTCGGGCGCCATTCCCTTCATGATGCGCATGGCCAGATGGGGCGCATCCGCCGCAGCCGCCATTTCCATCCCTAGCAGCGGCGATTGGCCGCCGTGGCGCGCGCCGAACCGCAATTCGGAATCCGCCAGGTCCGCCAGGCCGGCATTGCGCAGGATGCGCGACCGTTCGATGCGCACATTGGTCTCCGGGGTGGTCTCGCGGGGAATCGGCCGCGCAGCGGGCACCACCACGCCCGCCAGGAACTGCGCGATCTCCATCGACGCCGTCCCCACAGGCAGATCCCGCGTCGCAGCCAGCCGCTCACGCGCCAGCATCGCGTAGTAATGGTTCTCCCAGGTTCGCACCAGCCGCCGATAGCAGACGCGCGCCGACGCCACGTCCCGGTCGAGTTCGAACCTGCGGCCCAGGAAGTAGAGCGCCGCGCCCGCCGTATAATGGGCGGGATAGTTGCGCAGGTGCTCCCGCAGCAGCCGCCCGGTATCCGGCTGGTCGTGCAGATAGGCTTGAAAGGCCACTTTCCAATGACTCTGGGGCGCTTCGGCCGCGCCCGGAAAGTCCTGGTACACCGTCTGATAGAGCGGCACAAAATCGGCCGGCTGGTTCACCAGCAGATAGCGGTTGGCGGCCGAAAGCAGCGCCTTCAGCCGCCACGGCGAACGCGGATAATGGCGTTCCAACCGGTCGAGGGCGGCATGCAATTCAGGGTCGTCGGTCAAACGCCGCGCGCATTCCGCCAGGTAGTAGAGACGCTCCGCATCGGCCTCCGAATCCGGCAATTCCAGGCCGCGCAGGTAGGGGTAGGCCTGCGGCCTGGCGCCGTCCAGAAAATCGGCCGCACCCACGCCCACGCGCGCCAGGTCGCGCTCCGGCCCGCTCAGTTCGCCGGCCAGCGACCGGTATTCGGCGCGCGCTTGCGGGTACAAGCGCGCATCCAGCAGGCGGTCGGCGCGGTGCAGCATCAGTTGCGGCGGCGCCGGCGGATAAGCCGCGCCCATGGATTCCTTGAGCGATGCGATGGCCGCGGCAGCGCGCGCCTCCGCGTCTCCCGAAACGAACTGGTAGTAGACCCGCTGATACGATTCGGCCGCGTGCGCCTGGTCGCCCGCCGCCAGGCAGCTATCCGCCAGATTGATATCGCCTTCCGGCTGCGGCAACTCGGCGTAATGCTCGCGCAGCACGCGCACCGCTTCGGCCGGAGCGCTGTCCTTGGCCGCGCGCGCCTGCAAGATCCACGCGCGTCCGGCGAACGGTGACGCGGCCGCAGCCGCATGCGCCGGGTCGAGGTCCGCCGCCACGCCATCGAAGTCCCTGGCTTCCACGCGCGCCGCGCCCAGGTAGTACCCAACGTAGTCGCCCACCTGCGGCAACTGCCCGCGCAGTTTCTTCAATTGGGCGATAGCGCCGGCGAAGTCTTTCTGCTCGTAGGCCGCAATCCCCAGCGCCAGCCGCGCCAGCGGAGCGTCCTGCGGATGAGAGGCGGCCCACCGTTCCACGGCCGCGCGCCGCGCGGCGCTGGGCGTTTCGCGATCGGCGCGCACCAGCGGGGCCAGACCGGACGGCGGCGGGGCCGATATCGCCGTCAACGCCAGCAGGCTAAGTACGGCATTTCTTAGATACGGTATCGTATTCCACGAAGACCGCTCCCTCGCGGGATGGCCTCCGGGCCCGGCTCTGATCGGAGCCGCGCGCGCAGGCAAGCGGTCTGGCGACACGCGAGCGAACTTCCGAGCCCACGTACTAAGCCAGAGGGCCGGGATAGTCTTTGCCGAGCAGTTCCGGTTCGTCATGAGCCAGCGTTCGCACCAGTTCCAGATGCAGGTAGTCCGGCATGCCGGGACAGGGCTCGAAAAACTTTTCCCGCATGGCGGCGCGCGCCGCGTCAATCCGCGGTCGCAAGGCTTCATACAGATTCTTCTGGGCGGCGCCGGAGTGCACCGCGGCCGCTTCGTTGAGCCGCATCTCCGCCACCCGCACCCGCGCAAAACGCTGCGCCTTCAGATGCAGCCGCTCTTGCTCGCCGGAAAGTTCGGGCGCAGCCGGAAGGGGAGCCGGAGCCGCCGGCGGGGCCGGAGCCGCAATTGTCACCAATTCCACCGGGGCTGCCGCCGGCACCGTCCAGGCGGCAGCCGCCACCTGCGCGAACAGCTCCAGCGCCGCTCCCTGCACATCGCCCCATGCATACAGCAAGGCCGGAACCCGGTTCTCCACCACCAGCGGAAAAATGGAGGCGCGATCCTCCGCCCCGTGCGACGCCAGCGCCGCCATCTCGCCCGAAACTTCCGCGCCCGTGATTGCCGCGATCACCGGATCGCGGCTTTCCACCGCGCCCGCCAGGGCCGCGGCGGATGCCAGCGGAATTTCGAAATCGCCGAAAACTTTCGCGACGTCCTCCGGCACGCCGCGGATTCTCACGCCGCGCGCCACGTCCCGATCGATGCGAAAAACCGCCGCACTGCCGGCGAAGCCGCACGCCGCATCGAGCAGCGTGGCTAATAGTTCCTCCGGCGTCGAAGCCTGGCGGATCCGCCGCACCGCCTGGTTCAACTGCTCGGCCAACTCGCCGCGCGCCCGCCGGCGCGCCTCAAGGAACAGCCGCTCCATTTCGCCGGAGAGCTGCGAGAGCTGTCCTTCCAGGATCTGGCGCAAAGATGACGGAGGAGCTGCGGAAGCCATTGCTGGGACCATTCTAACAGGCGCGCACAACCAGCCCACAATGGCTACTCATCACGGAACCTCGAACGTCAGAAACCGTGCCGGGCTCGCGCACCGCCAGCCTACAATAGTCATGATGATCGCTTCCATTAACCCCGCCACGGGCCAGACCGTACGGACGTTCGATCCGCTGACCGATGCCGGGCTCGAAGAGAAGCTGGCGCGCGCCGATGCCGCCTACCAGTTCTTCCGCCGCACCGACGCCGGCGGCCGCGCCCAGCGCCTCCATACCACCGCACGCATCCTGGAACAGGAGCAGGACCGCCTCGGCCGCATCATGACGCTCGAAATGGGCAAACCCATCGCCGCCGCGCGCGCGGAAGCCGCCAAGTGCGCGCTGGCCTGCCGCTATTACGCCGAAAACGCCCAGCAATTGCTGGCCGACACCGTAATCACCGCCGGCCCCGCCGTGAGTTACCTGCGCTATCAACCCCTCGGCCCGCTGCTCGCCGTCATGCCCTGGAACTTTCCCTTCTGGCAGGTTTTCCGCTTCGCCGCTCCGGCCCTGATGGCCGGCAACGTGGGCCTCCTGAAACATGCTTCCAACGTGCCGCAATGCGCGCTCGAGATTGAGCGAATTATCCGCCGCGCGGGTTTCCCCGACGACGTCTTTCAAAGCCTGCTGATCGGCTCCGCGCAAGTGGCGCACGTCATCGACGACCCGCGCGTCAAAGCCGTCACGCTCACCGGCAGCGAGCCCGCCGGCGCCCAGGTGGCGGCACAGGCCGGCCGCCAGATCAAGAAGACCGTGCTCGAATTGGGCGGCAGCGATCCCTTCATCGTGATGCCCTCGGCCGACCTCGATCGCGCCGTGCGCACCGCCATCGATGCCCGCATCCTCAACAACGGACAATCCTGCATCGCCGCCAAGCGCTTCATCGTGGACGCGCGCATCTACGCCGAGTTCGAGCGCCGCTTCGTGGAAGGCATGCAGGCCGTGCGCGTCGGCGACCCGATGGACGAAGCCACCCAGTTGGGTCCCCTGGCCACTCCCGCCATCCTCGAAGCGCTCGACCAGCAGGTGCGCCGCTCGGTCGAGATGGGCGCGCGCGCGCTCACTGGCGGCCAGCGCCTCCCGGGCCCCGGCAACTACTATGCCCCCACCGTGCTCGCCGATGTTCCCCGCAGTTCCCCCGCCTACGTCGAAGAACTCTTCGGACCCGTGGCCGTCCTGTTTCGCGTCGAGCGAATCGACGATGCCATCCGCATCGCCAACGATAGCGAATTCGGCCTGGGCGCCAGTGTCTGGACCACCGACGACGCCGAGCAGGCCCGCTTCGTCGACCAGATCGAAAGCGGCATGGTCTTCGTCAACAGTATGGTGGCGTCGGATCCGGCTCTTCCTTTCGGCGGCGTGAAGCGCTCGGGTTACGGGCGCGAACTGAGTTCCTGCGGCCTGCGTGAGTTTGTCAACATCAAGACCGTGCGTGTGACGCAGTGATGGCTTCTGCATGTGATATCACTCCGGCCGCGGGCCCGAACCGGGCAAGCTAAAGCATGCCCCACTACGGTACAGATCGACCTGTGTGGCGGGCAGGATTGGCGGGCAATCCTGCCGGCCGCCGGCTTTCTGCCGGCGAGACCCGCTGGAAAGCGGGTCCGCAGCCTGAATAGGCTGCCCCACAAAGCGGCGGAGCCGCAACCAAAAAGCGGGCTGAAGCGGCTGTGAGATGGCCCCGAAGCGCCGACAAGGATGTCGGCGTTGCAGGCCGGAAGCCTGCTCCACGGGGAGAAAGATTCAGAGGGGCATAATACATCGGACCCTCAATCCACCAGCAGCAGGTTGATCATCGCGGTGAGTTGCTGGCGCGCGAAGCCGTTGGCTTTCTGGAAGACTTCACCGGTCGACCAGTCGAACCGCACATCGCCCCGCAGGATCACGTGCTTGTCGATCCGCCACTCGGGGGTCGCGGTCACTTCCTTGAGAGACTGGCCGACTCCGGTTCGCGCGCCGTTGCGGTCGGCGAAAATCTCGCTGCGCAGGTTGAGGGAAAACTTGCTGGTGACCGCGGTGTGCAGGTACCCCGCGGCGCCGGGCCAACTGCCTTGCTCGCGCCCCTCAGATGCTTCCACCGCCCCCGCCTCGTGGCCGTAGAGGGCGTCCAGACCAAAACTGACACGGCGGGAGGCTTTCCAAGTCGCCATCAGTTCCCATACCTGCCGATAGTCGTGATCGTCTTCCTTTTGTTCGGGGCCATAAATCCCGTTCACGGTAAGGGTCACGGCGGGGGCCGGCGTATAGGCAACCTGGAAACCCACGGTTTTCCCGTGGTTGTTGTCGGTGACTTCGTCCCAACCGTTCATGAAATGCAACTGCGCCGTGAGCTTGTCGCCGAACGGATAGCTTACCCGCACGCCGGTCTGAGTGTAAGGAACCGCATAACCGAACAAGAACGAGCGGGTGGCATTGTCATTCCATCCGTCATAGCCGTCGATCACCTCGTAACCCATGTGCGAGACGTACTTGCCGGCGTCGAAGCGCAACCCGTTCCCAATGGGGGCGATGTAACTGACAAACGCCTGCTGGATATCGAAGTGCCCGGCTTTGCCCGAATCCGGATCGCGGAACAGGCCATAGGCCGCTTCGATCTCCGGGATGGATTGCCCCGCCTCCAGATCCACGCGGAATCCCCAATCGCCTTTTTTGGAAGCGGCCTTCTGGACCACCGCTTCGGCTACGTCCAGCTTCCAGTAGTTGTCGGCGAAATCGAACACACGGAACGCGTTGGCGCGGCCGGCGGGCTGGTCGAAATTCCAGTTGTAACTGCCCGACAGAAAGCCATTGAATGCGAGTGTCTGGTACCACTTCTTCTCCGGCTCAACGGAGGGCGGGGCTTGCGCGTGCAACATGGCCGCCGCAAGCCCCGCCAGCAGGGCCCGCCAAACCATGGGGATTCTACGCTTCCACGGTGTAAGCTTTTTCGCCGTGGAGTGATTCGTCCAGGCCGTTTTCCTCGGCGACCTCGCTGACTTTCACCGGGGTGATCCGGTCAATCAGCCAGAGCATGAAGAGGGTGAAGAGAAATGCCCATGAGGAAGAGATCAGCACCGCAATGCACTGGACCGCGAAGAAAGTGGGATTTCCATGCACCAATCCATTCACTCCACCCGTAGACGCCGGGTTCCACGCGGTCGAGGCGAATATGCCCAGCATGACGATGCCCAACATTCCACCCACGCCATGCACGCCCCAAACATCCAGCGCGTCGTCCCACTTCAGGTGGTTCTTTAACGCCACGGCGTAGTAACAGACAATGCCCGCTACCGTCCCGATCAGCACTGCGATGCCCGGCGAAACGTAACCGGCCGCCGGCGTGATGGTGGCCAGCGCCGCCACCGCTCCGGTCAACAGACCCAGGAAGTGCGGCTTGCGGCTGTTGAACCACTCCACCACCAGCCACGCGATGGCGCCGAAAGACGCCGCGATGTCGGTATTCAGAAACGCCACCGCGGTGATCGAATCGACGCGAAACTCGCTGCCCGCGTTGAAGCCGTACCATCCGAACCACAGCAGTCCCGTGCCCAGCGCCACCAGCGGGATGCTGTGCGGGCCCTTATCGGCCACCCGCCGCTTGCCCACGTAGAGCACCGACGCCAAGGCCGCCATACCGGCGATATTGTGCACCACAATGCCGCCCGCGAAGTCCTTTACACCCCAGGATGCCAGCAGCCCGCCGCCCCAGACCATGTGGACGAAGGGGAAATACACGCACATCAGCCAAGCCGTCAGAAACAGCGTGTACGCCTTGAAGGTTACGCGGTTGGTAAACGCGCCGGTGATCAGCGCCGGAGTGATGATGGCGAACATCATCTGGTAGGCGCAGAACACGATCATTGGAATGGTGTCGTTGGGCGAGGGCGTCGTTAGAGTGATCCCTCTCAGGAACGCCCAATGAAAATTGCCGATGATGCCAGCATAATCCGTGCCGGATTTCAGGTCCCCACTGAAGCACATGGAGAACCCGCAGAGCCACCAGAGCACGGTGGTCCATCCCATGGAGACGAAGCTCTGGATCATGATCGCCAGAACATTCTTGCGCCCTACCAGGCCCCCATAAAAAAAGGCCAGGCCCGGTGTCATAAGCATGACCAGGCTGGAGCACAGAATCATGAATCCGGTATTGCCGGTATCGAGGTGTAGCATATCGTACACGCACATTGTAATCCGAATTGCTGAAATTACCACCACATTTTAGTGGGTACGCCGATGGTAGCCGCGAGCGTAGCGCAGGGACAGTGCCCGCCTTCACGCAAACTGGGCCAGCGCCAGCAGGGGAAAATAATCGCGATACATCCCGTATGTCAGATAAAAGACATTCGGGAAACCGGTGCCGGTGCTGGCGTCTTCCGGCCAGGTGCCGTCGGCCCGCTGCCGTTCCAGCAGGAACTGGATGCCGCTGCTCACGGCCGCGCCGCCGCGGCCCGCCGCCAGCAGTCCCAGGACAGCCCAGGCCGTTTGCGAGACGCAACTCGGCGCGGGGAGAAAGCGGTCGCGCGCGTAGCTGGCGCAGGATTCGCCCCATCCGCGGTCCGGGTTTTGGGTGGCGCGCAGCCAATCCGCTCCGCGCGCAATCGCATCCTGCACGCCCGGCACGCCGCTCGCCGCCAGTCCGCGCATCGCCAGGAACGTGCCGTACAGATAATTCACGCCCCAGCGGCCGTACCAGCTTCCATTCTTTTCCTGCGCGTTCAGCAGATAGGCTACGCCGCGCCGCACCGCTTCGTGCCCGGCCAGCCCGCGGCGGCACAGGCATTCCAGCACGCGCCCGGTAATGTCCGGGCAAGTGGGGTCGAGCATGGCGTTGTGGTCGGCGAAGGGAACCTGGTTGAGCACCGCCCAGTTGTTGTCCACGTCGAAGGCCGCCCAGCCGCCATCCGACGATTGCATGGCCAGCAGCCAATTGATGGCGCGCCGCTCCACCGCCGCCTGCGCCGCGGGGTCGCTGGCCTTGGCGTGCATCAGCGCCAGCAGCACCATGGCGGTATCGTCGATATCCGGGTAAAACTCGTTGGCGAATTCGAAGGCCCAGCCGGAGGGCTCCGTATCCGGACGCTTCACACTCCAATCGCCTTTGCGCCGGACCTCCTTGCTGATCAGCCAACCGGCGGCGCGCCGCATGCCGGGGTCATCCTGGCGGCCGGCTTCGCCCAGCGCGAAAACGCTGATGGCCGTGTCCCAGATGGGCGAAACGGCCGGCTGGAAAATAAACCGGCCGCCGGTTTCCAGGATCAGCGATTCGAAGTGGCGCAGGGCATCCGCCATTTCCCGGTGGTCTTTCGGGTAGCCGAGCGCGTCGAGCGCCATGATGAAGTACATCATCGCCGGGAAGATGGCGCCCAGCCCCTCGGTCGACTGCGTGCGGTGCAGCATCCAGCGCTCCGCCTCGCGAATGGCGGCGCCGCGGATGTGCTGCGATCCGCGTTTCTCCCACACTTTGAACACGCGGTCGAGACGGTGAAACAGCACCGACCACTTATTCTTCCTGGGCAGCTTCAGACTCACGCCGGGCAGCAGCAGTTCGTCCAGGGTGAAGCCGTCGGGCGCGCGCCGGTTGGTTCCGCGCGCCTGCACGATGGAGAGCGGCATCAGAATCGACCGCGTCCACGAAGACATTTCGTAGAGCACGTTGCCCGGCAGCAGCGTGATCTCGACAGGCACCGTAGGCGCGAACTCCCGTGGGTAGAGGCCGAACAGGCTGAGGTTGATCTTGACGTAGCTGTTAGTGGCCTGCAAGCCGCCCAGCGCCAGGACGCGTTCGCGGGCCTTGCGCAGCGGTTCGCTCCGCGGGTCGCAACCGGCCAGTTTCAGCGCGCAGTAAGCCTTCACCGTGGCGCTGACTTCCGCCGGACCGCCGTGGTAAATATTGAAGCCGCCGTTCGGCAACTGCCGTTCCAGAATCGACCGGCAGGCCTTCTCGATGCGCGCGCGCGACGGCGGATTCCACGCGGAACCCTCCGGCTGGTGCAGCCACAATTGCAGAAGGATGTAATCGGATTCGAGGGTGGTATCGGCGGTCAGTTCGCCGCACCAGAAGCCCTCGGGGGACTGGCGCGACAGCAGCGAGTCCGCCGCGCAGCCGATCTTGACTCCGATTTCCGCCGCGTCCTTGATCAAGCGCCCGATTTGTTCGGCATGGCCGCGCACCGCGCGGCGCGCCGACTCCAATTCCGGTGACATCATCGAACAGTCCATGATAACAACGTAAACTGTAAAAATGGACTGGCAACTCGACCCCGCCGAGGCGCGCGTGCTCGGCGCGCTGCTGGAAAAGGAAATCGCCACCCCCGAGTATTACCCGCTCTCGCTGAACGCCCTGGTGAACGCCTGCAACCAAAAATCGAATCGCGAGCCGGTAGTGGCGTATGATGACGACACCGTGGAGGACGCGCTCGAACGCCTGCGCCTGAAAGGCCTCGCATCGCGCATCACGGGCCGCGACAGCCGCGTGCCCAAGCACGAGCAGCGCTTCACGGAGAAGTTCAACCTGGGCCGGCGCGAGGCCGCGATTCTGTGCGTCCTGATGCTGCGTGGCTGGCAGACCCCCGGCGAGCTCCGCGGCCGCAGCGAGCGGCTGCACCAGTTCGACGGCCTGGATGAAGTGGAATCCACTTTGGGCCGGCTGGTGGAGATGGAATTTGCGAAGAAGCTGCCGCGCCAGACGGGATATAAGGAGCAGCGCTGGGCGCACCTGCTATCGGGGGATGTGGTGGTTGGCGAAGAGGCTGCGGAACGGGAGTCGGCGGCGCCTGCGGGCACGCGGGTCGATCAACTGGCGGCGGATCTGGCGGCGCTGAGACGGGAGTTTGAGGAGTTCAAGAAGAAGTTTGAGTAGGGGCGGCCGCTTCGAGCCCGCAAGCCCGAGGCGCTTGGCAGAAAGCCACTGAAAAACGTAACCTGTCACCGAATTACCTTGCCGGTTCCTTTTGGGTCGCTTGAAGAGCCTGATGCCCCTATGTGGATACGATCCGGGCGGCAATCATCGCTGGGAATTTCGATTTGGAGTAACGCAAGGATTTGCGCTATTTGGACGATTTGCCCCACTGACGGTTTAGACGGACAAAATCGGGTACAGGGCGTTACCCATATCGGCAGTGAATCCAGGGGTTTTATAAAACCCCGATGGAGTGTAGCTAATTTGGATTTTTACTGTGGTTGCGACGTTTCGCCGCAATGTGATTGTGCCGCGCCAGAATTCGTTAAGTCAAGAGAATATTTCCGAAATAATTTCGGGGGATGAGGGGACAGCCCGGTCCTATGAGCCGCGGCGGCTCACAACACAGCATGAGAATGGATTCTGTTCGATACGGGGAACCAACAACCTACTCCCCATTTCGGAAGAGGCTACGCAACACCCAACCACTCGGCCGCTGGCGTTTCGGAGTTGCGTCCCCGCTTTTCCCGCCTGGACTGTCTGGACTACGAAACTTCCAGTGGGAAAGGGGACCGGGATCAGCTCACCTCACGCACCCTGTCATACCTGCGCTATCATAACGACGTGCAGCAGTTCGACCGCATTACGATGAATCCCGAGGTCATGGGCGGCAAGCCGTGCATCCGCAGCATGCGCGTGACCGTCGGCATGATCGTCGGGGCGATAGCCGCCGGTCGCACCATCGAACAATTGCTTGCCGATTTTCCGTATATCGAAGAGCCGGATATTCGCGAAGCTCTCGCTTTCGCCGCTCACCTGGCTCAGGGACACGAGATCCGGCTCGCGAGCTGATGCGCCTTCTTGTCGATATGAACCTGACGCCTCGTTGGGTTCAATTTCTCCGGAACGCGGAGCATGAAGCTCTCGACTCGTCGGGCAAGCCACGCGCCAGGGCATTGCCGCTGCGGTAGGCAAAACGGGGACTGCTATCCAATTCCAAAGACGGGAATTGGATAGCAGTCCCCGTTTTGCGAGGCGCTGTTGGACCAGTTCGGATACGGCCTTTTTTCTTTCGAGCCTAAACTGCTCTTCACGGGCGGCTCCTGGATCTTCGGGAGACCATGCACCTCGGATGCGTATTTTTCGTGCCGGCGGCGCTAGAATAGGGATCGCGATGGATCAGACAAGCAGGTCCGAGAGACTCGACGAGTTTATCGAAGCCGCCAAAGGCAAAGGGGCTTCGGACGAGTTCCTGGCCGACCTCCTACGCGAACAGGGATGGGGAGCCAAGGACATCTACGCGGCATTCCGGCGGCGCTACGAAGGCCTGACCGGCCTGGTGCTGCCGGCGCGCGGCGAAGGCTCCGGGGAATCGGCGCGCGATGCCTTCCTGCACCTTCTGGCTTTTTCGACTCTGGCAACATGGACGACGGCGCTTGGGTCGCTGCTGTTCACTTTCATCGATCGCTGGTTTCCCGATCCATTGGCAGTGCAGCGTTACTATAAGGACTCGCGCTACGCGGTTTCGACTGAGATGGCGTGCATTATCGTGGCATTTCCGGTTTTTCTGTTCGTGATGCGCTTCATTCTGCGGGATACCGAGCGGCGTCCGGAGAAAGTGGAATCGGGCGTGCGAAAGTGGCTGACGTACATTGCGCTGCTGATCGCAGCGGGGATTGTAATTGGGGATTTAATCACATTTCTGGCTTACTTCCTGCGGGGTGAACTGACGGCGCGATTTGCGATGAAGGCGCTCACGGTGATTGTCATCGCGGGGAGTATCTTCTGGTACTACCTGGGGTCCCTGAAGAAAGGCGCCGAAAATGCCGGGGCGTAGGGACCTGGTGCTCGCGGGCAGCGCGGCGGTGGTTGTCGTGGCAGTGCTGGGATTTGGATTCCACTTGCTGGGCCCACCGCGGGGTCAGCGAGCCATCAGCGCGGATGAGCGGCGGGTTTCCGATTTGCGGACGATCGCGCAGCAGCTTAATTTGCGGACGAACGCGCAGCAGATTCATGCGCGACAAGGCGCGCCGCTTCCGGCAACGCTGGAGAAGGAATGGCCGCGAGGCTATTCGATACACCTGAATGACCCACTTACGAACGTGCCATACGAGTATCATCCGCGGGCAGGGACCGCGTACGAGTTGTGCGCGGTCTTTGAGACGGCAAGCGCCGAGGGGGATGCGGAGTATCAGCCGCCTTCGCCGTTTTGGCGTCACACAAGCGGGCGGCGGTGTTTTGAGCTGGACGCGGGAAAACCGGCGCCGTGGTAGGGCGTCTTTCTAGTATTCTGATCTAGACCAGTGCAGACACAGTTGTTACGTGCGAGGTGACCGGACATGGGCCCTACTTTGCCGGACTGCGGAGATTTCGGCCAGTACGAGCTTCTGGAGAAGCTCGGCGCGGGAGGCATGGGCGAAGTCTACCGGGCCATGGACCGCCGCATCGGCCGCACCATCGCCATCAAGATCATTCACCGGGACAGGCTGCTCGGCGACCATGCGCGCGTCCGCTTCGAACGCGAAGCGCGTATCATCGGCAGCCTCAATCACCCGAATATCGCCACCTTGTACGATGTCTCGCTCGATACGGGCCAGCCCTATCTTGCCATGGAATTCCTCCCCGGTGGAACGCTCGCCACCCGGATCCGTCGCGGCCCTTTGTCCTATGGCCCCCTTCTCCGCTACGCCATCCACATCGCCAGCGGACTAGCCCACGCCCACTCGCACGGAATCATCCACCGCGACCTCAAGCCCGGCAACATCCTTTTCTCGGCGGACGATGTGGCGAAGATTATCGACTTCGGTCTGGCGCGCGAACACGAGTCCACTGATCTGACCCTCCCAGGGGCGGTCATGGGAACCGCCGAGTACATGTCCCCCGAACAAGCCCTGGGCCAACCCGCCGATTACCGGTCTGACATCTACACCTTGGGCGTAGTCCTTTACCACGCTGCCACTGGCCGCAACCCATTCTCGTGCGATAACCCGCCGGCCACGCTGCACCGCATCGTCTATGACCAGGCGCCGCCTCTTTCCGAAGTGCGGCCCGACCTGCCCGAGCGGTTCGTGCGCCTGGTCGGCACGATGCTCGAAAAGCAGCCTGGAGCACGTCCGCAAGATCTGAGGCCGGTGGCCGACGAACTGCGAGCGCTGGAAGCCTCCAGCAATGCAGCGGTCACCGAGACCATAGGGCCCGGTCGCGACACTTCTCCGCCGCGGCCGGCGCCGGCCCGCCCCCGCCGCTGGTGGTTCGCCGCGTTGATTCTGCTCCTGGCGGCCGGCGCGTTGGTCTGGTTCGCTTACGGGCGCTGGATGGCCGCGAAGTTGCCGGCTACCCGCCAAGTGGCCGTACTGCCGTTTCAGGATCTCAGCCATGACCCGCAAGAACTCGCCTTCTCCGACGGACTCGTAGAACTGCTCACCAGCGCCCTCACACAACTGGAGCCGACCCACCGCGACCTTTGGGTAATCCCGTCCGCCGACGTCCGGCGCCTGTCGCTCCATAGCGTCGCAGAGGCGCGCAGGGCGTTCCCGGTGAACCTGGTGGTCACCGGCAGTCTCCAGTCCGACGGCAACCAGACCGTGGTCATCGTGAATCTTTCGGAAGCCGCAACCATGCGCCAGATCGGCTCCGAGGTGGTTCCCGTGGACCGCTCCGACCGCAGCCGTCTGCTGCCGGCGCTGACCTCGGCCCTCTTGAGGCTGCTGAACCTGCGTACCGATGATTCCGCAAAGGCGCTGGCGTCGCGCTCGCAACCGAAAACGCCATCCGCTTACGAGGCCTACCTGGAGGCAAAAGGATATCTGCAACACTCCGAGATCGCAGACAACCTGAACCGCGCGATCGACTTGCTTGAAAAGAGCGTGGCCCAGGACCCCAGCTCCGCCCTTTCTCAGGCCCTCCTGGGAGACTCCTACCTGCGGCGATACCGCGCCACCAAAGAAGACATCTGGCTGGCCAAAGCGGACCAATTGGTCCACCGCGCCCTGGAGCTTGGCCCCGATCAGTCGGCGGTCCATCTCACTTTAGGCCGGCTTTACCGCGCCACTGGACAGCCGCAGGAGGCTATCGAAGAGATTCAGCGCGCCATCGCTCTCGATTCCCTGAACGTCGCGGCATATACGCTGCTCGCGCTCGCCTATGAAAGCGTGCGCCGCCCGGCGGAAGCGGAACAGGCCTATCTCCACGCCATTCGCATTCGCCCGGGTTACTTTCCGGCGTACTCAAACCTGGGCATCTTTTACTGGTCCCGCGGCGAATACGCCAAGGCCCTCGGGCCCCTTTCAATGGTTGTGAAGTTGACCCCTGACTATGCGGACGGTCACACCACGCTGGCGACGCTGTATTACTTCATGGAACGCTATGACGAAGCGCTGGCTGAGTATAATAAGTCCCTCGCGATCGCGGAATCCGCGGCAGCCTATTCGAATCGCGGCGCCATCCGCTACCTGGAAGGCGACTATGCACACGCCCTCGAAGATTCCCGCCGCGCCGTCGAGTTGGACCCCAAGAACCCGGTGAACTGGGGGAACCTGGGCGACGCGCAGGCTCAGGTCGCCAGCGCATCCGCCGGGGCCCGGGAATCCTATCGGCGCGCCATCGCCCTCTCCCGGGAGGCGCTGGAGAAGAACCCGACCGACGCCGAGACGCTCGGCAGACTCGCGGTGTACCTCACGAAGACGCCGGCCTGCACGGAAGCCGGCACGCGGATTCGCGAAGCGCTCCGCCTGAAGCCGGACGCGGTTGTGTTGCAGTTCAAAGCGGCCAAGGTAGCGGAAGCTTGTGGAAATCCTAAGTCCGCGCTGAATTATCTTGAATCGGCCATACGGAAAGGGTATCCTCGAAAGGAAATCGAACATGATCCCGACTTGGCTTTGTTACGGCAAAGTAATGGGTACCAGGCTCTGGAACATCAATTCTCGACAGGAAAGTAGAGGCTAACGCACATGAAGAAGGGCAAGAGCTCAGCAACGCCGGCGATGAAGCCGACGTTATGGGTAATCGTGATCAGCGCCGATCCAAAAACCGGAAAACTTAATTATCGGGACCCAACGGACCCAACCGGAAAAGTAAACCGGGAGCGGATCTTTCCCAGCAACGGTGACACGATTCAATGGAAACTCGGTAAGGGTATCCAGAAACAACCGTTCCAGATTAGTTTTTCGGAAATCAGCCCTTTCAATGGCGGATCGCCAGCCTCCTACCGCGGAAATGGCAAGGCACTCTCGGACCCAGTGCAATTCCCCACTAATTTCCAGGGCAGCAGGCTGTGCAAGTACACCGTAACCCTGAGCAACGGCTGGTCCGACGATCCGGATGTCGTTCCCGTGCCGCCGGACACCCTGCCCCGCCCTTTTGACGCGCCGCAAATTGTGGTATGCCTCATCGCATGGCATCTTGATAACGGGACGATTACAGGAATTGATTTGACTCCGAATAACGTGGCTTCAAGGGCCTACCAGCCAGTGGACTGGAAGTGGGCGGATTCCCAACCGGCCCCCACTCAGGACTTCACGCTTCATTTTGATAACCAAGTTCCCGGCTGGCCCAAAGACAGCGGCCCGGATAGCGAAATCATACTCACCCCTGGCGCGGGCCAGTCCCCGTTTACCATCGCTATTCCCGGGTTCCCTCCCAAGGGAGGCAATCTCACCGTCGCGCCCTGAGCGGAGCTATTCGTATCTGAGGGCGTCCACCGGATCGAGCTGGGCGGCTTTCACGGCCGGCCACACGCCGAAGAACACTCCCACGGCTACCGAAACCGTGAAGCCGGTGACCAGCGCCCAAGTCGGCACGGACGAAGGCAGCGAGGGCACCAGCGCGCCTACCAGCATGGTGATGAGCACCGCGATCACAATGCCCAACATGCCACCGGCGCCGGTCAGCGTCATGGCTTCCACCAGGAACTGCCCGACGATGTCGCGCTTGCGCGCGCCGACGGCTTTGCGCACGCCGATCTCGCGCGTCCGCTCGGTCACGCTCACCAGCATGATGTTCATCACCCCGATGCCGCCCACCAGCAGCCCCAGTCCGGAAATGGCAATCGCCACCAGGCCGATCAGGCCGGTGATGTGGTCGAACTGCTGGATGATCTGGTCGGGCGTCGAGATCGAAAAATCGTCGGGCGTGGCCGTGGCCAGCCGGCGGATGCGCCGCATCACGCCTTCCACTTCCTGGTAGGCGTCATCGCGCCTGCCCGGCTTGGCCTTGGCCGTAATCATGAAGCGGTCGATCTGCGGGTAGCGCGAGCGCGCCGTCTGCAGCGGAATGTCGATGGCGTTATCCATGCCGTTCTCGCCGAAGAATCCGCCCTTGGCCTTTTCGTAGATCCCGATGACGATGTACTCCGCGCCGTCCATCATGATCGCGCGGCCCACCCCGCGGCCGTCCGGAAACAGCGCCTCGGCCACGCTCGCTCCAATCACGGCCACATGCGCCGAGCGGTGGTCTTCCTCCGAGGTGTAGGAGCGGCCCGCGGCGAAATCGCGCGGCGAGATGTCTTCCATGTTGGGCGACCGGCCGGTCACGTTGATGGTGTCGGATTCATAGCCTGGAACGCGCGCGGTGATGGGGTTGCCATCCACCGCCGCCGGCAGCAACAGTTCCAGACCCACGTCCTCCACCGACGTGCACCAGCGCTTGAGAAGCTCGGCGTACTCGGGCTTGAGGGCGCGGCGTTGGCGTTCCTTGGGAATCCGGCTCTCCTGGCTGGGGTCGCCCGAAGTCTTGGAGAGGAAGATGTTGTCCGGACCGAGTTCCTTGAAGAACACCACCACGCCCTCGCGCAAACCGGTGAGGAGCGAGGCCACCGTAACCACCGTGGTAATCCCGATGACGATGCCGAGGATGGTCAGCAGCGAGCGGAAGCGGTGCGTCCAGACCGCGGTCATCGCCAGGTGCATGTTTCCCGTGACGCTAATATTCATGGTTTACTCCGCACGCAGCGCCACCACCGGATCGAGCCTGGCCGCGCGCGACGCCGGATACCAGCCCGACGCCACGCCCACAATCGAGGACACCGCCAGCGACAGCACCACATAGCCCAGAGTGATGTGGAGCGAAAGCTCGAAAATGCGCCCGAGCAAGGCCGTGACGATGGCGCCCAGCGCCACGCCGGCCGCGCCTCCCAAGAAGGCCAGCACCACCGCTTCAATCAGTATCTGCATCATGATGTCCTCGCGGCGCGCGCCGACGGCCTTGCGAATTCCGATCTCGCGGGTCCGCTCGGTCACGCTCACCAGCATGATGTTCATAATGACGATGCCGCCCACCACCAGCGAAATACAGGTCACCGGCACCACGATGGCCGCCACCAGGCTGAGCAACTGGTCGATGAAGCCGCGGATGGCATCCGGCGTCAGCGTGTCGAAGTTGTCCGCCTCGCCGGGCCGCGCGTGGAAGCGGCTGCGCAGCGAGACACGCGTCAGATCGAGCGCGTCCTGCAAGCTCAACCCGCTGCCTGGCTTGGGCCGTCCGAAGAGCGCGAAACCGGTGCCCGGCCCGTACAGCCGGGCGAATGCGGAGATGGGGATGTAGATGGACTTGTCCTGGTCGCGGCCGAAGGCCGAGCCCAACTTTTCCTGGACGCCGATCACGGTGAATTCCACGCCTTCGATGCGGATGAGTTGATTGAGGGGCGATGCCTCGCCCGGGAAAAGCGTGGTGCGCACGGTTTCGCCGATCACCGCGACGAAGGCGCGCGAGCGGTCCTCCTGCGGCGTGAAGAAGCGGCCGTCCACGATTTCGATATCGCGGATGCCGGCCAGGTCGGCGGAGGCGCCGAAAACGGTGGTGTCCTCGCACAGAAGGTTTTCGCGCTTCACGTCGGAAGAGTGACTGCGGTAAGGGCTGTAAAGCACGCGGTCGCCGTCGATGGATTCGACGAAGCGGGCATCGGCCGTGCGGATGGGCTTGTTGCGCTTGACCTTGTCGAAGTATTCGCGCCGGCTCAGCCGGCCGGTGACGACGATCTGCGCCACCAGGAAGGATTCCGAGCCGAAGGCCTTGGCGGTGCTCTCTTCGGCGTACACGCTGAGCCCGGCGATGGCCGCGCCCACCATGATGACGCTGGCCACGCCGATGATCACTCCCAACAGAGTGAGAAAGCTTCGCAATTTGTGCGCGCGGATGGAGTCCAGCGCCAGACCAAATGCGTTTTGAAATTGGTGCAGGGAGCGTGGCAGCCCCGACCCCGTTTGGACCATGTTCTTTCAGGATAACGTAAGATGGAAGTTCATCACCGACCCATGCCGATACTCCGTCTGGCCTATGCCACGCTGTTCCTAATTGCGCTGATCGCGGTGTTCACCTTGTGGAGCCAGGTGGGCGGCCAGAGCCACCTGGACCTGATGCCGTGGTATCTGAAGCTGGGACTGGGGGCGGGCGCCGCGTTCGCCGTGGTCAAAGCCACCGCCGCCGCGGTAGGCGGTTCGCATGCCTGGAACGCCGGCACGCTGAAATGGTTCGGCATCCTGTTGTTGCTGTTGACCGGATGCGGCCTGGCGAGTTACTACTGCCACATGTATCTGGAGACCGACGAAGAAGACCAACCCGACAACAGCACCGTGAGCCAGCTCCAAGGGCCGACCGATGCCCGCGCCCACAAGACACCGGCGGCAAGACCATCGGCGCTACCAGTTGGTCCTGACACCGGCGGCAAGACCGCCGGCGCTACCAGTTGGTCCTGACACCGGCGGCAAGACCGCCGGCGCTACCACGGCTAATCCGCCCGACTGGAACCGCTTTTTCGCTGCCGCCGGACTCGATCCAGCCCGCTTCACCCCGGCGGAGCCGCAATGGGCGCCGCTGGCCCACTTCGATGCCCGCGCCGCCTGGACCGGCGCCTTTCCGCACGCGCCCGGCGTCGCCCTGCGCATCGAAGCCGCTTGCTGGCGCGGCCGGCCCGCCGATTTTCAACTGATCGGTCCCTGGACCCGTCCCGAGCGTATGCAGTTCCCATGCGCAGCGAGTACGACGCATCCACCTGGGCCCTCAGTGCTGCGTTGTTCTTGGCCGCCGTGTTCTGGGTCATGTATGTGGCGGCCGAACCGTACATACGCCGCCGCTGGCCGCAGAGTCTGATCAGTTGGAGCCGCCTGGTGGCCGGAGCGTTTCGCGATCCGCTGGTGGGCGCCCACATGCTCATGGGCGGAATCCATGACCGCCGACTTCTCCACCTGGTACGCAGGCATCTCGCTCGCCATTACCCTCCTTATCCTGGCCATCGCCGCATTCGCCTTCCACTCCGCCCTCGGCGGGCCGCAAGCTGTTCCAGGAAGGCTTCCTCGAAGGCTGACCCCTCGCCCGATGCTAAACTGACATTTGCTTCCGCTTGTCTCCCGCGCCGGCGACTGGTTTCTGCGCTCCGGCATTCAAGAACCCTCCGGCGGCGTCGCCCGCTATTACCGCGCCGATCTGGAACGTAATCACCGCGTGTCCGCCGAAATCACCGGCTACGCCGCCAGCACGTTCGTCTACCTGCACTCGCTCACCGGAGATCAGCGCTACTTGGACCGCGCCCTGGCCGCCGGCCGCTTCCTCGCCGGCGCAGCCTGGGACCCCGCCTCTTGCGTGCTTCCCTTTGAGCTCGACCCTCCCGCCTTTACCTACTTCTTCGATTGCGGAATCGCCGTGCGCGGCTTGCTCTCCGTCTGGCGCGCAACGGGCGGCGCCGAATTCCTGGCCGTTGCCGCGATGCTGGGCGACTCCATGTCTCGCGATTTCGGCGCCGCGCCCGCCGAGTTCCACCCCATTCTCTCGCTTCCCGAAAAGCGGCCGCTTCCCCGCGACCCCGCCCGCTGGTCGCAATGCCCCGGCTGCTACCAGTTGAAATCGGCCATGGCCTGGTGGGATCTCTCCGAAGCCACCGGCGACCTCGCCTTCCGCCAGCCCTACGAAGCCCTCCTCCCGGCCGCCATGCAGGACGCCTCCAGCTTCCTGCCAGGCCATCCCGCTCGCGCCAAGGTAATGGACCGGCTCCACGCCTACCTCTACTTCCTGGAAGGTCTGTTGCCTCGCGCCGCCGACCCGCACTGCGCCACCGCCATCCGCGAAGGCATTGCCCGCGTGGCCGGGTACCTGCGCGAGATCGCCCCCGAGTTTGAACGCTCCGACGTATACGCCCAGTTGTTGCGGTTGCGCATGTGCGCCGCCGAAATCGCCTCCCTTGACCGCGCCGCCGCGCACGAAGAAGCCGAGCGGCTGGCCGCATTCCAGGCCGTGTCCGCCGATCCCCGCGTCGATGGCGGCTTCTATTTCGGACGCGCCGCCGGCGCCTTCCTGCCCTATATCAACCCCGTCTCCACCGCCTTCGCCCTGCAGGCCCTGGCCCTTTGGGACGGCGCCGCCTACCGGCACCTGCTCATTTGATCGCACTGGCGCCAGACGCCGGCTGGCCGATGTGGCAGCCTATTCAGGTTTAGAGACAGGACACTAACTCACGCACGTAGCTCCGATTGGGAGCCGCGCGTAAGCAAGCGGTCTGACAATACGGGACCGAATCTCTGAAAACCTGGGCCTAAACCGTACCTTCCGGAGGGGCCGGCGCCATGGCAGCCGGAGCCGGAGGTGTTTCCACTACCGGAGCCACCGGCGCGGCCGGTGCTACTGCTGGCGCTGCGGCTTTCTTCGGAGCAGCTTTTTTCGGAGCGGCCTTCTTGACGGCGGCTTTCTTCGGAGCAGCCTTCTTCGGAGCGGCCTTTTTCGGAGCCGCTTTCTGGGCTGCCTTTTTCGGGGCGGCCTTCTTGGCTGCTTTCTTCGGCGCAGCTTTCTTTGCAGCCTTCTTGACGGTCTTCTTCGCAGCTTTCTTCGCGGGCTTCTTCTTGGTTGCCATTATTGATCTACCTCGAATATGTGTGCTCCGCTGTGCGGGTCAATTTATCTTATCTCAACCTTTGCAAAAACGCGCATCTCTTTTTGCGTAGTTGATCGCAACAAGCGTTGTGCTTCGAGGTTCAGCTTCTTCAGGAATGCCAAAACCTGTGTCCGCACGGCCGCCGTGAGACCCGAAGCTGCCCGCTCCATGGCTGGTTCATGCTCTTCGATCGCGCTTGCTATGAGCCTTCTCCCCGCCGCGGTCGTCATCGATCCGCTGGTCAGACGGGTCTTCCAGGACCCCGAAATCCGAGAGACACCGTCTCCCGGGATTCGATATGCGTGCGTGCGCTCGCATCGCCTCGTACGCCTTCCAGAGAATCAGCCAAACCTCGCCTACATTTCCTGCCCTGAATCCTTTTCCTGATCCCATCCTCAATTATCTTGATGTCAAGATTCATTTCCAGGGAGAGGCGTGATGGTGCAGCGCGGGCAAGCCTGCCCGCAGCCGGCTTTCAGCCGGCTGGACCCGCTGGAAAGCGGGTCCGCAGGCTAAATAGCCTGCCCCACAGTGCTATGGGTACACTCCTGACAGGGCTGGTGGTAGCCCTTAGGTACTAGTACTTTGGATAGTTCACCGTCTGATGCCGCTAATTGAAAAATTAGTGGCTAAAGAATCAGCAATTTCGGTTAAAGTAAAACTAGGAGATGAATGCAGAAGACGTATAATTCGCACTGTGTTGGCCGTCCGGCCTTAGATCTGGCGCGGGTCTTGCTCATGCACCGTGAGCTGGCCTCGCGCCTCGCCTTGCAAACCATTCTACAGGCAGGGGGTTACGCTGTAGACGTAGCTGGCACCCCGGCCGAAGCCATTAGTAAACTGGACGAAGGCCAATATGAGTTGGTCCTTAGCGACTCCGATTTCGGTTCCGAGATGGCTGGACGGAACGTCCTGGCCTATGCCCGCGTGAAGGACTATCATCCGGCGACCGCCTTGGTGAATTCCTACGAAGATGGCACGCGCCGTCCACAACCCGGGCAGCAGGTCTCTATTTGTACGGAGAACCTGGCCAACCTGCTGGCGGAAGTCGCGGAGCTGATTGGCGTGCGCGCCAGCCGCCGGTATCGGCCCCTCCGCCAAGCGGTCTAACCCAGTCCCTTAAAAACAAAGGGCCGGACAGCTTCTGCAAGCTGTCCGGCCCTTTTTTGTTGCCTGACGAATACTTACTTGCCGTGACCGCCGCCGCTCGCAGCCGAGCCGTGTCCGGCCGAGGAAGAAGCCGCCGCTGAAGAGGCTGTCGAAGCTGAACTCATCGCCGGCGACGAACTCATCGAGGGCGCCGCGGCCACCGTGTTGGACACTCCCGTCGAAGTCCCGCCCATGGTCGAATAGCCGGGGTTGAAGCTGCGGCCTTGCCCGAGGTTGTTGTTATAGGTCGCCGCCGGAGCGTAGAACCTGTTGTACACCACCCCCGGGCTGTAATAACAGTAATCGTAATAGGGATTGCACATCGTGCCGTACATCGGAATGTACGTATAGAGCCCGAAATACGGGTTAAATCCCCAGGAGCTGTGGTTCAGCTTGCCATAGTTGTCATTGACGTACTTGGCCGCCGAAACATTCGCCACGGCCATGGCTTCGGCTCGCCGGCGCGCCCAGTGATCGAGCGCATCGGTGTCGCCGGTATCGAACTTTTCAACCATTGGCGCGTCTCCGGTCAAGCTGAGCATGTGTCCCGTGGGAACCAGAATGGTCTTTTCGCCAAGCAGCACGCTAGCCGTGCCGTTGAATACCTTGATCCGCGCCGGCTCGGAATCAAACCGGTAGACGCCCGTTTTAGTAAGCGTCGCGGCGCCGGCCTTCAACGCCACCACAACGTTGGTATCTTTGCTGTTTTCATCCACTTCCACGATCCCCGAGCCGGTGAGCATCTCCACCCGGGTATCGATCAGGCGGTTGGTGAGCATCTTAAACGACGCGTTCTCGCCGATCCGCAGCACGTAGCCAGGCGGCAGCAGGACTTCGGCGCGGCCGTCTTCCGTGCGCAGCACCGAGTTCTCTTTCATGTCGGGAAAGTGTGTGACCGAGGATTCCAGCGCCTGGTTATCCAGAAAGACCTTGCCCTCCAGGTCGGCAATCACGCCCGACTTGGCGGATATGATCGGCTGGGCGGACGCCGTTACCAGGACCAACGCCAGCATGGCTATGGTCAGAATTGCGAACCGCATAGCTCTCATAAACACCTCGCTCACTTATAGCTTGCGATTCTGCCGGGTCAATGTCAACACAAACCGAGGGTATCTTTAGGGCTAGCAACTGGAATTTAACCCTTCACGTCCACCAGAATCTGCCCCGCCGTACGATCTCCCACGGTCAGGACCAGGGGAACGCGGCCCAGGGGCGGCTCGCGGGTGAGGCTGGCGTTGGCCTGACGTGCCGCCGCGCGCCGGAACCGCCCCGCCGGTGTCTTGCCGGCAGGCGGCTCCAGGTAAAACAACCGCAACCGCTGGCCCCCCAACGTGGCCCGCACATTGTTCAGATCGGCATTTTCGGGCAAACCCTCCACCCAAAAGCTGATAAACGTCCCTTGGGCCGTGTCCAATTCCCCCGGCTTCCAGGTGGCGGAATCGCAAACGCCGCGCAGCCGGACCTTGCCCACCACGAACGGTAAATCGAGCGCAATCAACTGGGGATCGCTCGGCAGGCTGTCCATCAGGCGGATCCGCACCTCGTGCCAACCCGGCTTCTCGAGCGGCGGCAGCTTGAAGTTCACCTGCCAGAGATGTTCCCGCAATTCGGTCACGGAAAGCGGCCGGACGCCGTATCCGGAGACCTCCGGCTTCACGTCGTGCAGCCTCAGCGCGAGCGGCGAATCGAACCAGGCCGAGACATAATCGTCGCGATCCGAGCGGAAGTTGATCCCGTAGTTGTTCATGTGCAGGGCGGAATGGACCAGCGGCGGCGCCGTCTCGCCGCCCGGCTCTTCCCATCGCCGGTAACAGGCCACACACGCGCTGAAATCCAGCACCGAGCGCAGCTCCACGCGCGCAAACCCGGCCGCGCGGCACATGCCCAACAGCGCCGGCAGGCTGGGCCCGAACCAGTTGTCGGTCTGCCCGCCCATTTCGTCGGTCTCGTAAAACTCCAGGATCGGCCGCTCCAGGTCCCCGGCAGGCCGTTGCTGCTCCCGCAAGATGAACGAATCCACCGCCGCCACGTCGGTGGAAAGCGCGCACACCCGTTCCAGCGCCAGCAGTGGGTGCTTGAGGTGGTAAAGCACGCCCATGAAGAGAACCACGTCGAACCGGCCGATGCGGTCGGGCGTCAGCTCATACATGTCCAGGATGCGGTAATCCACATTGGAGCGGTAGATGGAGTGCATTTCGCGGAAGCGCCAGTTGTCCCAGCAATCCACCGCCACCACTTGCGCCCCGCGGCGCTCCAGCTCGAAACTGAACCACCCGTCCCAGCAGCCGATATCGAGCGCCCGCTTGCCCGCGAGCGACTCCGGAATAGGAAACTGTCCCAGGCGGCTGCGCAGGCCTTCCAGGCTGCACACACCCTCGATGCGTTTGCCGTCCGGCAGTTCGAAGCTATGCCACCAGCCCTTTTCGGCGCGTTGGGCGTTCCAATCTTTGACGTATTCAAAACCGGCGGGCGGCATCAGAACCAGTCTAACCCGCATTTCCCGGCAGGGTCCCTCGCGAGGCGCCCGTGGCCCAGCTCCGAAGAGCGACTTCAGTATGAAGCTTCCTCGCGCCGCCGCCGATAGATTCACTATGCACTTGAGCCGTCCAGCGTTCCTCGTCACAATCGATACCGAGGGCGACGACCTGTGGTCGCGCCCGCACCACATCACGACTCGCAATTCCGAGTGGCTGCCCCGCTTTCAGCATACGTGTGAGGCGTATGGCCTGATACCCACGTACCTGGTGAACTACGAGATGGCTTGCTGCCCGGTCTTCCAGCGGTTTGGACGGGAGGTCGTACAGCGGGGTACGGCGGAAATCGGGATGCACCTGCACGCCTGGAACTCGCCTCCGCTGGCGCCTCTGACGGCCGATGACTTTGCCCGCGCACCATACTTGATCGAGTACCCGCTCGAAGTGATGCGTGAAAAGGTCGAATTCATGACGCGGCTTTTGCGCAGCACGTTCGAAGTAGAGATCACCACTCATCGCGCGGGCCGATGGGGTTTCAATGGCGATTACGCGCGGACGTTGCAGGAGTGCGGCTACCGCGCGGATTGTTCGGTGACGCCCCACGTCTCGTGGGCGGGGGATCCGGGGGGGACCGGCGGAGGGCCGGACTTCAGAGACGCGCCGCGCGAACCATATTTCCTGGACTTCAATAACGTCTGCAGTCGCGGGAATTCCGGCCTGCTGGAAGTTCCCGTGACGGTGGTACCGGAAGCGCCGTCCCGATTGGATTGGCTGCGGCGGATGTGCCCGGCAGGGTCGCTGGCAGGCCGCGCATTGAACCGGCTGGCGCCGGCGGTGACCTGGGTGCAACCCAACGGGCGGAACCTGACGCGGATGCTGCGGCTGCTCGACGGGGTGGCCGGGCGCGGCGAGAGCTACGCGGAGTTCACCCTGCACTCCTCGGAACTGATGCCGGGAGGCAGCCCGGCGTTTCGCACAGCGGGTTCGATCGATGCCCTCAACCGGGACTTGAACGCGCTGTTTGCCGCCGCCAGCAGGAACTTCCGCGGCGCGACCCTTTCGGCTTTTGCCAAGGAGTTCCAGATCGCGGAGGTGGCCGCCTGATGGGACGCGTTCTGGTGCTTGGCAGGGATACGCGGGCCTTCCTGAGCGTGATCCGGTCGCTTGGCCGCGCCGGGCACGAGGTGCACGTGGCATGGTGCCCGGCGGACACTCCGGCGTTGCGATCGAAGTATATTCATGCGGTCCATGCGATTCCACGATATGATCCGGATGGGTTGGCCGGTCTTCTGGCGGCTGTGCACTTCGACCTCGTCATACCGTGCGACGATTTCGCCATTCTGCCGCTCCAGCAGAATCGGGCCAGGCTGGAAGCCGCCGCCAGGCTCTACCTGCTCAGCGATCAAGCCTTCGCCCTATGCTCGGATAAACATAAGACCTACGAACTGGCCGAACGGCTGGGAATCGCTCTGCCGCGGCAGTGCATCGCAGCCACGGTTCGAGAGGTGGAAGAGGCCGCCGGCGTGTTTGGCTGGCCGCTGGTCCTGAAGCCGATAAGGTCGGTAGTTGTGGCTGGCGCCCGCAACGAAGTGCGGAAGGTGCGCAGCACCGCGGAAATCAAGGTCGTAGCGGAGGCCATGCTGGCCGGCGGTCCAGTGCTGGTGCAGGAGAACTTCATCGGCATCGGCGCCGGGATCGAAGTGCTCTGCCACGAAGGACAAGTGCTGGTGGCGTTTGAGCATGAGCGGGTCCACGAGCCGGTCCAGGGCGGAGGGAGCACGTACCGCAAAAGTGTTCCGCTGTCGCCGGACCGATTGGAAGCTGCCAGCCGACTGATGCGCGCCATGCGCTACACGGGTGTAGGCATGGTCGAGTTCAAGGTCAATCCTGCGACCGGCTCCTGGGTGCTGATGGAGATCAATGGCCGGTTCTGGGGCTCGCTGCCGCTATCCATCGCCGCGGGCGCGGACTTCCCCAGGTACCTCTACCAGATGCTGGTGGAGGGACGCAGGGAGTTCCCGCCACAGTACTCGCACGGAGTGTATGCGCGCAGTTGGATGTTGGACCTCCGCTGGCTGGCACGGAACTTCCTGACCGACCGGAGCGACCCCACCCTGATGACGGTGCCGCTGTGGAAAGTCATGCTGGAGCCGCTCAACCTGCCTCGCGAGCACATCGATACGTTGACCTGGGACGACCCGTCGCCGGGGTTCGAGGAAGTGGCACAGTTTTTGCGCCGGGAGCTGTGGCCGCTGCTCTGGATGTTCCCTCCGTTGCGGCTGTACATGGCGGCCCGTGCAGCCCGCGCCGTGCGGCCCGCCCGGCGCGTCTTATTCGTGTGCAAAGGCAACATCTGCCGAAGTCCCTTTGCCGAACAGTATCTGCGGGGACTAGCGCTTCCCGGTATCGAGGTGGATTCGGCGGGCCACTACCCTCAGGACGGACGGTCTTCGCCGGCTGCGGCCGTCGCCGCAGCCAAGGAGTTCGGCGTGGAACTGGCGGAACATCGGTCGCATACGTTAAGCGCCGAGCAGGTGCGCTGGGCGGACGTCATCCTTATCTTCGACGAGGAGCACGACAGGGCCGTCCGGCGTGCCTTTCCGGACGCGGCCGGTAAGATTCACTACCTGGGCTTGCTGGCGCAAGGCTGGCATATACAGATCAGGGACCCCATGGGCCGCGACACCGCCGCGTTCATGCGGGGTTACCGCCAGATTCAAACGGCTTTGGACCGCGTTGCCGAGTTCCGAGGCGCTATGGCAGCTTCGCGCTTGCCAGATGGCCCTCTGCCGACCAGCGCATCGCATTGAACAATGGGGGAAGGGTGGCGTGCATTTGCCAACTGCTCAGCGGTTCCCAGTGCTGGCGCACTGGGCTATGCTCTTGCGTCCTTCGGACTCGGGCCGCGGAAGAATCGTCGCGGCCCGCGAAGAAAACGAGGAATAGTAGTACAAAGCGGCGAAGCCGCAACCAAGCGACCGAAGAAAAGACTTCACCGCGGAGATGCGGAGACGCGCAGAAAGGCAAAGAACAAAAGCCCAAACAGCGAGTGAGAAGGAAGCAGCACTTGCGCCTTCCCGTGGTGGAGCGCGCAGGAAGCAGAGAACGCGGAGGACGCAGATAACCCGCATGGCTGGGAGCGTGATGAATTCGTAGCGAGGAAACAAGACCCTGATGGTTAGTGCAGACTGAGCGAAAATCTTCGCAAGGGGAGCAGAATTCAAAGGGGCGTAATATTACAGCCTGACGATCTTCGGGGAATCGACGCCCTTCAGGGCGTTGCGTGTGTCCACAATCAACGCGGCCTGCTCCACCATCTTCCGGTAGTCGAAGGCCGAGTGGTCGGTCACGATCACCACGCAATCGGCGGCGGCGATCGATTCTTCGGGCTGCGATTCCAGGTCCAGCCCTTCCAGGTGCAGCGCCGGCACATAGGGGTCGGTATAGGCGATCTTGCCTCCGCGCCGCTTCAACAGCAGCATCACATCCAGCGCGGGCGATTCCCGCAGATCGTCGATATCCCGCTTGTAAGCCACTCCCATCACATGGATGCGCGACCCCATCACCGGCTTTCCGGCGTGGTTGAGAGCCTGTTGCACCTTATCCGCGACAAACTGCGGCATGTACCCGTTGATGTGCCCGGCCAGCTCGATGAAGCGCGCCTCCATGCCGGCCTGCTTGGTCTTCCACGACAGATAAAACGGATCCACCGGGATGCAGTGGCCACCCAACCCCGGCCCGGGGTAGAACGGCATGAAGCCAAAAGGCTTAGTGGCCGCCGCATCGATCACCTCCCAGACATCGATGCCCATGCGGTCGCACATCAGCGCCATTTCATTGACCAGCCCGATATTGATCATGCGGAAGGTGTTTTCGAGCAGCTTCACCATCTCGGCCACCTGGGTGGAACTCACCGGCACCACGCGGTCGAGCGCCTGCGAATAAAACAGCCGCCCCATATTGGTGCAGGCCGCCGTGCAGCCGCCCACCACTTTGGGAATGTTGGCGGTCTGGTACAGAGGGTTGCCGGGATCCACCCGCTCCGGCGAAAAACACAGGAAGAAATCCTGCCCCACCTTCAGACCCGATTTTTCGAGCATCGGCAGCACCAGTTCGTCGGTCGTACCCGGATAGGTGGTCGATTCCAGAATCACCAGCATGCCGCTGTGAATGTGACGCGCCACCTCCTGGCATGAGGAGACGATAAAGCTCATGTCCGGATCTTTGGTCTTGCGCAGCGGCGTGGGCACGCAGATGTTGATGGTGTCGAGCGACCGGACGGCCGAAAAATCGGTGGTGGCGCGCAGCCTTCCCGATTCCACCAGCGGCGCCAGCACCGCGCTCGGGACGTCCCCCACGTAGGAATCGCCGGCGTTGACGCGCCGCGTCTTCTCCGCGCTGATGTCGATGCCCGTCACCGCAAAGCCCGCCCGTGCGAACTCCACGACCAAAGGAAGACCGACGTATCCCAGCCCCACCACGCCAACTCGCGCGCTGTGGGAGCGGATTTTTTCTTCGAGCAGCGCGGCGGTATCCACAGCAGCTACTTCAAATTCAGACATAAACAGCTATTTTCTCATAACAGAAACAAACCTGCGGCCTGAACGGCGCTACAAGGTGCGCGACGCGGAAGTGGATGGCCGCGGCCGCCGGCACAGAACGGCGAGCGTTAGCGAGCGGCCCGTACACGCCTCATTCGAGAGGCCGCTCGCTAACGCTCGCGGTTCTGTGCTGAGTAGTTGTACGTTCGGAATTGCTAAACTCCCCTGGGAAATGACAATGCCGTCCACTTTCAAGTCTCACAACCGGCGCTACAAGAAAAAGTGATGTCCACGAATCGAATGTTCCATCCGTCGTCACATAAAGGAAAGGTCACAACAATGATTCGGGCAATTGGCCGAGCGATCTTGCTCCTCTTGATGTCAACCGGAGTATTTGGCCAATCCGCGCCATCGGTTCGGGCTTTTGAGGTGGCATCGGTCAAACCTCACGAGGGACCCATGCCCCGCATTGGTGTTTCGGTCTCCGGCTCACGGCTCAACGCGGAAGCCTCGACGGTGTTGGGGCTTATCATGTGGGCGTATAACCTGAAGAACCGCCAGATCTCCACGGGGACGGCGTTTTCGGCGGTGGGCGACACCTCTTACGATGTCGTGGCGAAGGCGGAAGGCGATGGCATTCCCACCAGGGATGAGTTCCGTCAGATGCTGCAATCGCTGCTGGCAGATCGATTCAAACTCAAGGTCCACAGCGAGATGCGCGAGATGCCGGTTTACGAGCTGGTGGTGGGCAAGAATGGACCGAAGTTCAAAGAGAGCGCACCGGATGCCGATGCGACGGGGCACGTCGGCGTCAATGGCCGCAATTATCAGCTCACCCTGCCGAAGGCGACCATGAGCGAGCTGATCGATATGCTCGAGAACGCCGGCTTCCTGGGCCGGCCCGCGCTGGATAAGACGGGCCTTACGGGAACCTATGACATCAAGCTGACTTACACTCCCGACATCCGGTCGAATCGCGAGAGTGAACCCGATCTCGGCGACATTCCCATAGTAATGGCCGTGCAGGAGCAGCTCGGCCTCAGGCTGGACGCTCAAAAGGCTATGATCGCAATCCTGGTTGTGGACCACGTAGAGAAGCCGTCCGGGAATTAGGGCCTTACCGCTTCGGTTACTTGAAATGAAACAAACCTTCCGCCACTAAATCGGCGGGGCCTGTGAGCCACAGCACGCTATCTTTCGTACAGGCGTGCAGCGGTCCGGCAGGCGTGCGCACTTCCATCGGCGGCGTCGCCATGGCGCGCGCCATGGCCGCCGCCACCGCGCCCGTCGAACCCGTGCCGGAGCTCATGGTCTCGCCGGCGCCGCGCTCATAAAAGCGGACCTCGATCGAATGCTCCCCCGCCCGCTTCACGAAGGAAACGTTGGTGCGGTTCGGGAAATGGCCGTGCGATTCGATTTCCGCGCCCATGCTGCGCCAGTCGAAATCGAAATCCTCCACCGGCACGGCGCATTGCGGGTTACCCACCCAGAGCAGCGTGACATCGCGCGCTCCGGTGGAAAGCGGCAGATCGAAACGCGCGGCCCTGATCTCGGGAACCCCCATCTCCATTTCGAATTCGAAAGCCAGGCCGTCCCGCTTCAGCAGCCGCAGCGTCTTCAAACCGGCGCCCGTGCGGATGCGCACCACCTCCCCTTGGAGGCCGCGGCGGATCAGAAACGCCGCCGCGCACCGCGTGCCGTTGCCCGAAAGCTCGGCTGCGCTGCCATCCGAATTAAAGAGCTCGATGGCCCCATCGGACGCCGCGTCCGCCGGCGGCGTCACCAGAATCCAGCCGTCGGCTCCCACGCCGGTGTGGCGCGCGCAAATGGCGCGCGCCATCGCCGCCCGGCCGCCTTCCGGCGCATCCGCCGCCCAGGTCAGCAGAAAATCGTTGCTTGCGCCATGGGCCTTGGTGAAAGGAATCTGCATCGACGCTTATTTCACCGGCTCGACTTCCACCGCGGTGCCATAAGCCAGCACCTCCGTGACGCCCTGCATAATCTCGGTAGCGTCGTAGCGCGCGCCCAGCACGGCATTCGCGCCCAGCGCCGCGGCATGCTGCAGCATCAGCTCAAAAGCGTCCTGCCGCGTCTTCTCGCACAACTCGCTGAACAGCGAGATGTTGCCGCCAACCATGGTCTGCAGCGACGCGCCCAGCGTGCCCACAATCGAGCGCGAGCGCACTACGATGCCGCGCACCACCCCGATGTTGCGCCGGACGCGGTAGCCCGGCAGATCGAATGTCGTCGTTACGAACTCATGCGGAATCACGATTCTCTCCCGCGCGCCGGTAGATGCGGATCTCCCGCGCGCCTTTCACCAGTATGCTCTTCTCCAGCCGGTAACAACCGGCGCGGAGGATGGCTGCCTCCGCCGCATCGCCCTCGATCGTCACCGCCCACGGCTCCCGAAGAACCAGTTCCGGCCGCGCCGCGGCGGCGTCCCAGGCAAGACCATTATCGCCCGTAAACGTATCGCGCAACGGGATTCCCAGTTCGCGGTAAATGGCCGTGACCATGCCGAAAGAGGTGAAGATGCCGGTACCGCGAACGTAGTGGGCTCCCAGGTACTCGGCGGCCTCGCGCACGGCTTCCCGCCTTGCCTGGTCGTTGACGTTGGATTCCTGCCAGACGATCCAGTCTTCCGGCTGCCGATGAGCCAGCCAGTGCGCGCTTCCGGCGGCAATCGCGAGCACCGCGATGGCCACACGCACCCGCCCCGGCGGCGTCGCCGCCACCAGGCCGGCCGCCGTCAGCGCCAGAAACGGCAGCACCGCCAGGCCGTAGCGCGTGTTGTAGTAGGAGCCGAACCATAGCGACGGAACGAAGATCGGCACCGCGCCCGCATGCATGCTCCAGAGATAGAAAACGCCGGGCAGCGCCAGCAGAACCAACGGCCAGAACGCGCGCTTGAACAGAGCGGCCGCCAACCCGCCCATGGCCGCCAGCACCAGGCCCGTGCCGCAGCAGAGTTCCACGGCCGTGCGCAAGAACAGCACGGCCTGGGCCCAATCGTCCCGGCCCGGATACGGAGCCTCGCCTTGAATGGCGCGCGCCGAATAAGGGCCGCGATAGAACGCCAGCGGGTCTCCACCCAGCCACCAGTTGTGCGCCAGCCAGAAGAGCGGGCCCAGCCCGGCAACGAGGCAGAACACCGCCGCCACCGCCACGCGCCGCCGCCGGGCCGCCCACAGGAAATACACTGCGGCGAACGGCAGCAGCAACCAGCCTTCATAGCGCGTCAGCGTGCCGGCGCAGGCCGCGAGGCCGGCTCCGATTACCGGCCCCCAGCCCTGGCTTTCGCGGAACCGCGCCGTGAAATAGAGCAGCCCCGCCAGACACGCGTAGAACACTGCCTCCGTCATGGCCGTAGATTGCAGGTAGAGCAGGTTCGGATTCAGCGCAACCAGCGCCGTGGCCGTCCACGCGGCGGCGGCCGATTGGAAAATGCGTCGCGCGGCGGCAAACAGGAAACAACCGGCCACCACGAAACAAATCGCCGATGGAATAGCTCCCGCGATGCCGCTCCGCCACCAGGCGTCCACGCCCGCGAAGGGCACCGTCAGCCAGTGCTCCAGCGGCAGCCACGCCGTACCCACCTGGTCGTAGCCCGGAGTGCGCGAATCCACCATCCGCCGGGCGATATCCAGATGCGCTTCGGCGTCGCCCGAGTAGAGCAGCCACCCGCGCGACGAAAAGAAGGCTACCGCAAGCGCGCTCCACACCGTAAGCGCGCCAGCGCAGAGAAAAACCGCCGCCGGGCTAAAACGCGGTGCAGTCCTGGAATTCGCGATAGCGGACCTCGATTTCTTGGCGGGTCAATGTGCGGAAGCGGTCGACCCCGAATCTTTCGCAACAGAAGCTGCCCATCACCGATCCGTAAATGACGGCGCGGCGGAGCTCCGCGAAATCGGCCTTGGCGATTTCGCGGCCGGCCAGATACCCGATGAAGCCGCCTGCAAAGCAATCCCCCGCCCCGGTCGGATCGAAAACCTCTTCCAGGAGGTAGCCCGGCGCCATGAAGTGCCGGTCGCCGTAAAAGAGGATGGCCCCGAATTCCCCGCGCTTAATGACCAGGATCTTGGGTCCCATGGTGAGAATTTTCGCAGCGGCGCGGCGGATGTTCGGTTCGCGGGAGAGCAGCCGCGCTTCGCTATCGTTGATCAGCAGGAAGTCCCATTGCTTGATGGTTTCCAGCAGCTCGGCGCGAAAATCGTTGATCCAGTAATTCATGGTGTCGCCGCCGGTGAGGCGCACCTGCTCCATCTGGCCGCGCACGCTCCGTTGCAGCCCCGGTTGGATGTTGCCCAGGAACAGATACGGCTCCGCGCGGTACGACGCCGGCAGCTTCGGATCGAAGTCGGCAAAGACGTTGAGATCCGTGCGCAGCGTCGTCCGGTCGTTCATATCGGCCGAATAAACCCCGGCCCAAAAGAAAGTCTTGCCATCGGCGACGCGCTCCAGCCCCTCCAGACCAATGTTCCGCGAGCGAAGCAGATCGACATCCTGCTGCGCGAAATCGTGGCCCACCACCGCCACGATCTTCACCGGCGTGAAGTAGGACGCCGCCAGCGAAATATATGTGGCCGCTCCACCGAGCATGCGGTCCACTTTTCCATGCGGCGTCTCGACGCCGTCGTACGCCACTGAACCTACCACGATGAGTGCCATGTAAGAGAAGATTCTAGCAACCGTTGCTCAAGGCTCGTCCGGAAATATCGTATGGGTGAGGTCTTCCTGCTGCTTTTCATGGGACGTATTCCAGACCGCCGCGGAGAACGCCACCGCCCCGAGCGCCACCACCGCAACATCCGCGAAGTCCAGCGGATGGCGAAATGCCACCGCCAGGAAGCACAGCACCATGCGGAGAATCCAGCCGGTCAGGCGCGCCGGCTTCTGCCAGCCCTTGCGCACGGCCACGGTGGAGCGGCCCGCCAGATAAGCGCAGCCGATGCCGATGAAGCCAATCAGGCCGCGCAAAAATTCGATCGGTACGTGCATCTTCTATAAACATCCCGCAGGCGGCCGCGGGATGCAAGCGGCGCGGCAGGCTCCGGGCCAGGCTGCGCTCCCCGCCAGACGGCCGAGGCTCTTGCGAACTTAAAGCGCGCCCTTGATGATCTTCCGGTAGTTGTCGAGCGCTCCCCGGCCATGCTCCGTCAACCGGCAGATGGTCAGCGGATATTTTCCGCGGAAGCTTTTCTCGATTGCGATGTACCCTGCCTCCTCCAACTTGGACAGATGAACGGACAGGTTTCCCTTCGTGAGCCTGGTTGCCTGGTGCAAGTATTGGAAATCGGCTTCCTTGACCGCAGCCAGCAGCGCCACCACCATGAGCCGTGCCGGCTCGTGGATGATCCGGTCGACCTCTGCGATTCGCTGGATCTTCGCGCTCATCTTATTCGCTTGTTTCGACGGGCTGCCGGATAAACCGCAGAAATACGACGCCACCCGAGACCAGGGTCACCAGGCCCTGAAAACCGAACAGCAAGGTGAACCCCATCAAGAGCGAGACTCCAGCGAAAGCCACGCACACACCAGCCGCCGCCATCACTGCGCCGCCGATGACGAAGCGCGCCAGCCGGCCGCACCAAGCCATGAGCGCACCTCCAAACAACCCGGTTCCGCCGAGCAGCCAACGGTCCGGTTGGGACAAGCGGGGCGCCACTCCGAATACCGCCAGGGCCATCAGCGCTGCAATCGCGATGCCCAAGCCGATCTGCCTCCGCCCCATCGGCCTGCGCTCGACATAGCCCACCCGCTCGATCAAATATCGTCTCCGCACCCATTGCAAAGCCCAGAGGGAACCGAAGAGTAAAGAGGGAAGCAACAACGCGAACGCAAGGGCCGCTAATCTGAAACCATTCGATCCCTTAGGCAGCACAACCTGCGCATAGATGAGGCTGGCGGCCAGCAGGAAGTTCAGTCCCACCGCAATCTCGGGTAATCCGTCGCGGTTGTGAGCCCTTTGCATGAGGCGCCCGGCAACCACGTTCGGATCTAAAGAGCCGGCCGGGGAAGATGGATTCTGCATCTCTACCTCCGTAGACTAGTCTGTGTTATAGACTAGTCATCATTATTGTGCACCCCGCGTCAGTGTTTGTCAAGAACAATTAGTTCGGCGTCGGCTCCTTGTTCAACCTGTCCACCACCATAACTTTCAGCGCTTCCTTGCGCGCCTCCAGCCGCAGGCCCAACCTCTTCACTCCCGTCAGCACTACGGTCGGATCGCCGTGCTGCCCGAACTCGCCCATCGTAGCCCCGATTTCCTTGCTCCAGTCCACATCGAACTTGTACTGTCCAGCGAGGCCCGTCTTGTCGACCACCTCGCGGTCCATGAGCGAAGAGAGAAACTCCGCAAAGCCGGCGAGTGAGGCCGATTTCTTCTTAAAAGCTCCCATTTGCATGGCTCCGGGATTCGGTTCGGGTTCGGTAGCCGGAGCCAGTTTCAGCTCTCCAGTTCCGCGCAACAAAGCGTAGATGGCCGTGTCTCTGTCCGCCAGGTGATACTTCAAACCCAGCCGTTCTTCCAGCGCGGTTCGCAGCATCGCGCGCGCGCCGTCAAAGGTGGTCCCAGCCGGCGCGATCGCCTCGACTTGGAAGTACTCCTCATTCATCCAATTGGGTCCCTCAAAGTGCCACGGCTTCACGAGCGGAGAATACGCAACCCAGAAAATGCTCCCCAGAACTATTTCGCCAGACAATCTCACCCCCTTGTATTGCAGGCTGCGCATCGGCCTGGTGTAGTGCCTGCCGCCCTCAATCCTGCCGCCGTCCCACATGTTCCCGGTATGTTTGAGCGACACCACTTCGAACGCAGGCGCCTTCTGCGTTTGGCCGAGCAGCGACAGGGCGAGCGCCGCTATCCCACAAGCGGCAGTTGCGGCTGTGTTTAGAAGTTGCATGTGATCTCCTGGCACTCGTCTCAGTATGTCGTTGAAGTGCGCCGCAGGATTGCCGTCACAACGATACTCCGTTCGTTCAGGTTGCCAACCGGCGCGAAGGATACCATCCTGCCCCACCAAGCCCGCTAAGTGTAACCGAATTCCGCGAGCCTCAATAGGAAGCTTTTCGAGAGCCTCTTTTGCGGGTTTGGTTACCAGCAGCGTCCAGTTCATGGCGGAGTCGGCTCAGGGGAACGAACTCACCCCGTTTGAAGGCCGCGCGGCCTTTTCGAATTGCGGCGAGTTCGATCGTGGTGGGAGTATAGACGGCGTAGCGGCTCTCAAAATACTGCCGCCATGCCTCGCGGAGGAGCTCCGAGCGGGTACGGTGCTCTTCCTTTTGGACCTTCTCCATCTGCCTGGCCATGGCCGGCGGCAGGGAAATCGTCATGATTTCAGTGGTTCGCATGGTCGTGAGTATAACTTAGTATTGCCCATTATACCGCTGCCGCGGCCGGTGGCGAACCGAAAGCCCGGGCCGCTGCGGCCGCTACACCGCCAGCTTCTTGTGGTACATCATCTCGCGCGGGTCGAATTTGGCTCTGATCAGCAGGCGGCCGAGACGCGTGGAAAAATCCACTTCGTGGTCGTTCTTGCCGAAATCGAAGAAGTCTTTCGCGAAGCCGAAAAGAAAAATGTTGCCCGAAGCGGTCTGGCGTTGGACAATTCCCGGCTGGGCGCGGTCCTTGTCTTTGGGCTGCAGCGACGTGTATTGCTTCAGATCGTCCAGCATCTTCTTGTCGTCCGGCTGCTGCGAGTTCGAGGAACCGGAGCCGGAACCGGAATCCTGATCCGTATTCTGGCGCCGCCGGTCGGAAAGCAGCGGGAAATCGATCACGCTGATGACGTAATGGTTGGCGAACGCGTCGGGCAGCGGCGTTTTGAGCGCGTCCAGAATTGGTTGGGCGCTTTCCCAACGGACCGTACCTTTATAGGTGGAGAGGTTGCCGCCGTTCCCCTGACCGCCGCGCCCACGGCCGCCCCCGCCACCCATGCCACGGCCGCGCGGCATCCCGATTCCAATCCCGCCGATGCCGACGCGCGGCATTCCACCGCCCTGGCCGCCCGGATAGCCGCCCCCGTTGGGGTTGCCGTTCGGCGAGCCGTTGCCATAACCACCGTCGTTGCTGCCGGGTGCATACTGCGCCGTCACTTGCCTCGCCCAGGGCGATTTCGTGGTCAGCCGGTCGATTTCGTCCTGGCTCCACTTGGATGGGTCCTTTTTGTTCCAGAAATCGCTGGTGGAGGCTTCCAAAAGATCCCACGGCGCCAAGGCTGCGCCGGCCAGTGCTAACATCGTGCGGCGGCTCATCGGGAACAGACTGACATGTTGAGGCATGCTTGTTAGACGTGGTGGTGGGGGCCGGACGTTTCGCCAAGGTTTACAGGTTTTTCGACATCAGGAAGCCGTCCGCGCCGTCGTCGTAGTACTGCCGGACCAGCCGGATTTTGGCAAACCCGTACTTTACGTAGAACTTCCGTGCCGCGCGGTTCTTCACGCGAACCATCAGGTTTAGACGGTCCACCTGGCGGCGCCGCAACCGCCGGATTGTGGATTCCAGCAACAGGGATGCCGCACCTTTGCGCCTTTCCGCGGGTAGGACGGCTATGGAGACGATTTCCGGTCGCGGACGGATGCAGGTAAGCATATACCCGCAAACGTTCCTGCGCCTCACCAGGACGAGAAACAGATCCCCACAGGTGTGGAAATACTCTGCAAACAGGTTGCGATCGTATGCGTCGCGGGGAAAGATAGCACGCTCGATTTCGAGGATTCCATCCATGTCGGACAGGCGGAAACGCCTGATGGTGAATTCAGAGGACATTCTGCTATCCTTTATTTTGGCGCACTTGGAGCCCTCCGGGAAACCATTGGGATCAAAAAAACGCAGGAAAAAACAAGCGGCCCTTGACAAGCATTTCAGACTCCCGCATACTGGAATAGAGATGCAACTGAGTGGCAACTACCAAACTGCGGATGCGATCCAGGGGAGTCTGGTGGATCTCCACCGCGGCGATGCGGCGATTCTCGATGGAATCGATTTGCCGGGTGAAGAAGCGCGCCGCCTGATGGAACTGGGTTTTCTGCCGGGCACGCGGATCACCGCGGGGCGCAGCGCTCCGGGAGGCGATCCGCAGGTGTTCCAGGTGGACGGGTCGGAAATCGCGCTACGGCGGGAGACCGCGCGGCGCCTCAAGGTGCGGCGCGAGAAAGTTGCGAAGCCAGTTCACACACCGAGGGCGTAATGAGCGGTTGCAGTGACTGCCAAACTTGCGAGGCGGCCACGGTCCCGTTTCCGGGTCCGCGGACGGGGCCCAAGACAGTCGCGGTAATCGGGCCGCCCAACTCCGGCAAGACCACGCTCTTCAACCGCCTCACCGGGCTTCGCCAGAAAGTGGCCAATTTCCCCGGCGTCACCGTGGAGCAGCACACCGGGATTGCCACCCTGCCCGACGGCCGCCAGGTGCAACTGATCGACCTCCCCGGCGTCTACAGTCTTTCGCCGCGTTCGGAAGATGAGCAGGTGGCCTTCGACGTACTGACGGGCCGCCGCGAAGATACCGCCAGGCCCGAAGCCGTGCTGCTGGTTTTGGATGCCACCAACCTGTCGCGCAACCTGATGCTGGCCGCTCCCATTCTGGCGCTGGGCATGCCGACGCTGGTCATCCTGAACATGGCCGACGATCTCGCCAGCCGCGGCGGCCGCGTCGATCTGAAAAAACTGTCGGCGGAGTTGGGTGCGCCCGTGGCGCTGATTGCCGCCCGGCAGGGCACGGGCGTCGAACAGGTCTTCGACTTTCTGGCCGGCGCCATGCCCAAGCCGGAGCCCAAGCAGTTGCCCGTGCTGCAGGACGTGCCGAAGTGCCGCGCGTGGGCCGGGCAAGTGGGCGAGCAGGCGGCCTACCTCCCGCCCATTCCACCCAAGTGGACGCGCCGCCTGGACGCCGTGTTCCTGCATCCGGTCTGGGGCCCGCTGATCTTCGTGGCGGTGGTGGTCGGCATTTTCCAGACCATCTTTGGAATTGCCGCTCCCAGCAAGGACGCGATCGGCTGGCTCGTGCAGGGTTCGGGCAAGTGGATTGCAACAGTGCTGCCCGATTCGCTCTTCCGGTCGCTGCTCCTGGGAGGCGTCTGGTCGGGCGTGGGCTCGGTGATCGCCTTCCTTCCGCAGGTGCTTCTGCTGTTCCTCTTCATCGGCATTCTGGAGGACTCGGGTTACCTGGCCCGCGCCGCGCTGATCGCCGACCGCACCATGGCGAAGGTGGGGCTGCAAGGCAAATCCTTCATCCCGCTGCTCTCGGCTTACGCCTGCGCCGTGCCCGCCATTCTGTCGACGCGCACCATCGAAAACAAACGCGACCGCATCGCCACCATCCTGGTCGCGCCCTTCATGACCTGTTCGGCGCGCCTGCCGGTCTACATCCTGATTGTGGCGGCCTTCATTCCCAAGAAACAGTTGCTGGGGCCATTCCTCTCCGAAGGCGCGGCGGCCATCCTGGGGCTTTACCTTCTGGGCTTCGCCATGGCGGTTCTCACGGCGCGCGTTTTGAAGTCGTCCATTTTGAAAAGTGGGCGCACGCCGTTTCTGCTGGAGATGCCGTCCTACCGCTGGCCCACGTTCCAGTCCATCGGGCTGCGGCTGCTCGATCGCTCCAAGGTCTTCCTGCACCGCGCGGGCACCATCATCCTGGTGGTGACGGTGATCCTGTGGGTGATGGTGAATGTGCCCTACACCAACGGTCATCGGCCGAAAATCGAGGACAGCCTGGCGGGCGTGGCGGGCCGGACCATCGAACCCATCATCAAGCCACTCGGCTTCAACTGGAAGATCGGCATAGGCCTGATTACCGCGGTGGCCGCGCGCGAGACCATCATCGCCACGCTGGGGACCATCTACGGAATGGATCCGCAATCCGACAAGCATGGCTTGGAGGCCGCGCTGCACCACGACCTGACGCCCGGCGGCGCCGTGGCCCTGCTGATCTTCTTCGCCTTCGCCATGCAATGTATTTCGACGATCGCCGTGGTGCGGCGCGAGACCGGCGGATGGAAATGGCCCGCGGCGCAATTCGCCTACATGACGGCGGTCGCCTACACCGGCGCCTTCGCCGCCGCCCACATCATCCACTAGCCCAGGGCGCACAGCCCTGGGTTTTGGGCCGCCAATTAGCCAGCCCCGGAACGGGGCGAAAGATGCCCGGGGGCCCGGATTCTTTCGCCCCGTTCCGGGGCTAACGTCCTGCGCGCGGTTCCCAGTGCTGGCGCACTGGGCCATTCTCTTGCGTCCTTCGGACTTGGTCGCGGAAGAATCGTCGCGGCCTGCGAAGAAAACAAAGCACAGTAATACAAATGCCGGCGCCGCTACTCTTCTTCTTCCTCGACCTTCACGGGATCGAGGTCTTCGTCCTCGAAGATTTGATGGCAATCCAGACATTCCAGGTAGTCGACGCCATCTCGCCGGGCGATGATCTGAGTGCGGGTGTGCTCGCAAGCGGTCTGCATAACAACGATAGATGAGGTCTATTTTAACCGGGCGGTAGGCCATGTCAAGTCCCCCCACCCGGCTACATCTTGCGGCTGGGAGTTACAATCCAGGTGATGTCCTTCCCTACCCATCGTCTCCGGCGGTTGCGCGCAACGCCGGCCATTCGCGATCTGGTCCGCGAGACTCATCTCCATCCGGGCCAGTTCATTCTGCCGTTGTTTGTATGCCCGGGAGAAGGGGTGCGCCACGAGATCAGCTCGATGCCGGGCAATTATCAATTGTCGGTGGACGAGCTGGTGAAGGAGTGCGTGGAGGTGCAGTCGCTGGGCATCGGCGGGGTGATCCTGTTCGGGCTGCCGGAATCGAAAGATGAGATGGCGTCGGGCGCGTATGACGAAAACGGCATTGTGCAACGGGCCATTCGCGCGATTCGCAAAGAAGTGCCGGATCTGCTGGTGGTGACGGACGTCTGCAATTGCGAATACACCAGCCACGGGCACTGCGGGTATGTCAAGGATGGCGACGTAGACAACGACACCACCTTGCAGTGGCTGGCCAAGGCGGCACTTTCGCACGCGCGAGCGGGGGCTCACATAGTGGCACCCTCCGACATGATGGATGGGCGGGTGTGGGCGATCCGGCAGGCGCTGGATGCGAACGGGTACGAGAAGATTCCGATTATGGCGTATGCCGCGAAGTTCGCGTCGGTGTTTTACGGGCCGTTCCGGGAGGCGGCGGAATCGGCGCCGCAGTTCGGCGACCGGCGGAGCTACCAGATGGACCCGGCCAACGGGCGCGAGGCGATGCAGGAGATCGAACTGGATCTCGAGGAAGGCGCCGACATTATTATGGTGAAGCCGGCGCTGCCATACCTCGACCTGATCAGCCGGGCACGGCAGCGGTTCGACGCGCCGATTGCGGCTTACCAGGTGAGCGGGGAATACTCGATGATTGTGGCGGCGGCGCGCAATGGGTGGCTGGACCACGACCGGGCGATGATGGAAACGCTGACTTCGATCACGCGGGCTGGGGCCGGCATTATTCTGACGTATTTTGCGAAACCGGCCGCGCGACTGTTGTCATGAGATAAGATTTCACCGCGGAGGCGCGGAGACGCTGAGAAAAACCAGGAACTACATATAGATAGGCTACTTTTGTCGTTCCCTTCTCCGCGTCTCTGCGCCTCCGCGTTGAAGGCTTCATTTCGGGTTTTCAACACCCTCTAAAGCCTGCTAAGCGGTGTAGCACTTAATGCAGGCCGCCCGGAAGGTATCCATTTCGGCAGCGGTGCCGACGGTGACGCGGACCCAGGTCGGCATGACCGGCCAGGTACGGCCGACGGCTACCTTCTCGTTCAGCATGGCGGTTGCGAATTCGCGGCCGGGACGCTTCACGTTCATCATGAACATGTTGGCTTCGGAGGGGATGGCCTCGATCTTGTGCGATGCCAGGAAGGCCAGGGTTTCCTCGCGGATGTCGTGAACCGTCTTGCGCCGCTCCGGGATCAGAGTCTTGGAATTGAGGCTGACGATGGCGCCGGTGGTAGCGGTGACGGGCATGAATCCGGAAGTGAATTGATTGATTTTGCGGAGCAGGTCCGGCCGGGCCATGGCAGCGCCGGCGCGCAGGCCGGCCATACCGTAGATTTTTGAAAACGTGCGCAGGACGATGACGTCTTTGCCGGCGGCCACCAGGTAGGAGCCCATGACGGCGTTGGACGAGAAATGGATGTAGGCTTCATCGAGCAGCACCACGGCGTCCTTGGGCTTATTGTTGACAAGCCATTCGATATCGGCTTTGGGAGTGACCGTACCGGTGGGATTGTTGGGGTTGCAGACGTAGATGATGCCGGGAGTGGGATGGGCGGCAGCCATGGCTTTGACGTCGTGCGCGAAGGTCTCCTTCACCAGCGGCACATTGATGACGGGCGCGCCGACGATGCCGGCGGCGTGGGCGCCGGTTTCGAAACTGGGGTTGGCCACGACATACGGGCGCTCCTTGCCGCAGAAGGCCAGGACAGAGCGAAAGAGAGGATCGCTCGAACCGGGATAGGCATGGACCGAAGCCGGGTCGAGGTTCTCCATGGCGGCGATGGCGCGGACCATCTTGGGAGTGAGGTCGTCGAGGTAGCGGCCGCCATCCTGGATGATGGCGCGCATGGCTTCGGCGGCTTCGGGAATGGGCCCCATGGGGTTTTCGTTAGCGTCGATTTTGACGGTTCCGGGCGCGAGCACGCGATTGGTGGCGCGTTGCGCGAGGGCGCGTTCGGTGAAGAGCGGGAACGCGCTGCCGGCGGCGAGCATGGCCGCGATTTGATGAAAGCCGCGGCGGGAGACGCCGCGCCTGGCGAAATCGGCCCTTTGTTCGGAGGTCAAAGTCGGTGGCATGGAGAAAGTATACTCCTGGCGGAAAGGCGGCGGGGTGGGCCGCTCACGCGGGAAAGCCCAACCGGCCAGGAGGCCGGTCCCACTTGGCGCGGCTTCGCCAGAATGTCCAAACTCCAGTGGCAGGCGGCGCCGCCTGCGCTCCGGGATTTTTTCACAGTCCCTTACGCTCGCAGTTCGGCGCGAGGCCGCAGGAAACGCCTGAGGCGGGCCACCAGTTCGGGGGGATTGAAAGGTTTGATCAGATAGTCGTCTGCGCCGAGCGTGAAACCGCGGGTGATATCGGCTTCCTGCTGCCGGGCGGTGAGGAGCAGGACGCGCACGGGGATGGATTCGAGGCGAGCCGCCGAAAGCACTTCGTAGCCATCCATTCCAGGCATGTTGATATCGAGGACGGCGGCACACGGGCGGTATTCGCGGAGGATCTGCAAAGCTTCGGGTCCGTTGGAGGCCATGCGGCACTTAATGCCGGCGTTCTCCAGGGCACTCCGCACTACCAGGCGGACGGTCATATCGTCATCGGCCACCAGCACTTCCGAGCTGGTGTGGTTGTTGGACCCGTAGACCGGAACTTGCGGAGCAAGGGTGCGGACGGGACCGGCCACTGCCCGTGCGGCCACTGCCGGAGCAGCTTCCTTGCGGGAAAGCGCTAAGGCCAGGCGCATGAGCGCTTCTTCGGGCTGCCAACCATCGACGAGAAGCTCGCAGGCACGGAGCTGGACGGAGTAATCGAGCGCGAGGATCTGGTCGCGGGCGCCAGCCAGGACCAAGGGCGGGCCGGAGAAGGCGGTGGACCCGGCGGCGAGCAAAAAGGTGTCCTTGGTTGCGGGGGTGACGGCCACGAGGACGAGGCTGCAATCGCGAATGGGGTCGGAATCGCGGGAGGCGACGCGGTCGAAATAGCGCGGCTTGGCGCTGGCGCGTTCGAGGGCGACACAGAGACGTTCGGCATCGTCGGCGGAGAAGCCGACCAGGCCCACGCGCTTCCCTTTGAGGGCGGCGACGATGGGATCGGGCACGGGACCGGTGACGGACTCGGGCGCCTCAATCAGACCGATCATGAGGTTGGAGAGAGCTTCGTCGAGCGAAGCCGGATCGGGGCTGTCGGCGTTCAGGTACCCTTCCACCTGGTTTGCCAACGCGGCGATGGCTTGGTAATCCAGGATGGCGGCGGCGGCGGCCCAGTCGCGGCAGGTGCGCAGGGCGCTTGGCACGTCGAGCGAGCGTGTGAGGGATTCCGTCATGAGGCGGACCTGGAGGGTGGCGTCTTCCAGGAATCGCCGCCGCAGGCTCTCCATCTCGGCAGGGGTGAAGTACAGGCCGCCGGGAAGGCTTGGCGGAGCGGGCCCGCCAGGGACCGGCGGCGGAGTGAGCTCGACAGGGACGGGCGGCGGCGGGATCTCGACCGGGACCGGCGGCGGAGAGGATCGGTGGTCGAGGTACTCGCGAACGCGGCCGGCGAGCGTGCCGGTCTCGATGGGCTTGGTGATATAGCCTTGGCAGCCGGCTCGGAAGGCCTTCTCGTCGTCTCCCTTCATGGCACAGGCGGTGAGGGCGACGACCACGATGTCGCGGGTGCGATCATCCCGCTTGATGCGGCGGGTCAGTTCGAGGCCGTCCATGCCGGGGAGTTGAATATCGACCAGCATGAGATCGGGATGGAAGGTCTGGAGCAGATCGAGGGCCTGCTCGGCGTCAACTGCGGAATGGACGTCGTAGCCTTCCCTGCGGAGAAGGATTCCGGTGAGTTTCAGGTTGACGGGAGCGTCATCGACTACCAGGATGGCTTCGTTAGACATACAGAATACGGGCTCCGGCACGGCAGTACCCGGACGATTCCAAGGCGGCACCTGGATCGCGTGACATCGCCAGAAGGCGGAGGAATTGGCGGACAACATAGCCGTCGGTTTCCGGTTTGGCCCTCATGATTCTGTTCGCGCATATTTTTGCGCAGATTAAGGATAGACGGTCGGGGGAGTGTGGAACAATATCGCGTTTCGTTAACAGTTAGTTAACTTCAGAGGATATGAGCGTACGGTGGCGATTTCCAGCGATTTGGTAGAATGGGAGTTCGTCCCACCATGCCTAAATCCATAGAGGAGTTGAAGATCATCGCCAAGCAAATCCGGCGGGAAATCATTGAGATGATTGGCGCGGCGAAGTCCGGCCACCCGGGCGGTTCGCTTTCGGCCGTGGAGATAGTGGTTGAACTCTATTTCAACCGAATGCGGATTGATCCGAAGAACCCGAAATGGGTGGGCCGGGACCGTTTTATTCTCTCCAAAGGGCACGCGGCGCCGGTGCTCTATGCCGCCATGGCGGAGGCGGGGTACGCCGATACGCCGCTCGATCAACTGAACACGTTGCGCAAGCTCGGCTCGGTATATCAGGGCCACCCGGACATGCGGTTCATACCGTCGCTGGAGGCCTCCACCGGATCGCTGGGTGAAGGTCTTTCGTTGGCGCTGGGGATGGGACTGGCGGCGCGCCTCGACGGACGGGCGAGCCGCACGTACGCCATGATGGGCGACGGCGAGGTCCAGGAAGGCCAGATCTGGGAAGCCGCGATGGCGGGCGCGTTCCACAAGCTCGACAACGTGGTGGCGATTGTGGACTACAACCGGATCCAGCTCGACGGCTTCGTGCACGACATCATGGAAATCGCCCCGCTGGCCGAGAAATGGCGGGCTTTCGGGTGGCACACCATGGAGATCGACGGCCACGACTTCGCGGCGATCGAGAAGGCGTTCGACGAAGCGGAAGCCACCAAGGGAAAGCCCACCTGCATTGTGGCCCACACCATCAAGGGCAAAGGCGTTTCTTTTATGGAAAACAATCCCAAGTTCCACGGCGTGGCGCCGACGGCGGATGAAGTGAAACTGGCGCTCCAGGAGCTGCAATAACATGGCCGCGAAAACCAGGTTCGAAATCAGACTGGGCGCCGCCACGCGCGAGGCCTTCGGACGCGTCCTGGTGGAGCTGGGTCGCGAAAATAAGGATGTTGTCGTGTGCGATGCGGACCTCTCCAAGTCCACCATGACGGTGTATTTCGCGAAGGAGTTTCCGGAGCGGTTCGTCTCTTTGGGAATTGCCGAGGCCAACATGACGGCGGTGGGCGCGGGGCTGGCCCTGGCGGGCAAGATCCCGTTCGTTTCCAGTTTTTCGGCATTCGCGATGAACAAAGGTTTCGAACAACTGCGCGTGTGCGCGGCGTATCCTTTCGTGAATCTGAAAGTGGTGGGGACGCACAGCGGGATTTCGATCGGCGAAGACGGGCCTTCGCAGATGAGCGTCGAGGAAATCGGGCTGGCCTGTTCCCTGCCCGGGTTCGTGGTGATTGCGCCGGCCGACGAAGCAGCCACGAAAGCGCTGGTGCGCGCGGCGGCGGCGCACGCGGGACCGGTTTTCATCCGCACCGGGCGGCCCAAGGCGCCGATCGTGTACGGCGGCGACCAACGCTTCGAGATCGGCAAGGCCATCGAGGTGGCGGAGGGACGCGATGTGACGATCATCGCGAACGGGTTGCTGGTGGCGCAGGCGCTGCTGGCGGCGGACCTGCTCGAAGGCGAAGGCATTTCGGCGCGCGTGGTGGATATGCACACGGCGAAGCCGATCGACCGCGAAACGATCGCGCGGGCGGCGGCGGAAACGCGGGCCATCGTGGTGGCCGAGGAGCACCTGGTGGATGGCGGCCTGGGCGTTCGCGTGGCGCAGGTAGTGGCGGAGACGAGGCCGTGCGCGATGGAGTTCGTGGGCATCCGGAACACCTACGCCGAATCGGGACAGCCCGATGAGCTGATGGACAAATACGGGCTGGTGGCGCGCGATGTGGCGGTGGCGGCGCGCCGGGCGGTAGCGCGCAAGAGCTAGTATGCTGTCCATTCTAATTCCTGACAATCCCGGTTGGTCCGATGTGGGGCAGCCTGTTCAGGCTGTGGACCCGCTTTCCAGCGGGTCCAGCCGGCTGAAAGCCGGCTGCGGGCAGGATTGCCCGCCCCACCATGCCCGATAACGCGAGCCTTGCCGAAGCGTTTCTGGAACAAAGCCCGGCGTGTTCCTGGATCGTGAGCGCGGAATCGGAGTTCCAGCGCGTGTACGGCGATTCGCTTCCGGTCTTCGGCAAAGCGGCGGCTGAACTGGTGGGCCGGCGCGTCGAGCAGGCGCTCGACAAGGAAGCGGCGCCCGTGTGGAGCGACCGCATCGCACGCGCGCTGCGGGGAGAGACGCTGTTGTTGCGCGAGCGGCGCGGCGACTCGGCCTGGCATATCAGGCTCTTTCCGATTCGCCTGGAAAGCGGGCTTCGCCTGGCGGGCGGGATGGCCGCCGAAGTCACTCTCTGGAACAAAGCCGAGCAGGAACTGCGCACCACCGTGCTGAGTGCGCTGCGGGCGCAGGAATTCGAGCGCAGCATGTTTTCGAAATTCCTGCACGACTCGGTTGGGCAAAACCTGACCGGCCTGGGAATGCAACTGGACCTGGCGCGGATGGACGTGGAGCGAATTTCGCCGGAGGCGTGCCGGCGCATCGCCGAGATCCAGAAGGTGCTCGAACCGATCATGGAGCAGGTGCGCGAGTACACCTACGAGCTGAACCCTTCGGCGGTGGAGCGGGCCGGGCTGCGATCGGCGCTGGACCGCCTGGCGAGCCGCATCCGCGAGCGTTATACGGGCGCACTGCGCGTGAATGTGGACCCGTTTCTGAAGATCGATCCGAAGATCGCGTCGGCCCTTTACCAGATTGCGCAGGAGGCGGTGGGGAACGCCGTACAACACGCCAGTTGCTCTTCGATTGAAATCGCGATAAAGTCCACACGTACCGCTCTTACCATGGACGTCCGGGACAATGGGCGCGGATTCGACCCGGCGGACGTGCTGGAGGGGCGCAGAGGATTGGGATTGCTGAGCATGGAGCACTTTGCGGCGCAGGCGGGATTGGATCTGTCGATTACGAGTAATCGGGGAGCGGGGACCACGATCCAGGCGACCGCACCTAGGGATGAGTGAGAGAGGAATATGCCATTCGACATTGTTCTTGTCGATGACCACAAGCTGGTACGCGACGGAGTCAAGGGAATCCTGGAACGCGGAACGGAGTTCCGCGTGGTGGGCGAGGCAGAAAACGGAGCCGACGCCGTTCAACTTTGCAAGAAGGCGGCGCCCGACCTGGTCCTGATGGATATCGGACTGCCCGGGATGAACGGGATCGAAGCCACCACCGAACTGCTGCGGCACTGCCCGGGAGTGAAGGTCGTGATCCTCTCAATGTACGACGATGAGAACTCCGTGGTGAGCGCGATCCGCTCGGGCGCGCGGGCGTTCGTGCTGAAGAAGGCCTCGTCGGCGGAAATGCTGGACGCGTTGCGGACGGTGGCGCGTGGCGGTTCCTACTTGAGCTCGCAGGTGTCGGACCGGCTGCTGGCGCGGATCCAGCGCGGCGATCTGGACACGCACGACCGGAGCCCGCTGGAATCGCTCTCGCCGCGCGAGTTGCAGGTGCTGCGGCTGGTGGCCGAGGGGAAAACGAGCAAGGACATCGCGGTGCTGCTGGACCTGGGGCTGCAGACCATCCGCAGTTACCGTAAGACCATGATGAAGAAGCTCGGGGTGAACAACGTGGCGGGCCTGACGCAACTGGCGCTGGCGGCCGGCATTACGCACTGGAACAAGCCGGATGCAGACACCGTGGAGTGATTTAGCGGTAGCGGACGCGCACACGCATTTTTTCTCGCGGCGCTTTTTCGATGCGCTGGGGAGCGAAACCGGGCAGGACGCCGCGGCGGTGGCCGCGACGCTCGGCTGGGAATTGCCGCCCGAAGATCCAACCGGGCTGGCCGGGCGCTGGGTCGCGGAGCTGGATGCGCAGGGCGTGGCGCGCGCGGCGCTGATCTCGAGCATTCCGGGAGATGAAGCCTCGGTGCTGGCCGCGGCGGCAGCCTTTCCGGACCGGTTTTACGCTTACGCCATGGTGAACCCGCTGCGCGAAGGGGCGACCGTGGAGCGCGGGCTTAACGCCATCTGCCTGTTTCCGGCGATGCACTTATACCCGGTGCAGGATGCGCGCGTGGAGCCCTTGCTGGAACAGGCCGCGGCGCAGCACTGCGCGGTGTTCGTACACTGCGGCGCGCTGACGGTAGGAGTGCGCAAGAAGCTGGGACTTCCCTGCCCCTTCGACATGCGGTTTTCCAATCCGCTCGACCTGCACGCGGTGGCGCAACGGCACGCGGGCGTGCGGTTCATTGTTCCGCACTTCGGCGCCGGGCATTTTCGCGAAGCCCTGATGCTGGCCGATCTCTGCCCCAACGTCTACCTGGACACCTCCAGCAGCAATTCCTGGATGCGCTACGAAGGCCTGAATCTGACGACGGTATTTCAACGCGCGCTGGATGTGGCCGGGCCGCGGCGGCTGCTGTTCGGCACGGACTCCTCCTTCTTTCCGCGCGGCTGGATCGACGCGGTCTTCCAAGTGCAGACACGAGCGCTGCTGGAATTGGGAGCCGGGGTGGACGACGCGCGATTGATCCTGGGCGAGAACCTGGCGCGGGTGCTGGAGGCGGCGTAGGACAGGAGGACTGTCCCACTTAAACAGCGGCGGGCTTCACATAATCCTGAGAGAATTTGGACGGCGGAGACACTACCCGTTCAAAGCTATGCGATTGACGATTCGGAAAGCCCGCGGGGCGCCGCGGCATCCACTATATCCGGGCCTGAGGGCCGCGCGGGCGGCGGGGGCCAAGGGCGAGCATGCCGCGCTGGCGGGCTCATTTGACGAACTGGCGCGCGCGCGGGCGGCGGGAACACGGGCGCGGCGCGCGGTATTCGTGCTGCATTACAACGGGCGGCCGTATCTGAGCGAAGGCGAACGGGACGCGCTGTGGGAGATGTTCCGGGCGCCGGTATACGGGATGCTGCTCGACCGGGACGGCCGGGTATTGGGGTATGAGTGCGAGGCGCAGGACGGGCTGCACTTTGTTGCGGAATACACACCGCCGGCGGGTTTGGTGGACGCGGGCCCGTGCTGTTGCGGGCGGGCGGGAGTGCGGCTGGTGGTGGAAGCGTTGGCGACGGCACAGGCGGCGGATTGAGCGCCGGCGGGCCTTGAACTGACTCGCTGGGTGGCGCGTTTGTGGCCAGGTGATGTGACGGCGACTTGAACGAAGCCTGACGGCAGACGCTTCGCGTGTTCCCTAGCAGCATTCGTCGGTAGCGTGTATTGTCGGGTCACAAGGAGGTCATCCCTGTGACCCATCTACGCAAGTTGATGCTCG
>JBEKDA010000042.1:0-49684 GCA_050014595.1 Bryobacteraceae bacterium
GTTCTCCTGTTTGAAGTTTCTGAGCCGGCTGTTCAGAGCCGGTCTCGGCATTGTACCCTTCAGGAGAACCCTTCGCCATTTCAGCCCTTATACATTCAAACAGACGCTTTCGTCTGTCAACCTGGCGGCAGCTACTCCACCACCGCGTCGAGCTCGCCCTTCGCCAGCCGCACGTGAATCCCCGATCCCGCCGGCGCCGCTGCCGCCTCTTTCACGATCCCACGCTTGTTCGAGACAATCGCATAGCCGCGCTCCAGAATCCGCAGCGGGCTCAACTGCGAGAGCTTGGCGGCGCACTGATCGAGCGCGTTCCTGCGCCGTGCCAGGGCCAGACGCATCGTCTGCGCGGCCGCGCTCTCGGCTGTTTCCATGCGCCGGCGGGAAGCCGCCAGGCGCGGCCGCGCGTCGAAGAGCCGGAGCCGCGCTTCGAGGTCCCGGCGGCGGCGTTCCCGCTGGTCCAGCGCCGCGCGCACCCATTCGCGCAGGCGATATTCCTGCTCATCGATGCGCTGCAATCCCCGTCCCACGCGGCGGTGCAGCAGGCCTAGGGTCCGTTCGACGTCCTGCTGGCGCAAGCGCTTCTCGAGCATCGCCAGGCGATAGCGCAGCGCCTGCGCCGCTGTCGCCCGCGACCGGCCGATCCGCTCCAGCAACTCCGCGCGCGATGGCACAACCATTTCAGCCGCCGCCGAAGGCGTGGGCGCGCGCAGGTCGGCCACAAAGTCCGCGATGGTGACATCGGTTTCGTGCCCCACCGCCGAAACCACCGGCACCGCGCAGGCGGCGATGGCGCGCGCCACCGCCTCTTCGTTGAACGTCCACAGATCTTCGAGCGACCCGCCGCCGCGGCCCACGATCACGACGTCCGGCCAGCCACTGGCGCTGAAGTACTCGATGCCGCGGCAGACCTCCTCCACCGCGCCCTCCCCTTGCACCTGCGCAGGAAATACGCGGATGTGCAAACCGGGAAAGCGGCGGGAGAGAATTTTGAGCATGTCGGCGATGGCGGCGCCGCGCGGCGAGGTGACGATCCCGATGCGCTGCGGAAAGCGCGGCAGCGCGCGTTTCCGTTCCGCCGCGAACAGCCCTTCGCCGGCCAGTTTCCTCTTGAGCTGTTCGAAGGCCAGTTGCAGCGCGCCCAACCCTTGCGGCTCCAACAGGTCCACCTGCAACTGGTATTCGCCGCGCACTTCATAAACATCCACGCGGCCGCGCGCCAGCGCCGCCAAGCCGTCCTGCGGTTTGAATTTCCAGTAGCGGTGCGAAGAGCGGAAGGCCACGCATTTCAACTGCGCGTCGGCTTCCTTGAGGGTGAAGTAGTAATGGCCGCTGGATGCCAGCTTCAAGCCGGAGATCTCGCCGCCAACCCATACGTCGGCAAACTCCGCGCCGAGCAGCGCCGCAATGGCTCGATTCAGCTCGCCGACGGAATAGACTCGCCGCGGCGGCGGCCCGAAGTCGAATTCCAGCCCGATTTGCTCCACCGAGCCATGGTACCGCGACTTATTGAACCGTCAGGTAGGCGTTGGCCTGCGTGGTGACTCCATTGACCGTGAGTACCACCAGATTGTCGCCCGACGGAAGGCCGGACGGCACCAAGACGTTGAGCTGGTATTCGCCGGGAGCTACCAGCCCCGCAAACTGGACGGTGGCGGGTGAGCCGCCGATGGTACAGGTCACAGTGTTGGCTGTGGGCGGCGCGCCGCTGAACGTCTGGCTGAAGTCAGTGGTTGGTTTGGTCGGGCCGAAGCCTGTGCCGTAAAGCTCAATGATATTGCCGGCCTGAGCGGGCACCGTGAGGCCGGGATACAAATTGGTCGGCCCGATGTACTGGATGGATTGTCCGCCTGAGAGCACGGCAGCCACGTACTTCTGCCCCAGCGGACCGAACATGAACAGGGCCGGAGAGAACGCGGATTCGGTGGAGTTGACGATGTTACTGGTCAAGCCACCGAAAGCGGCCTGCACCGGCACGGGACCCTGAGCGGCGTCGGCCGGCGCCAGAGCATTGATCTGGGTGGGGCTGATGTAATAAATGTAGGCCGGATTTCCGTCGACGGTGACGCTGGCGCCGTCGAGTTGTGTCGGCAGATTGGGGCCGTTGAAATCGGCACCGGTCCAGATGCGGGTGGTTGCGGCAAGGTTGGTTCCGTTAATGGTGATCCACGAGCCCTGTGAAAACCCGGGCAGGAAACTGGCGCCGTTCACAACGGTCGATATGGTGGGCGGGTTGCCGCCGCTGCTGCCCGGCGCCAGCGTGAAGGTGGTGGCGTAGATATGGTCGCCATTCTGATTTGGCGGGCCGCCTACACCGGCGTTTCCCGCGATGTAGAAGGTGATGTTGCCCACGTTGGTCGAGGGCGGCGTCCAATCGAACTGGTACGTGCCCGAACCCTGCACCAGCCCCAGGGTGCGCGCGTAACCCGAATAGCTGTGTTCCATATACTGCAACGGCTCTTTGGCGGGACACGCCGGCGCGCTGGACGGGAAAGTGCAGCCTGTCCCAGCGCCCGTCAGGCAGTAGGCATCGAAGACGTTAAGGTCGGCGCTCGAACACATAATCTGCGTGTACTGGTCGTCGGGAGTGAATGTGCCGGTCATGGTGGCGGGGTTGCTGCTTTGCCGCGCGGTCACCTCGAATCCCCAGGCCTGCTGCGTAGTCGCCGGGTCGGAAATAGTCACTGTCAGGTGCTGCTTGACGCCCGGCACATAGGTCAGGCCGTTGGGAAAGCTGATCGTCACGCTACCCTTGTTGGCTGGATTGTTGGTGGTGCCCGTATGACATCCTACATTGGTACAAGTGCCGGCCTCATTGGGGACGCCGCACACGCCGGGGTTAGGGCCATATTCATACGCCCAGAGCACAATCGCAAAAGCCCCCATCACCACGGCCACTTGAGCCAAACGCAGTTTCCGCCGTCTCGCCATAACCTTCCTTAACCCCGTTCCGGTGCAATTGACTCGCACCCCTAAGGTGAACAATGCGGCCCGCTGCCTATCGGTTGCATTGCGAGGTGTAAAGCCTTACGGGCCGTCGTGCTGAGAGGGATTTCCGCCAAGTGTGCGGGAGCGAACCATGCGAACTCCGCGCCGGCCGCTCGCCCCCAAGCCGTTTTCACCGTGAAGGTGTAGTGATGATGCGTGATGGTATGGCGGAATTCGCCGATGCTCTTGCCGATGCGCGCGCCGGGCAACTGCTCCGGCGAGGGCAGTTCCCAGAAACCGGCCATCCGCCGCGAGCCGGCTTCGGTTCGCCGCAGCAGCGCCCGCCCGCCTTTGCGCACCAACAGCAGAACGGCGGCGATCTCGACCGGCTCGGTTTTTCTCGACTTCACCGGCAATTGCGCGGCGATGCCTTGCTGGCGCGCCACACAGCAGGCCGCCAGCGGGCAGACCGGACACAGCGGATTTTTCGGCAGGCACACCGTGGCTCCCAGTTCCATGAGCGCCTGGTTGAAGGCGCCCGGCTGTCGCGGGTCAAGCCACGCCTGCGCGGTCGCGCGAAAACGCTCGCGCGTCCGCGCCGAAGCGATGTCGCCCGAGTCCGCCTGGAGCCGCGCCACCACGCGCATCACGTTGCCATCCACCACCGCGTGCGGAAAGCCGAAGGCGATGCTGGCGATGGCTGCGGCGGTATAATCACCCACGCCGGCGAGCGCGCGGATGGCTTGGTACTCGCGCGGAAAGCCGCCCGCCTCCACCACTTGTCGGGCCGCGCGCCACAGGTTGCGCGCGCGCGAGTAATATCCCAGACCGCTCCACAGCGCCAGCACTTCTTCTTCGGAGGCCGCCGCCAGCGCTCCCGCGGTGGGAAAGCGCTCCAGGAACCGTTCGTAGTAGGGGACGGCCGCCTGCGACCGGGTCTGTTGCAGCATGATCTCCGAAACCCAGATGCGGTAGGGGTCCGAAGTGCGCCGCCACGGCAAATCGCGATGGCTCTTCTGGTACCAGTCGACCAGCAGGCGGGCCAACTTCACTCGATGACGCGCAGCCATTCGGCGACCACCGCAAAATCCTGCGGTCCCACGTCCCAGGCTTCGTACGCGGCGTTCAGCGGCTCCAGGCGAATGCGCTCGTGGTGCCACTGGTCTTCACCGTTGTAAATTTTCCGGCTGGTATATTTTTTCACGGTGTAGCGCGCCGTTTCATCGCTGACGCCGAAACGCTGGATCAGCAGAATCTTGTTCTGGCGGGTTCCGGCCGGGTGCAGCCGGAACAGGTTCAGGCTGCCATCCGGGATGCGCGGCTCCATGGAATGGCCCACCACGTGGGCCACGAAGAGATCCGGCGCGAGCCGCATGCCTTCGGGCGCGGGCACCCAATCTTCCGCCGCCGACTCCATCTCTTCGCCCAGACTGCCCGCCGCCGCGCGCAGGCTGTAGAGCGGCACGTGCGTCTGGAAAGGCTGGACCGCTACTTTTTCCACGTGCTGGTCGAAGAGGCGTTCCACCACGCGCGAGAAGGCGTCCACGTCCACGCTCTGCCGCTCGCTCACCCGCAGCGCGTTCGAGAGCGAATCCTCGAGCCACGCGAGAAATGCCTCCGCTCCCATTTCCGCGGAGCGCGCGCGAATGTCCTCTTCTAGCGCTTCCAGCACTTCGGCGTCTTCCGGCGCCGCGATGCTCTCATAGCGTTGCCGCAGGCGCACCCAGGCGCGGTCCGCCGCCGGGTCCACCAGGAGCACGCCGATGGTCTGGACGGGCCGTGCAGGCAGGGCGGCTTGGAGCAGCACGTAGGTGCCCTTCCGCCGCGCCGAGATGGGAGTGACGCTTGCCGGCAAAATCAGACTCCGCTCTTCATCCTATTCTACCTATCGGCAAGAACCAAAGAAGTCTCACCGCAGAGGCGCTGAGACGCGGAGAAAGGCAAAAAGAAAGAAATCGCGTTCTTCTCGGTTTTCTCAGCGTCTCCGCGGCTCTGCGGTGAAGTTTTCGATTTCAGAATCGTTTTATCCTAATAGATAGGAGGCGCGATATGGATTCCTTCGCCCGCGTTCTTTTACCGGTGGACTTTTCCGAACGCTCTGCTGGCGCCGTCCATTGCGCCCGCTTGCTGGCTTGCCACTTTGGCTCCGAGCTCACTTTGCTGCATGTTCTGGTGCCGCCGCAATACGAGTTCGGCGCCGTGGATGTCGCCGGGTCCATGCTGGCCGAACTGTGCCGCGACCGCGCCCAGCAGGCCACCCTGGAACTCGACACCTTTATGGCTCCTGAGCTCGGCGGCCTCAACGTCCGCCGCGTCCTGCTCGAAGGCGACCCCGCCACCACCATTGTGGAGTATGCCCACCGCGAGCTCACCGCCCTCATCATCATGCCCACCCACGGGTATGGTCCGTTCCGCCGCTATATCCTCGGTTCCAACACGGCCAAGGTCTTGCACGACGCCGATTGCCCCGTGTGGACCGGCACGCACCTCTCCGAGACTCCCGCCGCGGTGGCGGCGCCCTTCCACCACGTGATGTGCGCCGTCGATCTGGGCCCGCAAAGCGCCAAAGCCCTCGCCTGGGCGGCGCACCTGGGCCGGGAGTTCGACGCGCGCCTCACCCTGTTCCACGTCACCGCTTGCGACCCGCAGCTCCGATCGTCCGCCGGAGATGCCCTCAACAGCCTGCGCAGCCAGGTGGGCGCCTCCACCGCCGAACTTTACGTCGAATCCGGCGAGCCCTCCCGCCAGATCTGCGCCGCCGCAAAACGTCTCGACGCCGATGTGCTGGTGATCGGCCGCGGCTCGGCCGCCGGTGTGTTCGGCCGCCTGCGCACCAACGCGTACGCCATTATCCGCGAATCGCCTTGCCCGGTGGTCAGCGTATAGACCGTAACCCTTCCGTAAGCTCTCGCTCACCGCGGAGAGATGGAGATGCGGAGACGCGGAGAAGACTGAGGAACCGGGGAGCTTTTCCCAGTCCTCCTCTGCCTGCTCCGCAAGCGCCCTGCGGAGAAGGAGGCGGCGCATTACTCTGTCAAAAGCGGGCTCGCCTTGCAGGTGAGCCCGCTGAAACGGTGGAACTCTCATCCAGATTCTGGTTTCTCTCGCGTTTTCTCCGCGCCTCCGCGCCGCGGTAAATCCAGAACCCCGAATGGAACATGTAGTCGCCGGATTACGTATAGAGCACTCGTGTTAAATTGCTGGGAGTGCCGCCTCGCACCCTGTACCAGGTTCTCGAAGAAGCCGCGCGCCGTTATGGCGATCGCCCCGCGTTGCGCCAGCCCACCGGCGACGGTTACCTCACGCTCTCCTGGAACCAGTATCTGGAAGCGGTCCGCGAGATCTCGCTCGGCCTCCGCTCCCTCGGCATCGGCAAGGGCGACGTAGTGGCACTGAACTCGGAAACGCGCCTCGAGTTTTACCTGGCCGACCTGGGCGTCATGTCGAACGGCTCCATCGCCGCCGCTCTCTATCCCAGCTATCCGCCCAGAGACCTGCTGCACAACTTGGAAGCCGCCGCGGCGCGCGCCGCTTTCGTGGAGAATCCCAGGGTCTTCGAGACGCTCCGCTCCGCGCCCGTCGGCCACTGGATTCTGCTTACCGGCCGGGCCGACGGAGCCCTCACACTGGAAGAACTGCGCGCCATGGGCCGCGCGGCGCTCGCGCGCGGTCGCTCGCCGGCCGCCGCCGAACCCGCCGATCCCGCCGTCCTGTACCTTACCTCCGGCGCCACCGGAGAACCCAAGATGGCGCTCGTCACCCACCAGGCCATCTGCGCCAACATCGCCATGGGGCCCGCCGTGCTGCCGTTGGGGCCGGAAGACTCCACAGTGGCTTTCCTGCCTTCGGCCCACATCGCGCAGCGCGTGGTGATGGAATTCCTGCCGATTCCCGCGGGCATGCCGGTGACGTTCTCCGAAAGCCTGCTGCAATTGCCCCAAGAGATTCGCACCGTCCGGCCCACGCTGCTGCTGGCGCCGCCACGCATGTGGGAGCGCATCTATTCCACCGTCTGCACCGAACTGCGCAAGCGCCCGGCTTTGGCGCGCAAGGCCTTCTACGCCGCGCTGGGGCTGGGCCTGGCCGCGGCCCGCTACCGGCACAAAGGCAAACCCGTGCCGTGGCGTATCCGCATCCCGCTGCGGACCGCCGACCGGCTGATGTTCAGAAAGATTCGCGGCCGGTTCGGCGGACGCCTCCGCGTGGCCGCTTCCGGCGCCGCGCCGCTCAGCAAAGACCTGGCCGATTTCTATGAAGCCATCGGCATGCCGCTGGTGGAAGGCTACGGATTGACCGAAGGCGGGGTCGCCACCATGAACCCGCTGGACCGCCCCAAACCCGGCAGCATCGGCAAAGCGCTCCCCGGCGTCCTGGTGCGCTTCACCGAAGACGGCGAACTCCTGCTCAAGAGCCCCTGCCTGTTTTCCGGCTACTGGAACGACCCCGCGGCCACCGCCGAAGTGCTCCGCGACGGTTGGCTCCATACCGGCGACGTGGGCCACGCCGATGACGACGGCTACCTCTTCATCACCGGGCGCAAGAAAGAGCTGATTATTTTCTCCACCGGCAAGAAAATCTACCCTTCGCGCGTGGAGAGCCTGTTCAAGATGGAACCGATTGCCAGCCAGGTGCTGCTCGTCGGCGACCGGCTGCCTTTCCTTACCGCGCTGATCACTTTCAACCCGGCGGCCGCCCAGGCGCTCAAGGGAATGGACGAATGGAAGGACCGCGCCACCGCCGAACTGGCCGCGGCGCCACCCGTGGTGGCGGAAATCCGCAAGGCGGTGACGCGCGTCAACAACCAGCTCGCGCCTTTCGAACAGGTGCGCAAGTACCGCGTGCTGACGCGCGATTTCTCCATCGAAGCCGGCGAACTCACCGCCACCATGAAATTGCGGCGCGTGCGCGCCCTCGAGAACTTCAAGGAAGAGATCGCCGATCTGTATGCCGGCCGGGAGTAGTTTGTATTACAACTGCTCGGTTTCTTCGACCGCGTTGGTTGCGGCTCTGCTGCTTTGCGGGGCAGCCAATCCTGGCTGCAGCCGGCTTTCCAGGCGGCTGGACCCGCTGGCAAGCGGGTGCGCGGGCTGTATAGCCCCGGCTGTATGGCCCGCCCCGCGAACGGCGAGGGTCCTCACAGTTTTTCATGAAATTTCGCGGGCCGCAGGCCCTCTGCAACAGACCACAAAAGGCCATGGTCTGTCCCGCCTGGTCCTGAGCGTGGTGAGATAATCTGCTTCAGTGAACACCATCATCGAACCCTTCCGCATCAAGAGCGTAGAGCCGCTACGCCACACCACGCCCGCGGAGCGTGAACGCTTCCTCCAACAAGCCGGCTATAATCTCTTCCTCATTGCTGCGCGCCACATCCTGATCGATCTCCTCACCGATTCCGGCACCAGCGCCATGTCCACCGAACAGTGGGCCGCCATCATGCGCGGCGACGAATCCTACGCCGGCAGCGAGAGCTTCTTCCGCCTGAAACGCGTCGCCGACTCGCTCACCGGCTTCCGCCACATGATCCCCGCGCACCAGGGCCGCGCCGCCGAGCGCATCCTCTTCACCGTGATGTGCAAGCCCGGGCACGTGGTTCCTTCCAACACGCACTTCGATACCACTCGCGCCAACATCGAATTCACCGGCGCCCGAGCCGTCGATCTCCCCGTTCCGGAAGCCGCCGACACGCAGGCGCGCCTGGATTTCAAAGGCAACATGGACGTGGCCGCTCTCGAATCCCTCATCGCCCGCGAAGGCGCCGCCAACATCCCGCTGGTGATGCTCACCATCACCAATAACTCCGGCGGCGGCCAGCCCGTCTCCATGGCCAATATCGAGGCGGTGCGCCGCGTCACCGCGCGCCACGCCATTCCCTTCTACCTGGACGCCTGCCGCTTCGCCGAAAACGCCTGGTTCATCCGCCAGCGCGAGCCCGGCTATGCCGATTGGCCGCCCAAACGCATCGCGCAGAAAATGTTTTCCCTCGCCGACGGCTGCACCTTTTCCGCCAAGAAAGACGCTTTCGCCAATATCGGCGGCCTGCTCTCCACCAACGACGACCGCGTCGCCCAGCTCGAGACCAATCTCCTCATCCTCACCGAAGGCTTTCCCACGTACGGCGGCCTGGCGGGGCGCGATCTCGACGCCATCGCCGTGGGCCTCGAAGAAGTCCTCGATCCCGACTACCTGCGATACCGCATCGTCTCCACCGGCTATCTGGGCCGCCACATCGCCGACCACGGCGTCCCCATCGTCGAACCGCCCGGCGGCCACGCCATCTATATCGATGCAGCCCGCATGCTGCCGCACATTCCGCCGCACCAGTTTCCCGGCCAGGCCCTGGCCGTGGAACTCTACCGTCACGCCGGAATTCGTTCGGTCGAAATCGGCTCCGTGATGTTCGGCGCCGCGGCGCAACATGAATTGTTGCGCCTCGCCATTCCGCGCCGCGTCTACACCCAGAGCCACATCGATTACGTGGTGGAGGCGATCCTCGAAGTCAACGCCCGCAAACAGGAAATCCGCGGCATGGAGATCCTGGAGGAACCGCCCTCCCTGCGCCATTTCAGCGCGCGCTTCCGGCCGCTATAATTGGAAGTCGCGAATGCCTGTCGATTGGTCTCCGCTGTGGCTCAGCCTGCGCGTCGCCTTCTGCGCGACGGTGATCTCGCTGGTCCTCGGGCTGTGGCTGGCCTGGGTGCTGGCTCGCCGCAGTTTTCCCGGCAGAGAAATCATCCAGGCCGTGGCCACGTTTCCCTACGCGCTGCCCCCCTTGATCGCCGGAACCTACTGCATCCTGACGCTGGCGCACAGCCAGTACGCATTCACCTGGCATATCGGCGTGCTGGCCGGCGCGGTGGGCGTCTTTCCGCTGATGGTGCGAGGCTCGCGCCGCGCGTTCCAGACCCGCAACCTCAATTACGAAAATGCCGCCCGCAGCCTGGGCGCCTCCGAATGGCGGGTCTTCTGGCGCATCGCGCTGCCCCTCGCCTATGAGCCGATTCTGGCCGCCGCCGCCATCGCCTTTGCGCGCGTGCTCACGGAATTCGCCGCCGTGGTGTTGATCGCCTTCGCCCTCACCACCGGCATTTCGCCATTTCCGGTGGCGCTGGTGTCCGTCATCGTCATCATCGCGCTCGGGGCCGTGTACCTCTCCAACCGTCTGGAACACGAAGGGCGGACCCGCCCATGACTCACGTTCGCATTGTCCGCCGAGTCCCGCCGCGATTTTCGCTCGATGTTGATTTCCCCATTGGCCCCGGCTCGACGGCCCTCTACGGCCGCTCCGGCGCCGGCAAGACCGTGCTCCTCGAAAGCATCGCCGGCTTCGCCCGCCCCGATTCCGGCCGCATCCTGCTCGACGACGCCATCCTTTTCGACGCTGCCTCCCACGTTCAGCTCCCGCCTCGCCGGCGCCTGTGCGGCTACGTCTCCCAGTCCGATTCGCTCTTCCCGCACATGACCGTGCGGCAGAATCTGGTCTTCTCCGCCCGGCGATGGCCGCGCCTGGAACGTCACCGCCGCGTCAGTGAGATGCTCGACAGATTCCAGCTCTCCGCCGCGGCCTCCACCCGGCCGCGCGGTCTCGATGCCACCGGCAAACTGCGCTGCTCCATCGCCCGGGCTCTGGTCGCCGGGCCCCGGCTCCTGCTGCTGGATGAATGCGGCGCCGATGAATCGCTCCTCCGCCAGATCCGCGAAGTCACCCAAGCCCCCATCCTGTTTGCCACTGCCGATCTCGACCTGTGCTGCGCCGCGGCGGACCAACTGCTCCTCCTGGACGCCGGCCGCATCCTGCAGCGCGGCGCCTCGCTCGACGTGCTCGATCGGCCGGCTTCGCTCGAAGCCGCGCGCCTGGTCGGCGTCCCCAATCTGTTCCAGGCCTCCGTTGCCGCGCTTGATCCCGTCCGCAACAGCAGCCGCCTGGAGTTCGACCACTTCACGCTCACTGGTCCTTACATCCCCGGCCACCTCAAAGGGGACCGTGTCTGGGTGGCCGCCGCCGCCGAAGCTCTGCGGCTTCACTCCGGCCCGCCGCAGCCACCGAATACCGTGGCGGTTTCGCTCGTCCGCGCTTCCTGCCGCGCGCATTCGGTCCTGCTCGAATTCTCCTCCGGCATCTTCGTCACCGTGTCCCACGACGAGTTCGCCCGCCGGAAGGATAATAAGGATTGGCAGGTGGAATTCCCGCCCGAGGCGCTTCGGGTCCTTTAGCTCATGCCGCTGAAGTCGCTCCCTGAGTACGAACAACTGGCCGAACAGGCGCACGGGCACCTCTGCGCCGGCCAGATCCTGGGTCTCCGCATGGCGCTCTACGCCATGAATCTGCTTTCGCTGGCCGACCCCACCGGCGCCGATCGCAAACGCCTGGTCACCTTCGTCGAAATCGACCGCTGCGTCACCGACGCCATCCCCGTGGTCACGGGCTGCCGCCTTGGCAAGCGCGCCCTCAAGTTCCGCGATTTCGGCAAAATCGCCGCCACCTTCTGTGATCTCCGCGAACACCGCGCCGTCCGCATTACCGCCCGCGAGAGCGCCCGTGACCGCGCCCGCGAGCTGTATCCCGCAATCGAAAGCCGCAACCAGCAGCAGATGCGCGCCTATCGCGACATGCCCGACGACGATCTCTTCCAGATCCAATGGGTGCGCGTCGCGCTCGCCCCCGAGGACGTCCCCGGTTACAAAGCCCCGCGCGTGATTTGCGCCCAATGCCACGAGGCCGTGAGTTTCAAACGCGAAGTCTTCCGCGACGGCCTCGCTCTCTGCCGCGCTTGCGCCGGCGAGCGCTACTACACGCCCCTCTGAATGTTGCGCTGCTACATTACCGATCGCCTCGCCGCCGGCAGCGCCGCGGCCCTGCTCGACTCCATCTCCCGCGCCCTCCAGAACGGCGTCGATTTCATTCAGATCCGCGAAAAAGATCTCCCCGCCCGCGATCTTTGTTATCTGGTGCGCCATGCGTTGGCGCTGCCCAACCCGCGCTCGACGCGCATTCTGGTGAACTCCCGCGCCGATGTCGCGCTGGCTTCCGGCGCTCACGGCGTGCATCTTCCCGCCCACTCCATTGCGCCGCTCGCCCTCCGCGCCATCACACCTGCCGGCTTCGTGATCGGCGTTTCCGCGCACTCCCTCGACGAGCTACGCGCGGCGGAGCAGGAGTCCGCGGATTTCGCCGTTTTTGGCCCGGTCTTCTTCGCCGCATCGAAAGCCGCCTATGGCCCCCCGCAAGGCCTCGACCGCCTGCGGGAAGCCGCGTGCGCCGTCTCCATCCCGGTCCTGGCGCTTGGGGGCATCACTGCGGCCCGCGCTCCCGAGTGCCTGGCCGCCGGAGCCGCCGGCATCGCCGGCATTTCGATGTTTCAGTAGGCCATGTATTACACCCCTTTGAATTCTTCTCCCTTTGCGGAGATTGTCGCTCAGTCTGCACTAACCATCAGGGTCTTGTTTCCTCGCTACGAATTCATCACGCTCGCAGCCATGCGGGTTATCTGCGTCCTCCGCGTTCTCTGCGTCCTCCGCGCTCCGCCACGGGAAGGCGCAAGTGCTGCTTCCTGCTCACTCTCTGTTTGGGCTTTTGTTCTTTGCCTTTCTGCGCGTCTCCGCGCCTCCGCGGTGAAGTCTTTTCTTCGGTCGTTTGGTTGCGGCTTCGCCGCTTTGTGGGGCGGCCAATCCTGGCCGCAGCCGCCTTTCAGGCGGCTCTCCCGCTGTATGACTGTACATCTGTTTCTTGGACGCGGCACTAGCGCTCCTTGTCCCCGCCTTGCCGCCTAACGGCAATTCCGACCAGATGCGGGCCAACGGGATCACCATCGTTCTCTCGTTCAAAGCGTACGATTGGGAGCCAGGATAGACCACCAGCAGGCGTTTGAGCCCCAAGTCTTCCTGCGCCACGCGCATGGACTTGGTCATACCCGGCGCGTCGCTGTACTTCACTTCCACTCCATAGCGTTGCCCTCCCGCCATCACCAGAAGATCCAGCTCCGCGCCCGACTGCGTCGCCCAAAAATAGCAGTTGCGCTCGCCGGCTCGACGGACGATTTCCTCAATCGCGAATCCTTCCCAGGAAGCGCCGATCTTGGGATGGCCTTCGAGCTCCCGGAACGAAGGGATGCCCAGCAGGGCGTGCAACAACCCGCTGTCCCGCAGGTAGATTTTGCACGACTTCACCTGCCGCTTCGCAAGATTCTCGTGCCACGGCTGAAGCTGCCGCACCATCAGAGCTCCGGTCAGCAGATCGAGATGCCGCTTCACGGTGGTGTGAGATTCGCCCAGGGACCGCGAGACTTCCGAAGCGTTCCAGATCTGCCCATGGTGGTGGGCCAGCATGTTCCACAGCCGCCGCAGCACCGCCGGCGGGATGGCAACTCCGTACTCGCGGATGTCGCGCTCCAGAAACGTGCGCATGAAGTTCTCCAGCCAGGCCCGGCTGTCCGCGTCGTTCCGCGCCAGAAAAGACCGCGGAAACTCGCCGCGCCACCACAGCCGCCTGAGAGCCGCCGCGCCGGCTTCGGAAAGATCGAATCCACCCATCTCCACAAACGCGATGCGGCCCGCGAGCGATTCCGAACCCTGGCGGAGCAGTTCCGGCGACGCGCTGCCCAATACCAGGAACCGCGCGCGGAGAGGCTTGCGGTCGGCCAGTACGCGCAGCACCGGGAAGAGATCCGGTTGCCGCTGCACTTCGTCGATCACCACCAGGCCGCGCAGCGGACCGAGCGCGGTCATTGGCTCCGAGAGCCGCCTCTGGCTGACCGGGTCCTCGAGGTCGAAATACTCGGCGCCCGTCTCCCCGGCGATCTGCCTCGCCGCGGCCGTCTTTCCGCATTGCCGGGGCCCGTAGAGCACCGTCACCGGATTGGCCCGGATGGCCCCGCGAATCCTTTCGCAAAGCGCAACGCGCTTCACAACCATAATTACGATCCTTGTAAATTGAGCATAGCATGTTCAATTTACAAGGATGCAAAAGAAATTGGTTATCCTTGTAAATTGAACATTTGGCGCTCAATTTACAAGGACACCATTCATGCCAATTTCAGCGCCTTCACCCGAGCCGGCGTGCCCTCCCCTCCCCGAGCCGGCGCTCGGCCTCAAAAGGACCACAGAACGCTGGTGTAACCCGTATGTGCGTGAAAATTCTGATAATAAGACAGTAATCCGAATGTTTCCCCGTATCCGTAATACTGATAGCCCGCGTTCCAGCGGACCTTGGGGCTGATGCGTATCGACAGCCGCGCCAGTGGCGACTGGTAAGTCAGCGGAAATGTCTGCACCGAGTCGAGCAAGGCCTGAATCGGATCGGTCGTGCCCGCGGGCGCCACGGTCGCGCGGCCGTCTCCCGTATCCTTCGTAATGCTGTAGCCCAGGTACAGATCGGCGCGCCGGCGGATCGCGAAGCGCACGCCCAGGTTCGCGGCGTGGACGTTGCTGACGTAGATCGACCGGTATTTGGCCTGCAGAGTGGAACGGGTCGCGCCCGCAAAAAAGGCCAGGAACGACGAACTGTCGAGATGCTGCTTGTTATAAGAGGCGTCGAGCGAAAACCAGTCGCGAGGCGCCCAGGACGCGTTGGCGTTATAGCCGCGCGAATGCGAGCTGAACAACGAAAACGCCGGCTGGAAGTCATAGGACTCGCGATAAGACGCCGAGAGCTGCACCTTGCGGGCGCGGTATTGCGCGCGTCCCCCCAACGTCTGGAAGTTCTTGTCGCTGATCGTCGTGAGCGGGTTATTGGTTCGGCCGATTTCGCCGTCGAAGTTGACGGTGAACGCCTTCCACGGCCGCAGGCGCACCCCCGCCAGGCCCGATTGGAGCTGGTTGCCGACTTGGTAGACGTCGTTTTCGGTGGAATTGGCGAAGGCCGGAAGCGTGAACCCTTCCACCGTTTCCACCCGGCGGTCGGAGTAGTGATAGCCGCCATAGAAGCCGATCCAGTCGGCGAGGCGGTAATTCACATCGGTCGAGTTGGTAATCGTGCGGATCCCCAGATAGCGGAAATAGATAGTCGTGCCGAGATTGCTGCCCGTCAGAAACTCCGAGTAAGTGGAGTCGCCGTCGATGCGATTGTTGGAGATTGAGGTATTATTGACAAACGTCAGGCGGTCCGTCGGGAAGTAACTCAGGCTCAGGTCGCCGGCAAGGTCCGGACGGCTGGCGTCGCCGCCCACCACAATCTGGCGGTTGGCGGGGCTGCCGAATTGATCCACCCCCAGCGCCGATTCATCCAGCGCAAAGTCGTTGCGCCCACTCACGTAAGTTAGACGCGCGTTCAAGCCCCACCGCTTGCGCCGCGTGTGCAGGTTCCCCAGCCACCCCGGACTGGATCCGTGCACCGGCTGCGAGCGGTTGAACTGCTGCAGCACCGTCAGATCCGAGCTTGTCCCCGCCGCGACGATCCCGTCGGACGTAGCCGGCGTGTCGTCTTTGAAAAAGTCCCAGCGCCGCTCCACCGTGAACTGAAAGCCCGCAAAATGCGCTTCGGCGCCCATGCGGTACTCGTTCCACTGGCGCCGCACGTTGGTAAAGATCGGGTACGCCGAGCCGCTCAGATTGAACTCCTGCGCGGTGGAAAGCGCGGGCCCGTCCTCGGTATTGCGGCTGTAGCCCAAATGAAAGCGCATGTGAGACCGCGGCAGCAGCGTCAGGTCGTGATCCTGTATGCGCCGGCTGGTGTCCGCCAGATGCTCGCCCCCCGCCACCGCCAGTCCCGGATTGAAGTAGTCGCTCAATCTCCAACTCATGTCATAGCGGTAGAGCCCGTTCTTTTCCACGTGTAAAATGGCCGATTGGTAGGGATCGTTGCCCAGTCCGCTGGTGTTGAGCGTGATCTCGTCGAACCACTTGCCGTGGCCGTCTTTCGAATGGATCGCGAAGCTGCCGCCCAGCAATCGCAAGCCGTTGCCGTAATTGGCGTCGCTGCGATACTCCCCCGTGTCGCCGCCCACCAGGTGAAAGCGGTAGCCGGTTTCGAATGACTGCGTGATGTTGTAGTCGCCCCAGCCGTCGCCGCGTGCGGAGCCCCCCGTCTCGGGCGTGGGAGCCACCACTTGTTGCGCCGCCAGGGTGCCGGCAACTGCGAAAATCGGAAGCAGCAATTTGGACATGGCGGTCATCTCAAGAAGTATTGGTCGGCGTTGGAGCCGTGTATCCGCACGTGGCAGGTGATGCATTTCTGGAACTTCGGATCGAGCAGGTTGTGCCGCGCCGATTGCAGATCCACCCCCAGGTTGCGCGTCCCCGAGCCGCCCGCGTTGTGGCACTCCAGGCAGAGCGTAAACACTACCGGCCGCTTCAGCAGCTTCGCATTCATGGAGCCGTGCGGGTTGTGGCACATCTGGCAGCCTTCCACGCGCACCGAGGGATGCTCGTAAACAAACGGGCCGCGCTTGTCCACGTGGCACTTCAGGCAGGGGCTCTCGTTGTCCAGCGCCTGCTCCACCATGTGCGAGCGCTGTCCCATGCCCCACGTCGCCGCGAAAGAGCCATGCGGGTTGTGACAATCGCTGCACTGCATGAAACCTTCGTTGACGCGGTGCTTCGACGGCATCTCGAACTGCCCGCGAATTCCCGCGTGGCAGGAGTAGCAAAGCTCGTTCTGCTTCTTAGCGAGCAGACGCTGCGGCGTCGCGGCGTGGTGGATGGAATGGCAACTGGTGCAGGCCACATCGTGCTGGGTGTGCTCGGACCGTTGGATATTGGCTTTATCGAAATTGCTCTCGTGACACGTCAGGCACGCCTCCAGGGCCTGTTTGGGACTCAGCAGGGAAAATGCCCGCGGAATGCTGGCCTTGCCGCCACCGGCCGCGAGGTGCGCCTGCCCCGGACCATGGCAGCCTTCGCAACCGGTGCGCTCCGGCGACTCCTTCCCGGAAGCCACGCTCTTGAAATGCGGATTCTTGTAGAAATTCAGCCAGACGTCGGCGTGGCAAGTCTTGCAGGCGTTCGATCCCACGTACGCCGATGCTGGCGGCGGCGGCGGTTGGCCCTGCGCCCGGCCGACAAGCAGCGGAAACGGCAGCAGCAGTGCGGCGGCAATCGCGGCGCGAACCATAAAGAAAATGATACTTCCTCCAACCCCGCCGTTTCCGGCTTCCGCGAGATTTTACGCTGGTTCAGTCCGAACCGGCCTCCCCACCGAAATTTTGCTTCCGGCCGTCCGAAAAAACACTTTCTGCTTGCGGGTTTCACAAGAGGATGCGCCATATTGGGAGTGGCGACGGAAAGCTGTGTAGAGCGCACTGGCAGGACTCAAGTCGACGGCCGCACGAAGTCGCGCTCCTATTTGTCTGTCGCCGGGGCGTTTTCGATGGCGGACAACCTGCTTTTTTTTACCGAACTGGTGTCCATGCCGGTGCTGGATATCAAGGGCCGGCGCATCGGCCGGGTCAAGGATGCCGCTCTTGTGCCGGTCGCGGACGCCGCGCGCATCGATCGCTTTCTGGTGGGCGGCGGCTACACCTGGCTCACCGTCCGCGCCGACCAGATCCGCTCCATCACCCTCGGCCGCGGCATTCAACTCTGCGACGAGCAACTGCTCCCCTACCACGACGACGAGTACATGCTGCGTATTGGCCGCGACCTGCTGGACCAGCAGATCATCGACGTCACCGGCCGCAAAGTCGTGCGCGTCACCGATGTCACCATGCGCATCCACCACGACGGCCAACGCGACCTGCTCACCGTGATCGAGGTCGATATCGGCCTTCGCAGCATCTTCCGGCGCCTCGCCCAGGGCCTGCTCCCGCCCGCCTGGATCCGCCGCCTGCAACAGCCCATTCCCCCCAACTCCATCCGTTGGGAATTCGCCAACGTGCTCGAACCCGACCCGCTCCGCCGCCTGCGCCTCAACATCTCCTACAGCAAACTCGAAGACATGCACCCGGCCGACCTCGCCGACATCGTCGAGGAATTGAGCCCCGCCGAGCGCGAAGCCATTTTCGAAACCATCGATAACGAAGTCGCCGCCGACGCCCTCTCCGAAATCGATCCCAAAATGCAGGCCAGCATCCTCGAATCCCTCGAGCCCGAAAAGGCCGCCGACATTGTCGAAGAGATGGCTCCCGATGAAGCCGCCGACGCGCTCTCCGAACTCCAAGACGAAACCTCCGAAGAAATCCTCGACGAAATGGACTCCCAACCCAAGTCCGAGGTGGAAGGAAGCCGCTGTCTATAGCGTCACTCCCAAGTTGATGCTGGATTCGGGTTACATCTACATGCTGATTGGCATGGTCGGAACCACCATTGCCCCGTGGATGCAATTCTATCTGCAGTCGGCTGTCGTCGAGAAAGGCATCTCGGCGAAGGAATACGCGGCCTCGCGCCTCGAAGTCATCGTCGGCTGCATCATGACCGACGTAGTGGCCTTCTTCATCATCGTCGCCTGCGCCGGCGCCATCTATAGCGTGCACCCCCGCGACATCCAGGACGCCGCCGAGGCCGCCCAGGGCCTCAAGCCTTTCGGCCAATATGCCTTTCTGCTTTTCAGCGCCGGGCTTCTCAATGCCTCGGTTTTCGCCGCCAGCATCCTTCCCCTTTCCACGGCTTACTCGGTGTGCGAGGGCCTGGGCTTCGAAGCCGGCGTAAACAAGCGCATGCGCGAAGCCCCCGTTTTCTACCTGCTCTACACCTTGCTCATCGTGGTGGGCGCCGGCGTGATCCTGATCCCCGGCTTCCCTCTGGTCCGCATGATCCTGTTGTCGCAGGTGCTGAACGGTGCGCTCCTGCCCTTCATCCTGATTTTCATGATCAAGCTCATCAACAAGCACGACCTGATGGGCGAGTGGACCAATTCCCGGTGGTTCAACGCCATTTCCTGGACCACCGTGGTAGTGATGATCGGCCTGACACTCGCCCTGGTGGGCATCTCCATCCGCGGCGGTTAGGTCTTTGAGGCTGGCCTCCAGGCCGGCATCGTTGTCATTAACGCACGCAGAACAACATTTACAGATTCCGCGCTCTTGAAGACCTCTGCTACGTCGGGGTCCAGCAGCACGGCTACTGATCCGGGCTGCGAGCGCTTAGCGAATCGGTTCGGCTGGGCCCTTGTGTAATCGAATCGGTACTCGGCATGAAGTTCGTTCGCTGGTTTCGCTTTGCGTTTAGTTTGTGACGTGCTCTTCATAGTCGTTTTGTTCCTCCGGCGCAGCGCGCCGGGCGCTGATGATTCGAACGCGATCAGCCCCCAACTCCGTGAAGCAGACAAGCAAGAGCCGCTGCAGATGGGAATGTCCAATGATGATTTCGCGCACCTCCTCGCCCGAGTGCTCCTCGTCCGGAAAAATCCGTGCTAGCGGATTGGCGAATACGGAAACCGCCTCGGCAAAGCTCACGTGGCGCTTCCGCAGGTTGGACCGAGCTTTGCGTGGGTCCCATTCGAACACCAGAGACATGGCGTCTGATTACAGAATACGCGAGATCTGACTCAAAGGGTGCGCAGGCAGGGAAAGGAGGTGGCTGGGACGCAGGGATTCGAACCCCGATACGCGGCTCCAGAGGCCGCAGTCTTACCGTTAGACGACGTCCCAACGTGACGATCTCCATTTTAGCAGAGCTGCCCTCCGCGAATCCAGACGCCCGCCCGTAGTACACTGAAAAATCAACATGAACAAGTGGTTGCGGCTGGGCGTCGTGCTGCTCATGGGCGCCTCGGCCGGCCGCGCGGTCGATTGGAAAGCGCGCTACCCGCACCCCGAAGGCTACGTCAGCGACTTCGCGCGCGTCATCGACCCCGCCGCCAAGAGCCAACTCGAAGCCTACGGCAAGATCGTCCAGGATTCCACCGGCGCTGAGATGGCCTTCGTCACTATCCCATCGCTCGAAGGCGAACCCATCGAGGACGTCGCCAACACCATTTTCCGCGCCTGGGGCATCGGCCCGAAGGGCAAGAATGAAGGCATCCTGCTGTTACTGGCCATCAACGACCACCGCAACCGCCTGGAAGTAGGCTACGGTCTCGAACCGATTCTGCCGGATGGTCTGGATGGCGACATCCTCCGCGACATGCGGCCGGCTCTCCGCCAGAAAGACTATGGCGACGCCATGATGGCCGCCGCGCAACGCATGGGCGATGTCATCGCGCATTCCAAGAACATACAACTGCTGGCGCACCTTCCGCCGCGGCGCGTCCAGCCCTCCTCGTCCGAAGGTTTCCCGTGGCCGGTGGTGATCGGCGTCTTCGTCCTGCTTTCGTGGCTGATGCGTTTCGCCGGCCCGCGCGGCTACGGCGGCTTCGGCGGCGGCGGCTTCCTGCCCTGGTTGATTCTCGGCAACCTGATGGGCCGATCCACCTGGGGCGGCCGCGGCTCCGGAGGCTTCGGCGGCCCCGATTCCAGTGACAGCTTCGGCGGCTTCGGCGGCGGCGATTCCGGCGGCGGAGGCGCATCCGGCGACTGGTGAGGACATCTATGGATAAGGTGCTGACCCAACTGGTGGAGAAACTGCAAAAGGCCTACGGCGACCGTCTGGTCTCCGTGGTCCTCTACGGCTCGGCCGCGGCCGGTGACCACCACCCCCGCTTCTCCGATTACAACGTCCTGTGCGTGCTCAGCGAGATCACCTCCCGCCAACTTGGCGCGGGCGAAGACGTCTTCCGCTGGTGGCGCGAGCAGGGCAGCCCCTCGCCGCTGCTCCTCACCGAGCATGAAGTCGCGACTTCCACCGATTGCTTCGCCATCGAGTTTAACGACATCAAGCGCCACCACCAGTTGCTTTTCGGCCGCGACGTCATCACCTCGCTGGTGGTGGACGATTCCTTTTATCGCGCGCAGGTGGAGCATGACCTCCGGGCCAAAGTCCTCCGCCTGCGCCAAAAAGCTTCGGGCATGCTGTCGGATGCCAACCTGCTGCGCCGCCTGCTGCTGGACTCGATTTCGACCTTCTGCGTGCTGTTCCGCCACGCGCTCATCCTCCACGGCGTTGACGCGCCCTCGAAAAAGCGCGAAGTCGTCCAGCGCGCCGCGGAACAGTTCGGCTTCGACCCGCAACCCTGCAATCAACTTCTGGACGTTCGTGAAGAACGCATCAAGCCGCGCCAGATCGAACCAGTGGCCCTGCTCGATTCGTTCCTGCAATGCATCTCTCTGGTGATCGACGCCGTAGACCGGCTGGAAAAATAGGAGACTACCGTGAAAATTGCTCTAATCGTCATCGCCATCATCCTGGTCATCCTGCTGGGAATCGGCGGCAAATTCGTCAGCATCCACAATCAACTGGCCGTTCAGCAGGAGGCCGTGAAAGCGCAATGGGCCGACGTGGACGTGGTGCTGCAACGCCGCGCCGACCTGATCCCCAACCTTGTGAACACCGTGAAGGGCTTCGCCGCCCACGAAACCGAAGTCTACAAATCCATCGCCGACGCGCGCGCCGCCTTGATCAGCGGCCGCACGCCGCAGGATAAGATCACCGCCAACGACCAGCTTTCCGGCGCGCTTTCGCGCCTGCTGGTAGTGGCCGAAAACTATCCGCAGCTCAAGAGCAATGAAAATTTTCTGAGCCTGCAGAATCAGCTGGAGGGCTCCGAGAACCGCATTGCCGTGGAGCGCCGCAAATACAATGAAGCGCTTCAGACCTACAACGCGACGCTGCAATTATTCCCCCAGAACATTGTCGCTTCTCTGTCGGGCTTCACCCGCAACGACGCTTATTTCAAGACCGCTCCAGGGGCCGACCAGGCGCCCAAAGTGCAGTTCTAAGAAGACTCTATGGCCCAGCTCTTTGCCAATTACATCAACGGCGAATGGGTTTCGCGCGACCAGACTTTTGAGAATCGCAACCCCGCCAACACCAATCAACTGATCGGCAACTTCGTCAAAGGCACCGCGCAGGACATCAACGACGCTGCCGCTGCCGCTGCCGCCGCCTTGCCCGCCTGGAGCGCCTTGAGCGGCCCCGCGCGCGGCAACATCCTCTTCAAAGCCGCCGACATCCTCGATAAGAAGTTCGACCAAGTGGCTGCCGATATGACGCGCGAGGAAGGTAAGACGCTGCCCGAAGCCAAGGGCGAAGTGCGCCGCGCCATCAATATCCTCCGCTATTTCGCCGGCGAAGGCTCGCGCATGCCCGGCATGCTGGTTCCCTCCGAGCGCGACCGCGTCCACATGTTCGCGCTGCGCAAACCCATCGGCGTAGTCGGCCTGGTGACTCCGTGGAATTTCCCGAGCGCAATCCCCGCCTGGAAGCTCGCCCCGGCGCTTATCTGCGGCAACACCGTGCTGGTGAAACCGGCCTCCGCCGCGCCCTTGAGCGCCTGGCGCATTGTGGAAGCTCTCCACGAAGCTGGCATTCCCAAAGGCGTGGTTAACTTCGTCGCCGGCTCCGGCGGCACGCTCGGCCAGGCATTGGTCAACGCTGCGCCGCTCAAGGCGGTCTCTTTCACCGGTTCGTGCGAAGTCGGACAGTGGCTTCACCAGCAAGCCTCGGCGCGCCGTCTCCGCATCCAGCTCGAAATGGGAGGCAAGAATCCCACCATCGTCCTTGCCGATGCGGATTTCCCGTCCGCCGTTGAGAACGTCGTGAACGCCGCGTTCTTTTCCACCGGCCAGAAATGCACCGCCACCAGCCGCGCCATCGTCGAGGACGCCATCTACCATCGCTTCGTCGCCGCCGTGGTGGAGCGCACCAGGAAGCTCAAGGTGGGTGACGGCATCGAGGCGGGCATCGACATCGGCCCCTGCGTCGACGAGGGCCAGATGGAGACCGACCTCCGCTACATCGAGATCGGACGCAAGGAGTGCGGCGAACCATTGTGCGGCGGCCGGCGTCTCACCGAAGGCGCGCTCTCGAACGGCTACTTCGTCGCGCCCACGGTCTTCGCCGGCGTCGAAGAGAACCATACTATCGCCCGCGAAGAGATCTTCGGCCCGGTGCTCGCGATTATGCGCGCCAGGGATTTCGAAGACGCCATGCGCATCGCCAACAACATCCCCTTCGGCCTTTCCTCGTCGATTCAAACCACCAATCTCTCGCGCGCCTTCGAATTCATTTACCGCGCCGAAGCCGGCTTGCTCACCGTCAACCTGCCCAGCGCGGGCGTCGAATATCAATTGCCCTTCGGCGGCGCCAAGGATTCCAGCTTCGGCCCGAAGGAGCAGGGTCCTGCCGCGCTCGAATTCTACAGCGACTATAAGACCGTCTATCTGAAATATTGATATGGCGGACACCGAACGCCTTCGCTCGCTTGCCGCGGGCCTGCACATTTTCGGCCTGCGGCGCCATATCTTCCTCTGTTGCGACCAGACCAAGCCCAAGTGTTGCTCGAAGGAAGCCGGCCTCGAATCCTGGGAGTATCTCAAGCGCCGTCTGGCCGAAGTCGGTCTCCTCGACCTGGTCTACCGCACCAAGGCCAACTGCCTGCGCATCTGCGAGCAGGGCCCCATTGCGCTGGTCTATCCCGAAGGCGTGTGGTACCACTCGGCGACGCCGGATGTGCTGGAGCGGATCATCCAGGACCATCTCATTGGCGGCCGTGTAGTGGAAGAGTTCGCCTTCGCCCGCGGCCCGCTCGGCGGAACTTTCCAGCAAAAGGATTCGTAACTCTTTTCTGATATGAACATCATCAAAAGTGGGTTCTTCACAATTGTTGCGGCGGCCGCGGCTTTCGGCCAGGATCAACCGCCGCGCGCCGAGTTCGAGGTGGCGTCCGTCAAAAAATCCGCCACGCCCGCGCCGGGGCAGTACAACATGGGACTGCACATCGACGGCGCGATGGTCAGTTGCACCTACCTGTCGTTGAAAAGCTACATTTCCATGGCATACCAGGTGCCCGACACCCGGATCAACGGCCCGGACTGGCTGGATTCGGAAAAGTTCGACATCGTCGCCAAGCTGCCCACGGGAGGCCGCGACCAGCTTCGCGCTATGATTCAATCGCTGCTGGCCGACCGCTTCAAGCTGGTGCTGCACAAAGACACCAAGGAGTTTCCGGTCTACGCTCTGGTGGTGGGAAAGAACGGGCTGAAGCTGAAGGAGTCCGCACCCGATGCCGAAACCGACGGCGCGCCCGGCAAGAGCAACGTCAACGTGGATGTGGCCGGCGGCCGTGGTGGCACCGTGGTCAATCTCGGCCCGGGCGCCTACATCAGTTACGGGCTGAACCAGCTCGAAGGCAAGAAGGTGCCCATGGCCAATCTGGTGGACTCGATCTCGCGCTTCGTGGACCGCCCGGTGATCGACATGACCAACCTGACAGGCAAGTATGACCTCACGCTGGAATACTCGATTGACGAACTGCGCAACCTGGTGACAGCATCGGGAACAGACCCCAGGCAGATCCCCGACATCCCGGGTATGGATCCCACTATTTCGATTTTCGGCTCACTCGAAGCGGTCGGCCTCAAGCTGGAACCGCGCAAAGCCCCACTGGACGTTCTGGTGATCGATCACATAGAGAAAACCCCGACGGAAAACTAGACTCAGGTGGGATCGTTTTTTGTGGCCTGTCAACTTAACAAGTGCGCGGGCGGCTGACAGGCGACGGAAACCGATCGCCTGTCCCACATGATCATTCTTCCATCGCCTCTTCCGGCGGTTCGAATCCGTCCAGCAACTCCGGGTCTTTCGCAAACCGCTTGAGCACCTTCAAAATTCCGCCGGTGCGAAACCCGGCACGCGCCAGCCGCCGGTAAGCCGCCGCCAGGTCCTTCTGATCCTGAAACAGTCCCTCGCGGGGCGCCAACCGGTATTTGCGCCGGATCCACTCCTCGATCAGCGCCTCTTCTTCCACCCCCTGGTAGACTTTTTCCACCGTGCGCTCCGCCACCGCCGGCGCCACGCGCCGCGCCCGCAATTCCCGGATCACCCGCGTCCGGCCCAGTTTTTCGTTGGAAAGTCGTGCCGACGCGAAGTTCTCGGCATAGCGCCGGTCGTCCAGGTACTGGTGCTCCTTCAACCGCGCCAGCACGCCGTCGATGTCGCCCGCCCGTTCGGCGCGGCGGCGCAGCTTCTCCCGCAGTTCGCCAATGGAGTGGGCCCGCGCCCCCAGCGATTTCAGTGCGTATTCCCACAACGCGTCCGCATCCAGGCGGCGCGGTTTCCGGTCTTCCATCTCATGCCGGAGTATACTGAAAATTGGTTGACCGTGACGGCTTTTTCTTAAAATGAAACGCCGTACGAATTGGAGGCAGCTATGGACAAAAACGGACTTTCCAGTTTTCTATTGGGACTTGGCGTGGGTGTGGGCATCGGAATGTTGTTTGCGCCGAAGTCCGGTTCGGAGACTCGCCAGCTCATCAAAGATAAGGCCGGCGAAGGCACGGACTTTATTAAGCAGCGCGGCTCCGACATCAAGCAAACCGCCGCTGACTGGGTGGAAAAGGGCAAGGACGCCCTCGGCCGCCAGAAGGACAGCATCGCCGATGCCGTGGAAGCCGGACGCCAGGCCTATCGCGACACGGTCGGCGGGCCGCCTTCCGAAGGTTTCACGCGCTAACTGATCGCAGGGACAAGATCCTCGCATGTCCGATGACGTCTTTCGAATTGTCGTGACCGTGGCCGTGGGGCTGGCTTGTCTGGCGGCTCTCGTGGTGGTCGGGGTTGCGTTCGCCTTCTACCGCACCGCGCGGCGGATGCAACAGAAGGTGGACGAACTTGCCAATATCATCGAGCCGGTCATCGGCAAGATCGGGCCGGTGGTCGATCAGATCGGCCCCGTCATCGATAAAATCGGTCCCGTACTCGATAGCGCCGCTCCGGTCATCGAGCAGATTCCACCCATGATCGAAAAAGCCGGTCTGGCCATGGACCAGATCGGCGCCGCATCCGAGAAGATTGGCTTCGCCGTGGACAGCGCTCGCGGCATCATGGACACCGCCGGCCAGATCATCGAGGATACCCGCCCCCGCATTGCCGAAGTCTCCAGCCAGGTGGCCGGGATCGCGCGGAGCGGCCGCGAGCAGATGGAGCGCATCGGCGACGTGCTCCACGATGCCACCGGTAGAGCCCACAACCGCCTCGAACAAATCGATCAAACCGTCGACCACACGGTGGAACAGATCGGCCAGGCCGGCGACGCCGTGAAGCGTGCCGCCATGCGTCCCGTCCGCGAAGTCAACGGCCTGGCCGCCGGCATCTCCGCCGCCGTTTCCTCGTTCGTCAAAGGCCGCAAATCCTCCGTGGATTCCGCCACCCAGGACGAAGAGATGTTTATCTGACCGGCGCCTCCGCCGAACTCCGCACGTAAGCCACCACCAGGCGGATTTGTTCGAAAGTGATCTCGGCCGGCAGGGCCTCCCGCAGCGGCTTCAGCCATTGTGCCCCCAAACGCCGCACCACTTCCTCGATCCGCCGGTGGCTCTCTTCTCCCACCCACTTCACCCGGTACTCGAGACGCCCCTTTTCCACCAGGTCCGCCACCATGTTGACCACCGTCGCCACCTGCCGCCCGCGCGCCTTCGCGATCTCTTCGAAGCTGCGGCCTTCCGCCAGCATCCGTATAGTCTCTTCCGCCGGCGAGACTTGCGCGGTTTCCCGCGCCTCCGCCCGCGCGCCTTTGCGGTAAGCCTCCAGTGTGGCGAAGATTTCCCTGCCGTATTGCTCGGCCTTGCGCTCGCCGATCCCCGTCACTGCAAGCAATTCCCGTAAATTCGACGGCTGTTTGCGGCACAGGTCCGCCAGCGCCGCATCGCTGAGCACGATGTAGGCCGGCACTTGGGCGCGTTCCGCCGTGCGCCGCCGCCACTCTTTGAACAGCTCCATCAGGTCCGCTGCGGGCGTCGCGAGCGAAGCTTCCGCCGCGGGCTGAGGTGCCGGCCGCCTGGCCGGAACCGGCGGCGGGGCCGGCTTTCGTTCCCCGCGCGGCGCTTCCTCTCGTTCCGGCCGCGCTGCCACCCGGGCCGGCGGCGCATCCGCCTTGGCCTTTGGCTTCTTCTTCTTCTTCACCGCCAACTCTTCCGACGGCGCCGCCACCAGCCACTCCGGCGAGTTTCCGCACACGTCGCACATCTCGCATCGCTCCCACTTGGGCGTCTGCCCGAAGTGTGTGCAGATCTGCAGATGCCGGCAGCGCGCGCTTTCCGCGAACCGCCGCACCGTGTGATACCGCTGCCAGGCCCGCTGCTTTTCGTTCGGGTCCTGCAACTGGTCGATGAAATAGGCCAGCAGCCCGGCGTCTTTCGGCTGCCACAGCATCACGCAGTCGGCGGGCAACCCGTCGCGGCCGGCGCGGCCCGCCTCCTGGTAATACTGCTCGATGGATTTCGGCAGCGACAGGTGGATCACCGCGCGCACCGCCGGCTTGTTGATCCCCAGGCCGAACGCGATGGTCCCCACCAGCACCCGCACTTCGTCGTTCATCCATCGTTCCTGGTTGCGCCGCCGCTGGCCCGTTTCCATCTGCCCGTGGTAGGGAACCGCCGCGATCTTCCGATCAGCCAGGTTGTCGACCGTCTGCTCCACCTCCCTGATGGTCGGTGCATACACAATCACGCTTTCCCCCTGGTAGGCTTTCAGCGCCGCCACCAGCAGCCGCGCATGAGACTTGCTGTCGCACTGGTGGGCTACGTATCGCAGGTTGGCGCGGTGAAAGCTGGCGATGTATTTATGCGGCTCGCGCAGCCGCAGTTGGTCCAGAATGTCCTGCCGTACGCGCCTGGTGGCGCTCGCCGTGAACGCCGCGATCGGTTTATCCGGAAAATTCGCCCGCAGCGAGCTCAACTGCCGGTATTCCGGGCGGAACTCGTGCCCCCATTCCGAAATGCAGTGCGCTTCGTCGATGGCGAAAAATGCCAGCGGCACCTTCTGGAGCCACGCCACGGTATCCTGCCGCGCCAGCCGTTCCGGGGAAAGATACAGTAATCGATAAGCGCCCTGTTGCGCCGCGCGCATCACCGTCCGCTGCTCGTCGGCCGGTTGCGAGCTGTTCAGCACCGCCGCCGGAATCCCCATGTCTCCCAGTTGCGCCACCTGGTCCTGCATCAGCGCGATCAGTGGCGAGATCACCACCACCGTCTGGCCCATCGCCAGCGCCGGCAACTGGTAGCACAGCGATTTCCCACCGCCGGTCGGCATCACCACCGCTACATCGTGGCCCTCCATCAGGCTCTGGATAATGCGCTCCTGCATGGGCCGGAAGGAATCGTAGCCCCAATACCGTTTCAAGTCCGCGTAGAGATCCGGCACGGCCATCAGCCCGCTACCTTCTTTGTAGCCTGCGGATCGAGGCGGACCATCTGCTCCGGCGCCGCGTCCAGCATTTCGCGCACCGACCGCCGGCTCAGCGGATGGCGCAATTCCGGCGCCAGGTCCGCCAGCGGCGCCAGCACAAACCGCCGCTCCGCCATGCGCGGATGCGGAATCTCCAACCGTCCGCTGCGCACCACCGCCTTCCCATAGAGCAGGATGTCGATATCGATCGTGCGCGGCCCATTCTCGACCGTCCGCACGCGCCCCAATTCGCGTTCCACGCGCGCGGTGCGCGCCAGCAACTGCATCGGAAACAATTCCGTCTCCGCTTCCACCACCAGATTCAGGAAGCGGCGCTGCTCCGTGAACTCGACCGGATCCGTCTCATAGACCGGCGAAACCCGGAGCACGTTCACCACCGCCCGCAGTCTCTCGATGGCCGCCCGCAGGTGCTCTTCCCGATTGCCCAAGTTCGACCCCAGGCCCAAATAAGCGGTCTTCACTCAAAACAACCCCGGCTGCGCGTCCGTGCCCACGCTCCGCTTCACCTTGAAGTATTCGAAGGCCAGCCCCGTCGCCGTGCGCCCTCGCGGAGTGCGGTTCAGAAATCCGAGCTGGATTAAATACGGCTCGTACACTTCCTCGATGGTGTCGGCTTCCTCGGAAATCGACGCTGCGATGGTATTCACTCCCACCGGCCCACCGCGGTATTTCTCGAGCACCGTCATCATGATCTTCTGGTCAATCTCGTCCAGGCCGTACCGGTCCACGTCCAGAAGGTTAAGCGCCGTCTGCGCCACCGGCAGCGTGATGCGTCCGTCGGCGCGCACTTGCGCGTAGTCCCGCACGCGCCGCAGCAACCGATTGGCGATGCGCGGTGTGCCGCGGCAGCGCCGGGCCAGTTCTTCCGCCGCCCCGTCTTCAATCTCCACCGCCAGCAGCCGCGCCGAGCGGTTGACGATGGCCTTTAGATCCTCCACACCATACGGATCGAGGCGCAGCACCAGCCCAAACCGGCCGCGCAACGGCGCGCTCACCAGGCCCTGCCGCGTGGTGGCTCCGATGGCCGTGAACTTCGGCATGGGCAGCGAGTGCGTCCGCGCGCCCGGCCCCACTCCCACCAGGATGTCCACGCGGAAATCTTCCAGCGCCGAGTAGAGCATTTCTTCCACGTCGGGAAGCAGCCGGTGGACTTCGTCGATGAAAAAAACCTGGTGCAGCCGGATGTTGCTGAGGATTCCCGTCAGGTCCAGCTTCTTCTGCAACACCGGCCCGGACGTGGTCGTGAACTCCACCTGCAACTCTTCGGCGATGATCGCCGCCAGCGTGGTTTTCCCCAGCCCCGGCGGCCCGTAGAGCAGCACGTGGTCCATCGCCTCGCCGCGCAGTTTCGCCGCTTCGATGGCGATCGACAGATTCTCTTTCAGCTTGTTCTGTCCGGTGAATTCGGCCAGGCGCCGCGGGCGGAGCCCCGCTTCGTACTGCGCCTCTTCGGGCTGCAGATCCCCGGAAACCAGCGGCCGGTTCGGCATGTGTTATTAGCTTAACGCGGAAAGGAGGCGGGGCAAGGGAACCCGATTACTCCAAAGGTACCGCCGCCGACTCGAACATCTGACGCAGCCAGAGTGCTATTCGTTGAGTTCGCCCCGCATAAAGTTGGCCCAGTCCCCGACCTTTAAGCCAAAACCTCCTCCGGTTTTGCCGGCCACCTTGCGGCCCTTCTCCGAGGTCATAAGCAGTGAACGCCGAGAGCCTTTGCCGCTTCCCGCTGCGGCTGATCCAAAGTTGCCAGCGGACAGCCTGACCGCATGGCGAGTTCTACATAGAGTGCATCATAGGGCGTCAGGCGATGGTCGCGGCAGATGATCTGGATGGGTCCGGCGACTTGCTCCAAGGACGCGTAGTCGAGCGCTGGGCTTAGGACTCGCAGGGTGTCGAAAAACGTTTTCGTCTGTTCCGCGGTGATGCGTCCCTTGCGCTCGCCAAGCAGCAACGTGTTCAGAACCTCGAGTGACCAGAAAGCCGGCACGATGGCTTGCTCGCCGGATTTGAGCCGGTCGAGCACATTCAGGGAAACCGGCGTTTGTTCGTCGGGAAAGCACCAGGACAGAGTCACCGAGGCATCGATGACAATGCCGGTCACGGACGCGCCTCGTGGCGCAATTCGCGGATTGTCATGCCGCCGAGGGAGAGTCCATTGGTCTTTCCGAAAGCCTTAAGCCGCTCGATCGCTTCGGCTACGTCCTTCGCGGGCGCGGTGGGCACGGTGAGTGGTTCCTTTTCGGCGAGGGTTTCCAGGGCGCGGGTTACTACCTCTTCGGGCGAGTGGTAGCGACCGGTGCGGAGGTGCGCCGCGACGAGCTGCTCACCGTGAGGGTCGAGGTTCAAGGTGAGGGACATGGTTCATTGTAGCGCGTTCTGGAATGTATCCAAGGCTGTCACGGACGGCCTTCATCGATCAATTCTCCGATCGTCAGGCCTCCGAGTGTGAGTCCTTTGCTCAATTCGCGGATGCGCGCACCCGCCGCCAGCGCCCGCTGCTTATCGAAAACCGGTTTAGGCTCTGGCGCGAAAGACTGAAGCGCCCGGAGGATGACATCCTCGGCGTCCACGAACGCGCCGCTCTGAAGCCGTTGGTGAATCAGCGACTCAATCTCGGGCCTGGTGATTTCGATGGTCATGCAAGGGCCTCCATGACCCTAACGTACCTTGCCCTTGGCTCCGGGTCAAAAATGCAGCCCTGTCGGGGGAAGATTCACACTGCGTCCCAGGGGTTGAAGACGATGAGGCCAAGACCGGCAAAGTCCTTCACGTTCCGCGTCACGATGGTGAGATCGTGTTCCAGGGCCGTCGCGGCGATCATGCCACCCGCCGTGTTGAGAGGAGTTCCTCTTAATTGACATTCACCGTCCAGGACACCCCAGCGGTCGGCTATGGAATGAGTGACCGGCAGAATGCGTCCGCGAAACCGCGGCACCAAGTCGTTTTCAAACCACTGCTCCAACTCGGTGCGCCGCTTGCTTGCCCGGAGAATGACAAATCCGCGCCGCAGTTCGCCGATCGACACGGCGCTCAAATAAAGCAATTGTTCGTCTTGGGCGTAGACCCAATTTCCTACGCGTGGATCGGGACGAGCGCGGATCAGTTCGGAAGGGATGTTGGTGTCGAGCAGGAAACCGCTCATGACAGGTCTATCGGACGTCCGGTGGAAGGGTTGCGACTGAAGTCAACATCGTCCGCCAGGCCCCTTACGGATTCGAACACCTCCCGCAGGCTCTTGCTCCGCGGGGCACCCGTCGCGCGGCCAGGAAGCTGAACAGCCTCTTCGAGCAAGGTCGCGGCATAGGCCTCAACCGGGCTTCCGTGAGATGCGGCCCGGCGGGCTAGCTCGGCCTGAACCTCGGGTTTGATGTTAACGGTGATTGACACGGGCACCCTTCCAGAACCTACCCTACCGCCGCCCCCGATTCGAAGTCAACTGCTCGCCCATGAGCCGCTCACCGCACCAACTCCAGCGCCCTTCGGAACAGCGGTTCGAACTCCGTCAACCCGCCCGCCGCTTTGGCTTTGCGCACCGCCGCTTCCGCCTGGGCCCGCGCGCAACCCAGGTTGAGCAGCGCCGAAAGCACATCCTGATCCACTGGCGAAAGCGCCGCCGCGGCGGGTGATTCCGCGTCGCCGCCCGTCACCGCCGGCAGCTTGTCGCGCAGTTCCAGAATCATGCGCTCCGCGGTCTTCTTGCCCACGCCCGGAATGCGCACCAGGCGGTCCACTTCGCCGCGCCGGATGAAAGTCACCAGGTCAGCCGCCGCCAGGCCCGACAGGATCTTCACCGCCAGCGTCGGGCCGATGCCGCTCACATCGATCAGTTTCTCGAACAGCGCCTTCTCATCCGCCGTCAGAAATCCGTAGAGCGCCAGCGCGTCTTCCCGCACGTGGGTGTAGATGTGCAGGCGCACCTCCACGCCTTTATCGGGCAGCCTGGTGAATGTCGAGACCGGGATATTGACGTCGTAACCCACCCCGCCGGCCTCCACAACGGCCTGGTTCGGATGTTTTTCCAAAAGCGTGCCGCGCAGCAAAGCGATCATAGGAAGTTGGGCTCTTGGCCCAATACAATAGTATCTTGGCGCGCCGCAGATTCTTCGTCGATTCCGTGCACCACGATTCCGCCTCGCTCGGCGGTGACGACGCCCGCCATCTCACCCGCGTCCTCCGCGTCCAGCCTGGCCAGCAGTACGAGATCTCCGACAACCGGTCCGCCTGGCTGGCCGAAATCGTCGAAGCCCGCGGCGCCCGCGTCCTCTTCCGCATCCTCGAACCCATCTACACACCGCCGCCGCCGGTCCGCATCACCCTCTGCGCCGCGCTCATCAAGTTCGACCGCTTTGAGTGGATTGTCGAAAAGGCTACCGAACTCGGCGTCGAAAGCATTCTGCCGGTAGAAGCCGCCCGCACCGAAAAAGGCCTCTTCGAAGCCTCCGGCAAACGTGCCGAACGCTGGCGGCGCATTGCTCGCGAATCGGCCCAGCAGTCCCGCCGCTCGACTATTCCCGAAATCCTTCCCGCGGTCCGCTTCGGCCGCGCCCTCACCCAGGACGCCGACTACCGCTACTTTCTGGACGAGACCGCCGCGCCGCCGCTTCTGAGCGTGCTGCCCTCGAACCCCGCCAGTTCCGACCGCGTCGCCGTGCTCCTCGGGCCCGAAGGCGGCTGGACCGATGACGAGCGGCGGCTTTCGCTCGACGCCGCCTGGCGGGCCGTTTCTCTCGGCCCCCAAATTCTCCGCGCGGAAACCGCCGCCGCCGCGGCAACCGCCGTCCTCACCGCCGCGTGGCTCACAGCCTACAATAGGACTTAGGCCAAGGGTCGCTGGGTTTGATTCGGTCTCTCGATTTGGTTGCAATCATAATCTGTGTTCTGGCTCAGTGGCGCGTCACCGTGCTCTGGTTGCGCCAGTCCCGCCGCCGCTTCTCCGCCGGCGCGCTCGCCCACAATCCCGGCGTCTTCTTCTTGAGACTGAGAAAGGTATAACCCCCGTCCCCGTGCGCTACCTCATCCTCAGCGACCTGCATGCCAACTGGGAAGCCCTCGACGCCGTCGCGCGCGAATCCTTGGGCGATTACGACAAGGCCATCTGCTGTGGCGACCTGATCGGTTATGCCGCCGACCCTAACCCCGTCGTCCAGTGGGTCCACGACCATTGCGCCATCGTGGTCCGCGGCAACCACGACCGCGCCTGCACCGGCCTCGACGACCTCGAATGGTTCAACCCGGTGGCCCGCGCTGCCGCCCTCTGGACGCAAAAGACCCTCACCCCCGAGCTCACCGACTACGCTCTCAGCCTGCCCAAGGGCCCCGTGCTCCTCGATGGTTTCGAGATCGCCCACGGATCCCCCTTCGATGAGGACGAATACCTGCTCGCCGCCACCGAAGCCGGCCACGCCTTCGAGTACCTGGAATGCCGGCTCGCCTTTTTCGGCCACACCCACATGCAGGGTGGTTTCATCTGGAACCAGGGCCGCATCGAAACCATCGGCCGCGTTCCCGCCAAAAGCGCCAGCGAAACCCTCGAAATCGATCCCGAGTGCGCCTACATGATCAACCCCGGTTCGGTGGGCCAACCGCGCGACGGCGATCCCCGCGCCGCCTGGGTGCTCTACGATTCCGACGCCCATGCGGTGGCCTACCACCGAACTCCATACGACATCGAAACCGCGCAGCGCAAAATCCGCGACGCCGGCCTGCCCGCGATTCTCGCCGACCGCCTGGCGGTGGGCCGCTGAACCGGCCCGCCGTCCACCCGCAAACTGATACAATCTCTCACTGCATGGGTCAGCGGGTCTCGTTATTCGTTACCTGTATCGTCGATCAGCTTTTCCCCAAGATCGGCCTCGCCATGGCCGACGTTCTCGAACGCCTGGGCTTCGAGGTTGATTTCCCCGAGAGCCAGACCTGCTGCGGCCAGCCTGCCTTCAATTCGGGCTATCGGGCCGAAGCGCGCTCGGTGGCGCGCCACTTCCTCGATACGTTCGAATCATCGCCATTCATCGTCATCCCCTCCGGCTCCTGCACCGCCATGATCGCGCATCACTTCGCCGAACTCTTCCACAAGGAGCCCGAGACTCTGGCGCGTGTCCACTCTCTCGAAAAGCGCGTCTTCGAGTTCTCCACCTTCCTCACCCAGGTCGCCGGCGTCGAGGATGTGGGCGCCCGCTTCGATGACATCGTCACCTTCCACGACGGATGCCACGCCCTTCGTGAACTGGGCGTCAGGGACGCTCCCCGCCGCCTGCTCGCCCGCGTGCGCGGCCTCGATCTGCGCGAACTCTCCCCCGCCGAGGAATGCTGCGGCTTCGGCGGCACCTTCGCCGTCAAGTTCTCCGAACTCTCCGGCGCCATGGTGCGCACCAAGGTCGAAGCCATCCTCCGCACCGGCGCCCGCACCGTGGTTTCGCTCGACCCCAGTTGCCTGATGCAGATCCAAGGCGCGCTCTCCCGCGCCGGCTTGAACGTCCGCACCATGCACCTCGCGGAGATCCTCGCTTCGCGCTGACCCCATGCCCTCCGAGTTCCATCAGAAAGCTCACGAGACGCTGGCCAACGCCAACCTCCAGCTCGCCGTTTTCACCGCCACCGGCCGCCTCAAGGACAAACGCAGCGAAGTTGTCGGCATTGGCCAGCTTCCCGATTATCAGGAGCTCCGCACGCAGGCCCACGCCGTCAAGCGGCACGCTATCGATAATCTGGATCATTACCTCGAACTTTTCGAGCGCAACGTCGCCGCCCGCGGCGGCCGCGTGGTTTATTGCAAAGACGCCACCGAGGTTTCCGACTTCATTCTCGCGCTTGCCCACGAGCGCGGCGCCCGCCTCATCGTCAAATCCAAGTCCATGACCACCGAGGAGGTCGATCTCAACGAGCGCCTGGAACACCACGGCCTTGAATCCGTCGAAACCGACCTCGGCGAGTACATCCTCCAACTCGCCCACCAGAGGCCCTACCACATCGTCGCGCCCGCGCTCCACATGACCCGCTACGATGTCGCCGAAGTCTTCACTCGCCGCCTGCACGTTCCCAACGAAACGGTCATCGAAAAACAGACCGCGCTGGCCCGTTCCATTCTCCGCCAGAAATTCCTGGCCGCCGATATCGGCATCAGCGGCGCCAACTTTCTGGTGGCCGATTCCGGCGCCGTGGTGATCGTCGAGAACGAAGGCAACGCCCGCCTCACCACCTCCGCGCCTAGGATTCACATCGCCGTCGCCGGCATCGAAAAGGTCATCCCGCGCGCTCAGGACCTGGCCACGTTCCTCAAACTGCTGGCCCGCAGCGCCACCGGCCAACTGCTCTCGGTCTACACTTCTTTTCTCAGCGGCCCGCGCCGGCCCGGCGAAATCGACGGCCCCGACGAGTTTTACGTCCTGCTGCTCGATAACGGCCGCACCCGCCTGCTCCCCGACAAGAACAAGCGCCAGTCGCTCTTCTGCATTCGTTGCGGCGCCTGCCTCAACACGTGCCCGGTCTACCGCAGAATTGGCGGCCATACGTTTCCCTGGGTTTACTCCGGACCCATCGGCGCTATCCTGACCCCGCAGTTCATGGGCGTGCAGCAGGAGCCCGATCTTCCCTTCGCGTCCAGCCTGTGTGGCGCCTGCGGCGAAGTCTGCCCCGTCAAGATCGATATCCCCAAGATCCTGCTGGAGCTCCGTTCCGACGTCAAGAAAGCCGAAACCCGCGACAAGCAAAATCGCCTGGAGAAGCTCGGCTTCCGCGCCTTCGCCTGGCTCATGACGCACCCGCGCCTTTACGAAATGGCCGGTAAGCTGCTCCGCTCGGTGGGCGTGCCTTCCATCCAGGCAGGCCCGCTCCGGGCCTGGACCAGCCAGCGCGATCTCCCGCCGCTGCCCGGCCGCAGTTTCCGCGAAATGTGGAGGCGCCGCTGATGTCCCGCGACTACATCCTCCACCGCGTCCGCACCGCCCTCGGCCGCAGTCCCTCCCAGCCCATACCCGATCCGCCGCCCGCCCGCATCCGCATCCCGGAGGTCTCTCTCGATGCCCGCGTCGCCTCCCTCATCGCGCAAGTTGAAGCGCTCGCCGGCGTTGCTTTCGAAACTTCCGATCCCCGCGCTAGCATCGCCTCCGCGATTGCCGGCAAGACCGTCATCGCCTCCAACTCGCCCTATCTCGCGGCCTGGGGAATCGCCAGTTTGCCCGGCATCCAATCCGGCATCACCGGCCGCGAACAGCTCCGCGACGCCTGCGCCACGGCCGATATCGGCATCACCAGCGCCGATTACGCCCTCGCCGACACCGGTACTCTGGTGATGCTCTCCAGCCCCGCCGAAGCCCGCATGGTTTCCCTCCTGCCCCCCGAGCATATCGCCGTCGTCCCGCGCGACCGCATCCTCACCGGTCTCGACGAACTTTTTTCCATCCTCCCGAACCCCGCTGCACAATCCAGTTCCATGGTTTTGATCACCGGCCCCAGCCGCACCGCCGACATCGAGCAAATCCTCGTCCGCGGCGTCCATGGCCCCGGCCGGATCACCATATTAGTGACGCCGGGTTAACGCGGCTTCCGATGCCCCAGTCTCAAGCGGTCCCAGCTTCCGTCGGCTAGCCAGCCGCCATCCACCCGCAGTTCCATGCCATTCACGAAGCCGCTCAGCTTCGGATCGGCCAGGAAAGCAATCGCCTCCGCAACATCGGTGGGCGAGGCAAAACGGGCCATGGGTACGCGGTTCTCGATGTCGGCGTCGTTGTAGGTGCCTCGCGCCTGGTCGGCATCATCCATTGCGGTCTTCACCCAACCGGGGCAAACCGCATTCGTGCGCACGCCTCGGCCTCCCCATTCCGCAGCCAGGGTCCGCGTAAGCCCGATCAGGCCGTGCTTGCTCGCGTTATAGGCGGCGCGGTCGCCGATACCCGCCAGGCCGGCCACCGAGGCAACATTCACAATCGCGCCTTCTCCCTGTTGCAGCATCAGTTTGCCGAAGGCACGGCAGAGCAGAAAAGGTCCCGTCAGATTCACTTCCAAAACGCGGCGCCATTCCTCCGCTCCGGTTTCTTCGGCCGGCCGGATGAAACTGATCCCTGCGTTATTGACCAGCACATCCACCCTTCCGTAGTGCTGTTGGACGGTTGCGGCGATGCGATGGACGTCGGCCTCGCTCGAAACATCTCCCGGAACTTCGATGGCCGGCGCCCCGATTTCGCCCACAGCGGCTCGCGTGGCCTGGGTGGATTGGATGTCGTTCAACGCCAGTGCATACCCCTTGCCGGCAAGCACCTCCGCCGTTCGCCGGCCGATACCCTGGCTGGCCCCGGTAATAATCGCCACACGCACCATTGTCGTTTCCATTCTAAATGCCGCCACGCGTTCGCCGCCGAGGTTTTCCCACTTTGTGGACCCCAAATTGGACCCCCTGCTCCGTAACCTCCATAGGCCCCCAGTCTGCCCGTCCTAGTAGCAACGGACCGGTACCCTCCTCATTTGCTAGGGTAAAAACCCCCTCTTGTGCCACCAGAAGCCCCACTACGGTTAACTTTCGGTGAAAATAGTCTTGCTAACCTGGGTTAGCAATGATAGACTCGTCATGGATGGTATAGTACTAGGAATCCTCCGGCCTCTTGGTCGATATCGATGCTCGCTAGCGTTCTCATCATCGTGTTTTCGGTTGTTCTTTTCGCCTATTGGTTCCGCTATAGCTGCATTCTCTTGCTCAGGAATTCGGCTGCCCCCGCTACCTCTCCGGTCGACGCGCGCTTCCACTTCATTCAGGTTCAGGAAGGCCTCAAGAACGATCTCGAACTCGATCCGCTTCACAAATCCCTGCAGCGCGATTATCAGATTCTCTGCTACCTGTTGCAACACGCCGCCGGACTGGAACTAGCTTCCTTTGAAGATCGTGTCCTGGTTCTCGACTACAAAGTCATGCAGGCCTGGTATCGCCTCACCCGCAGCGCCGCTCCCGAGCAGGCCCGTCGCGCGCTGGTCGAGATGTCCGAAGTGCTCGGCATCCTGGTCCACCGCATCGGCGAACAAGCCGGCGTCCGCAACGAAGCGTAGCCTCGTCCGCACCCTTCGCGTGTTTCCGGTAACATAGACAAGGTGCCTTCCGAAGCCTCTCTTCAACTCGCCGTCGAACGCCTCAACCGCGTCCGCCGTGAAATCGCCAAAATCATCGTCGGTCAGGACGACGTCGTTGAGGGTGTGCTCATTTGTCTGCTCTCCGGCGGCCACGTGCTTCTGGAAGGCGTCCCCGGCCTCGGCAAAACCACCCTCCTCCGCACACTCGCGCGCACTCTTCAGCTCAAGTATTCCCGCATTCAGTTCACACCCGACCTCATGCCCGCCGACATCGTCGGCAGCATGATCATGGAGACTGAAGAACACGGCCGCAAGACCCTCCGCTTCCAGCACGGGCCCATCTTCGCCAACCTGGTGCTCGCCGACGAAATCAATCGCGCCACCCCCAAGACGCAGTCCGCGCTCCTCGAAGCCATGCAGGAGCGCACCGTCACCAGCGGCAACACCACCCACGAGCTCGAACTCCCCTTCCTCGTCATGGCCACCCAGAACCCCATCGAGATGGAAGGCACCTATCCCCTGCCCGAGGCCCAGCTCGATCGCTTCCTGATGAAGATCCTGGTCACCTACCCTTCGCACGACGAGCTGAACCGCATCGTCGAAAGGACCATCCAGCGCGAAGAGATTTCGCCCGTCCCCGTCATGGATGCCGACGCCATCCTCCAGGTCCGCTCGGTCTGCCGCGAAGTGCTGGTTGCTCCCCACGTCCAGGAATACGCCATCCAGATCGTCATGGCGACTCAGGCCGACCGCCCCGAGGCCCACCCTCTCGCGCGCAAATACATCCGCTACGGCAGTTCGCCGCGCGGCGCCCAGGCCCTGGTCGAATGCGGGCGTGTCCTGGCGCTTTTCCGCGGGCGCGTGCACCTCTCCATCGAGGACATCCGCTCCGTCGCCGCTTCGGTCCTTCGCCACCGCATCATCCTCAACTTCGACGCCCACGCCGACGGCCAGACCCCAGAGACCATTCTTTCCGCCATTCTGCAAACCGTAACCGCGCAGTCCAGCGTCGCGTAGGAATCGTATGTCCACGGGCCCGCTGCTAGACCGGGAATTCCTGGAAAAACTCGAACGCCTCACCATCCACTGGCAAAAGTCGTTTGCCGGCCTGGTGGGCGGCCACAACGCGTCCCATTTCCCCGGATCCGGCCAGGAATTCCTCGACCACCGCAACTTCCACCACGGTGACGACTTGCGCGCCGTCAACTGGCGCGCCTATCTCCGCCTCGAAAAGATGTTCCTCAAAATGTTCCAGGTCGAACCCCACGTCCCCGTGCGCATGCTCCTCGACCTCTCCACTTCCATGACCACCCACGGCGGCGAAAAGTTCCAATACGCCCGCCAACTCGCCGCCGCCCTCTGTTATGTCGGCCTCGTCCGCCTCGATTCCATGGAAGTCAACGGCTTCTCCAACCGCCTCGGCCACCGGCTTCTCTCCAGCGGCGGACGCCACCGCTTCCCCGCCGTCATGGACGGCATATCCGCCATGCACCCCGGCGGCTCCACCGATTACCTGGCCGTCATCCGCGAATTCATCTCCTCCTATTCCCATCGCGGCCTCGTCATTGTGATCTCCGATTTCCTCGACGACGCCGGCTGCGAACGCGCCCTCCAGTATCTGGCCGACTACGGCCACGAGCTCATGCTCCTCCAGATCTGGGCCGACCAGGATCGCACCCCGCCCTGGACCGGCGAACTCGAACTCCGCGACGCCGAATCCGGCGCCGCCCTCAAACTCGACTTCGACGACCAGGCCCGCATCCGCTATACCCACTCCTTCGACGAATACGCCGCCACCATCCAGACCATGGCCCAGCGCAGCGGCGGCCGTTACGCCGGCATCTCGACCTCCCAGCCCATCGAGTCCGTCATCTTCGGCGACCTGGTCCGCATGCGAGGGATCGCATGAACGGAGCGATGAATTTTCACCGCAGAGACGCGGAGACGCAGAGAAAGGATCCTGAGAATGAATGTTCACTGTGGAGCCACCATCTAACAAGGTCGAGAACGTGGAGAAGCGCGGTGCAGTTCTCTCTATCTTCTCCGCGTCTCTGCGCCTCTGCGGTGAATTCTGACTCTCTTCACCAGGCGATAGAGGCGCGATGTATTTCCTAAATCTCTCCCTCCTCCAATTCGCCGCTCTCTTTGGCTCCATCTCGGCCGTCTCCGTCGCGCTCTATCTGCTCGATCGTTCCCGCCGGAAACAGATCGTCTCCACTCTCCGTTTCTGGGTCGCCGCCGAACAGCCCGCCGTCGCCGCCCGCCGCATTCAGCAGCCCTGGTCGCTCGTCCTGCAGCTCGTTTCCATGGCGCTGCTCCTGCTCTCGATCGCCCAGCTCCGATTCGGTGCTCCTTTGCAAGCCGGTCACGATCACGTCATGGTTCTCGACACTTCCGCCTGGATGGCCGCCCGTTCCGGCAATCGCACCCTCATGGATCTGGCCCGCCAGTCCGCCCGCCAGTACCTCCGCGCTCTGCCCGCCGGCGACCGCGTCATGCTGGTCCGCGCCGACTCGCTGGCCACTCCCGCCACTGCCTTCGAGCCCGACCGCAAAATTATCGACGCCGCCATTCTCTCTTCCCAGCCCGGTTCCACGGCCTTGAATCTCGATCAGGCCCTGGCCTTCGCGCGCCATGTCCAGTCCCAGACCGGACGCCGCGCTGGCGAAATCGCCTATATCGGCCCCGGCCGCACCGCTGAGCACGATCCCGCCGCCGCCGCGCCGCCCCGCAACCTCCGCCTGCTGCTGGTCCCCGACGCCATCGAAAACTGCGGCCTGCGCAAAATCGGCATGCGCCGCTCCGCCGCCGACCCCGACACCTGGGAAATCTACGTCTCCGTTCACAATTACGGCACGCGCCCCCGCAACGTCACCCTGACGCTCAATTACGGACCGCCCAATACCGCCGCCCGCACTGCCGCCGGCTCCTCGCATCTCCTGTTGCCCCCCGGCGCCGATGCCGAAGCCGCCTTCCAATACCGCACCGCCGCCGCCGGCATTCTGGGCGTCACACTCACTCCCCATGACGCCTTCCCCGCCGACGATCAGGCCGATCTCGAACTCCCCGCGCTCCCCATGCTCTCCGTCACGGTCTACTCCGGCCAGCCCGATCTGCTCCGTCCCGCGCTCTCATCGGCCGCCCGCGTCGCGGCCGTCTATCGCTCCCCCGCCGAGTACCGCCCCAACGATTCAGGCCTCGTCATCCTCGACCGCTTCATCCCGCCCCAGCGCCCCGCCGCCGACTCCCTCTGGATCGATCCCCCCGCGAACGGTTCGCCCATCCCCGTGCGGGAAACCGTCCAACAGGTTCCCTTCGCCCGCTGGGACACTTCTCATCCGGCCGCCGCCGGCCTCCGCACGCGCGACTTCAAGCTCGAATCCGCTTCCGTCTTCGAAACCGCTCCCGGCGACATCAAAATCGGCGAGGTCCAGGCCGGCCCCGTCATCGTCGCCCGCAACGGCCACCCCAAGATTGTCGTCCTCGGCTTCCATCCAGCGCTCTCCGCCATGCGCTACGAACTGGCCACGCCGCTGCTGTTCGCCAACCTCCTGCGCTGGTTGTCTCCCGATGTCTTCCGTCGCTCCGAAGTGGCCGCCGCCACCGCCGGCACGGTCAAACTCCCTCTCGATCAGGATCTCGCTCCCTCCGCCGTGAAGGTCACCGCCGAAGACGCTTCCCCGCTTCCTTTTACCCTCCACGACCGCACCCTCGAATTCTTCTCCGGCGCTCCCGGATCCGCCCGCGTCCTCGCCGGCGATTCCGAATACATCTACTCCCTCACCCTCCCACAACTTGGCGATACCCGCTGGGAACCGCCCGCCAATGCCCATCGCGGCATTCCCCGTTTCCTGCCCGTGCTGGATCGTTCTTTCGATCTCTGGCCCTGGCTGGCCCTGCTCGGTGCCGCCGGTCTGCTGGCCGAGTGGTTCTTCTTCGGCCGCTTCCGCCTCGCCCGCTTCGCCCCTCGCCCCACCGTCCTCCGTAAAGCGCCCGCTCCCGCAGAGGTGTCGCCATGACCCATCGCCGCGCAGGCTTCGTGGCGCACGCACTCATGCGTGCCGCGTCGACACTCGTGTCGACGCCTGCCGTTATCTCGCATTTGTTGCGGCTATGCCCCTCGGTATTACTGTCCACGAATTTGTTCGCAGGGCGCGACAATTTTCAAACGGCCCAAGTCCGAAGGACGCAAGAGCATAGCCCAGTGCGCCAGCACTGGGAACCGTGCACAGGACGTGTTAGCCCCGGAACGGGGCGTAAGAGTCCGCGCCCAGGTGCGTCTTTCGCCCCGTTCCGGGGCTGGTTAATTTCCGGCCTGGTACCCAGGGCTGTGCGCCCTGGGCTATTATCTTTCGCCCTCCGGGCTCTGTACAGAATATGCTGTTTGCGGCTCGGCCGCGCTGTGGGGCAGGCTGTTAACCTGCGGACCGATTGGCAATCGGTCCAGCCGGGCGCAGCCCGGCCACGCCTCTGCGTGGGGCGGACCCTCCCATGACCTTTGATCGCCCCTGGGCCCTCCTGCTGGTCTTGCTCCCCGTCGCGTGGGCCGCCTGGGAATGGCGTCTCTCCGCCCGGCGCAGCGCCCTGCTCCTCAAAGCCGGCGCCTTCGCATGCATCCTGCTGGCCCTCTCCGAACCCCGCCTCACCGTTTACCAGTCCAAAGTCGCGGTGGCTTTTCTCGCCGATACTTCGGCCTCCGTCACCGCCCAGGACCTCAAGACCGAGTCCACCCTCGCCGATAATCTCGAAGACGCCCGCGGCCGCCACTGGCTGCGCGTCATCCCCTTCGCCCGCGTCACCCGCGTTGCCTCCCCCGACGAGCGGGTCAAACGAAACTGGCAGCTTCGCCACACCGCCGCCTCACCCGGCCGCGGCACCAATATCGAAGCCGCCATCCGCGATGGCGCCGCCGCTTTGCCCGCCGGCATGGTGCCCCGCCTGTTGCTGGTCTCCGACGGCAATCAGAACCTCGGCTCCGTCAATCGCGCCATCTGGCAGGCCCAGCAACTCGGCATCCCCATCGACACCGTTCCCCTCGCCGGTCATCCCAAACCCGGCGTCCTGCTCGAATCCGTCGGATTCCCCGGCCAGGTCTTCAGCGGGGAGCGCTTCCCGGTCGACGTTACCCTGGAATCCCCGAGCGCCACTCCGGCTTCCGTGGAAATGTCGGCTGAGGGTAAACCCATCGGCGCCGCGCAGGTCCAGCTCAACGCGGGCACGAACCACCTCCGCCTCCAGGCCAGCGTCAACTCCGCCGGCGCCATCGGTTTCGCCGCCAAAATCTCCGCTCCCTCGTTCGGCGAAACCCGTTTTGAGGACGCCGTAACCCTCCGCCGTCCGCGCGCCCTGCTGGTCTCCCACGATCCCCCCGAAAGCGAACAGCACATCGTCCGCACCCTGGAAGCCAACCAGTTCCAGGTGGATCGCGCGCCCGCCGGCATCCCCGACAAGATCGACGATTACCAGTTGATCGTCATCAATAACTGGGACATGGAATCCATCCCCGCTCGCCGCAAAATCGCTCTCGAAGACTACGTCAAAGCCGGCGGCGGCCTCGCCTGGATCGCTGGCGAGCGCAACATCTACGTCGATAAGAAAGGTGCTCCCGACGATCCGCTCGAACGCACCCTCCCCGCGAAGATCGCCCCGCCCCGTTCCCCCGAAGGCACCGCCGTCGTCCTCATCATCGACAAGTCTTCCTCCATGGAAGGCCGCAAGATCGAGCTCGCCCGCCTGGCCGCCATCGGCGTCGTCGAAAACCTCCGCCCCATCGATTTCGTCGGCGTCCTCATTTTCGACAACTCCTTCCAGTGGGCCGTTAACCTGCGCCGCGTCGAAGACAAGTCCGCCATCAAACGCCAGATCGCCGGCATCACCCCAGATGGCGGCACGCAGATCGCTCCCGCTCTCACCGAAGCCTACCAGCGGATCCTCCCGCAAAGCGCCGCTTACAAACACATCGTGCTGCTCACCGACGGCATCTCCGAGGAAGGCGACACCTTCAGCCTCACCAAGGAAGCCACCATCAACCACGTCACCATCTCCACGGTCGGCCTGGGGCAGGACGTCAACCGCGCCTTCCTCGAAAAAGTGGCCGACGCCGCCGGCGGCAAATCCTATTTTCTAAACGACCCCTCCGGCCTCGAGCAGATCCTGCTCCGCGACGTCGAAGAGCACACCGGCTCCACCGCCGTCGAAAAGCCGATCACCGCCGTCGTTCTCGAGCCGGCTGAAATCCTGGACGGCGTGGGGATGGAGTCCGTCCCCGCGCTGCGCGGCTACGTCCGCTTCCAACCACGTCCCACTTCCGACGTCATTCTCACCGCCGATAAAGAAGACCCGCTGCTGGTCCGTTGGCAGTATGGCCTCGGCCGTGCCGTGGTCTTCGCTTCCGACGCTAAAGACCGCTGGGCCGCCAACTGGCTCACCTGGCCCGGCTTCGACCGCCTGTGGGCCAACATCTTCCGCGACCTGCTCCCGCACGCTCCCCAAAGCGAGACCACCGCCGATTTCGACCGCGCCTCGAACGAGCTCGTCATCGACTACCGTCTCTCCCACAACCTGCCGGAGCCCGCCGCCATCCCCGATATTTACGCTCTGGGCCCCGCCGGCTTCCAGGCGCCTCTCAAGGTCGCCAAAGTCGCCGCCGGTCACTACCGTGGCCGTCTCGCCATCGGCGCCAACCAGGGTCTGTTCCGCATCCGTCCCGTGGCCGATTCGCGCGCCTTTCCCGAAGTCGGCTTCTACCGTCAGGAAGAGGAAATGATCGAGTACGGCAACAACCTCGACCTCCTCCGCCAGGTGGCCGCCTCCACCGGCGGCCGTTTCAATCCCGCTCCACGCCAACTCTTCGACGCCGGCAACCGCTCCGTGCGCTCCACCATGGATCTGTGGCCGGTGCTATTGGCGCTGGCCATCCTGCTCAACCTGGCCGAGCTGATTTTAAGAAAGTGGAAAGGCGTGCTGGAAGCGTTGCACCTGCGTCCGCAGGCGACGACGGCGCAGGGCTGAGGGCAAGCTAACTAAAGCATGCCCCACCTCCAGTGGACGCCTCAACCAGGTGGGGCCTTACCCCTGCCGGCCGCGGCGCCCCATCGCCGTCTCCGGCGTGGTCCACGAGCTTGGCGCGGGTCCCGGCGGCGGAGGTGGCGGCACTTCCGGCTCCGGCGGCTTTTTCACCCTGCGGTCCAGCCGGTAGGCAATGAATTCCTCTCGCGCCTTCTTGTATTTCGGCGTCCCCGGCTTGCCTTCCACCGTGGCCCATTCCTCCGGCGTGATCTCTTGCAGCAGAGGCAGACACTTCAGGTAGTAGTTCCGCATCCGCTCCTGCACGGGCTTCAACTGCGAGTGGTACAACTGGAACAGGATCTCGTCCGGCGCCGCTGTAGACATGATCGCGTACACCTGCGAGGCCTTCTTAATCCGCGCCGCGCGCAGAGACGACTCCAGCTTCTTCGCCCGCGCTTCCAGCTTTTGCCACGGCTCCAGCTCCGCCTTCCGCATCTCCGTCGTCTTGATCAGCGCCTGCTTTTCCTTGGCCGTCAGCTTCTCCGTCAGCGCGTACAGGAACGGCCCCAGCCGCGCCGCCCGCGTCGCTGTGTCGTCCGGCAGCATCCGGCAGTTTTTCTCGAACTTCACGATCCCCGCCAGGTTCAGCTTCGGGCCCGCCAGCGCCGGCGAAAAGAGCGCCATCAAACCCGCCTCCTCCAGCCCCTTCAAAACCTCCGACGGGCTGTCCTCCGCGCTGATCCGCTTCAGCTCTTCCGCCAGCGTCCGCGCCGGGATCAGCTTTTCCACCTCCGCTTCGCGCGCGTTCGATACCTGCATCTCGGTGCGCTCTTCCACTGTGAAGCCCAGCCGCACTCGGAACCGCACCAGCCGCAGCAGCCGCGAGGGATCGTCATAGAACCCGTACGTGCTGATCGCCCGCAACTCCTTGCGCTCGATGTCCGCCAGCCCGTTCATCGGGTCCAGCAGCAATCCCCGCGACGTCCGGTTCAGCGACAGCGCAATGGCGTTGCACGTGAAGTCCCGCCCCCGCAGATCTTCCTGGATAGTCGCCGGCGTCACTTGCGGCTTCGCCCCGGTCCGCGCGTACTTCTCCTGCCGCGACATTCCGATTTGCGCCGTCGCCCCGCTCGGAAACACCAACTCCGCGCTCTTGCGTGCTTCATCGGACGAAACCACCTTCGCCCCAGCCCGTTCGCAAAGCGTCTTCACCACCTTCAGCGCATTGCCTTCCACCGCGAAATCCAGATCGCGGATCCGGAAACCCGCCAGCATGTCGCGCATCGCGCCGCCCGTCAGGAACAGATTCACATTCGCCTGGCCCGCCGCCTCTTGGACTTCTTCCACCACCCGGTTCTGGTCCGGATTCAGGTGGCTTTCCAGCATGTAGATGTAGTCGCTCATTGCATGCGTTCTCGATCTGCCAGGTTCTTCCGGCCCGCCTGCGTCCGCTTAGCTCCTGGGATGGTGTTCATCTATCGTTTGCCGAAGTCTCGACCGCATCACGTGGGTATAAATCTGCGTCGTCGAGATATCGGAGTGTCCCAGCATTACCTGCACGCTCCGCAGGTCCGCCCCACCCTCCAGCAGGTGCGTGGCAAAACTGTGCCGCAGGACGTGCGGCGTCAGGCCGCGGAAGATCCCGGCTTTCCGGCCGTAGCCCGCCAGCAGCTTCCAAAAGCCCTGCCGTGTCAGACACGCCCCCCGCGCCGTCACGAATAAGTACCGGCTCGCCCGCCCCTTGAGCAGCACCCCGCGCCCGTCCCGCAGGTAGGCCCCCACCGCCTCAATCGCTTCCTTGCCGACCGGCACCAGCCGCTGCTTGTTGCCCTTCCCGGTGGTCCGTACCACTCCCAGGTCCGCGTTCAGATCGCTCATCCCCAAACGGCACAGTTCCGAGACCCGCAGCCCTGTGGCATATAACATTTCCATCATGGCGCGGTCCCGCAATCCCCTCGGCCGCGCTTGGTCGGCAGCTTGTATGATCTTCTCTATCTCTTGTAAATTTAAGAATTTAGGTATGTTATGCCATTGTTTGGGCGTCCGCAGAAATTCCGTCGGGTCGGTCGAAATCTCTCCCTCTCGCAACAGATACCCGTACAAGCCCCGCAGCGTGGCCAGATGCCGCGCAATCGACCGCGTACTCAGTCCCGCTTCCCTTAATTGGTCTAGGTACCGCCCCAGATCTTCCGACCCGGTCACTTCCGCGGTGCCCACAAATGCGCTAAATTTCGATAAATCAAGTGTATAGGATTCCAGCGAGTTCGCCGACAGCCCCTTCTCCATCCGGCAGAAGTCCAGATAGGCCGCCATCTGCCTCTGACTTCCCGCCGAATTTGCCGTCTGTACTCCAGACATCGTGCCAATGATACAATAAGCCGCTAAATGATTGAAACATAGTTGTTGGTATCGAGGAAATTTTGCCCGCTTCCACCACCAAGAAGGCCCTCGTCCGCCGCTACCAGCGCGAGACCCTCGCGGGCTACGTTAACCCACTTTCTTATCTACAACCTGCGGGCGTCGAACTGCTTTCCGAAGCGGGCCATGTCTCCACCATTCCCTACGATGAGATCAAGACCGTCGCCTTTGTTCGCGATTTTGAGTCACCGGGCTCCCCGGAACGCCTCACTTTTCTCACCCGCCCGAAAATGGCGGGCCTCTGGGTCAGCTTCCGGTTCCGCGACGGCGAAGTCCTCCAAGGCATCCTCCCCAACAATCTCCTCGAAATTACCCACCACGGATTTGTGGTGATTCCCCCCGATCCCAACGGCAACCAGCAGCGAATCTTCGTCCCCCGCCAGGCGGTCCTCAACGTAGAAGTCCTGGGCGTGGTCGGCAGCCCCCTCCGCAAACGCAAGCCTGTTCCTGTTTCCCAAGACCAGATCCGCCTCTTCGAGGAATAGCGCAAAAACCCGATTACGGTATACTGGAATTTAATACACACTAGTCTCAGTTGGAGGTTCTATGAACTCGCGCAATGCGGCGTTTGCCGCCGTTGGGCTCGTATTCCTGGCGTTGGCTTGCTACGCCCAGGTCGCGACCGTCGAAGGTGATGTCAAGGGCACGGACGGCAAACCCGTTGCCGGCGCCATCATCAAGTTGCATCGCACGGATATCAAGTGGGATTCCCAGACCAAGACCGACAAGAAGGGACATTATATCCATGCCGGCGTGCCGCTCGGCGTGTATCAAATCTCGTGCGTGATCGATGGCAACGTCGTCGACCAAGTCTCCGGCGTAAAAACCACGCTGGGAGATCATCCTCCCATCGATTTCGATTTGAGAAAGAACGGCGCCCAGGCCGCCGCGTCCCGCCAGGCCGAGATTCAAAAGGCTTTTGAAACCGGCCAGATCTCAGACGATCTCAAACGCCAAATGACGCCTGAGCAAAAAGCCGCCATGGAAAAGCAGATCAACGAGAAAGCCGGCGAGATCAAGAAGAACAAAGAGTTGAACGATGCCTTCAACGCCGGCTTCAACGCTCTCCAAGACAAGCAGTACGACGTAGCAGTCACCAATCTCGAAAAGGCCGCCGAGATCGGTCCGACCCAGCCCGCCGTCTGGGCCAATCTTGGCGACGCCTACATCGGTCTGGCGCAATCCAAAACCGGCGCCGATTTCGACGCCCTGGCGCAGAAAGGCATCGACGCCTACGCCAAGTCCATCGAGCTCAAGCCCGACGATGCTTCCGTGCACAACAACTACGCGCTGGCGCTCGCCAAGGCCAAGAAGATCCCCGAGATGCAAGCCGAATTGAAGAAGGCCGCCGATCTCGATCCCACTACGGCTTACGTCAAATACTTCAACCTGGGAGCCCTCATGACCAACGCCGGCCAGTCCGAAGCGGCCGCCGCCGCGTTCAAGATGGCTATCGATTCCGCTCCCGATAACCCCAAGAACTGCGAAGCGTATTATCAGTACGGTCTGTCGCTCGTCGGCCAGGCCTCGCTTGCCCCCGATGGCAAAATCGCCGCGCTTCCCGGCACCATCGAGGCCTTCCAGAAGTATCTCCAACTCGCTCCCGACGGCAAGAGCGCGCAATCGGCTAAGGAAATGCTCGACCAGTTGGGCGGCACCATCGATACCACCTACAAGGGCCCCGCCGCCAAGAAGAAAAAATAACCGGAGTTTCCCGGGGCGGGAGTCGCGCATTTCCGCCCCGATTGAATGTTCTCAGCCATCGTACGCGAGTTCCTGCTCCCCCTGCTGATCTTTCTGCTCCTGCGCTCCCTCCTGCGGAGTGTCTTCGCAGCCATGCGTTCGCCTTCCCGGCCAGCCGCGCAGCCGCAGCAGGCCGTGCAATCCGGCGGTGTCCTCAAGAAGGACCCGGTGTGTGGCACCTACGTCTCCACCAACACCGCCATCACCCGCTCGGTGAATGGCGAACTGGTCTATTTCTGTTCCCAGGAATGCGCGGAGAAATTCCGCGGGTAGGACAGGCCTCCCGGCCCATAGGCGCTAACTTAACGATTAAGGAAATGTAATCTGGGGGACCCGATGTCGTGATCGTTCCCGGAGGTCTGCCTCCAGTTGGTGCCACTGGCGCAGG
>JBEKDA010000043.1:0-49630 GCA_050014595.1 Bryobacteraceae bacterium
ATCGAGCTGCGGGGGCGGATGGAGCGGTTAGGATTACAGCGGGCGGCGCAATTCAGTTGGCAGAAGACGGCCGGGCGGACGCTGGAAGTATTCCACGAAGTGATGGAGCAGGCGCGGCCGCTGCGCCGGCGCGCGGCGGTTCCGAGCATAATTCACCGATGAGGCACACCCCTGGTTTATTCCTCCTAGTGGCGGCGGCGTTGGCGGCAGCGGCGCCGGCGGCAGCGCAGACGGGCTTCCCTTTTCAGGATGAAGGGCTGCACTATACCGTCAACTGGCCGAGCGGTCTGAGTCTGGGCGACGCTACGCTCTCGGCGCACCACACCGCCAACGGTTGGGATTTCGAGATCGGATTGGATGCGGCCGTCCCCGGTTTCGCCATCCAGGACAAGTTCAAGGCCTCGACCACCGTTGGGCTCTGTTCCACGGGACTCAGCCGCGACATCAGCCAAGGCGGCAAGAAGGTGAAGGAGAAGACCGCCTTCGACCAGGACAAGGGCACGGCCCACCGGGCGACCGAATATCCGGCCGATGGCGGGACGAGCGACTTCAATATTTCCCCGTGCGCGCGCGACGCCATCGCGTACGTCTACTTCGGCCGCAAAGAGCTGGGGCAGGGCAGGGTGCCTCCGGCGCAGCAGATCTACTTCGGCTCGGCGTATGCGGTGCGCATGGAATACACGGGCGCGCAAACCGTCACGGTGGGCGACAAGCAAGAAGTCACGGACCACCTGATGGTTGCGGTGAAGGGGCCGAAATCCGATTTCACGGTGGAGGTCTTCTACGCGCGCGATGCGGCGCGGACACCGCTCCTGATCAAGATTCCGCAGGCCGTGGGAACCTTGTCGATGGAGTTGGTGCGCTGAAATGCGCGCAGCCTTTTTCTCCCCGCTGCCGCCGGCGCGCAGCGGGATCGCGGACTATTCCGAAGCGCTGATCGAATCGCTGCGGCCCCTGGCGGACCTGGAAGTGTTCGCGCGGGCGGAAGACGCGTTTGACCCTTCGCGCTTCGATATCGCGCTATACCAGGTGGGCAACAACCAGTATCACGATTTCGTGTACGAGACCGCGCTGCGACATCCGGGCGTGGTGGTGATGCACGAATCGAATCTGCACCACCTGATCTCGGACCTCACGATCCGGCGCGACGATTGGGACGGCTACCTGCGCGAGTGCGAGTACAACGGCGGGGCCGCGGCGCGCGCCTACGCCGAGCGGGTGCGCAAACTGGAAGTCGGGCCGGATTACGAAGGCTTGCCGATGACGCGGCGGCTGCTGGAGCGGGCGCGCGGGGTGGTGGTGCACAGCCGGCACATGGAACGGGAAGTGCGGGCGGCGGGATTCACGGGTCCCGTCGCGGTGATTCCGCACGGGGCCTGGATTCCCGATGCCGATCGCAACGCCTGGCGCCAGAAGCTGGGCCTGGACGAAATCACGCCGCTGATCGGGATTTTCGGATATCTGAAACCGTATAAGCGCATCGCCGAATCGCTGCGCGCGTTCCGGCGCCTGGTGCGCCTCGTGCCGCAGGCGCGGATGATCCTGGTGGGTGAGCCGCATGCGGAGTTTCCGCTGGCGGCCATGATTCGCGGCATGGGTCTTTCGGGCAACGTGCGGGTGCTGGGGTTCACGCCGATTGAGGATTTCGTCGGCTATCTGGGCGCGTGCGACATCGTGCTCAACCTGCGGTATCCCACGGTGGGAGAAAGTTCCGGCACGCTGCTGCGGTCGCTCGGCCTGGGCAAGGCGGTGATGGTTTCCGAGGTGGGGTCGTTCCAGGAGTTTCCGGAGGACGTGTGCCTCAAGGTTCCGGTGGGGGCGGGCGAGGAAGACCTTATCTTCGAGTACATGAACCTGCTGGTGTCGCGTCCGGAAGTGGCGCAGGCGCTGGGCGCGAATGCCCGCGATTACGTGGCGCGGGAATGCAACTGGGGCGCGGTGGCGCGGCAGTACGCGGCATTTCTGGAAGCCGTGGTGGAAGGCAAGGAATATCGCGGGGCGGAGCAGCGGGCCGCCGCGGAGGAAGCCGCGCCCGCCGCCCAGTTGCCCGAGGTGGAGCAGTATCTGCGCGGCTGGGCGGTGGATGAAGCGTCGCGCGACTATCTGGACACGCACCGGACGCGCCTGGTGAGAACGCTCGAGATCACGCCGGCGGGCGGGCCCGAGGATCGCATCCTCGAAATGGGCGCGTACCTTCAGGTGACGCCGGCGCTGCGCAATAAACTCGGGTACGGCGAAGTGCGCGGTTGCTACTACGGCCCGCTGGGCCGCATCGACCATCGCACCGTGACTTCCGCGGACGGCGAGACCTTTAGCTGCGAGATCGACCACTTCGACGCGGAAAAGGATGGCTTTCCTTATCCCGACGGGTATTTCTCCACGGTGCTGTGCTGCGAGCTGATCGAGCACCTGTTCGAAGATCCGATGCACCTGATGTCGGAGGTCAACCGGATTCTGAAGCCGGGCGGGCACCTGGTGCTCACCACTCCCAACGTGGCGGCGCTGCGCGGCATCTCCGCCATTCTGCTGGGCTATCACCCCGGATTCTTCCACGCGTACATCAAGCCGGCGGCGGAATCGGGAGAAGTGGATGCGCGGCATAACCGCGAGTACACGGCGCGCGAGATCCACCGGCTGCTGGAGACTTCGGGTTTCGCGGTGGCGCGACTCGAAACGGGCGAATTCCGCGACCTGCCGCATCCGGAATTTGGCTGGGTGACGCACCTGCTGCGCCGCTATCGCCTGGAGACGGATCTGCGCGGCGACGGCATCTACGCTTTAGGCAGGAAGACGGGGCCGGTGAAGGAACGCTACCCCGGATGGCTGTATTCATGAGCGCAGCCTGGCTCAATCCGCGGGCGGCGCTGGACGCCGCGACCCGCACGGTGCGCGCCGAATTCGAGATCCGCAACCTTACGGAAGAGACCTGGCGCGCGGCCGACGGCTTCGGCATCGGCTACCACCTGTTCGACCGCACCAGCGGCACGCTGATTGTGGACGGCGCGCGCGTGCGGCTGGAGCGCGACGTCGAGCCCGGCGGCGAGGCGCACGTGTTCCTGGAGTTCGAACTGCCCGCGGAAGACGGCGAGTACCAGACGGTGATCTCGCCCATGCGCGAAGACGTCTGCTGGTACTACGACCGCGGCTGGCCGTTCCTGCTGGTGGAGACGACCACCAAGGGAGGTGTGGCGACACTCCGCCGCATGCGCGTGACAGAGAAGCAGGCGTTGCGCCGCGAGCGCGAACTGCGCGGGGTGGGCCACGCTCTGGTCTACCCGGTTCTGACAATCTGGCGCAATCGCGCGCTGATCCGGGTGATGGCGAAGCGCGACATCATGGGGCGGTACAAGGGGTCGTTCGGCGGCGCGTTCTGGACCATCATCAACCCGCTGCTGTTGATGCTCACGTATTTCTTCGTCTTCGGATACCTGCTGGGCAGCGATCCGAAACGCAGCGGGGGGACGTTCGCGCTCTACTTCCTGGCCGGCATGCTGCCCTGGCTGCCCTTCAGCGAAGCCGCCGGACGCTCTCCGGGTGTTATTCTGGAAAATCGCAATTTGATTAAGAAGCTGGTGTTCCCGGTGGACACGCTGCCGGTGAACCTGGTGGCGTCGGGGCTGGTTACGGAGCTGTTTGCGGTGGCGCTTTATTGCGCCTTCCTGCTGGCGTTGCGGCACGGGATTCCGCCGGCGGTGGTGTGGTTGCCCGTGCTGCTGATCCCGCAGATCCTTTTCACGACCGGCGTGAGCTGGTTTTTGGCGGGCCTGGGCGCTTACGTGAAGGACCTGGGGCAGATGATCGGGTTCGCGCTGACGATCTGGTTCTTCATGACGCCGATTTGCTATCCGGAAAAGGACATGCTGGCCAAGGCTCCGATACTGACTAAGAACCCGATGTATGTGTTAGTAAGAGGCTATCGCGCGATTTTCCTGGATAATCAACACCCGGCATTCGGCGCGCTATGGAAGTTCGGGTTGCTGGCCGCGGTGGTGTTCGTGCTTGGCCACGCGTGGTTTTATAAACTGAAGAAGTCCTTCGCGGACATGATCTAGCGGGACACCGGCAAATTGCTTCACAAAATCACCCTCGCACTGGTGGCTTTTGGACCACTGGGCATCTTTCTGATCGGCGTGATCGATTCGCTGGGGGTTCCGCTGCCGGCGGCCACGGACTACTGGATGTTGGCAGTAGCGGTAGACGCACCGCAGCGGGCCTACTTCACCGCGTTGATGGCGGTGATGGGTTCCTCGCTGGGCAGCATCGCGCTTTTCCAGGCGGCGCGCCACGGGCGCAGGCTGTACCGCAAAGGCGAGCCCCTCTCAGCCGGGGGACAGAGGTTCCAGCGGTGGTTCGACCGCTACGGGTTGCTGACGGTTTTTGTTCCCGCCGTGACCCCCATCGTTCCGCTGCCTTTGAAGGTGTTCGTGGTTTCGGCGGGCGCCTTCCACACACGGACCAGCCGGTTTCTGGCGGTCCTGCTGGCGGCGCGCATCATCCGCTATTTCGGCGAAGCCTACCTGGGAGTACAGTTAGGGAAGGGCTGGGAGCCATTTCTGCGGCGCAACATCTGGCCGCTGGGCGGCGCGGTGCTGGCGCTGGCTCTGGGCCTGTACTGGCTGATGCGCCTGAGCGAGCGCCGGCGCTCGCCGGAGATGTAAGACATGCCCAAACGCATCGCGATCGTGGAAGATGAGGCCGAACTGGCGTCGCTCATCGACTACAACCTCAAGCGGCACGGCTATGAGACGCAGGTGCTCAACGGGTCCCAGGGGACGCTGAAAGCGCTCGAGCAACAGAGGCCGGACCTGGTGGTGCTGGACGTGATGCTGCCCGATATGGACGGCTTCGAATTGTGCCGGCAGATCCGCCAATCGGCGGTACTCGGGCGGACGCCGGTGCTGTTCCTGACGGCGCGGTCGGACGAAGTGGACCGCGTGCTGGGGCTCGAGATCGGCGGCGACGATTACATGACCAAGCCCTTTAGCCCGCGCGAGCTGATGGCGCGCGTGAAGGCGCATTTGCGGCGGGAGGACATGGAGGTGGAGCCGGCCGCCACGGAGATGGGGCCTTTCCGCCTGGACCGCACGGGACGCCGCGTGTTTCTCGCCGGGCGCGAGCTGGCGCTGACCTCGACCGAGTTCAACCTGCTGGAATTCTTCGTGACGCATCCGGGCCGGGCCTACAGCCGCGACCAATTGCTGGAATCGGTATGGGGCGAGATGCGCAACGTCACGCCGCGAACCGTGGACGTGCACGTGCGGCGGCTGCGCGAGCAGATTGAAGAGCAGGCCGAAAACCCGCGCTATCTGACGACGGTGCGCGGTTTCGGCTATCGCTTCGAGGAACCGGCGTGACCGGCAAGATTTTTCTCAAGCTGATCGCCGGCGTGTTTTGCCTGCTGCTGGTGGCGCTGGTGGCGGTGGATACTTTCGCCACCAACGTGGCGAAGGATGCGTACCTGGAAGACCTCAAGCGGCAACTGGCGGATGAGTGCCGCCTCGCGGCGTTGGTCCAACCGGACGCGGCGGCGATGGGCGCGGCCGAGGTGCGCCGCCTGGCGGCGGCGGTGGGCGGCCGAATCACGATTGTGCGCTCGGACGGGAAGGTACTTATGGATTCCGAAGCCGATGCCGCCGGCATGGAGAACCACGGCACGAGGAAGGAACTGATGGAGGCGTTTCGCGGCCAAGCCGGCTCGGAGCGGAGGCGCAGCGCGACGTTGGGAACGGAATTCCTCTACGTGGCCGTGCCGATGCCCGGCGGCGCGGTGCGCATCGCCATGCCGACCGCGCAGATCGACCGGCAGGTGAGCGAGATCCGCGCGAAGATTCTGGCTGGGACGGCGCTGGCATTCCTGCCGGCGATTGCGATAGCGGCCTGGCTGGCGCGGCGGATCTCGAGGCGCTTCGCGGCGGTGATGACGCACGCCGGCGAATTGGCGCGCGGCAACTTCCGTGCGCGCCTGCCGCACCCGGGCGCGAGCGAGTTTGGCCAGCTCGCCATCACGCTCAACCAGACCGCCGAAGCGCTGGAGAAGACCATGGCCCAGCTCCAACACGAGCAGGCCGAGCTCGAAAAGGTAGAGCGCGTGCGCAAGGATTTCGTGATCAACGTATCCCACGAACTGCGCACGCCGCTGGCTTCCATTCAGGGGTACACCGAGACCTTGATGGACGGAGCGCTCGAAGACCCCGCGTACAACATGCGGTTCCTGGGCATCATTCGCCACAATGCCGAACGGCTGGCGCGGTTGACCGAAGACCTGCTGACGCTTTCGCGGGTGGAACAGAACCGCCAGAAGTTCGAGTTTGGTCCGTTCGCGGTGAACGGGCTGTTGAAGGAAGCGATCGAGTTGATGCGGCCCATGGCGGAAAAGCGCGAGATCCGCCTGGAATTGGAAGCCGGACCGGAGGATGCTCCGGCATGGTGCGACCGCGAGGCGGTCTCGCAGATTCTGAGCAACCTGCTGGACAACGCCATCAAGTACACACCGGCGGGCGGGCGAATCAGCGTCGGCGCACGGCCGGACGGCCGATACGTGGAGGTGCATGTGCGCGACACCGGCATCGGCATCCCGGCCGACGAGCTGCCGCGCCTGTTCGAGCGCTTTTACAGGGTGGACAAAGCGCGCTCGCGCGAGTTGGGCGGCACCGGGCTGGGGCTCTCGATCGTCAAGCACCTGGTGGCGGCGCATCACGGGGCGACGCGCGTCGAAAGCCGGTCCGGAGAAGGCTCGACCTTCTATTTCACGCTTCCCGGGGAAGAATCCGCACTCCGGCCGAAAGAGCTTAATCCAGAATTCACGGCGTCTTAACGAATTCGTAACACAGCCGCTGATAGGTTGAAAGCAGGAACTTGGCCTACGGATTGGTTATGAAAAAAATTCTCCTGATCGAGGACGACGCGGACTTATTCTCGCTGTTGAAGTACAACCTGGAGAAGGAAGGCTTCTCGCTCAACGGATTGCAGACCGGCAAGGGGGCCATCGAACTGTGCCGGCAGGTGCGGCCGGACCTGATCCTGCTGGACATCATGCTGCCGGATTCGGACGGCCTGGATATCTGTAAAGGCATCCGCAAGACGCCGGAACTGGCGGCGATTCCGATCATCTTCCTGACGGCGCGCGCTTCCGAGACCGACCGCATTGTAGGGCTGGAGTTGGGCGCCAACGACTACGTAGTGAAGCCGTTCTTCGTGCGGGAGCTGATTGCGCGGATCAAACTGCAGTTCCGCAGCCAAACCGCGCCGCCGCGGGTGCTCGAGGCGGGCGGGCTGGAGCTCGATCCGACCAGCCGGCAGGTCCGTTTTCAGGGCGCTCCGCTGGCCCTGACGGCTACCGAGTTCCGCCTGCTGGAGTTCATGATGAGCCGGCCGGGCGTGGTCTTCAGCCGCGAGCAACTGCTGAATTCGGTATGGGGGCAGGACCGGGCGATTACCGACCGGGCGGTGGACGTGTACGTTCTGCGGCTGCGGCAAAAGGTGGAGCAGGATCCGGCCAACCCCATCATGATCCATTCGGTGCGCGGTTTCGGGTATACGTTCGAGCCGCGGCGGGCGATGGCGGGATCGGCGTAGGAAGCTGGCGCTTGACAGGGTCGAAGAAGCCGTGGCGCACGCACTCTTGCGTGCCGTGTCGAGACTCATCTCGACACGTCTTTCGAGCTGTCGCAGCCGCCGAAAACCGGCGCCCCGCTTTTTCGACCCTGTCAAGATGTGTCATTAGCGCGGCAATAACAGGCCACGAAAAACCATAGCCTGTCCCAGAAGCTCGAGAGCGGACCATCGCCGAGGACGTCGATCTGCTTCAGGTTGATTTCCGCGGGGCTGGAGTTGGTGATGCGCAGTTCGTACACAAGGTGGGTCTGGCCGCCTCCGCGAAAGGCCGTCGGCGCGATCGGGATTTCGACATCGACCCCGGGACCGGGCCTCGGCGCAGGCACGGTGGCTTCACTGTCGCGCGTGAACACAAGCGGGAATGGCTTGCCTTGCGTCCATGTTCCGGCGATCGTGGTATGGCCGGCATCGAACTTGCCGTCGTAGGTTGCCTTGACGGCCTTGAACTCGAAGTGGACTGCATCGCCATCGACGCTGATCGCATCGGCTGGAATGATTCCACCCTGATCAATGCTATTGAGCTTGCCGGAATAATGGTCGCCGGACTTCTCGACGGTGAGCAAGAGGCGCAGATCAGCCACACCGGTGTTGAGAGTGCCGCGCCAACCTCCCGCGAGACCGGGTGGGTTCTGTGGAGCGGGCCGTGCTTGAGGAAAAAAAGCGAACACTGCAACGATGCACCATAAGGCAGGGCTTGTCACATTTCACAGGATCGCACAGGCGCGGCGCAGGCGGTCCAGGACGCCGGCCCATTCGGGCAGATCGGGCGGTTGCTCCACGGCGATCCAATCGAGATGCCGGGCGTCCAGGCGGTGGAGAGTTTCGTACAGGGCGGCAGCGTAGCCGAGCGGATCCGGCGGCATTTCGTGTCCGAGGCGGAGAAGCGCGCCATGGCCGGTGGGCGGAGCCTGGCCGGCAGCCAGCAGAAAGAGCGGCGTCACAGGCCGGTAATGACGCGCGTGCATGCCGGGCGAGGCATGCGGGCCAGAAGCCGAAACGGCGCCCGCGATCCGGATGGGGCCGATCAGCGCTTCGAGTTCCGCCACAGGAATCACGCCGGGACGGAGCAGGGTGGGAGCTTCGACCAGAGAGAGCACCGTGGATTCGATGCCCACGCGCGCGGGGCCGCCGTCGAGGAGGTAGTCGGCAAGCGCTTCCGGCACGTGCGCGGCGGCGGTGGGGGAAAGTTCCGTAAAGCGGTTGGCGCTGGGAGCGGCGATGGGGACTCCGGCGGCGCGGATGAGCGCGAGCGCCAGCGGATGCGCGGGCATGCGCAGGCCCACGGTGGCGAGGCCGGCGGTCACGATATCGGGGATGCTAGCTTGCTTGGGGAGCACCAGGGTGAGGGGACCGGGCCAATAGTGCCGCGCGAGCGAGGCGGCGGCCGGCGGCCACTGGGACGCGAGGGCGCGGGCCATGTCGATGGAATCCACGTGGACGATCAGCGGGCTGGTGAGCGGGCGGCCCTTGGCGGCGAAGATGCGCGCGACGGCTTGGGCATCGAGAGCGTTGGCGCCGAGGCCATAGACGGTCTCGGTGGGGAAGGCCACCAGGCGGCCGGCGCGGATCAACGCGGCTGCGCGCTCCAGGCTCACTCCGGAAGCTCGTCCTTGTCGTCGCCGGCGATCTTGCCGGTCTTGCGCCAAACCAGGTAGGCGTGGATGAGCGGCGAGAGATCGCCTTCGAGCACACGGTCCACGTCGCCCAGGGAGAGCTTGCTGCGCAGGTCTTTGACCAGGCGATAGGGCGCCAGCACGTAGTTGCGGATCTGGCTGCCGAAGTTGATTTCGAGCTTGGAATCCTCGGTTTTGCGGGTTTCCTCGCGCTTTTTTTCGAGCTCGCGCTCGTAGAGGCGCGCGCGGAGTTGCTTCATGGCGGTCTCGCGGTTCTTGTGCTGCGAGCGCTCATTCTGGCACTGCACCACGATGCCGGAAGGAAAGTGCGTGATGCGCACCGCCGAATCGGTCATGTTGACGTGCTGGCCGCCGGCGCCGGAGGAGCGGAAAGTATCGATGCGGAGGTCGTCCAGCTTGACGTCGATCTTGATCTCGTCATCCACCTGGGGATAAACGAAGACCGAGGCGAACGAGGTGTGGCGGCGCGCGTTCGAGTCGAAGGGGGAGATGCGCACCAGGCGGTGCACGCCGATCTCGGATTGCAGCAAGCCGTAGGCGTTGTCGCCGTTGATCTCGAAGGTGACGGACTTGATGCCGGCGCCTTCGCCCTCGAGACGATCGGTGACCACCACCTGGAAGCCGGCGCGCTCGGCCCAGCGCAGGTACATGCGGAGGAGCATCTCGGCCCAGTCCTGGCTTTCGGTGCCGCCGGCGCCGGGATGAATGGTCATGATGGCGCTGCGGCGGTCGTTCTCGCCGGAGAGCAGCATGGCGGTTTCGAGACGTTCGAGCAACTCGCCGTAGGTTTCGAGATCGCGCTCGATATCGGGCAGAACCTTTTCGCCTTCGCGCGCCAGCTCGAACATGGTATCGAGATCGTCGGTCATGGTGCGGATGCGCTCATCGTTGGCGATGGCCTCTTCCAGGCGCTTGCGATCCTGCATCACTTTTTGGCTTTTTTCCGGCTGGCTCCAGAAATCGGGGGCGGAGATTTGTTCTTCGGATCGCGCTAGCTTTTGTTTCTGAGCGGGGGCGTCAAAGATACCTCCGCACGGCCAGGGCCTGGTCGCGGAGGGGCTGATACGCGCGTTCTAACTCTTCGAATGTCATGGGGATTCAATCCAATTCTAACAAATGGCCGGCTTTGCCGACGTTGCGGGCGCGCGTGCGGCCGATTTCGATATGCGCGCCTTCGGCCTCATGGATGTGGCCGCAGAAGAAATACGCGGGCTGGTGCTTTTGGATGAATTCGAGAACCGAGCGCGAGCCGGCGTGCAGGCCGGGGCGGACCTGGTCGAGCGCGGTGCCGTAGGGCGGCGCGTGGCAGACCAGGACCAGCGGCGAGAGCGGGGCGAAGGGCCGCAAGTGTTCCGCGAGTTGAGCCTCGCTGTATTCGCTGGGAGTGTGGAAGGGCGTGGGGTTGGAATAGCCGAGGCCGGCGATGTGCCAGCGGCCGAGCTGCAGATGGCCTTCGTGGAAATAGCGGAGGCCATGGCGCGCGCAGAGCTCAACGATTTTGTCCGCCGACTCATGATTACCCGGAAGCACGTAGACCTTGTCGCCGCGGCGCTCGAGAATCTGGCCGTAGCGGTCGATGCCCTTGTTCCATGTACACTGATCGCCGGCGGCGATGTAGAGGTCGGCTTCCATCGAGAGCAGTTCCTCAAGCCGCTTCCAATCGTTGTGGATGTCGGAGAAGAGGAGGAGTTTCATGGCTTGCGGAGGAATTCCCGGTCTTCGATGGCGTCGGCTGTCGCGAGAGCCTTGTCCCAAGGGAAGAGCTGCTCCGCGCCGAGCGAGTAGGTCTGTTGGACGAAGGGGCGTTTGCGGCGTGCGTCGGCGGGCAGCAGGCTCGCGCGGACGGCGTCGTTGAGAGCCTGCTTGAGCGAGATGCCGCGCTGCCGCATGGCGTCTTCCAGAATTCGTCGGACGTCCGCGTCCAGTGTGACCGTGGTCCGCATACCAGCATCATAGCGTTATTTCCGACGCTGTCATGATGCGGGTGCGCGCCCATGTGGGGTCGGGCTTTCAGCCTGCCGCCGGCTTTCTAGCCGGCGTTTCTAGGATTGTCGCGAGACGCCGGGCAGAAGCCCGGCGGCAGGCTGAAAGCCCGACCCCACAAGCACGCCGGAGATTCCACTCTCATGTTGCTATCCTACCTCTTTGATCTTCTGGTACTGGTTCTTCGCCGGGCCGGCGCTGTTGCTGGCAATTCTCTCGCTGCGCGGCGAGCGCAAGCGCGCGGACTACGTAGCGCGGAGGCTTTGCGAGACGTGCGAACATTGGCCGCCGGCCAGCGTGATCGTGCCGGTGAAGGGCCAAGACCAGGGGCTGCGCGAAAACCTGGCGGCGCTCGAGTCGCTGGATTATCCGGATTACGAACTGCTGGTGGTGGCGCATCGGGCGGCCGACATTCCGCCGGGAGTGCTGCCGCCCAAGTGCAGGGTGGTGCTGGCGCACGGCGACGATCCGGGGACGGGCGAAAAAGTGCAGAACCTGGCGGCGGCGGTGCGGGCGGCGAGCAAACGCACCGAAATCCTGGCATTCGCCGATTCCGATGGGCGCGTGCCGCGCGGATGGCTGCGCGCGCTGGCGGCGCCGCTCAAGGAAAAAGGCGTGGGCGCTTCCACCGGGTACCGTTGGTTCACGCCCGTGCCGCCGACGTTCTGGAGCCTGATGCGCGGTGTCTGGGATGCAGTCGCGGGCGGGCGGCTGGGCCCCGGCGACAACCGCTTCGCGTGGGGCGGCGCCATGGCGATCCGCAAAGAAGTATTCTACGACGCGTGCGTGCCGGACTATTGGAAGGACACGGTGAGCGACGATTACGCGCTGAGCGCGGCGGTGCGGACGACAGGTCTCGCGATCGCGTATGCTCCCGGCGCTCTGGTGCCGTGCTACGAACCCATCGGCATGGGCCGGTTCTTCGGCTGGATGCGCCGGCAAATGACGGTCACGCGCGTTTGCCATGCGCGGCTGTGGTGGCTGGCGCTGATGGCGCACGTGTTTTATTGCGGCGGGATGGCGGCGTCGGCGATTGCCTCGATTCGCGGAAACCGGCTGGCGGAGTGGGCGCTGGTCGCGCAGCTTTCACCGGGAATGTTGAAGGGGCTGAACCGGGCGACGCTGGCCAAGGCCGCGCTGCCGGAATGCGAAGCGTGGTTCAAGAGGCACCTGTGGGTACACGCCATCTGGACGCCGCTGGGGACGTGGGTGTGGTTGTGGGCCGTGCTGTCGTCGGCATTCGGGAATACCATCGAGTGGCGGGGAAAGCGGTATAAACTGCGGCGCCCGTCTACTCGGTGAAGGCCATGCCGGCGAAGCTGACGACGCTCGATTCGTCGATGTTCCACTGCTCGTAACGCAACAGGCGGCCGCGGGCTTTGGGCGCGATCTTCAGGAAGGTGTAGAAGGGCGACGAACCGCACCACTTGAGGTCGTCGCGATTCTGCTGCACCAGGTCCCAGAAGCCGGCGGCGTCGGCGGCATTGATGCACTCGATGCGCCGGGCGTCGCGCGCGCCGACTTCGGTCATCCGACCCTGGTTGGCGGCGGCTTCGAAGGGGTCCTGGTAGCGCGCGCCCATGTGGGCCATGTCGACGCCGAGGACGAAGAAGAGGCGCTCGCCTTCGCGGTCGCGTAATTCGGCGAGAGCGTCGACGAAGCGCTTCACCTGGTCGGAATCCTCGGGGCTACCGCCCCGGTAGATACTGCGGGCGTAGGAGCCGCACAGAATCGGCAGGATGCGCACTTGGGGGCCCATGGTGTGCTGCAGGAAGATGGTCTGGAACTCGACGGTATGTTCGAAGGAGTGGCAGTAATCTTCCATTTCCACCGCGCTGCCGCCGCGCTGGGCGAGCCAATCGACCAGGCGCGCATCGGTTTGGCAGTGGCCGAGCGGCGTGCGGAAGGGCTTGCGCGTGAGGCCGAATCGATCGGGCTCGCCGTAGTGCGAGGTGGCCAGGATGACGAAGGTGCGGTCGCGGTGTTCGGGACCGAGCATGCGGTACGCGGACTGGTAGGATTGCCATCCGCCTTCCGGGCTGACGTGCGGGGCGGCGATGGCGAAGAGGTTGCCGGCGGCGGCGGGAGCCGCGGGGGCATCGGCAGTCATGTATTCCTGCATGGTTTCGCGGAGTTTGGCAGGATCGCCGGGATAAGCGGAGCCGGCGTGAGCGGGCACCCGGACGGGGCATTCGGCGAAAGCCTGGCGCTTGGCATCGCGCATGTGTTCAAAGGTTGCGTCTTCCAGGAATCCGGCGGTGCTGAGGGTCTCCATGAGGTGCCGCGCAATCTGTTCCACTTCCAGGCTGTTGGTGAGGCGCACCAGCACGGCGCGCAGATCGAGCTCGGTCTGGGCGCCGTCGAACGAGCGGAGGCATTCCACCAGCATGGGAGGAACGATCAGCATGGCGTCGGAGAACTTGTATGGATCGCGCATAAACAGGCCGGGATTCTCCGGGGAGGGAGAAGGCATGAAATCGAGGGTCGGGCGCAGACGGGGCAGTGGCTGAGACAAGTCTTATCGTAGCTCAGATTCTTCGCCGGCCATTCCGAGAAGCAGAAGTTTGGAAATCAGAAGTCGAGGAAGACAGAATTCAGAAGGCTCGGGGTGCCCCGTGGGCTGCCGCGGGTTTATTCTGGCTTCTGACTCCTGACTTCTGGCTTCCAAATCCCGCGGGGATTTCAAGGGCGAAGCCCTTGCTCAGCTTTTCCCAGGGCGCGGTACTTGCGGAGCAATTCATAGAGCACGATGCCGCCGGCGGTGGAGACGTTGAGCGAGTGCTTGAGGCCGAGCATGGGGATGCGCACGTGGGTGTCGCAGAGCGCGGAGACGTCGGGGCGGATGCCTTCGACTTCGTGGCCGAAGATGACGCAGACGGGGAAGCGGGGCGCCCAGTCGAAGAGGTCGACGGCGTGCATGGAAGTTTCCACGGCGGCGATTTCGTAGCCGCGCTCGCGGAGGCTGTGGAGGAGGGGAAGCGGCTCCCAGGAGTGCTCCCAGGCCACCGTTTCTTCGGCGCCCAGGGCGGTCTTCGAGATGGCGCGCTTGGGCGGCCGGCCAGTGATGCCGCAGAGGTAGAGCTTCTCGATGGAGGCGGCGTCGGCGGTGCGGAAAAACGCGCCGACGTTGTAAAGGCTGCGCACATTGTCGAGGAGCACGGCCGCGGGCAGGCGCGCGATCTGCTGGTATGGGGCGCCCGCGGCGGTTGCCTGGAATGGGATGCGGTCCATGATGATAAACTAGTATGTTTCGTGGCCATGTTGTCGATCGTCATCCCGATTCACAACGAAGAGCACTCCATTCTGCCGCTGTACGACCGGCTGAGCGTGGTGCTCGACCAGGTGCAGCGTCCTTACGAAATCCTGTTCGTGGACGATGCTTCGAACGACCGCAGTTTCGAGCTGCTGTCGAACCTGGTGGAGACCGACGGCCATCTGAAAGTGATCCGGCTGCGGCGCAATTTCGGGCAGACGGCGGCGCTTTCGGCGGGATTCCACGAAGCCAAAGGCGACGTCATAGTGGCCATGGACGGCGATCTGCAACATGCGCCCGAAGATATTCCGGCGCTGCTGCAGAAGATCGACGAAGGCTTCGATATCGCGAGCGGGTGGCGTAAACACCGCGTGGACAACGCCATCATGCGCAGGATTCCATCGCGCATCGCGAACTGGCTGATGGCCAAAGCCTCCGGCGTGGACCTGCGCGATTTCGGCACGACGTTCAAGGCGTATCGGGCCGAGGTGCTGAAGGACGTGAACCTGTACGGCGAGCTGCACCGCTTCATTCCGGCGCTGGCCAGTTTCTATGGCGCGCGGATCGCCGAAGTGCCGATTCGCAGCACGCACCGGGCGGCCGGCGGCTCGCACTATGGGATCGGTCGCACGTTCCGCGTGATGTTCGATATCGTCACCATCAAGTTTCTGCTGAAGTATTTCACGCGGCCGATGCATTTCTTCGGGCTGCTGGGCCTCGCCGGCACGCTCTCCGGCGGCGGCATCATGGTGTGGCTGGCCGTGGAGAAGCTGCTGTGGCGGCAGGACATCGTGACCGAGCACGGCCCCATCATGGTGGCGGGCGCGTTGTTGCTGCTGGCCGGCCTGATGATGTTTTCCACCGGGCTGATCGGCGAGATGATGATGCGGACGTACTTCGAGAGCCAGGACCGGCGCATCTACGCGGTGCGAGAGATATTGACGCGCAAACAGCGCGGCGTGCCGGGAGGGACGCGCTAGCCCCAGTCCTGGTCACTTAAGCCGTTGAGTGGCACCCTGCTGTCTGCCTGTGCGCCTGTTTTCCCGCTTCAGCCACCACCCGTCCGGGTTGGCGACTTCTCGCTCATGTGGAAGGCCGAAGGGTGCACCCTTCCGTACGCGGGGTCAAAGGAAAGGAAGCTCGTCTATCGTCCGCAATCTGAATCTTGCACAACTCAATGGCCGGGAAAGTGCCTGTTTACCGCTGTATAACGTGCCACGCATCGCACAGCGGGCCATCTGGCGCGAATCGCAGGTGCCTATGCTGCGGCCTGCTTAGTGGGCCGACTTGCCGTCCCACTTGTGTCCGGGGTCGGCGTAGAACGTCACACCGGGACTGCTGCCGAGCATACCAACGAGTACGAGCCAACCACCCGGAACAGCGGATCGATAAACCTGAAAGTTGTCTGACCCTAGCTTCTGCCATTTCATACGCCGTAGCATAGCATTCGGCGCATAGCGCGGAGAATATCGAATCGGACGGTTAGGTTTGGGAGCGAAAGCCGCATCGCCACTGAAAGTGGGTTTCCCGTTCACAAAAATCTCAACCTCAATTTCCCATGGTTTCACTCACTTCCAATTTCGAATTTCAGACTCCGCCTCTCTAGCCCGCTATCGTGGGATCGCATGAGGCGTCTGTCATCACAACCAAATTGGCTTCGTTTGGTCAAATCGAATCCGCTATCGCAGCAACTCAGTTTCTTCGATCACTGCGAAGATTTGAGTTGCCCCGTGGAGCGGGCCTCCGGCCCGCAACGCCGACATTCCTGTCGGCGCGACTGGGGCAGCCACCCAGCCACGCTCCCAGAATTGGCTTCGTTCCGTCAAACCCACCCTTCTTCCAATCCCAAAGAAAAATCGCCAGTTACAGAAAATTGGCTTCGTTTGGTCAAACCGCTGCCAATGGCGCACGCCAGGAGGCTGCCAGAAGGTCCGTCCTCACTTTTTCGAGCTGATGGCAGGGCTGTCCCCAGTCAGGTGGGCGGAAATGTCACGATGATCGGCGGCCTGCCGTGCACTAAGCAAGCGAACGCCAGCGTGCAGAGGATTGTCAATCTCATGCTCCAGCGCAGCGGGTTTACAGGCTCCGCCCTCTTCGCCAGTGTTCTTCGAAGAGGCCTTTCATGGCCTCGCCCATGCCTTCGTGATGGAAGACGACGGCGGTCCAGGTGGGACGCGTGATCACCGGGTCGAGCAGCGCGATCATGCCGTGCTGGCCATCGAAGACCGCGAGTTTCATGGGCAGCGATTCGGCGACGCGCACTTCGACGCCGGCCGCGACGTACTCGGCCAGACGCTGGCGGTGTTCGTCGTCGAGCGTGCCCGACTCGAGCAGCAGACGGCAGGCTACGCCGCTCGAGCCGGCCTGTTTCACCAGTTGTTCGTGGAGGGGATCGACGGCGTAAGGCGGGCGCGAAAACTCCACGTACTCGCGTTTCACTTCGGCCAGCATGCGGCGGTACTCCGCGGCGGTCTGGGTGGGCTCGGAGACGATGCGCAGAAAATCGAGCGTGCCCCGCCCCCCGCGTCCCTCGGAGTAGAGCGACTTGAGATCTTCGATGAGGGCGCCGCCGGCGCGGCCGCTATCGGTCAGATCCTGTTCCAGGATCTGACGCTTGCGCCCCAGGTATCCGGGAATCGCGAGACTGGGCTCGACGGCGGAGAAGAGCTTGGTCTTCTCCTGCACCACCTGGGCAAAACCCTTTTCCACCAGGCTGTCGAGGACCTCGTAGATTTTCTGCCTGGGCACGTGGGCTCGCGCGGCCAATTCCAGGGCTTTGAACTTGTGATGTCCCAAGAGCACCAGGTAAGAACGCGATTCGTACGCATTGAGCCCAAGTTGTTGCAGGCGGCGCCAGAACCGTTGAAAGTCAACTTCGGCCAGTTCCTCGCTCATAGTTCTTCCACCTTAGCAAAGCACGCGGCGCCTTGTGCGGGCCGGAAGGAGAGTTGCGGGAAGCGGGACAATCCTTGTATGCTTATAGTTCCCCCGTAATGCGACTCGCTTGGGTGGGAGCATTGCGGGTGATTGGGCCGGACGGGTGGCCGAGCGGTTAATGGCAACAGGCTGTAAACCTGTCGCTCCTTGGAGCTACGGAGGTTCGAATCCTCCCCCGTCCACCAGTGAGTCCGTAGAGTGTGTGAGAGAAGCCGTTGTAGCTCAGTTGGTAGAGCGCGTCCTTGGTAAGGACGAGGTCACCAGTTCAATCCTGGTCAACGGCTCCAGAATCTCCTACCGGAACGAATACCGTACAGAGAAGGTGTCATCATGGCAAAGGAAAAATTCGATCGCAGCAAGCCGCACGTGAATATCGGGACGATCGGGCACATCGATCACGGCAAGACCACCCTGACGGCGGCGATCACCAAAGTGTTGGGCAAGAACAATCCGAAGGTCAAGTTCCGCAGCTTCGATTCCATCGATAACGCGCCGGAAGAAAAGGCGCGCGGCATCACCATCGCCGTGGCGCACATCGAGTACGAGACGGCCAAGCGGCATTACGCCCACGTGGATTGCCCCGGCCACGCCGATTACATCAAGAACATGATCACGGGAGCGGCACAGATGGATGGCGCCATCGTGGTGGTGGCGGCCACCGACGGCCCCATGCCGCAGACCCGCGAGCACATTCTGCTGGCGCGGCAGGTGGGCGTGCCGTACATCATCGTGGCCATGAACAAAGTGGACATGGTGGACGATCCGGAACTGCTCGACCTGGTGGAGCTGGAAGTGCGCGAGCTGCTGAAGACCTACCAGTTTCCGGGCGACGATCTGCCGGTGATCCGCGTGTCGGCGCTGGGCGCGTTGAACGGCGAGCCGCAGTGGGAGAAGGGGATCCTGGAACTGATGGACGCGGTGGACAGCTACATTCCGCTGCCGGAGCGGGTGGTGGACAAGCCGTTCATCATGCCGATCGAGGACATCTTCTCGATCCAGGGCCGCGGCACGGTGGTGACGGGGCGCGTCGAGCGGGGCATCTGCAAGGTGGGTGAGGAAATGGAGATCGTGGGGTTCCGGGAGACGCGCAAGACGGTGGTGACGGGCACGGAAATGTTCAAGAAGTTGTTGGACGAGGTGAAAGCCGGAGACAACGTGGGGCTGCTGCTGCGCGGGGTGGAAAAGGACGAAGTGGAGCGCGGGCAGGTGATTGCGAAGCCGGGGTCGATCACGCCGCACACCACGTTCAAGGGGCAGGTATACGTGCTGAGCAAGGAAGAAGGAGGGCGGCACACGCCGTTCTTCAAGGGGTACCGGCCGCAGTTTTACTTCCGGACGACGGACGTGACGGGAGTGGCGCAATTGCCGGAAGGGACGGAAATGGTGATGCCGGGCGACAACGTGGACCTGCAAGTGGAGTTGATCACGCCGGTGGCCATGGACAAGGGATTACGCTTCGCCATCCGCGAAGGCGGCCGCACGGTGGGCGCCGGCACCGTGACCGAGATCATAAAGTAGGAGCACAGGAATGCCTCGCGACATCATCACCTTTCAATGCACCGAGTGCAAGAACCGGAACTATTCCAGGACGAAGAACAAGAAAACCACGACCGAGCGCCTGGAGATGAAGAAATTCTGCCGGCACTGCCGGAAACACCAGCCACATAAGGAAATCAAGTAGAATGGTGGGGTGGTCCCCCAATTTGGGGGGTGCGACCCAGGGGCGTAGGTTTAACGGCAGACCAGCGGTCTCCAAAACCGCGAGTGGGGGTTCGAATCCCTCCGCCCCTGCCAGCTATCCCGCTAACCATGGGAGTCAGCAAGGTAAAGATTTATGGCCGACGTAACGAACTGGTGGCACAGCACGAAGGATTACGTGAACGACTTAAAGCTTGAGATGCGTCGCGTGACCTGGCCCAACCGCAAGCAGGTGGAAGGCACCACCGCGGTGGTGATTTTCTCCGTGTTTGCCTTTGCCACGTACTTCTTTGTGGTGGACTATTTCCTGGCGCGGGGTGTAACCGGAGTGCTGAGGTTTTTTTCGAAGTAGCGCATATGGAATCTGAAGAGAACGTCCACTTAGAGGAAGAGCCGGAAGAACCCGCAACGGCGGAGCCTGCCGGGGAAGTCTCCGCGGAATCCGCAGAATCCGCAGAAGCTATCGAGCAGCCGGTTGCGGTAGAGACCGATCCAGTCGAAGCCCCGGAAGCGGCTGCCGAGGCAGCGCCGGAGCCGGAGCCGGAGCCCGCCAGTGAGGAAGCGGAAGTGGAAGTGGAAGCCGAGCCGCAAGCGGTACCGCCCGCGCCGGCGTATGACGAATCCTCTCCCAAGAAGTGGTATATCATCCACACTTACTCGGGGTTTGAGAACAAGGTGGCGGAATCGTTGCGCACGCGTTCCGAAGCTTTCGGTTTTGCGGACAAGATCGGGCAGGTGCTGATCCCCACCGAGGAAGTGGTGGAATTGCGCAACGGCAAGAAGGTCACCAGTAAACGCCTGGTTTATCCCGGTTACGTGCTGGTGGAAATGGAAATGAGCGACGCGCTGTGGCATGAGGTGAAGAACACGCCGCGGGTGACGGGTTTTGTGGGGGGCGGGAATTCGCCGGTGCCGCTGAGCCCGGAAGAGGTGAACCAGATTCTGTACCGGCAGGCTTCGTCGGCGGAACGGCCGCGGCCGAAGATGACATTCGAGAAGAACGATTCGGTGCGCATCGTCGACGGGCCGTTCGCGAGTTTCTCCGGCAAAGTGGACGAGGTCAATGCGGAACGCGGAACGCTGCGCGTGATGGTGACGATTTTCGGACGCGCCACACCGGTGGAGCTGGAGTTCCTGCAAGTGGAAAAGGGTTGATATGGCAAAGAAGATTACCGCATCGGTGAAATTGCAGATTCCGGCCGGCAAGGCCACTCCGGCGCCGCCGGTGGGAACGGCGTTGGGTCCGCAGGGCGTCAACATTATGGATTTCTGCAAGGCGTTCAACGCCAAGACATCCGCCAAGGACCAGGAAGGGCTGATCATCCCGGTGGTGATCACGATTTTTTCGGACCGCTCTTTCACGTTCATCACCAAGACGCCGCCGGTGCCGGTGCTAATCAAGCGCGCCGTGAACCTGGCCAAGGGATCGCCGGAGCCGCACAAGACCAAGGTCGGCAAGATTACGCAGGAGCAGGTCAAAGAGATTGCCAAGATCAAGATGCCGGACCTGAACTGCTTCGACCTGGAAGCGGCCATGCGTTCGGTGGCCGGCACCGCGCGCAGCATGGGCGTGGACGTAGTTTAAGGCCGCGCCGGGCGCGCCGCGAAAAAGTTGACTCCCGCTTCGCGGTTTGAAAAAATAGAGTCTCCATCCAACGTGCGGATGTGGCGGAATTGGCAGACGCGCATGGTTCAGGTCCATGTACCCGCAAGGGTGTGGAGGTTCAAGTCCTCTCATCCGCACCAACCTTCAAGAAGTGATTGACGGAGAGGGCTTGTGCGCGGGCGCGATCCGTCACAGAATGATGGGCATGATTTCACGCACTCGGAGCCTGATGTTTCTGGCCGCGGCGGGGGCACTGGCCCAACCCGGCTCGTGGACCACTTTGCAGGATACCCAAGAGCGGGCCTTTTCCGTGGAGGTGCCGCAGGGCTGGAAAGCGCAGGGCGGCATGCTGCGAAAAGGGCCTTCGCCGACCTCTATGGCCAGGCGCGCTTCAGTAAGATGTGCCAGACGCTGGAGCCGAAGTCGATCAAGACCGAAGAGCCGATCTTCAACGCGGCGCACGACGGGCCCTCGAGCACCACGGCCGGCGAAGTGGTCTACCGGTGTGTGGCGGACGGGCAGGAGAAAGTGGCGTTCGTGTATGTCGAGACCTCGCTCTACGAAATGCAGGGAACTGGCAACTGGTCGCCTGCCTGCCTGCTGAGTTTCCTGGCCCCGAAGGACCGCGCGGCGGCCGCCTATACGATGCTGTTCCACTCCGCCGCGTCGTTCACCGAGAACCCGCAGTGGGCCATGCGGCAGATGCAGATTACCGCCGCGCAGGCCGCGGCCGCCATGGCCACCTTCCGGCGGACGCTCCAGGAAACGCAGGCGCGCTACGAGCGCTGGTCGGCCTCGATGGCGAAACAGGGGCAGAACTTCAGCGACGCGCTGGCGGGCCGGACGCTGACGGTGGACCCGCAGACTGGCCAGCAGCGCGAAGTCTGGGCCGGCACGGGCGCGACGCGCTGGATCGATCCGCTGGGGACGGTGGCATCCTCCACGCTCTCGCCGGGATCGTCTTTCCGCGCGCTTCAGGATACCGGGCACTGAGTGCGAGAATGGAAGAAGCAGAACGCACTCGGTCGACATGTCCTTCTTCGCGATTATCCTTGCCATTCTTGCCGTCAGCCAGGCCTACTGGGCCTGGCGCGGTTACCGGCTGGCCGCCCGGCTGATTCCAGACCGGGGACGCCGTATCCTGGTGTGCGGCGCGGCGGCGGCCGTCTATGCAGCCGGGTTCTGGTGGAATCGTCCCCTCTTTGGGAGAAGCCCAAGTCCGGTTGAGCTCACAGTCAGGGATGCCCTGGTGACAGCGCCGTTCCTCTGGTGGCTGGCCAGCTCGCTGGTGGCATTCCTGGTGGTGGGGCTGTTGGCCTTTCCGCAAAGCATGGTGGGCGCGGCGCGCTGGATGGCGGCCCGGCGGCGGCGCGCGCATTCCTCCGGTGACGCCATCGCATCACCCGAACGCCGCCGCTTCCTGGAACGCACCGCCGCGGTGGCGGCGGCCGCGCCCTTCGTCGGCGGCGTTTATGGTTTGCTCTACGGACGGCTCAACCTCGAGACCACCGCGCAGCCCATCCGCATCGCCCGCCTGCCCGGTGCTTTTGAGGGGTTTCGCATCTGCCAGCTTTCCGATATCCACATCGGGCCGTTCATGCCGGCGAGCGAGATCCGCAAGTATGTCGCCATCGCGAACGCGCTCAAGCCCGACCTTACGGTTCTCACCGGCGACTTCGTCACCTTCGACCCCAGCACGCAGCAGCCCGTGGTGGAAGCGCTTTCCGGTCTGCGCGCGCCGTTCGGCGTGTTCGGCTCTCTGGGCAACCACGACGGCTGGGCCGGCGTGGAGGATTCGATCACAGAGTTGTTCCGGCAGGTGGGTGTGCGGATTTTGCGCGGGACCAATGTGGAGATCGCCGCGGGCGCCGATTCGCTGAACCTGATCGGAGTGGATTTCCAGAGCCATCGGCGCTTCGGTCCCTCCATGCCGGTGGCTCGCCTGCTGGGGAATATCGAGAGCCTCATCGCGCGCGACCGCGTCAACATTCTGCTCAGCCACAACCCCGACACCTTTCCGCGGGCGGCGGAATTGGGCATCGACCTCAGCATGGCGGGGCACACGCACGGCGGCCAGGCGGCGCTCGAGTTCATCAGCCCGGAGATTGCGCCCAGCCGGCTGGTGACGCCGTACGTGGCCGGCCTGTTCCACAAACCCGGCAGCCAGCTTTATGTGAACCGCGGCATTGGAACCATCGGCATTCCGATTCGCATCGGCGCCCCGCCGGAGATCACGCTGTACAGCTTGACGAGGGGCTGAACGACCGGGCATGGGCGGTTGGTTGTGGTTTGCGAACCGATGTAACATAGTGCCACAGCCATGGCTGAAAACTACAAGTGGCGGGAAATCGCGGATCTACCGGCGGACGCTTGGTTGCTCACCAACAATGAGTTGGTGGCCCTTTGGCGGATCTGGCTCGAACAGAAGGACACTTTGGCGGACCAGCGCGTCATCGAGGATTTCCATCAGCAGCTCAGGCGGGAGTGGGCCATCGAGACCGGAAACATTGAGGGTGTCTATGTTATCGATCGGGGCGTGACCGAAATGCTGATCGAACATGGAATCAATGCCAGCCTGATTCCCCATCAGGCCAGCAACAAGACCCAGGAGCACGTAGCCGCAGTCATCCAGGATCATGCCGACGTCTTAGACGGTCTATTTGATTTCGTTAAGGGTGACCGCAACCTGACAACGGGGTTCATTAAGGAACTCCACCAAGCCTTGTTGCAGCACGAGGATTCTGTTCTGGTAGTTGATCAGTTTGGCAAGCTATTCGAGAAGGAGCTTCGGAAGGGTGTATACAAGACCACGCCCAATAATCCCAGGCGCGAGGACGGATCTTTTCACGAATACTGCCCGCCGGAACACGTTCCCTCTGAGATGGATCGTCTGGTGAAATGGCATGCGGAACACGTCCAACGAGAGATCCCCGTGGAGGTGGAAGCGGCATGGCTGCATCACAGATTCACACAGATCCACCCATTTGAAGACGGCAATGGAAGAGTGGCGCGCGCGATAGCCAGCTTGATCTTCATCAAAGCTGGATGGTTTCCGGTGATTGTCAGGACCAGCGAGAAGGTAAAGTATATCGAAGCGTTGGAGGTCGCCGACTCCGGCGACCTGCGGGCACTGGTTTCGCAATTCAGCGAAGTGCAAAAGAGGTTATTCTTGAAGGGCCTCGACCTCGCATATCGCGCCAAGCCGCCCCTTACGGTTGACGCGGCAGTGGACTCGGTACGGGACCTGCTGATTGGCATGGGCCAGATTCCGCCGAAGGAATGGGTGAAGGCCCGGGAAATCGCCGCGGGGCTGCGGAACCGCGCGGTCGGAAAGCTTAACCACGTCGCGGAAAGGCTCAGGGCAGAAATCGGTTCTGTCCGCAGCGGATTCACATTTCAGACGGCGGGAGGGCAAGGTGGGCGCGACAAGGAGATCCTTCAGGTAGCCGAGGAATTGCACTACCCTGCAAACCCGGCAGAATCCAACCTGTGGGCATTATTGCAGTTCGTCACGACGCGGAAGGCGCAGCTTGTGATTTCCTTTCACGGTGTCGGGGCTGCGTTCAGAGGAATCCTTGCAGCCTCGGCCTTCTTTCAGGGGGAAGGCCAGGGGCCCGTACGGTGTTGCGATGAGTTCTTCCAAATCAATTACGCAGAAGAGCAGGCCCAAGCGGAAAAGCGATTTGACCCCTGGCTGGAGAGCTCACTGGTCCGGGGTTTGAGCCTCTGGCAGGAGACGATCAGGGGCGAGGCTCGATAGCCTGGCGTACGCCGGCTTCCACTTCTCCTGTTGGCCTGTGAGACAAAAAAGCGGCCGGCCGTGGTGCAGAGGATCACCACAGGCCGGCCGGGTTGAGCCGGCTGAAGCCGGCTGCGGCCAGGATTGGCCGCCCCACAGCAACTTTGTCAGACCGCTACGTACATCGTGCTGCCCTGGCGATTGACCAGCAGCAGAGTCTGGTCTTTCGAGCTGCGCATGGCGCGCTCGAAATCGGAAGTATTCTTGACCGGTTGCCGGTTGACTTCCTGAATGACATCCCCGCGGCGCAGGCCGGAATCGACGGCCGGGCTGGAGGGACTGATATTGGTTACCACCACACCGGCGGTGTTGGCGGGCAGGCCGAGTTGCCGGGCGGTTTGCGCGTCCACATCCTCCACCGCAACGCCGGAGAGGACGCTCTTGGTGCCGTTGGATTCGCTGCGAACACTGGCTTCCTTAACGGGCAATTCCGCCAGCTTGACGGCGAGTTCACGCTCGGCGCCGTTGCGGAAAACCTTGAGGGTGACGCCGGCGTCGGGGCTCATCATGGAGATGCTCATGCGCAGTTGGTTGGCGTCCTCCACGGGCTTGCCGTTGAGTTCCAGAATGATGTCACCCTTCAGCAGGCCGCTGCGCTGCGCCGGGCTGCCGGGGCTGACGTCGCCCACCAGCGCGCCGTGCGGTTCTTTTTCGCCGAAGGCCTTGGCCATGGCCGGCGTGACGTCCTGCGGGACGATCCCGAGATAGGCGCGCGTCACTTTTCCGTTCTTGAGGATCTGGTCCATGACGGTGCGGGCCAGGTTCACCGGAACGGCGAAGCCGATGCCCTGATTTCCTTCGGAGCCGTGCGAAATGATGGCGGTATTGATGCCGACCAATTCGCCTCGATCGTCGATCAACGCTCCGCCGGAGTTGCCGGGGTTGATGGGCGCGTCGGTCTGGATGAAGTCTTCGTAGGCCTCGATGCCCAGGTTGGTGCGCCCGAGGGCGCTGACAATTCCCATGGTCACGGTTTTGCCGACGCCGAAGGGATTGCCGACCGCCAGAGCGTAGTCGCCGATCTGGACTTTGGAAGAGTCGCCGATCACGATGGCCGGCAGACCGGAAGCGTCGATCTTGAGGACGGCGATATCCGTTTTGGGATCGGCGCCGACGACGCGAGCTTTGAACTCGCGCTTGTCGGAGAGCGTCACTTTGACGTCCGTGGCTCCCTCGACGACATGATTGTTGGTCAGAATGTAGCCTTCGGGGCTGACGATCACGCCCGAGCCGAGGCCCTGCTCGCGCTGCTCGCGAGGCTCGCGCTGCTCGCGGGGCATGCCGCGGCGGCCCTGTGAATCATCGCCGAAGAACTGGCGGAGTTCGTCGGGGATTTGGCCGCCGAACGCCGTAGGCGTTTTGACGACCTTAGAAGACGAGATGTTGACCACGGCCGGCAAAACTTTCTTGACCACCGGCGCGAAGCCGGTGCGGCTGGGGCCTTCATCGGCATCCGCAAGTTTCAGTGTGGCCGGTGGATTGTCGTTCCAGACGCGATTGGCTGCGGCCAGACCGAGACCACCCAGCCCCAATGCCAGAGCCACGCCGAGGGCCGCGGTTTTCGGACGCATCCAGATACTCTGTGTGTTCATATAACCTTCCCTTTCACCATGTGGGCATTTCCACGAGTTCGAGCGGCATCCGCCGAATTGTGGACCCATTGGTATAGATGCGGGGGAGGGCCAGGTGTTTGTAACGGGAAGTCGGTATTCGGGGGCCGGAGACTTGGTATGTTGGCTACGAGATGATTCCCTTGCGGACGGCGTAGAGAATCAGCTCGGGGACGCCGCGCAGGTTCAGTTTCTGCATGACGTGGGCGCGGTGGGTTTCCACGGTATAGACGCTGAGATTGAGCAGGGTGGCGATTTCCTTGCTCGATTTGCCCTCGGCGACCAGTTGCAGGATCTCCCGTTCGCGGGGCGAAAGCAGCTCGTAGGAATCTTCGGCCCCGGTCCGCTGCAGGGTGCGCATGTAGTCCTCGAGCAGCACCTTGCCCACCGCCGGACTGAAAAAAGATTTGCCTTCCGAGGCGGCGCGAATGGCGCTGGCCAGGTCGGCCTCGGCGGAATCCTTCAGAAGGTACGCGCGGGCGCCGGCCTTCAGCGCTCGCAGCACGTATCCTTCGTCGGAGTGCATGCTGAGCATGACCACCTGGGTATCCGGAAGACTCCCCCGAATCTGCAGGCAGGCCTCGATCCCGTTCAGGCCGGGCATTCCGATGTCCATAACGACAACGTCGGGCTTGAGGGATTGCGCCAGGGTCACGGCCTCTCTTCCGTCGGCGGCCTCACCCACCACGGCGAATTCCGGCCGCTGTTCGACCACCAGGCGCAAGCCGGCGCGGATCAGCGTGTGGTCGTCGGCCAGTAAGACGCGGGTCTGTCTCATGAAGGTTTCCCGGCGGATGCGGGCAAGGGCAGCTCGGCTTTGATGGCGGCGCCGCGCCCGGGCGCGGAATCCACGGTCAAGGTTCCACCGAGCCGCTTGACGCGTTCCTCCATGCCCATTATGCCAAGGCCGCGCGCACGCTCGGGCTGGAAGCCGCGGCCGTCATCGCCGACCTCGATGGCGATACGGTTCTGGTTCTGCACCACGCGAACCTTGGCGTTGCGGGCCCGGGCGTGGCGCACGGCATTGTTGAGCGCTTCCTGCACCAGGCGGTAGACGCAGATTTTGTATTCGTCCGGCAGATCCTCGGACACGTTTTCCGACTCGACGGTGACCTCCATTTCACTGCGGCGCGACACTTCTCTGCCCTGCCACTCCAGGGCGGCGACCAGGCCGAGATCGTCCAGCATGGATGGGCGCAGGAGGAGCGCGATATCTCTGACGGCGCCGACGGCGAGCTCGGCGACCGATTGCATGTTGTCGAGCCGCTCTTTAATGCGGATTGGATCCTCGGGCAGGTTGGTGGACAAGCTTCCGAGATCCACCAGGAGGGCGCCGAGGGATTGGCCCACTTCGTCGTGCAATTCCCGCGAAATGGACCGGCGCTCGGCTTCCTGGACATCCACCAGGCGGGAGGAAAGCCGCTCCAGTTCATAGCGGCTCCGGGCCAGCTCGCGGTACCGGCCGCGGGTCTGCCGCTCCAGCCGCACGATGTACGCCATGCTCGCCATCGCCAGCAGCAGGCCGGCGCCGAGCGCGATGGACAGAGATTCCGTGAGGCTGGACTGCAGACGGCCGAACTGCGCCAGGAGTGTTTCGTCGGTTCGGCGAAACTGCTGGTTGTTCCACGCCTGGAGCTGGCCGGATGATTCCAGGAACTGCGACCGCAGGGAGACAATCCGATCGTTGATGAGAGATTGCTCGCGGCCGTGGAGCGCCTGGGGGCTCAATACCAGGATGGATGCGTACAAGTCGCGATGGCGCACGAATTGATCCAGGATGGCCTTCAGGAAGGCGGCTTCCTCGGGCTGGCGGTTGGAGGGATAGCGATCCAACCGCGAGCCGATGTCCGCGGTCAATCGATCCACCTGCTGGCGGACTACAGGGTCGGGCTTGCCTTCCGGACAGGCGGCGTAGCGCTGGATGGTTTCGTTATAGACCTCAATGGAAAGATAAAGGCCAGAGAGATTGCGCGTGCGATCCGCGACGTCGCGCCGCGCCAACTGCTCCTGCTGTTGCATCTCCTTGAGGGTGTGAGAGGCCGCAGCGCCGGAGATCAGGATGAGGCCGAGCAGCCCCAGGAATGCGCCCAGCAACACCCAACGCAAGCGGTGGGAAGGCCAGCCGGGATCTGGGGAGACCGTTATGCGGGACTCTTCAGAGGACGTAGTCATAGGCAACACGCGCCAGGGTAGCTGGAACCATTATGCGCGACCGGGGATTGGCAGGCGGAAGCGCCTGTCCGCACCGGCAAACCGAGCAAGGAAGTTGGGGAGCGAGTCCGCGACCCCGAGCAAGGCTGCGACATAGCCTATTACGGCGACCCGCGTTTCATCGGCTGGGGCGGCGGAATTCCTTTGCGCAAAGATGGCAAAGTGGTGGGCTCAGTGGCCGTAAGCGGCCTGCCCGAGATGGAAGACGTCGAAGTTGCCACGGTTGGGGCGGCAGTGATCGCAGGGTAGATGCTAAACCACGTATGCCCGGGTGATTTCCGCAACCAAACGCGGAGGCGCCGCGTCATGGGAGGGACGCCAATGCGGTTCTGGCGGCAACCAGGTCGGGGCTTATCTGGACGGCTTGGCTGAGTTCGGCTTTGGCGTGCGCCTGGTCTTTGAGTCCCAGGTATCCAAGACCGGCGAGGTAATGAGCGTTGGCAGTGCGGACGCGCGGTGAAATTTGAGGTCCGGCGCGGCCTCCACGGCTGCCGGCCGGAGGCGCGGGCTGTTTCAACTCATTCTGCCCGGATTGCACCAGACCTTGGAACAGCGCCTGGGCTTTTTCCGTTTGACCCAACTTCTGGAAAGCGAGGCCCTGATAGTAGGCTTGAGCACTGCCGCCGGCCGCGATGCGACCCAACTGGCTGGCACGGCGCTCCGAACCGGGCTCCGGCGGCGCTACCGCCCGCTTCCAGGACTCAGCGGCTTTCTGGGTATCGCCGGAGCCTTCACAGGCGACGCCGGTCCAGTAAGCGAGTTCCGAATCACGAGCGTTGGCGCCAGCGAACCCGGAGCCCACGGGCAGGTTCGCCGGGATGGCGGCGGCGGCTTGCAGATCGGCGAGTGCTTCCCGATAGCGTTTGGCCTGGATTTCTGTTTGGGCGCGCAGAACGTGGGCATCGGTCCAGTGATCCGCCACATTGAGATTGGCGCCTTCGGCCACTGCGAACGTGTGGGTGGTCATGGTCCGGATGGCATCATCGATCCCGCCGGTAGCCACCTGCAGAGCAACGGCCCGGTTGAGGGCGTCATCCCGGCGCGCCACCACGGAGGCATTCTGCTGGAACAGCGGCAGGCGTTTTTCCAGCGGGGTCCCGGCCTGTTCATAGAGCTCGTCGAGTTCGGTGAAGTGCAGGGCGTACTTGTGTTCGAGAGAAACGGCCTTCTCCAACTCGGCAATGGCCTTATTGAGGTCGGCCCCCGGCGCCTGGTGCATGTAGGCGGTGGCCAAATTGCGATGGGTGATCGCGAACGAGGGGTCGAGAGCGGCCGACGCCTCCCACATGCGGGTGGCTTCCTCCGGCTGCCAGTCATATAAGACGTTGCCCAGGTAATAGGGCGCGCGTGCATCGCGAGGGTTGGTCTCGATGGCGCGGCGAAGCACGTCAATGGCTTCGTTTTGGAACGGAAAGACGTAGTCCGGCGGCATCGACATGGCCTCTTGGTAATAGTGCGAGGCATTCCGGGTTTGGCCCAGCTTCTGCGCGAAATAGCCGAGGTAGTAGTAAGCCATGGGGTGGATGCGGGACTTGTCCGGCGCCGCCAAAGTCAATTGCAGAAGCACGTCGGCGCCGTCCTGCCAGAGTCCCTCATTGAGGTATTCGGCGGCGGTCTCCTGAGCTGTCGCGGGATGATCGTGCATGGTGGCGGCCAACCTTTTGGCGGCCTCCTGGTCCCTGGAGGCCAGGTAGGTTTCGGCCATGGCGCGCACATCCAGCGGGTCCACCGCGTGAGAGGCGGAGGCCAGCACCTGCGATGCCTCCCGGTTACGGCCGAGATGGCGCAGCACCGCGGCCTTGAGGTTTTGGGCCCGGATGTTCAGCGCGTTGGAATCGATCGACCGATTCACAAAATCAAGCGCAGCGGCCATGTCGCCGCGCGAGGTCGAGATCTGCGCGAGCGAGTAGTAGCCGGCGGCCTTCCAGGAGTGGCTCCAGGTAGCCTTATAGAACCACGTAAACGCCTCGTCGGTTTTGCCTTCGGCCTTGAGGGTGGCGGCGAGGTAATAAACCGGCTCCGCATCTTTCGGCGTGGTATAGCGGTCCGTGGCACGCTCCAGGGCCTTCCGCAGGTATTTCTCCGCGTCGTCATACCGGGCCTTCGTGAAGGCCGTGATGCCGAGAACCGTGTTTACCCGAGCGTCGCCGGGGTCGCGGCGCAAGGCCTCCTGCCAGTAGAGGAGAGGATCCAGGTTGGGGTCGTGGAACTGCTGGGCGCGCAGCCCGATGAGGTAGAGTTCTTCGTTGGTTTTAATTCCCTGCGGGGGCGGCGGCGGAGTGACCGCCGGAGGAGCCGATTGGGGCGTCAGACGGATGGGACTGTAAGAGACGAGCTCCCTGGGGCCATCCCAGAGCGAGGCAACCAGGTCATGTTCGTCGATGCCTGCCGGTATGGCGACCTGTTTCACGTAGGGCTTGGCGGGGTTGATGGCTACACTTTCCTGCAGCAGCACCCGATCTCCGGCTTTGAGCGCAACGCGGGCCACGGAATGGGCCGAAGTGGTATAGAAGCCCACCTTCGCGAGACCGGCGCTGACGTCGAGGTTTACGGCGGCATCCAGGTTGGCCTTTTTGACGCCGCCAATATCCCGAAACGGATACCAGTTCATGTTGAACGACCGGGTTTCGTAGGGCTGGAGCCAACTGTAATCGGGTTGGTTGTCCGAGTAGGCGCCCACCATCAGTTCGATGTAAGGGCCGTCCTCATCGGTCAGGATGGCGTCCCATCGCTTGCCGCTGGGGCCGTTGCCCCAGGTCCAGAACTTCTTGCCGGGCACGATGTTGTGATCGGCCACGCTCATGGTTCCGGCCTCTTTGCCGTGGTCATAGCCGGCAAAGAAATCATCCTGGTAGTTCCAGGCGAAGACCGAATTCGCCGAGGTGTGGTTCTTGTACCAACTGATATCGACGCCCTGGGAGAAATCCGCGCCGCCGTAGGAGGAATGGGAAACCGGCCAGTCCGTAAATTCGCGTTTGGCATGGTGTACCCCGAGCTGCGTGCCGGGCGGGAAGATCACCTGGTAGTTTTGGTTGGCATGGACCGCCAGGTTGGCGAAGCAAAGCATCGTGTTCACTTCGGGCGTGCGGTTGAGAATCCGCACGGAGGCCTCCAGGTACGCCTTTCCCGGCCGCAGGGTGTACCCCACGGCCCAGCGCATGCGCTGGCGCACTTCCAGTTCGCCCACCCAGATGGTCTTGCTGCCATCGGCATTTCGCTCGACCGTGTATTGCACCGGAAGGAAAGTGCTGGCGCGGTGATGATGCGGGATGTTCCATTCCACGCCGCCGGAGATCCACGCGCCGATCAGGCCGATCAAAGCCGGCTTGATGACGTGCTGGCGGTAGATGAAGTTATAGTTATTGGTCTTATCGACGCCCTCGAAAATGCGGCCGCCGAGCTCCGGCAGGACGCCGATCCGGATGTATTCATTTTCCAGATAGACCATGGTATAAGTCTTGTCGACTTTCTTGCCCGTAAGGGTGTCGTACATGGGATAGGGGTAGACCGGCCCCTGCGCGCCCTGGGACTGGCGGCCGAAAAAGAACATCGGGTTTGGCTCGGGATCTCCGGCCAGGTAAGTGGGGATGACGGCTTTGGTCTCCCAGACTTTGACCCCGGAAGCATCGGCGGCAAAGGAGGCGGCAGCCGTAAGCAGCAACCCCAAGACAAGAACGATGAGAAGCGTTTGCCTTCGAATCACGATGGATCTCCCTCTTCGAACGCTAATGAATGCTCAGCTTAAAGCCGTGATCCACGTCCGTCCAGGGCGTTTCCGGCGTTCCGGCGTCGGATGCCTTGGGCCTCTGGCTAAAAGGCCGGATCTTGCCCGAGTGGACGTCGAGCAACCGTTTGAAGGTCTCCTTGGCGGCGGAAACGAGTTCGGGATACGCCCGATCGGTAACATCCACGAAGCCGATGTTATAGTTTTCGCCATCCATGCGTCCGGTAACGGACTCGTCGACGCCCGTGAACCATCCCGCGCCGAGGAAGCCGGGAAGCGCCGCAGCCTGCTCGACGTAGTAGCGGTAAGCTACGCCGCGCTCCTTCTGATCGCGCACTTGCACCAAGCCGGCGCCGAGGCCGTCGGCCGGAACGCCGAAATGGAATTCGCCGATAATGACCGGACGTCCGGAGAGTTCGTAAGCGGTCTTGACCTGCCTGGTGGGCTCATACTCGTAGGTGTTCAAGCTATAGACATCGAAAACGTGCGCGGCCCTGGAAATATAGTCGGGCGGGTTTCCGCCGAAGCGGATACCGAGGTTGAGGTGATTGGGGTCGTACTTCTTGAGTGCCGCGCCTACCATGGCCAGATACTTCTCGAAGGCCGAGACGACAAATTGGCGGCGGCGCTCGGGCGTATCGCCCTGGGCGAGCGAGCGTTTGATCTCGCGCTGCATGGCGGTGGGCGGGCCCGCCAGATACATGTCGATGACTTCCGATTCGCGGCCCGGCCAAGGCGGCTCATTGCCGATGAAATAGCCGATCAACCAGGGGTCGTCTTTGCGCGGCGCGAGTTGCGCTTTGGCGCTCTCTTCGAGGAATTGGGCAAACTCTCCAGAATAGACATCGGGCATCCCCAGATTCATGGGGACCTGGCTCGAGTTGCCGCGCGGAAGCGTATTGAAGTACGCGAGCGAAGGCTTGCGGTGCTGGGCGTCCGTGCCGCGTGACACAATGCTGGTCAAACCCCAACCTTCGGCGCGCCGCAATTCCATCTCGGCGGCCTTGGCCGGCCATTCCGGACCGTAGCGGCGGAAGAGATTCCAGGTGCGGAACCCGGCCATCGGACCACCTCCGGAGTTTGCTCCGCCACGACCGCCCGTGGCGGATCGAGCGACTTCCGGCGGCGGGAGCGCTTTGTAATAGGTCTCGCGACCGGACGGGCGCGTCTCCGCACCGCCGCCCGCCATGCCCGGCACGGCCATGGAAAGGTAAAGGTGGCCGTCGGGGTCCACAAACCACCACTTCCCTTCGATCTGCTCCACGCGGAAGAAACCCGTGGCGCTGACCTTAGTCAACTGGTAACCGCTATATTTGCAGTAATCGAAGGCGTTGGGCGTGAAGCTTTTCTCTTCGTTGGCCCAATCCTGTTTCAGTTGATCGAGGCTGGTGATCTTGCTGGGCCAATCCGCGTAAACCCACTGGCCAAATTCATCGATTACGGGCAGTTTCTCCAGAATCTCCGACCCAGGGTCCTCTTTGGCGAGCCGGATGGAGCGGATCTCGATTACGGAGTGATTGAGGGGGTAGTCCATCATGAACGCCAACGCCTGGACGCTACTGATGGGACCAAAGGGGCCCCAAACCGAGAGCCAGTAGGAATGGAAGGGACGATTGGTGGCAGATGCAAGGTCGAAGCCGGACTGGTCGCGTCCCTTGAAGAATTTGAGTGGAACCGCCGCCCGAAACCACACGTTTTGGCCGACAGGCTGGAATCCGAGGCGCCGAACGCCGGTTTTGTCCTGGATGATCAGGTGAAAGCGTTGCGGCGTGGAGGTTCGTATCTCCATTACGAGATACTCGAAATCCGACCAATCTGACGGAAAGTCCGGACCGAGGTCCTTGAGGTCCAACTTCTGCAGGGCCTGGGTACCCTCGAAGGCGACCCGTCTGGTTTGCGCGTTGGCTATCGCGCCAAACGCCAGTATCGATAGAATCAACGCCTTTTTCATCGGATGTTTATTCCGTGGAAGCGTTCTCTGCGGCTGGCACACCGCTTAGTGTCTTCCACGGCGCGGCCACGCGCAACCGGCGGTCATGATCGCGAATTCCACGCCCAGCATGTGGAGCGGCGAATTCCCGCTTTCCTGTCGCGCACCCGCTTTCATGCTATATGCCGAAGGCATATCAAGGACGCAGCCCTTGCTTCCAGAAGTCCTCAATTTCCTCCAACGGCTTGTGCTTGGTCTCCGGCACAAAGAACCAGGTGAACACCGCCTGCGCTACCGACATCACACCCAGAAACCCGAAGGTAATCGCCTTTCCCACCTGGTGAAACGCCACCGGAAAGAACAGCACGACCACCGCGTTGGCGACCCACTGCGTCAGCACCGGCACCGTCATGGCCTTCCCGCGGACGCGGTTCGGGAAAATCTCCGGCACCAGCGTCCAAAACACCGGCCCGATGCACGACGCAAAGAACGCCAGATATATAAGGATGAAAGCCAGCACTACCGTGCCCTGAAAGCGGTCGAGCAGCGCCGCCCCAGTCAGCAGCGTGAGCGCCAGCGCCATCCCCAGCGACCCCACGATGTAGAGCGGCTTCCTTCCATAGCGGTCGATTACCCAGAACGAAACCAGCGTGAAGACAAAATTCGTGAGGCCAACGATGAATGTCGAGAACAGCGCCGCGTCGATTTTCCAGCCCGCCGATTTGAAGATGGCCGGCGCATAGTCGATGATCGTGTTGATCCCCGAGACGTGCACCAGAATGGCCAGGCAGAATCCCACCACCACCGCGCGGCGAATTCCCGGCCGCAGCAGTTCGCGCCACGTGCGGCGCTCGTCCCGCAGGCCGCCCTCCATTTCGGAGATCTCGAACTGCGCCGTCTCGCGCCCGGAGATGCGCTCCAGGATGGCGAACGCCTCCCGCCGCCTGCCTGACAGGAAAAGGTAGCGAGGCGTCTCGGGCGCGCGCAGCAGCAGCGCGAAGAAAAGCGCCGAGGGCGCCACGCCCGTCAGGAACATCCAACGCCAGTTGGCGGCCCCCGCGTCCCGCAGCAGGTAGTTGATGCAGTACGAGAGCAGAATCCCGGTGATGATCGATAACTGGTACAGCGTGCCCATGCGTCCGCGCATGGAAGGAGGCGAAACCTCCGCCACGTACATCGGTGAGAGGATCGACGCGCCGCCCACCGCCAGTCCGCCGGCAAAGCGCGCCAGGATGAAGAGCGTGAAATTGGGCGCCGTGCCGGTGGCTATCGACGTCACCGCGAAGAGCAGCGCAACCCACAGCAGGATACCGCGGCGCCCGTAGGAATCGGTGAACCGCCCGGCGGAGAGGGAGCCGAGGACGCATCCGAACAGCAGCGAACTGAAGGCCCAGCCGAGGCTCAGGTCGCTGAGGTGGAAATGCTCGCTGAGGAACGGCCCGGCGCCGGTGATGATGGCGATATCGAACCCGAAGAGCAATCCTCCCAGCGCCGCCGTGGCTGCCAGGACGACGACGTAGGACACGTTGATTTTGCCGGGCACGGTCGGCACGAAAGTAGCATACTTGCGCGGAGGGGGCAATGTGCACGCCGAAAAGGCGCCGACCGAAAACTAACCGCCCCACCTGCCCGGCCTCACCGCGTTACAATCGGGCTTGGCCCGGCCCTCGTTTTCATGACCAGCAGGGAACGGCTGCAAGCGACGCTCCGTCACGAACAGCCCGACCGTATCCCCCTAGATTTCGGGGCAACTGGCACCACCGGCATCCACGCCAGCATCGTCGCCGGCCTTCGCGACTACTACGGGCTTGAGAAGCGCCCCGTCAAAGTCCACGAGCCGTACCAGATGCTCGGCTTGATCGAGGACGACCTGCGCGACGCCATGGGCCTCGACGTCGAAGGCGTCTTTAGCCCCAAGACCATGTTCGGCTTCCCCGCCAAAGAGTGGAAGCCCTTCCGCCTCTGGGACCGCCAGGACATCCTCGTTCCCATCGACTTCAACACCACGATTGACTCCAAGGGCGACCTCCTCATCTATCCCGAGGGCGATCTCTCCGCGCCGCCCAGCGGCCGCATGCCCCGTGGCGGCCACTTCTTCGACACAATCATCCGCCAGGAGGCCATCGACGACGACCACCTCGATCCCGCCCAAAACCTGGAGGAATTCGGCCCCCTCTCCGATGACGATGTGGCCCACTACCGCGAGGCCGGAGCGCATGCCGCCGCCAGCAAGTGGGGCGTGATCGCCGCCATTCCCGGCACGTATCTCGGCGATATCGCCCTCGTGCCCGCGCCTTTCCTCAAACACCCCAAGGGTATCCGGGACGTCACCGAGTGGTACATCTCCACGCGCTCCCGGCGCGGCTACATTCACAAGATCTTCGAAAAGCAGGTGGAGAGCGCCTCCGTTAACCTCGCACGCGTGCATGCCGCGGCCGGTGACGGCGCCTTCGACGCGGTCTTCGTCTGTGGCACCGATTTTGGCACGCAGACCTCCACCTTCTGTTCGGTAGCCACTTTCCGCGAACTGTGGCAGCCTTACTACCAACAGATCAACGGCTGGATCCACCGCAACACCCGCTGGAAGACCTTCAAACATTCCTGTGGCGCCGTGGAAAAGCTCATTCCGTCGTTCATCGAGAGTGGCTTCGACATCCTCAACCCGGTGCAGTGCTCGGCTTCCGGCATGGACCCGAGGCACCTCAAGCGCGCCTATGGGCCGAGCCTGGTGTTCTGGGGCGGGGGAGTGGACACCCAGAGGACGCTGCCCTTCGGGACGCCCGCGGAGGTGCGCCGGGAGGTTCTCGAACGTTGTGAGGTGTTCTCTCGCGACGGCGGTTTTGTGTTCAATGCCATTCACAACCTCCAGGCCTGCACGCCGGTTCCGAATGTTGTAGCGATGCTCGAGGCGGTTCGCGAATTCAATCAAGGCGCCACGGGGGACTGAAGCCTGGCCGACGACAAGACACTCTACAACGCAATCGTGGCCGTGCATGTCCCGGACGCTCCCGGTCCGGGAGCCCAACTGGATTGGGACGCGCTCGACCATCACACCGTCGCGGAACCGCCGTAGTTCAGTGCGCGGCCGCTGCGACGAGCTGACGCGCGGCGCGCAGACCGCCGGCGCGCTGTATGCCGGGGACGAAGAAGCCATCCACGAAATCCTCATCCATGCCGCGGAAGCCCCCGAGATCGGCCTGCAAGTCGACCGCCCGCGGCGCAACGGCGGCTGCAAACAGACACCACACGGCGGCTTGGCCGGCGCCGATCAGGCCCGTCCGCGGATTGTTCAGCCAAGCCAGCGCGGTAAGGATGTCCTGCACGCGGTTGGCATCGTCGGACTTGTTAAAGGTCAGGAACATCTTCACGCTGCGATCGCGCGGAGCTTTAGCGCTGCCGGTCTGAAAGGCGTCGATCATCAGAACCGACCTGCCGGTCTCCAGGAGCCGAGTGACTTCCACCGACTTCCGCGCGGCCTCCGCGCCATCCGGATCGACCACCAACGCGGGCGGGTTCGCGCCCTTCACCCAGATTCCCGGGATGCGATCGCCTTTGCCGGGACGCCCGAGCAGGATGTGCCCGCCATCCGTCTGGCTCAGCACATGCTGCGGCCACTCCGCGGCCAGAGACAAAGTGAGACGCTCGCGGAGATCGTCCGTCTGCTGATGGGAAAGATGGACCCACAGCTCAAAAACCTGCTGGAAGTTCAGGGCATTATCCGGCAGTTTGCGGTTGTGCAGCGCTAACATGTCCTGCAACGGTTCGAGGCGGACCGATTTTTCCTTGAGCTTCGAGGCGTCGTTCTCACCAAGGACGTGCTTGCCGAAGAAAGCGTACATGGCGTCGCGGCTGGGCCTGTTGTAGTTGTGGGGCGCGGTCTGGAAAAACGTCTCCACATCTTGGCCCTTGCCATAGAGATCGTAGATGGCGCGGACGGCCGGGTATTCCTCCTGGAGCATGTTGCGCGTCCAGTCTCCGGTCGCGCCCGCCATCAGCATGGGCCGCGGCGCCATCATGGCCGCGAGCTCGACGTTGTTCGTGCCGAGCCGCAGGTTGGGCGCGTTCTCGCATAGTGAGCCGCCCTGCATGATGAAAGAGACCATGTTGGCCGGCGCGGAGAACCGGATGCGGTCGTCCACCGCGGAGACCAGGATGGTTTGGGTGGCCCCGCCGGACGCGCCGGTGGCGCCGATCCTGTGCGGGTTGACGCCCGGAAGCGATTCGAGAAAGTCGATGCCGCGGATGGCGTTCCACAACTGAAGCCCGAGAGGCCCAAAGCTCCAGATCTGCTCCAGCGGCTTGTCCCCGAATTCATGCGGCGTCTGGATGGTGTCGTTGAACCCGACCATGTCATAGGCGAATACCACGTAACCCTGCCGCGCCAGCATGATGCAGCGGGCGGGAATGGAGGCGATTTCGGTGTGCTCGAGGCGGCCGTAATTCCAATGGCCATGAGGCGACAACACAGCCGGAAACCCCTCCGGCGGCGCGGCTTGGAGCGGGCGGTAGAGGTTGCCCCCCAGGTAGAAGCCGGGTAGGGTTTCGAGCAGCACTTTTTCGATGGAGTAGTCCTTGTTTTGGATGCGTCCGAAGATCTGCGGGTGAAGATCGGCCTTCGGAAGCATGGGCATCAGACCCGCGGCGGAAAGAATCTGCTTGCGCAGGACCTCCCTGCGGGCCCGCCATTCGTCAAGGCTCTGGTATGTCCTGGGAGCGAAATGGGTATCGGTGTTGGGAAGGTCGACATTGCGCGCATCCTGCGCGGGGATCTGGGCCTGGGCGGCGAAGCAGACAAGCGGGACTCCCAACAGGAAACAGGGCATCGAACGCCAGACTCGCGTCCCTGGCGCACTACCGGAAAGCAACCTCATAAGTTCTCCCTCGTTCCAATGGGGCCGCGACAACGCCATCGGCATTTTCGCTCCAGGAAGCGGCCTTCCCCTCCGCAGTCACACGCGCCACCCGCTCGGTGCGGGGCGGCCGAATCTTGTATTCGCCCGTGACGTCGGGTCTCAGAGTGACGGCGGTCGCCCGGCCGGCGGCCCAAACGATACCCACCTCGACGGCGCCGCGCGCGCGCAAACCGTGGATCGAACCCTCCGGCCACGCCTTGGGCAGAGCCGGCAGCAGGCTGATTTCTCCCGCGTGGCTCTGGAGCAGCATCTCCGCGATGCCGGCGATGCCTCCGAAATTGCCGTCGATCTGAAAGGGCGGATGCGTATCCAGCATATCGGGCAGCGTGGAGTTGGCGAACAGCAGGCGGAGACTCTCGTAGGCCAGATCGCCTTCTTCCAGACGCGCCCAAACGTTGATGACCCAGGCGCGGCTCCAGCCAGTGCGCCCGCCGCCGGCAGCCAGACGGCGCTCGAGCGACGTTCGCGCGGCCTGGGCCAGTTCCGGCGTGCCCCGCAGCGTGATCTGGTTGCCCGGGTATAGCGCGAACAGGTGCGAGATGTGGCGATGCCCGGGCTCCACTTCGTCGTAGTCTTCGAGCCACTCCTGAAGCTGTCGGTGCTTGCCGATCCGAAACGGCGTCAAGCGGTCGCGCGCCGCCGCGACCTTTTTCCCGAAGGCTTCGTCGGCGCCTAAAATCTGCTCCGACTCCAGCACCCGGCTGAACAGCGCGTACGCAATCTCGGTGTCCATGTACGGGCCCATGCAGAGTCGCGCCACTACACCGCCGGCCATGCGGTACCCGTTCTCCGGGGAAATCGACGGGCCGGTGACCAGATGGCCCTGGCCGTCATCCACCATGTAGTCCAGCAGGAACTGGGCGGCCTCCTTCATCACGGGATAAGCGCGGCGCGCCAGGAAATCGCGGTCGCGCGTGAAATCATAATGATCCCAAAAGTGCAGGCTCAGCCAGGCGCCGCCCATCGGCCACAGGCCGGAAGTGACGCCGTCGATGGGCACGGCGTCGCCCCAAATGTCCGTATTGTGATGCAGCACGAAGCCGCCGGCGTGATATAGGGCCTGGGCCACGAGCCGGCCATCGGGACGGGCGGAGTCGACCAGATCGAAGAGCGGCTCGTGCATCTCGGACAAGTTGCAGACCTCGGACGGCCAGTAGTTCATTTCGGTGTTGATGTTGATGGTGTACTTGCTCTCCCAGGATGGGGCGAGCGATTCGTTCCAGAGCCCTTGCAGCGTGGCGGGCATTCCGCCGGGCCGGCTGCTGCTGATGGAAAGGTAGCGCCCGAATTGAAAATACAGGGTGGCCAGCAGCGGATCCGATCCTCCCGCGGTCACGCGGCTCAAGCGCTCGTCGGTGGGAAGATCCGGGGCGGCGCCGGCGAGCGAAAACTGCACGCGGCGGAAATAGTGCTGATAATCGGCCAGGTGCTCCGCACGGAGCTGTTGGTAGGGCTTCCGCGCGGCTTTGATCCGCGCGTCGCAGGTCTTCTCGGGGGAGTTGCCGCCGAAGTCGGTCGCCGCCGCGATCAACAAGGTGACGGCGTTGGCGTGATCCACCAACAGTTCGGAGCCTTCCGTGAGAATCTTCCCGCCTTCGGCGATTCCCGTAAGCGCCGCGCGGAACCGAACGCCCGCCAGGCCTTCCGCGTCGTGGGCGGGATCGCGGGCGATGGCCCTGCCATCCATGACGATGCGGTCCGCGCCGTCCGGCTTGGTCACCGCGTCCTGCTCGCGGCTCAGCGCCGCGCGAAACGAGATGCGGTTGGGCCGGTCGCAGGTGAGGCGAATCACGATCACCTGTCCTGCGGCCGAGGCGAAAATCTCGCGAGTGTACACGGAGCCGCTGGCGCGGTAGCTGACGCGCACGGTCGCGGTGTCCAGATCGAGCTCGCGCGTATAGTTGGTGGGCTCCTGGTCGCCGAACCGGAGGTTCAGATCGCCGAGCGTCTGATACGGCGGCATGCGGCTGGGGATGGCGATCATGTCGCGCCCAGCCAGCGCTTCGGCTTCGGCGGGCTTGCCGGCAAACAGCAGGCGCCGCACTTCGGCGAGGGCCGCTCCGCCGGCGGGATTGTTGCGGTCGCGCTTTTCACCCGCCCAAACGGTGCCTTCGTTCAATTGGATTCGCTCATCGCTGACGGCGCCGAAGACCATGGCGCCGAGCCGCCCGTTGCCGATGGGCAGCGCTTCGGTCCACTTCGCGGCGGGCTGGCGGTACCAGAGTACATTGGCGCGGTCGGCTGCGCTGGCCGGCCAGATCATCACGCCGGCGAGCATAAATATGCGACTGCGAAAATTCATCTATTGTAGTATAAGCACCCGTTTGGATGGCATGCGCAACGCGACAACCAACCTCTTCCTGGCTGCCTGCTTTCTCTCGGCGGCGGCAGCGCCGGTGCACGCGGAAACCTACCGGCCGGTGTCCACGGCCCGCCGCAGCATTTTGTTTAACCGCGATTGGAAGTTTCAACTGGGCGACCACCGCGGCGCAGAGGCCCGCTCATACGACGACGCTTCCTGGGAGCCGATCGCGCTGCCCCACTCCTTCAGCCTGCCGTATTTCCGCTCCGCCCAGTTCTACGTTGGATACGGATGGTATCGCAAACATTTCCAAATGAAGCCGGAGTGGCTGGGCAAGAGCCTGTTCCTGGAATTCGACGGCGCGTTTCAGGATGCCGAGATCTTCGTGAATGGGCGGCGCGTGGGCGCCCATCAGGGCGGCTATACGGGATTTTCCATCGGCATCACAAGCGCCGTCACAGCCGGCGACAACATGGTGGCCGTGCGGCTCAACAACAATTGGAAGCCGCAACTGGCGCCGCGGGCCGGCGAACACGAGTTCTGCGGCGGCATCTATCGCGATGCCTACCTGGTGGTGGTGGACCCGCTGCACGTGGCGTGGTACGGAACGTTGGTCACCACGCCGCAGGTATCGGCGGAATCGGCGCGCGTCAACGTCAAGACCGAGGTACGCAACGACGGACTGGCCGCCTGGCACTTCACTCTGGTGACCACGATCGTGGATCCGGACCAGCAAGTCGTCGCGCGTATGCGCACCGGCCAGGCGATAGCGCCCGGCTCGACCGTCACGCTGGACCAGACCAGCGAATCCATCCGCCATCCCAAGTTGTGGCACCCGGATCATCCGCACCTGTACAGCGTTTACACCGAGATTCTGGACGGCGGAAAGGCGGTCGACGATTTCGTGTCCCCGCTGGGATTCCGCTGGTTCAAGTGGACCGCCGACCAAGGCTTCTTCCTCAATGGGGAACATCTGTATTTGCGGGGCGCCAATGTGCACCAGGACCATGCGGGCTGGGGCATCGCGGTTACCCGGGCCGGCGCCTGGCGGGATGTCAAGCTGATCAAGGATGCGGGCTTCAATTTCATTCGCGGGTCGCACTATCCGCACAGCCCCGCGTTTGCGGAGGCCTGCGACCGGCTGGGCATCGTTTTCTGGTCGGAGAACGTGTTCTGGGGCAAGGGCGGCTTCGGTCAAGATGGATACTGGAACGCGAGCGCCTATCCGGTGCGGCCGGAGGACTTCGCGCCCTTCGAAGAGAGCTGCAAACAACAACTGCGGGAAATGATTCGGATCAATTCCAATCATCCGTCGATTGCCGTCTGGAGCATGACCAACGAAGCTTTCTTCACGGAAAACGTGGATCGCGCCAAGGACCTGGTGCGGAGCCTGGTCGAACTCAGCCATCAACTGGATCCCACGCGGCCGGCGGCAGTGGGCGGCGTGCAGCGAAAAGGTTTCGACCGGCTCGGCGACGTGGCCGGATACAATGGCGACGGCTCCTGGCTGTTCCTGAATCCGGACATTCCGAACATGGTCTCGGAATATGGCGCGCTGGGCAAGGGCGTGCCCGGCGATTACGATCCATACTTTGCCGATCTGGCGACGCAGCCCGAATTCCCATGGCGCAGCGGGCAAGCCATCTGGAGCGGATTCGACTATGGCACCATCGCGGGCAAGCAAGGGTTCAAAGGAATCATCGACTATTTCCGCCTGCCCAAGCGAAGCTGGTATTGGTACCGGAATGCATATCTCCACATTCCTCCGCCGGCCTGGCCACAGCCGGGAACGCCCGCGAAGCTCCAGTTGACGGCCGATAAGAGCATCATCCACGGCGCCGATGGCACCGACGATTGCCAGTTGATCGTCACCGTGGCCGACGCGCAGGGCCGGCGCGTCAGCAATTCGCCGCCAGTCACCCTCCGTGTCGAATCCGGGCCCGGCGAATTCCCAACCGGGCCGGCCATCACGTTTGCGGCCGATTCCGAAATCATGATTGTAGAAGGCCAGGCGGCCATCGAGTTCCGCTCGTATTACGGCGGCCGAAGCCTCATCCGGGCTCGCTCGCCGGGACTACAGGACGCCACCATTACGGTGACGACGGAGGGCGACCCCGTCTACATCGAGGGCAAAACCCCACCAGTTGCCGTGCGTCCCTATGTGCCGTCGAACCGGGCTGGTTTCCGTTCCACGGTGGAATCGGTGGCCGACGTCGGCCGGGATCGTCCCGCGCGTTCGAGCAGCGCAGCTCCCGATCATCCAGCCCGCTCCGCCAACGATGGCGACCCGGCTACGAGCTGGCAGCCGGCGGAAGGCGACCGAAGCGCCTGGTGGCAGGTGGATCTGGAAGGCTTCTACCTGATCTACTCGACCAGGATCCGGTTCCCTTCGGCTGGGGCGCATGGATACAAGATTGAAGTTTCGAAAGATGGCCAACATTGGGATACCGCGGTGGACCAAAGCGCGTCGCGAGTGACGGACGCGGAAAGGGCGGACAACCTCCCGGCCGGCACGGTGATCCGCTACCTGCGTCTGACGTTCCCGGCGAATGCGGGCGCGCCTCCAGTGGGGCAGGCGCTTTCGCCTGCCCAGTTCTTCGGGCTGGCCGAAGTCTCGTTGTTCGGCCTGATGTGGGCGGAGTAACCTCTCACGGACGTTCGGTGGTGATGCGGTTGGGCGGACACCTGGTCCGCAGCGCAGGCGTTAAAACAGGCTGCCGCATCGACATCTACCTCCCCAGTGGCCCAGCGGCACGCTTCGGCCCACTCTACGATAAGCCCACTTTTTGTCCAGTGGGCGAGGATCCCTAAACGCTGGGGCGTCACGGGAGATCTATCCCTCCGTGCCCAAGCAAATGTCAGCAACGGGCTTTATACGTCCATGTGGATGGGGCACTGCGGCCAATCTCGTGTTTCCAGGAGCCCCTGTACTCTTCAAGCAGCTCGTGTCAGGAGGCAGTGGCAGGTCGGTGCGTGAGCGCCGCATCCAAGTCTTCACGCACCCGCCTCGGCTCGTCTTCCAGCGGCATGTTCGCCATGTCGTGCACGCCGTCCAGGGCACCTTGCGGGTCCGCATTGAGAGGGGCGAACAGCGAGTCGAAGTCGTCCTGCGGCGGGCCAATGGTCGCGATGAGTTCGAAAGTCTTGCGCAATGCGCGATCCGAGCCGAGGCTGCGGACCAGGACTTCGGCGATCTGGCGTCGCGCAATGACACCATCGCTGGGATCGCCGGCCTGGCGCGTATCGCCCTGCAGGAGGACAAGCCGGCGCTCATCCGGAGCGTTGTAAACGAACCAGCCGGGCCGCACGAAGGTGTACGGCAGTCCGCTGGCGCGCACCAGCCTCTCGGAGCGCCGCTTCCAGTCGTGGGCCTCGGTGGCGCGGTTGTATTCGCCGGTGCGGTTGGTGACCCCGATTGAGGTCATCAGCGCGATGCGCGCTGTCCGCGAACCCAGGGCGCCCAGGACGTTGCGCACGCCGCCGTAATCGACACTCTCAGCCCCCACTTTTCCAGCGCCGTCCGAACCGAGGGTGAACACGACAGCGTCGACACCGTCCACTGCACCGGGAAGCGTGTCGGGGCGGGTGACGTCACCGAGGACGACCTGCGCATCAGGCGGAAGCCGACGGGCCTTGCCGCGGGTGCGCACCAGTGCACGCACGGCATGGCCCTGACGGACTGCTTCTTCGACTACGAGGCGCCCGATACTACCGGTGGCGCCAACGGCCAGCACAGTCATGCGGGGAATGGTCATAACGTCTCCTTTCTGTTCGGCGTCGCGGGGCCCGCTGTACTCACGATTTGGTGACCTCATCAACGACCCGCAGCGCGTTGAGCGTGCGGGGATATCCGATAAATGGCAGCAGCTGGGTCAGGACATCGATCAGCCGCGCGCGGTCACGATGAGAGTCTGGCCGAGCGGGTGGGTGTGCCATGCTGTCCGCGCGCCGGGCTCGAACGTGACGCTGGCACCGAAAACACGCGCCGGAGAGGGCGCGTTGAACAGCGGGTCAACGCGCACCGCACCGGTGAAATACTCTGCCGGTCCGTTGCCGGACGGCTGTGAACCACTTCGTTTGATTTCCATTGTCTTGGATCTCCACTCTTCGTTGTTTGGACCTTAGCGGTCGACTCGCTGCTGCAGATGTGCCGGGTAGCGGGCGCCTTCCACTGTGATCTTGGAGACGGCATCGTTGATGTCGCGGCGATCGCCGGCAGTCAGTTCAACTCCAGCCGCGCCGATATTCTCCTCAAGCCGATGCAGCTTCGTGGTTCCGGGGATCGGAACGATCCACGGCTTCTGAGCCAGCAGCCACGCAAGCGCGATCTGCGCAGAGGTGGCCTGCTTCCGTGCTGCGATCTCCCCAAGTACATCGACCAGTGCCTGGTTGGCCTTCCGGGCTTCCGGCGTGAAACGAGGCACAATGTTGCGGAAATCGGTGCTGTCAAACGCCGTTTTCTCGGTGATAGCGCCCGTAAGGAAGCCCTTGCCAAGAGGACTGAACGGGACAAAGGCGATGCCGAGTTCCTCCAGCGTCGGCAGAACCTCCTGCTCCGGCTCTCGCCACCACAGGGAATACTCGCTCTGCAGAGCAGTCACGGGCTGCACGGCGTGAGCACGGCGAATCGTCTCCACGCCTGCTTCGGACAGGCCGAAGTGCTTGACCTTGCCTTCCTGGATGAGCTCTTTGACGGTGCCGGCGACGTCCTCAATGCGCACGTTTGGATCGACGCGGTGCTGATAAAACAGATCGATCACATCGGTCTTCAGCCGCTTGAGCGCCGCGTCGGCAACAGCCCTGATGCGTTCCGGGCGGCTGTTCAGGGGCTTATGCGAGTCTCCATCTTCGAAGCCGAACTTGGTTGCGATCACGACCTGTCCCCGGAAGGGCGAAAGGGCCTCGCCGACGAGTTCCTCGTTCACGAACGGACCGTAAGCCTCGGCGGTGTCAAAGAATGTGACGCCACGGTCGAATGCCGATCGGATCAGTGTGATTGCCGTTTGCTTCTCCGTTGCGGGACCGTAGCCAAAACTCAGTCCCATGCAGCCGAGGCCGAGAGCAGAGACTTTCAGGCCGCTCTTTCCAAGTGTGCGCTTCTGCATTGTTCCTCCTTCAGAAACCGTTTCTCTCATCTCCAGGTTAGGGTCGAAGGCTGTGGAGGCGGTATCCTGATCCTTCCGATTTATTGCCTATTCCTCTTGCACTGGTGCTTTTCGTACAGATGCAGCGGTTATCATAGGGTAAAGGAGAGCGAAACCGTTGCCATGGAAAACCAAAGGGGACAATCTACTCCGCTGCCAGATCACGTACGCGATTTGCGGGCGGAGCTAGCTCGCAAGATTGCCTTGTTCATTGGTTCCGCAGAGAACCGGGCAACGGACATTCCCGGGCTGACGCTCCACCGGCGAACCGCCCCGACCGCTCCGTGCTCCATGACGTACGCGCCGGGCTTGACCGTGATCGCCCAGGGGCGAAAGCGGGTAGAACTCGGCCGAACCACTTTTATTTACGATGCGTCGCGATTCCTGCTCACGTCCGTCGATTTGCCGGTCGTCAGCCGGGTGATCGAGGCAAGTGAAGAGGCGCCCTGCCTGGCGTTGTCGCTCAAACTCGAAATGCCCGTAGTCCGGGAACTTCTCAGCCGGGAAGAAATTCAGATGGCTGAAGCGCCGTCTGACAGTCCTGGCATGGCTACCGGCGAGACCACGGTGGAATTTCTTAGTGCGTGCTGCCGGCTCGTGGACCTGCTGCACACGCCGCAGGACATTCCGTTTCTCAGCGGCCTGATTCAACGCGAGATCATCTACCGAATCCTCGGCAGTGCGGAGGGAGCACGCCTTCGAGCGGTTGCAACGCTGGGAGAGCAGAGCCACCGAACGGCAAAAGCGATCGCCTGGATCAGGGCGAACTATGCGAAGCCGCTCCGGGTGGAAGATCTCGCGGAAATCTCGGGCATGGGCGTGTCCACGCTGCACCATCATTTCCGGGTGCTGACTGCCATGAGTCCTCTTCAGTACCAGAAACAGCTTCGGTTGCAGGCGGCGCGGGGACGCATGCTCATGGATGGTATCGACGCCGCCAGTGCGGCCTTTGAGGTCGGATACGAGAGCGCCAGCCAATTCAACCGCGAATACAGCCGTCTCTTCGGCCAGCCACCGATGCGCGATATTCGAACCCTTCGCTCGCCAAGCGCTCCGTCATTGGAGTCCGTCAACAATGGGTAAAGACGCTATCGTGACCGTTTCCGTGAAGCGCCGTTGAAATCGGCTACCCGAACGGTGGCCGTTCCTGGGCGTTCGGCCATCCGGGAGCAATCCACATGAGCGAGAAGTCACCGACACGGAGAAGTGACGGGTCACCGCAGATAAACCGCCTTTCATTCCACTATGGCAGCGTGGCCCCAGAAGGGACGCCCCCTTTGGCACCTGTCTAGAAAACCGCGTTCCAGCTTTCCGTACACTTTCCGGAGGTTCGTGCTATCGGCAACTGCCGTTGTGGGCATTCGGTATCGCTAGGAATGTAATGCTCGCGGGTGCGAATGTGACGCGGCCGGATTGTGTCGGCACGCCCGCAAGCCGTGGCAACTCATCGTCGGATCCTAATCTGAGTTCATTCCCGTTCAGATCAATCCGCGTGTCTTCCAGATTGCGGGCGGTCAGGCTGTAACGGTCCGACTCCGTGGGAAGTTCGAGCGATTGCGATGCGGTCCGGCCAGTGTTGATCGCCAGCAGCGCTACGCCCCCGGGATGGCCGCGCAAACAGTGGGCGTAGAGATGCAATCCCGGCGGGGGCGAAAGACCCGGATCGAGTACGGTCGGACCCATGAGTCTCCGCCAAAGCAGAGCTGACCAGTAGTTAGGCCGCGGGCTCAGCGTATGCTCGTCGAGCAAGCCATAGTCGCTCGAGGCCAGCGTGTTGTGAGCGACCACCTGAACGCCCTTCTGGGCCAGGAGTCCAAGCTGATTGAGATAGCGGAAGCTATCGAGAAAAGTCGCGCCCCATGGGTTGCCGCCGCAGCCCGCGTCGGCAGTCTCGGTGACCCAGAGCGGCTTGCCGGGCTCGAAACGATCGCGGAGGTCGGCGTAAAATGCCTCGACCCGCCCGGTGCGGGAAAGCCACTCTTCGGAGAGCGCATCTTCGGCACTGGTTCCCGACGCGGGGGCCATGCCGGCGCAGCGTTTGGAAACGGCTCCATAGAAATGGTAAGAGAAGGCATCGAAGACCGGACCCGTGGCCGAGAGCAGATCCTCGGTCTTGAGCAGGCCTTTCACCATGCCGGCCGGCACCAACGGGGTTCCCTCGCCAACCGAACCAGGGCCAAGGATCACCATGCCGGGAGCAACCTGCCTGGCGAAGGGGCGGAAGACGGCGATATCGCGCGCATAAGCCGCGGCGTCATAGCCCTTGGGCGCACCACCGCTCTCCGCGAAGGTGGGTTCGTTCATGTATTCGGCTGCGGTGATGCTGCCGCCGATGGACTTGGTGTAGGCGAGGAACTGGCGAGCCTGGGCCGGAGTCCAGACGCCGGACGCATCGCGGGTCCCCGCACTGGCGGCGAAGGAAGTGACGATCCTGGCATCCACCGCGCGAGAAAAATCCACCACACCCTTCCATTGGCGGCGGGTCAGCACTCCATTAAAGCCTGTGGGCGGATTGGCCGGCGCCGCATCGTCTGAGTTCTGGAAGTAGGTGGTGTTGGCCCATGTGCCGCTGACGCGCACATAGGCAGGTCCCAGAGCGGCGGCGAGTTTGCGCAACCGCGGGTTGATAAGGTCTATCGGCGGCCGCTGCTGATACAAGGCCGGATCCATGCCCACCGGGGCTGCGGATGGCGGCGCCTTGAGAAGCCCGTCGACCTCCTTGCCATACGGCTTCCAGAATCTGCCGCCGGTGACCTCAACCATTTCGATATTGAAAGACTGGAAGCGCTCATCGACCGTGCCGGTGCGCGGCATGGTAGCTGGTCTTATGGAAACGGGCGATGCGGCACTGGGAGGCTGTGAGTAAGCCGCTCCCGCGAGGACTGCGCCTGCCAGGATAACACCTGCACAGAGCCCAGGGTGTCGATTCGTATTCATTTCTGACGTGCGTCGCGAATCCGGAAACAGCATCCGGTTGCTTTCGCTGGAACCACCATAACAGGCTGCAAACCTTGCAGTGCGAGCAAGCTTTGTCGCCGCCGAGGATCCGGGCCGATGACCGCCCACTTCCATCCCGGAAACTGTGCCACAGGGCGTGATAAACCGCCTTGTCGTAGACTGGCCTCAAAACGCCGTCCCCGCAACAATCGGTCCCGATATGTCTTAGTGCTGTATCGTAAACGCTCCGGCGGAACTGCGCTTGAGTAGAGGAGCGAATCTCGCAGGCCGGAGCGTTTTCGATACAGCGACTTGAAGGAAGCCTTTGGCGTGCG
>JBEKDA010000044.1:0-48743 GCA_050014595.1 Bryobacteraceae bacterium
CGATGTCCTCCGGGGCAAGTTTCCGAGAAGCCCACTTGCACAAAGCCGCTGCGCTGTCCTGCGATTGGCTGCGCTCAAGCGACTGCTGCTTAGCGAATAGAAAGATTGTCCTTGTCGAGGTCGCTCAGTGGGACTCCCGGATACGCAACGTGAGCTGCGATGAACATGGCGAGGAAGCCTGCGAGCAACGTGAAGGTCCAGGGGAATTCCGCCCACGCTGCGGCGGGATTACCGGAGCCGGAGGCTTCACGCGATATTTTGGACGCGATCATCAGGACAACCCCGACCATCGGGATTGGGATCCACGCGACAATCTTTACCTTCTTGCCACTCCAGGAACGCCGCTTGCCGACAGTGCCGATCCAGTAGCCGTAGAGGGCACCTAGAACCAAAATCCCGAGACAGCCGATAATCCAAATCATATGAACCAGGATTTCCGTTTTGCCATCCTGGCCAGAAACGATTATACTTCCAACCGAAATAATCAGAGCTGTTTATTTTATTTCCCCCATCTCAAGCGACTCCAACGGCCCTGGCAGGGGCCGCCTCTGGCTCCTCCGGGTACGCAGAAATCTACCGAACATCGCGCATCGCTCGGCCGTCGCGGTACCTTCGGCGGGGGCGCCTCATTGTCCGACGGCTTCGGGAGGTCCGTGATACGCGGCACGGGCTTTGGCCGGGTCGCGCTGCAAGGCGTACGCGCGCGCCAGTCCCAGCCGGGCCAGCGCGCCCCATGGAAAGTTCGCGACCGGCCGATCATGGGGGCCACCCGCAGATTCAGATCTGGTTATCCGTCTTACAAAGTTCACTCCCGGTCGTGCTCCGGGGCAATCGCTACCGGAAACACTCGACCGGTCTGATATGGCTCCCAATCTGACCCACCGCTCGGAGTGGGCCTGGGAAGTCCCATCTGGGAAATGACCGTGGACGGCGGCCGATTCCCGCACTGCGCGCGCATTTTGCGGGATCGGGAACGGGAAACCGGCTTGAACGAAGCCGCCCGCGCGGGGCCACATCCGAGACGCCGGGTTCAACGCCAAGATGAGGACCGCAAAGCAGGAGTCGGTCGTCGCGCGATCAGGCGGCAATTACCAGTGCTACAACGCTGACGGCCGCCAGCATGGCGAGCGCGCCATACAATCGCGCTGCGACGATTGCGTGGCCGAACTCCCACCCCGACCGCAGGCAGCGCATGGCGAAGCCGTCCGCAGACGCAAAAACCACAAACGCGACGGTGATCGGCCAGGCCCGCTCGGTGGCGATACCCACGGCAACAAGACCCCTACAGGCAACGTGAAGGATGGTGGCAACACCCCGATCAGCGAGCCCGATCAGGGCTGGCACCCACGGCGGACTTTCCCGCATGACGGCAATCTGGGTTGCCACGAGACTTGCATTCGGACCGCCTGCGTGGACGTTTTCGACCACGGATACGATCACCGCTTCGACGGCAGCGGCGCCGGCTCCGAAACCCAGGGCTTCCACAAATGTCAGGTGCGGAAAAACTACTCCGAATGCGAGGGCTGCCGCGCCCAGCTCGCAAGTTGCCGAAAGAACGCCCTGAAGGGATCCGCCCAACGCCGGACTGCTCCGCGGCAGAACGTACCGCGCCATGATTCCGAGATAGACCGCCATCTTCAACAGCACGGATCCAATAAAGAAGACCCCCGCATAGCCTACGACGACCTTCACAGGCACGCCGCGTACAGCCACTAACCACACAGCGGGAGCAAGCCCCGCCGCCAGGCCCAACACTCCGCCGATTCTCTCGCCGATGGTCGGCCGTTGCAAGATCCGATACAGAACGAAGGCCAAAGGGACAAGCAAGGAAACCAGCTTCGAGAAACTCACGGATGCTATTGTAGCGCTATGGAATTTAGGCACATCATCGTTGATGCCTTCGTGCCACAACGCGAGCCAGAACAGTTGCTTCGTCTGGTCCAATAGGCGATCCGCTCCAGTTTTCCAAGGGGTTAAGGCTAAAGCCGAGACCCCCTTTGCAGGACATCCATTCTTGTCAATGTCCTTTGGCGGGTAGCTCGGAAGCCACACCGAATGAGCACCTATTGAGATCTGCGTGATAGTGTGACAATCAAGTCACGCTCCGCTGACGGTCACGGCCCCGCGAGCGGCGGCACGCGCCATTCCAAGCCGCGAGCCTCGGTGGCTGGGGACCCGGCTTGCGGCGGTACCATGGGACGGTGAAACCGACCTCCACCGGGTGGAGACAGGTCTACCTGTGCGTAGGCTTGACCACCCTGTCGACGCTGATCCTGGAACTGTCGCTTACACGGATCTTCTCCGTAGTTTTCTACTACCACTTCGCCTTCCTGGCTATTTCTATTGCGCTATTCGGACTCGCGGCGGGCGGTATTCTCTCGTACGTGGTAGGAGCCTGGGCATCTCCGCTGTTCACGCGGCTGGGGTGCCTGAGCGCCGCCAACAGCTTCCTTGTGCTGCTGGCGCTCGGCGTGATCCTGTCGCAGAAGAACCTCTCGCATTGGAAGCTGGCGCTGGTTTACTTCACTGCGGGGCTGCCCTTCATGGTGTCCGGAATCATCGTCTCATTGGCCATCTCCGAGACCATGGAGCGGGTCGACCGCGTATACCTGTGCGACCTGCTGGGCGCCGCGGCGGGATGCCTGCTGCTGATTCCCCTGCTCAACCGGTTCGGCGGGCCCGGCACGGTAATCGCGGCGGCTGTCGGATTCGCCGTGGCCGCCGCCATCTGGAACGGTCTGGCCGGGTCGTTGCGGGGCCGCGCCGGCAGCGTGGCGCTGGTCCTGGCGCTGGTGGCGCTGCTCGCCTGGGATCTGAAGCACCCCATCGACCTGCACCACGCCAAGCGGCAGACGCTTGCCAACGAGCTGTTCTCCGCATGGAACAGCTTCTCGCGCGTCGCCGTGGTGCAACAGGAAGGGCGGAAAACCATCTACATCGATGCGGACGCGGCCACATCAATCGCCCGGTTCGATTTCCAGGCACTCACGCCTCGTGATCGCGGAGAGCTTTTCGCGCCGGCGGCGGCGCTTCCCTATGCCCTGCGGCCGGGCGCGCGCACGCTCATCATCGGCCCGGGAGGTGGCACGGATGTCGCGCGGGCCCTGGCGTCCGGGAGCCACGATGTGACGGCTGTCGAGATCAATCCGATCATTGCCACGACCATCATGCGGGAGAGGTTCCCGCAGTGGAGCCTTGGCCTATATCTGCGGCCTGACGTCCATGTTTCCGTGGAGGACGGCCGCAGCTTCGTGCGGCGCAGCACCGCGAAGTACCAGGTTGTGCAGGCTACATTTGTCGACACCTGGGCCTCTACCGCCGCGGGTGCGTTCGCGCTTGCCGAGAACTATCTGTACACGGCCGACGCCGTCCGCGATTATCTCGCGCTCCTCTCCGACGATGGGGTGGCCGCCTTCACCCGGTGGGGGCTGGAACCGCCGCGCGAATCGCTGCGCATGGTTTCGTTGGCCATTGAAGCTCTCCGCCAGTTGGGCGATACCGCACCGTGGCGCCACATCATCGTGGGCCGGGAAGGGTCCACGCAGGGGTGGGGGGCGCTCGATACCGTCCTGATCTCGCGCGAACCTTTCAGCCAGACCGATATCGATAAGGCTCGGACGCAGTTCGCTGCGTACGGCACGGTAGCCCTCTACTTTCCGGGCAGCGCCGTTCGTAACCCGTTTCACGATCTGCTGCACAGCCCCAACCCGGATGAGTATGAGCGCAACTACGCGTTCGATATCACGCCGGTCACCGACAACCGCCCGTTCTTTTTCTACACCGTTCAACCGCGCGATCTGGGGCGGTTTCTCAGGGACTCCTCACACGATGCCGCCGACTACCGGGTCGGCGAAGCGGCTGCCCTCCTGTTTCGCCTGATGGGAGTGAGCCTGCTGGCAACGGCGCTGATCCTGCTGCTCCCGCCGCTGCTGCTGGGGACGCGCTTGCCGCGGCAGCGCGGCGTGGCGGGTTTTCTGCCATATTTCATGTTCGTGGGCGCGGGCTACATCCTGATCGAGGTCGGACTTATCCAGAAGTTCGTGCTGTTCCTGGGCCATCCCAGCTATGCTCTGACGGTGGTGATTTTTTCCCTGTTGGCCGCGAGCGGGTTGGGAAGCGGCGCCAGCCGGCGCATAGTGGCCAAAGACGAGGCACGCCTCATGAAGGTGCTGGGAACGGTGGCGCTGCTGTCAGCCGTGCTGGCGCTGGTGCTGACAGGGCTGCTCTCGTCCCTGGTGTGGCTCCCGTTGCCCTTGAAGATGGCTCTGACGATTGCGCTGATTACGCCGCTGGGCTTCGTGATGGGAATGCCTTTTCCGGTCGCACTCAAGCACTTGGAGGAATGGCACGCGCCCGCGGTTCGCTGGGCCTGGTCGTTGAACGCCGCCGCCAGCGTGCTCGGTGCGGTGGGCGCGGTGGTGTGCTCCATCTACCTGGGATTGGTGCAGACGTGCATGATCGGTGGCCTGTTCTACGTGGCCGCACTGGCAACCGTGGCGCGGCGTAGGAGGAAAGCGGTGGCTGCGCCTGAGGCAGGCGCGGAGCGGGCGGTGCCGGCGAGGTGAGCGGCCGGTGGGGTGGTTCCTGGAAGGCTCCGGCGATTGTGGTCGTGAAGTGGGCTTTCTGGAGAAGTGGCGCCAAAACTGGACGCCTGCCCCGCTAAGTGAACAGCATTGCGCCTGGCTAGGGCGTGACCGCGCGCTGGTTCCGCGGATCACCCCGCGCGTTTGACCAGCTTTGTGAGCAGCGCTTCGTAGGCATCGGTGACAGCGTCCCAGGAGTAATGCGCCCGCACGCGGTCCATGGCCTTCTGCCCAAACGCGGCGCGGCGCTCTTCCGGCATCTCGAGCGCGAACTGCAGCTTCGCCGGCAGTTCTTCGGGCTCGAAGGGGATACCGGCGTCGCCGGCGACTTCGGCGTTTTCGGGCGTGTTGCGGTAGAGCACCAGCGCGCCGCGGCCCATGGCTTCGATGAGCGCCGGGTGCGTGCCGCCCACTTCGGTGGCGTGGATGTATGCGAAACAGTGCGAGCCGAGCTCGTGATAGCCCTCGCCATAAACCGCGCCGGGGAGCACCACCCGCGCATCGCGCGTGTCGCGCACCCGGCGGATGTACTCGTGGGCGTATGGTGCGTCGCCCACCAGCGCCAGCTTGAACGGCGTCGCAATCCGTTCAAATGCCTGCCGCACTTCGAGCGGATGGTTCTCCGGCTCCATGCGGCTCACATAGAGAAAGTAGCGGCCGGGTTCGAGGCCCAGCCGCGCCAGAACTCCGGCGGTTGCCGTCTGGCCCACCGCGGCGCCATAGGGAATGAAAGTGGTCTGCTTGTGGTATCGCTCCAGGTAATAGTTCTGAATGGCCAAGGCGTCGGTGACCAGCGCGCTGGGGCAGAAGGTGGCGAGCCATTCGGAAACCAGGTACCAGCCGCGGGCCACGCAATTCCACTTCTGGCGCTTGCGCTCGATGCCGTCGACGTTGAGCGCCACCGGCATGCCGAAGAGGCGCGGCCACACGGTGAAGACGGCGTTGGCGCCGTTGCAGTAAAGCGCCACGTTGACGCGATGGGCCAGCAGGTCGAGCGTGGAGACGAAGGTGTGCACCACGGTGTCGAAGTACTTGTGGCGGATGGTGGGGAGATAGCGGAGCCACACACCGCGGTACCGCGGTTGGGAATACCGTTCGCGGCAGTAGACCGTGACTTGGTGGCCGCGGGCGGTGAGGCGGGTGGAAAGCTCTTCGGCGAAGGTTTCGAATCCGCCGTAGTTGGCGGGGATGCCACGCGTGCCGAGGAGGGCGATGCGCATTGCACTTCTGACTCCTGACTTCTGACTTCGAAATCCCGCAGGGATTTCAAGGGCGAAGCCCTTGGTCACGTCTTGGCGGTTTCGGAACGCGAGAGCAGGCGGATCATTTTCTTAGGCGCCTGTTTGCTGGTGGGCGCGTATTGGAACCAGCTCGCCATGTACTTGTCGTCCACGCGCAAACGCGCTTGGATCATGCGGCGTTTGGAAATGACGCGTTTGAGATTGGTGCCGAGAAACCAGAATGCTTTGAGCGAGGTATGCTCCCAAAGCAGGCAGCACATTACCACCACCAGGTCGCGCGAGGTAATGGAGAACCAGTTCCGCCAATAGAGATTCGGGGAGATGTTCTTGATGCGCATCAGGAAGCGGTTCTTCACCGAGTGCATGTTGATCTCCGGCGGAAGCGCGCGGCGGTTGCCGGGAAGAACTTTGCGCACGTGGTAACCGCGGGCATAGGGGGCGTACAGGCACTTCCAGCCCATCAACTGGGCGCGCCAGGCTACGTCGGCGTCCTCGCGATAAACGAAGAAATCGGTATCGAAGAACTCGCCGTCGAGCGAAATGTCTTCGATCATGGTGCGGCGGTACAAAGCCGCGGCGGCGGTGGCTCCAAAAACGTACTCGTATTGCAGGTAGTGGCCGTTGTCGACTTCCTGGCTGCCGCGGTCGAGGTGGCGCAGCATGGGGTTGAAGTAGATGCCGGTGGAATCCACCACGGGCTTCTCGGGGATCTCGAAGTGCGAGGTCATGGTGAGAAGCTTGCCGCACACCGAACCGATGCGCGCATCGAACTGGCCGGCGTCCACCAGCGCCTGGATGAAATTGGGCAGCAGCAGGACATCGGGATTCAGAGTGAGGACCCAATCGCCGTTGGAAAGTTTGATGGCCTGATTCTGCGCCGCGGCGAAACCAATGTTTTCCTCGTTGTAGTAGACGTGGCAGCGGTCTTCAAACTGTTCCAGGATGTCGATGGTGCCGTCCGTGGAGGCGTTATCGACGACGATGACCTCTTTGAGCGGGTATTTCTGGGACAGCACCGATTCAAGGCAACGCTTGATGAACCGGCCGCTATCGAACGTAACTATCGTGACGGAGACGAAGTCGCTTTGCGCCATGAACAAGAACCTGAGTGTCCGAGCTTTTTATACATCCTTTAGACCCGAGATCATTTGGAGCCGGACCAAAGCGGTCCGTCCCCCCAGCCGAATAAAAAGCAACGGCTGGCGTGCCGCACGACTTTCGCGTAAGCTGCCAGGGGTTGAACACTTCGGTGCAGAATCGATTCCCCCAAACTGCGCAGCAGCGAGCCCGCCACAACCGCCAGACACACCACCCGAAAAGCAAGCGGACGGAAATGTTTGGCTGAATACCTTAGAAGACTACGATACCAGTAAACGCGGCGTTTCTCTACTGTTAGGTTCTGAATTGTGTGGCCCCCCGTATGAATCGCGACCGCCCGGGGAACGTAATAGAACTGATGGCCCCGATCGACCGCCCGCCGGCAGAAATCCACATCCTCAAACCAGAGGGGGGAAAAGCCTTCGTCGAAGCCGCCCAACTCGAGCCACACCGTCCTCGGAACCATCAGAAACGCCCCTGCCGGCTGTTCTACCTGGAAACGGGCAGAATAGTCCATGCCCAAACCGCGATACCTCCGGTTCACCGGGTTGTTCGGCCAGATCTTGTTAAGCAATAGGACTTCCAAAACCAAGGTGGCCGCCGTAGGAAACTGGCGGACCATGAATCCGATTTGGAGGCGGCCCTGTGCGTCGAGCAAACAGCCGCCGGCGCCGGCCGCCCCGGGCAGGCAGCAGGCTTCGCGGAGCGCCTCGAGACCGCCCTGCAGGATGGCGTCGGGATTCAGCAACAACACATATGCGGAGCTCAATACGGCAAACCCTTGATTCACGGCAGCGGCGAAGCCCCGGTTGTCTGGATTGGCGACCAGGCGGACCCCGCGGCGGGCGGCTTCCGCAATGGTGCGGTCAGCCGACTGATTATCGACCACCACGATTTCGGCGCCGGTGGGGAGGATGGCGTCGAGACACGGGCCGATGTGCGCTTCCGAATTATGGGTGACGACGACGATGCCAATATCGGACATGTGTCACTTTGTCCCACCGCCGGTTAAAAGAAAGTACAACTTCCAGTAGGAATCGAATCCGGTGGCGGTCTGCAGATCGCGGATCAGTTGCTCATTGGAGCGCAGCAAGCCCTCCAGGATTCCCAGGTCAACCGGGGGACGCGCCGCGCGCACGGCTGACGAACGGCGGAGGCCCTGGGCGATGCCGCGCAACCAGGAGAAAACGGCGAGGTGGCGAAGCGCGAGGCCACCCCACAATGCCTGGGCGATGGCGATGGGCCATAGCCATCGCCAGAAAAGACGCCGGGGATAGTGGCGCGCCACTAAAAAGATCTGGTTGCGGGCCATGCGGCGGACGGTTTCCGGATGCCAGCGGCCCAGTGCGGCGCTTCCCTGGTGCCAGGCAAGCGCACCGGGAACGTACAATCCGGCCAGGCCGCTCGAGGCGCAACGCAGACCGAACTCGACGTCTTCCAGATAGGATTCGAACGCGTCTTCCAGCAGGCCGATGCGGCCGAAGAGTTCGGAACGCAGGAGCACAGCGGTAAAAGGAGGCGACCAGATCTGCCGCTCGACGGAAAAGGCCGGGCGGTCCCGCCGGCCGCTGCCGACGCGCCAGGCGGTGCCCCCTCGGCTGAGCGCATCGAATGTGCCGTCGATCTGGTCGTTCGAGCCGGAAACCAGGATTTTGCCGGTGGCGAACCATGCGGAGCGGGATTCGGCGGCGGCGGTGAGACGCGCGAAGTAATCGGGGGCCAGCTCGACGTCGCTGTTGAGTACCGCCAGCCAATCGCCGTGGCTTTCGCGAATGCCGCGGTTGACGGCTTCGGCGAAGCCGGCGTTGCGGCCCATCGAGAGGATGCGGGCGCCGCGGGCGCGAGCCGCATCGGGAGCGCCGTCGGTCGAGCCATTGTCCACCACCAGCCATTCGGCGGCGGGCAGGGTCTGGGCCTCCAGAGTGTCGAGCAACCGCTGCAACAGGAGCCGGCCGTTCCACACCGGCACGATGGCGCAGATGCTCATCGGAAGAACCGCTTTCTCACTGGATTCCAGCTCCAAAAATTGGATCGCACAGCCTCCGATATTGTAAGCCGTATCAGGAAAGACCTGAGCCCGAAGAACCGGCGCCTGGGACAGATTCAGCACCGGTTCGAGGTGGCATTGGTCGCGGCGTCAGGTTAGTGGATCTGGAGACCCGGCCGATCTCCGGACCGGGTCAGCTCTCTGAATAGCCAGGTTTTGGCCATTCTCCAGTCGCGCAATACGGTTTCTGGGGAGATTTGCAGAATCTCGGCGGTCTCCTCCACGGTCAGTCCGCCGAAGAACCGCAACTCTACCACCCGGCCTTTGCGGGGATCGATTTTGGTTAAGGAACTGAGGGCGTCGTCCAGAGCCACCACTTCGACCCCGCGCGCCCGTGTTCCCAGCAGGACTTCATCCAACGGGACGCGCACGGCATCCCCGCCTCGCTTGGCGTACCGCGCGTGGCGTGCATGATCCACCAGGATGCGGCGGATCATCTGCGCACACAGGGCGAAGAAGTGCGCGCGGTTTTCACAGCGGATGCCCCGGGCACGAATCAATTTCAAGTACGCTTCATTGGCCAGGGCGGCCGATTCCAGCGTGTGATCGGGAGCGCGGCCCAAGTGCTGGCGGGCGATCTTCCGGAGCTCCGGGTAAATCGCGGAGACCACATCCTTAATAGCCTCCTCGTCGCCATCGCTCCAGGCCGCCAGCAACCCGCTGATGTCCTCCGGGCAGTGCGCCGTCATCTGGTCGGGAGTTTAACACAAAAATCTGCTCCGGTGACGGTTTTCGGACGCGGTTCCCGGTAACAAGGTGAAGGAGATCTTATGTATCGCATCAGCATCGCAAGCCGCACGGCTTTCGCCGCGCTTCTCGCCGGCATCTCGTGCCTGGCGCAGACGCCGGTCACAGAGCTACAGGTGGATGTCAACAACTTTGTGCTTTACAACTACGACACGTTCGACACGACGCAGTTCAGCACGAACAAAACTGCCACCAACGTGGCGATGAAGACCTACAACTACCACATCGGCGTCGGCGACATTACGGCAGTGGGCGGGGCGCCTGCCAAAGGCACACTGTTCTGCACGCACACCATGTTCCTGCTGAACCCCAACGCCGTCGCCGGCAACGGGCAGGCCATTGCCGACGTTGCGCGCAACATGCTGGACGATTGCGCAGTGGAGATTCAGACCAGCGGTGGAACGGCGGTCGGGACAATTTTCTTCCGGGGGTTCTTCGGAGGAACCCCACCTCCGGGCGCGCCCACGGGCGCGGCTCGATCCAACATGAATATCACCGGCGGGACCGGCGCCTTTCTCGGAGTTGGCGGCCAGGCCAGCGGGATCGGCGCATTTTCGCCGCGCGTCGCCTCGGTCACCGAGGACCCCGCCAACCGGCGCCTCAACGGCGGCAGCACGGAAAGCATCGTTCTGCAAATCCTGCCCATGTTTCACCCCGAAGTCATCATGACGCCGGGCGGCCCAGCGGTGGTGCATGCCAGTGACTTCACCCTCGTGACAGCCAGCAAGCCAGCCAAAGCCGGCGAGATTCTCACACTCTTTGCCAGCGGACTCGGACCGACGAATCCGGCGGTGCCACGTGGCCGCCCGTTCCCTACAGGCTCGGTGCCGGTCGTCACTTCCCCGGTTGTTGTGAACGTGAACGGCAATTCTGTCCAGGCGCTGTACGCGGGCGGTTATCCAGGCGCAATCGACGGCTACCAGGTCAACTTCCAGGTTCCCGCAGGCACGGCTGCCGGCGCGGCCACCCTCAGTCTGGTGTGTGGGTACATAGGAGGGGGCCAAGTGACGATCCAGGTGCAGTAGGGCCTATCGTTCCGTACGAGCGCCGTTCGAGATCGTTGAAAATATCGACAAACAGCATTTTGATTCAGATTTCAAGATCGTTTTTCTTGATTTCCGCTACAAACCAGTGCAGAATATTACCACAAAGTACGCGAGGCGGAACCGGCGGGAGGCGGCTATGCTGGCGACTCGATGGCGGCAGATTGAGAGCCTGTACCATTCCGCCTGCGAGCAGGCGCCCGGGGAGCGGCAGTCGTATCTCGACCGCATGTGCGCGGGTGACGACTCGCTACGCCGGGAAGTGGAATCGCTGCTCGAAAATGAAAAGTTGGCGGAAGCGTTTCTGGAATCGGATAAGCCCGGCGGGCCCGAGGCAGTGCCAGAGCCCTCGGTTTCGGCGGGCGAACAGATTGGACCTTACCTGGTTCTGGGATTCCTGCGGGCGGGCGGAATGGGCGAGGTGTACAAAGCGCGCGACATCCGCCTGGACCGCACCGTGGCTATCAAGTTCCTTCCGCCCGCGTTCGCGCATAATCCTCTGTCACTGGATCGCTTCCAGCGCGAAGCCCGCGCCTCCTCGGCGCTGAACCACCCTCGCATCTGCACGATCCACGACTTGGGCGACTATCAGGGGCGACCCTTCTTTGTAATGGAGTTCCTCGAAGGGCAGTCGCTCCGCGACCGCATCGCCGGCCAACCGGTGCCCATTCCGGAGTTGCTGCACTTCGCTGTGCAGATTTGCGATGCACTGGGGGCGGCGCACGCCAAGGGTATTGTGCACCGCGATATCAAGCCGGCGAATATCTTTGTGTTGGGAGAAGAGAGCGGCCATGCGGGCCAGATCAAGATCCTCGATTTCGGTCTGGCGAAGCTGGGCGCCGAACCCCATCCCGCGGCCAGCCCCACCGCTACCCTGGCTGACCCCGGCGAGGCAGCCACGGGAACGATGCCCACGCGCCCCGGCACCCTCATGGGGACGCTGGCGTACCTCTCACCCGAGCAGGCGCGCGGCGAAGAAGTGGATGCGCGCACCGACCTCTATTCATTCGGCGTGGTGTTATACCAGATGGCCACGGGCCGTCCGGCGTTCCGCGGCGAAACGTCGGTAGAACTGATCGGCGCAATTCTGCGCGAAACCCCGGTGAAACCGTCGGTATGGAACCCCGCCGTGCCCGCCGGCCTGGAACGCATCATTTTGAAAGCGCTCGAAAAGGACCGGGCGGCGCGCTATCAATCCGCCGCCGCGCTGCTGGCCGACCTGGAGCAGTTGGAACGGTCGATCTCGGCGGGTCCGCGGACGCGGCGCTGGCTGCTGGCCTCTTCAGGTGCGGCGCTTGCCGCGCTGGCCGGAGGAGCATTTCTCGCACGCCAGCGCATCCTGGCTCCCAAACGCAAGACCATGGTCGCGATGCTTCCGCTGGAGGACCTCAACGCCGATCCCAAACAAGCCTATTTCGCGGAGGGCCTGCACGAAGAGATGATTTCCATCGTCGGCCGGCTCTACCCCGACAGCCTGGGGGTGATCGGTTCCACATCCGTGGAGCAGTACAAGGGCACGAACCGAAAAATCGACCGGATCGCCAGGGAGCTGAAGGTCGATTACGTGGTGGAAGGTGGGGTCCAGCGGGATGGAGACCGGGTCCGCATCACGGCGCGATTGATCCGCGTGGAGGACCAGGCCCAGGTGTGGAGCGCCACATATGATCGCGATCTACGCCAGATTCTCGCCCTGCAAACCGATATTGCGCAGGCGGTGGCCCAGGGAATCGGACATAGCCTCCAGCCCAGCGCGCCAGTGCGGCTGGCGTTGGCTCACCCGCTGAACCCCGAGGCATATGAGGCTTACCTCCGCGGGGAATTCGAAAAGTCCATCCAGGCGGACCCGACTTATGCTCCCGCTCACGCGGCCCTGGCGGGCAGCTTGTACTACGAGACCCTGTTCGGAGCCATACCACCTCTGCCGGGTTTCACCCGGGTGATGCAGTCGGCAGCCAAGGCGGTAGAACTCGACAAGACGCTGGCCAGTGGGCACGCGTTTCTGGCGCTGGGCAAGCTTCACCTGCAGTGGAGGTGGGCCGAAGCGGAAGAGGGCTTCCGTCACGCTCTGCGCCTGGACCCCAACGATGCCGAGACGCGGCACAACTTTTCGCACTTCCTGCTGTGGTCGGGCCGGGGGCCGGAATCGGCGGAGGAGTGCGACCGCGCCGTCGAGTTAGAGCCTTTTAGCGCTGGATTGATTGCCTGTCTGGGCTGGCACAATGTGTGGGCCGGCGAATACGATAAGGCCATCGAGACCACGCGCCGCGCGCTCACGTTCGATCCCAAGGAGCTCTGGGCGCTCATGATCATGGGCTGGGCGTATGAACAAAAGGGCATGTTCCAGGAAGCCTCGGCTGCGCTGCAAAAATCCTTCGCCGGCACGCTGCGGACGTCGGCCATCGCTCACGTGTTCGCGGTTTGCGGGAACCGTCCCGCCGCCGAGAAACTCCTGCAGGAGTTGCTGGACCAATCGCAGAAGAAATTTGTTCCGGCCTACGACGTCGCTGTCATCTACACCGGCCTGGGCGACACGCCCAGCGCGCTAGCCTGGCTGGAAAAGGCATACGAGGAACACTCCGGTTTCATGCCCTACGTGAATCTCGACCCTCGCTTTAAGCCGCTCCGGCGCGAGGCGCGTTACCAGGACTTGCTGCACCGCATGGGTTTCATGGATCGGAAGGCGTAGATCAGGCCGTACTCGGGGGATCGGCGGCTACAATCCACGCTTCGGCGCCCGGGTAAGCAGGAATCCATGTATGTTTCCCACTGAGTCGCCAAAAATCCCCACCACGTCGCCCCGGGAATTGATGCCGAACGCGTCGGTGAATTGGGCTTCTGGGATGTCGATCGGAGTAAAGCTGCCGCGGCTCAGAAGAAAGCCGTGCTCGCCGTTCTCATCATCGTAAAATCCCACTGCTTGACCCGCAGCGTTGATGCCCCAAGCCATCGTGAACACGCTGCCGGGAGGATCGAATGGCGTGAAGACGCCATCTCTTGTGCTTAGAAGGTAGCCGTGTGTTATTCCGGCCTTGAGGTCCGTCCAAAGACCGGTGATTACCCCGCCATCGGGGGTCGCGCCGTTATTCATGGAAGCCGACTTGGCCGGCAACGGCGGGCTGTTGCCGTCCAGCGCCGTGTACACGCCATGGCTCAAGATAAAGCCGAACATGGTAGTCGATGTGTCCTGATCGTGAATGCAGCCGACTACCTCGCCGGCATCGGTAATCCCGGCCGCAACCGTATTCAAGTGGCCCGGAAAATCCGCGTTTTCGAAGACTCCGCCCCGAATGATAAAGCTGTGGTAGCCACCGCCCGGCAGGGTCGTGTCAAACTGGACTGTGCCTACGATATCGCCCCGGCTGTTGATAGCATTCAGATTGGTTTGTGCCGGAGGTAGCCCGTAATCAATTGTCGTGAACGTTCCGCCGCTCGTCAGCAGGAATCCGTGCTGATTCCAGTTCGCATCATAGTAGGATCCGACGACATCCCCTTGCGCGTTGATACCGCCCGGAATGGTTGCCTGCACGCCAGGGGCGGGATAGTCAATTTAGAGTTTTGATGCGCTGACGCGAGGCCGGAACCAGGAGCTGGAGAATGCGGGCCGGAGTTGCAGGCGTTGCCCATCACCCTTATTCCGAGAGATCTGGACGAAAACCGTCACTGGCAGGAGATTTTTTCGCAGATGCTCATCGGAAGAACCGCTTTCTCACCAGGAAGGCGAGGTTGTGGATGCCGTCGCGCCAGGGGTTGAGCTTGATTTCACCCAGGCGGGTGGAATACAGAATCGCGATTTCGCCGAAGCGGATGCGGCGGTTGCGGATGGCCTCAACCTTGATCTCTTCGGAGAAGGCCATGCCGTCGGCTTCCAGCTTCATGTCCCGCAGGATGGAGCGGCGCAAGACCCACATGCCGGATTGGGAATCGCGCACCCAGCGAAAGAAAAGGATGGAGGTGGCGAGCGAGAGCACCAGGTTGCCGAACTTGTGCTTGAAGCTCATGGCGCGGGAATCGCGGACGGGGAAACGCGAGGCATTCAGGAAATCGACATCGAGGTGGAGAAAAGCCTCGAGCAGATAAGAGACGCCGTCGATGGGGTAGCTATGGTCGCCATCGAGGGTAACGATCAGATCGCCCGTGGCCGCCGCGAAGCCGCGGCGGTAGGCCCGTCCATAACCGCGCAGTTCCTCGGTGATGACTTTGGCGCCGAGGGATGCGGCCACGGCGGCGGTGCGGTCGGTAGAGCCGTTATCGACGACGATGATTTCGTCCACAAACGGCGGCATGGCGTGGAGCACCTTCCCGACGCCCTGCTCTTCGTTGAGGCAGGGGATGATGACCGTGATGGATTGGCCTTTATACATGGGCGGGAAGCGCCGGCCCGCGACCAGGGGCCGGGGACCGGAGAACGCGGCCCGACTTTTTGGCGGCGGCGGGCGTCATAATAAAACAGATGATGAAACGGCTATTGCTCCTGCTGGCTTCGGCCGGCGTAATGATGTGCGCCGACCTGGCTAACGTGCGGTCCCTGTACGTGCTGCCGATGTCCCACGGCTTGGACCAGTACATCGCCAACCGCTTGACCAACGAGCACGTCTTCACGATCGTGACCGACCCCAAACTGGCCGATGCGGTGCTGACGGACCACGTGGGAACCAGCTTGCAAGCCAAGCTGGCGGACTTGCTGCAGCCCGCCCCGGCGGAAAAACCGGCGCCCAAAGCGGACGAGACGGGAAAAGAGGGTCCGCCGGAAGGCCTCGTATCGCTGGCTGAATCGATCAGCAAGACGTCCAGCCCGGCCGATTCCTCGTCGATATCGCGGAGCAAGGGCACGGTCTTCCTGGTGGACACGAAATCGCGCCAGGTGGTGTGGTCGGCATACGACCTGCCCAAAGATACCAGTTCCAAAGAATTGGATCGCACAGCCTCCGATATTGTAAGCCGTATCAAGAAGGACCTGAACCCGAAGAAGAAATGATTCCGGTTCGGCTAGCCAATGACTTCCACAAAAGAACTGCGAGCAATCGCCCGGGCACGCCTTCGGGATGCCGAGGTGCTATTCGCTTGTCGACAGCACAGGAGGCAGCGGAAATGGTAAAGTGCGTAGCAAGGCTCCTGGAGGTTCTGTGAATATAACCCGCGCCCTTCGTCTGGCGATGCATGAGATTGCCAAGAGCAAAGGCGACTTTACCCTATTCGCTCTTTTCATGCCAGCCGCTGCTCCGTTAATGCGAACCGACGATCCCGGCACGTGGGACTTGGTCGTCTCGGCTCCCTGGCTCGAGCGCGGTAGACTCAAGGCCCACCGGGAGCTTGTGGACCTACTCGCGAAGTTGATCGGTAAGCGGGCACTCATGCAGCTCTCGAGAGTCGAGCCAGTCGCCGCCGACGATCCCAGGATCCGGTTCATCCTTAAGGGCATTCCCGTCGAGGATGGAGAACAGCACATTCAAAATACCGATCTGATGGGTATGCAGATAGAGAGAGGCATCGTCTTTCGTGCCTGGAAGCCTCGCGCGAGGAAATCTGCCAGCAAGGAATTGCACCCGGTGGCCGCTGGATTGTCGCGCAGCCGTGGGTAGCCCCGACGCTAGGATTCCTTGCCTCGCCGCGCTCCCCAATCCGTCTCGCGATGGCGATTGCGCGGCTTGATTCCCGACACAAGCTGAGCGAGGGTGTACTTTCGATGCCGGGGTCGCAGCACGATGCTTCCATCTCCAGCCAGATCCAGCGAGAGTCGGTCGCCTTCCGCCAGCCGCGCCTCTTTGACAACCGCCCGCGGAATCCTCACCGCCAGGCTATTTCCCCATTTCCACAACCGCGCATCGTTCGGCATCTGGATCTATATTGAACATACACGGCAACCGGGTTCGACCTCAACCGCGCGGCGGTCGTCATTTTCGTTTCTCCTCCACCAGCTCCCGATAGCTATCCACCAGCTTGCGGGTGATCGCCGTCATATCCCAGTGGGTTTCCACTTCGGCGCGGGCGCGCGCGGCCATCTCGGCAGCGGCTTGGGGATTTTCCAGGAGCGCCAATACCCGGTCGGCGAAGTCCGCGGGACGATCGGCCAAGGCGCAGAACTCGCCGTCCTGGCGCGCCAGGCCTTCGGCGCCGATGGTGGTCGAGACCACCGGAATGCCGGCGGCAAAGGCTTCGAGGAGTTTGACGCGCACACCGGAGCCGCTCAAGATGGGGCAGACGAAGACGGCGTAGCGCGCCAGAGGCTGGCGGACGTCATCCACGAGTCCGAGCATTTCCAGATGGCCGGCATTGTCGGCATAGGCATGGGGCGGAGGAGGATCGGAGCCGGCGATCACCAGGCGCACTTCGGGGCGGCGGGCCAGGACCAAAGGCAGCACGTCGCGCACGAACCAATCGAGAGCCACGCGGTTGGGGTCATGGCGGAAACTGCCGACGAACAAGAGGGTCATGGGCTCGCGGCCGGTGGGACGGAATTCGTAGCGCGAGGTTACGATGCCGGCACGCAGCCCGTCGCGCAGTCGGGGCGCCAGGCGCGGCAGGAAGGAAAGCAGGTAGCGGCGATTCTCCGGGGTGCAGACCTGCACCTGGTCCAGCCCGGGCAGGGCGCGGAGTTCGAAGCGCAGGGCGCGGAGGTACTCCATGCCGGCCTTCATTTCATCGATCACGCCGAGTTGGTGGCCCAAGCCGCGGCCGATGGACTGGAAGTAGACGTCGTGCTCGAATAGCGCGGTCGCGATGCGGCGAAACGCGCCGCGGTATTGCGACATGGGCATATATTCGAGCTGCAGCACGTCGATGCGGCGGCAGTAGAGCTGGCGGTGGATGAGCCACTCGAAATCCTGATTGGCGAATTCGCGAACCGCGTATGGCGTGAGCGAACCGGCGCCGGCGGGATGGCCGGTCGGGCGGACAAGCCATTCGGCCGAGGCGCAGAAAGCGCGCAGCTCTTCATTCGCCCGGGCTTGCTCCGGCGAATCGAGCAATTCGACGACATGCACTTCGGCCAGCTTCACCATTTCGAGCAAGGTCTGGTACATGAAGACGCCGCCACCGTGCACCGGCGGGCAGATGGAATACGGGGAAACCAACAGGACGCGCAAATCGCGCGGCGCGCGTTCGAGGGACGCGAAGCGGTCGCGGAAGTAACCGCCGAGCGGGCGCAGGAAGGCTTCGGTGTCACTGATGCAGGCGAGCGGGCGGGCGCGCCAGCGGGAGCGCATGGCGCCGGGCAACTGAAGAAAGGCCCGCCACAGCGCGGCGGGATTGGGGCGGCCGGGGACATCGCCGAAGACGACGCTGAGAACGGCGCCGCACCAGGCGAAGAAGAAGTGCGCGATGAGGCGCGGCCACTCGTGAATGTTCTTCCAGCAGAACAGCAGGAAGTTCTTCTTGAGGACGGCCTGGATCTGGTCTTCGCTGAAGCGCTTGCCGATGGTGCCGCGGTGCTCATGCCAGACTACGCTGCGGGGCTGGTAGAGGACCTTCCAGCCGCGCTTCCAGGCGAGATATCCGATGTCGGTGTCTTCCAGGTAGAAGGGCGCGAGCAGTTCGTCGAAGCCGCCGAGCTCGAAGAATTTTCTTTTGTCGTAGGCGCAGGAGCCGCCGCCGCCGTAGGCACAGGGATAGAGATCGTCGACGATGGGGTCGATGCGGTGGCGGACGCGCAGCGCGCCATCCTGCCACCAGCTTTGCGTGAGGCCGCTTTCTTCGCGAAGCTTGGCGGGATCGCTGAAAAAGATCTGGCAGGAGACGGAAAAGACGTCGGGGTCGCTGAAGCCTTCGAGGAGCGGCGCGAGGAAGCCGGCGTCGGCGCGCATGTCGTTGTTCAGCAGGACGACGATATCGCCCGAGGCGGCGCGAAAGCCGGCGTTGGAACCGCCGCCGAAGCCGAGGTTGGCGGGGAGCGCGAGAAGCTTGACTTGCGGGAACGCGGAGCGGACGAACTCGGCGCTGCCGTCGGAGGAGCCGTTGTCGACGACCACGATTTCGTTGGCCGGATTGGCGGCCAGCGCGGCCACCACGGAGGGCAGGAATTTCGCGAGAAGATCTTTGCCGTTCCAGGTGGGAATGACGACGGAGGCGGCGGCACGGCGAACCGGCTGAGTGGCAGCGGCCGTGCGAGGCAAGAGCTTGCGGGGCGCCAGTTTGCGCAGCAGGTCTGTGATGGCGAGCGCCAAGGCGCTGATAAACAGCAGAAACGGAGAGAGCAGGAGCAGCGGGAGCGAGCGGAGGAAGCGTTTCAGGAGCGGCATGTCAACCGGTTGGCAGGGTGGGGCCGAGGCCTACCTTGTGGCCCAGCTTGACCCAGCGGGAAGCACGGAAGAGCGCGACCTGCTGGGCGAGCCGGGCGCCTTCCTCCTGCAAACGGAGCGCCCACTCGGTGCGCTCGTTGAGTTCCTTCTCGGTATGGTGGAGAGCTTCGACGGCCTTCACCAGCTCATCGGTCTGTTTCCTGATGTCGGCTGTCTGCTTCCGGATTTCGGCGGTGAGGCTGGTTTCCACGCGCAGGGCCCACTCGATCTTGGACTGGATATCCTGTTCCAGCTCGGCGATCTTGGCCTCATATTCCCGGGCCATGAGACGGGCGGCCTGCTGATCGCGGGCCACTTCATCCTGCAGGTCGGCGACGCGGGCGCGCCGATCGGCGAGTTCCAGGTTGAGTTGTTCGGCCCAGCGGTTGCTGGCCTCGAGTTCGGCTTCCACTTTGGCGCACTGCCGAATGGACTCGGCAAGCGAACGTTGGGCGTCGGCGAGCCAGCCTTCTTTTTCGGCGAGCTCATGCAGGAGAAGGTCGATGTGGCGCTCGCGCTCGCGCAGGACGTTGGCGGCGCGGGGCACGTACACAAAAGTGGGATTGCCGATTTGCGGACGGCGGGCGCAGACGGCCACGAAGAAGTGGGAATCGTCGGGGGCCGGTTCGCCGGCATCGACGCGCACTTCGACGGTTTCGCCGGCCTCATGCGGCTGGAAGGTGACTCCTTCGATATGGTTTTCCAGGAATAAAGAAACGTGAGGAAAGACGGCGTTGAGCTCCTGGCGGAATTCGTCGAAGGTGAACTCGTGGAGGTGAAACGGGTTGGCGCCGTGGGGACCGCGCGATTCCGTGTAATAGAGCTTGTTGGGCGTGGAGACCACCAACTGTCCGTTGGGGGAGAGCACGCGCGCGGCTTCGAGCAGAAAGGCGCGCCAATCCTGCATGTGCTCGATGACCTCAAAGGCGACCACCAGATCGAAGCTCGAGGCGTCGTGCGGCAGGCCGGAGCAGGAGGCCTGCTCGAAGCGAAGGTTTTGGGACTGGTAATGAACGCGGGCGAACTCGATGGCTTCGGGAGCGAGGTCGACGCCGACCACGGTAAGAGCAGTGCGGGCCAGCTCGGCGGAGCCATAACCGGCGCCGCAGCCGGCGTCGAGCACGCGTTTGCCGCGCGCCAGGCGGGAGGCAAAGGCATAGCGGGCGACGTGCTCATTGAGCAGGTCGACGTCGACTTCGCCGGGAATGAGGCGCTCTCCGGTAAATTCAGCCACTTTGTTTCTCCAGCAGGGGCGCGGGTGCGGCGACGGGGCCGCCCAGGCGCGCATTGACCTCGACGTGGCAGGGCAAATGGATGTATCCGTAGATCTCGTTATCGCCACGGGCCATCTGCAAGGCCAGGGCGTTATCGATCCAATCGCACATCTGGTAGCCGAGCAAGGTGCCGTCGGCCACGGCAGGCGAAAAAGAGAAGGATGCGGGATAGAGTTCGGGCAGATCGACGTGAAAATCGACCGTGCAGACGTCGCCGGCGCGCATGGGGGCCAGGTCGTATCCTTCGCGGCTGGTGTTGGTGCCGGAGAAATCCATGCCCAACTGGTTGCGCAGCATGAAGCCGACGATGGGCATGGCCACTTCGGCGTTGGCGCGCACGCTGATGCGGACCACGATGCGCGCGGACGGCGCCAGCATGGAAAGCGGCGCGCCATCCTCGGTGAGGACCGCGATGCCGACGATTTCGGCGCGGGCGTCGCCGTAGCGGTGATCGATATTGGGAATGGTGTCGGCGATTTCGGGAGCGCGCGACGGGCCGGCGGTGGAGGGCACCGCGGCGCCGGCGGCTCGGCGCAGGCGGTAGGTCGAGTCCTTCTCGACCATGGCGGCCATGTATTGGGAGATGACGCGGTCGGGTTCGCCGATTTCGATGAGGCGGCCTTTGTCGAGCCACAGGACGCGGTCGCCGATGGCCTTGACGTCGGCCACGGCGTGGGAGACGAACAGGATGGTGACGCCGCGCTGGCGCAGTTCGTGCACCTTGCGCATGCAGCGCTGGCGGAAATAGATGTCGCCGACGGCGAGAGCTTCGTCGACGAGCAGGATTTCGGGATCGACGTTGATGGCTACGGCGAAGGCCAGGCGCACCACCATGCCGCTGGAATAGGTCTTGACGGGCTGGTTGATGAAGTCGCCGATTTCGGCGAAGTTTTCGATGTCCTGGTAGCGCTGGTCGATCTGGCGGGTGGTGAGGCCGAGGATGGATCCGTTGAGGTAGACATTGTCGCGGCCGCTGAATTCGGGGTTGAAGCCGGCGCCCAGTTCGAGCAGGGCGGAGACGCGGCCGTTGACGATGGCGGCGCCGCGGCTGGGTTGGAGAATGCCGGCGACGATCTGGAGGGCGGTACTTTTGCCCGAGCCATTCTCGCCGACGATGCAGAAAGTCTCGCCGCGCTTCACTTCGAACGTGACGTCATCGAGTGCCAGAAAATCCTTATGGCAGCGGGCGCGGTTTAGAGACAGGAGTTCCTTGAGCCGGTCGCCCGGCGAGTCGTAGATGGCGTAGCTCTTGGAAACACTCTGGAACTCAACAGCGTTCACGGTGGAGAAAGAAAGACCAGTGTATCGGAAGTCGGCGCGGTGGTGGGGCGGAGGGAGAGAAATGCGGAAGTGGCGGTGCGGCGTCATTGTCATTTCGTAGCCACCATCGAACCCTGAGGATGAAGGGAAATAGAAATATTTTGAGTTCTTGTGACCGACACCGCAAGGCAAATGAAAACGTTCGGTCCCGCAATTTACCCGGTTCGTTGGTAAGGTGGGAGTGTGAGAGCCAGATCCTTCCTATCGGCGGCGGCCATCTGGGTAACCGCAATTCCGGTGGTCGCCGGACAGGACCGCCCCAGCACGGCCTGCGGCTTCGACGGCTTCGGCACGAATCCCAAGTTGGCGGAAATTGCCACCGCACGATCAACGAAGGGATACTACGGCTGCTCATCGGGCAACGATTGCCTTGCGACTACTCTGGCGCCGGGCGATCCGGTCCTGGTGTATCGAGTCGAGGGCGACTGGACTTGTGGATATCTGTCGCAGCACAATGGTGCGGGACCGGGTTGGGTTCGATCCAAGGACATTCGTCCGGTCAACTTCGATCCAGCCCCTGCGCTGAATGCGTGGTTCGGAACCTGGGCGAACGGCAAGGATCGCATCAGGATTCAACCGTCGAAATCTCCGGGAAAGCTGGATCTTCAGGGAGAAGCCACCTGGCATGGCGGAGGAGGCGTGGTTCATACAGGCGATTTCGCCGGCGAAGCGGCTCCCGCTGGGAACCAATTGCACTTCGTCGAAGAGGGCGCCGACTCCTGCACCGTCGATCTCACGCTGATTGGCACCTATCTGGTGGCCAACGACAACGCCATGTGCGGAGGGATGAACGTGCGGTTTTGGGGCATCTGGAAGCGGGCCGCAAAGTTATAGAAGGCCGGGTCTTACGCCCGGCTGGATGGCCCTTCGACGCGTGCACGTATAGCAACGGCGACATCGGGCTAGCCCTGGGCGCTGACCCATCGGGCGGGTGCTCGTCATTTCGATCACGTCACGCTGACCACGCCCCGCTACCGCACCCCCACCCGACACGCCAGCCTTCGCGGAAGCCCACCAGCGATACCACCGCGATGAGGCACACCGCGAAGATCGCACAGACAGTAGAAACGACTCCGATGGCTGCGACTGTTCGCCGCCGGTTCAGTTCGCGGTTGGGACCCGCTCGATGTGGTCGATCACCAGCACTTCGACCGGCTCCTTGCGCGGCTCCAGCCTCAATCCCAGCGAGTCCCGGATGGCGGTAAACATGTCGGCTGTAGGAGCGGCGGGAAGGTCGGCATTTGGGTGTGCGTCTGCGGAAGCTCCAGCGTACCCTCCCGACGGTTCAAAGGCCCGATCCGGCGCCCAAGAGAGGTCGATGTCGTATTTTCCGTTGAGACCGGTAAAGTCCAGCACCGGACCGTACCCCCGGCCGGAAAGATAACGGGCAAGCGCCGCCATGGTCATGGACCCTTTGATCCCGCCGCCGCCGCGCCGGAGCCCCACCGCAGCAGCGGGGAGCTTACCCATGAAGTTCGAACTCGGTTCGGACTCCTTGAATTTCGGGCCGTTCTTGTCCACGACCAGCGCATACACAGTGCTCGGGCGATCCTCCTTGTGGGCGGCGAGCTTGAACCTTTCGGCCAGCAACGCCTGAAGCATCGCAGGGATCTGATCGCGGGTCGCGCCTTCGGGCATCTTGGCGACGATCTCGAAGCAATCCGCATCCAGCCAGGCAGGTCCGACGATCTGGTCCATCCTCACCTTGAAGGCTTCCATAAGAATCGGTTTGAGAGGGTCGCCCTTCAATGTGATCATACCGGGGTCGACGGAGTTCTCCATGCTGCATTGGTCCGTCCGCTTCACCGACGCCGTTTCGAACTTCGGCTGGTCCGGGGCGTTCTGGGCAGCGAATGCACTGATTGCGGAGAGCGCGATGGCCGACGCCAGGCAGGTGTTCATGGCGAAAACTCCGATTAGTACTTTCATATCCAATTCTGGACCTGCTGAACGGATTCCGCAACTCAAGCTCAGTTGGGCAGCGGGTTTGGGGCAGAAAAACAGGCTTGAAACTTCGGTCCTGCGGCGCCCGGACAGCCGTAGTTTCCAGAAAGCCCGCCTTCGAAGGAGTCTTGCGCGGAGGAGCATCTCAAGGTCAGTTCCAACGAACCCAATCACGCGATGTTTTGTAACGAGGGTGTCGCCGGGTTCGGGCGCCAAAAAGCCGCGCAAGTCCAGGCAGCTTCGCGAAACGCAACCAAGGGGTTGTGGTTTCCGGGGCCCTGCGCTAATATGCAACCTGGAGGTTGCTCAAGCATGAATGACCGTATTGAGAAGCGTATTGAACTCAAAGCGCCTGTCTCGCGGGTTTGGCGCGCACTGACGGATTATCGCGAATTTGGCGAGTGGTTTCGTGTAATACTGGATGGCCCATTTGCGCCGGGCCAGGTCTCGCGCGGCCACATTACCTATCCTGGCTACGAGCACCTCCAATGGGAGGCCGTCATCCAGAACATGGAACCCGAGCGGCTGTTTTCCTTCACCTGGCACCCTTACGCCGTGGACCCCAATATAGACTATGCAAAGGAAGCGCCTACACTCGTCGAATTCAGGCTGGAGAAGACCGCGATTGGCACGCTGCTTCTCCTTACGGAGTCCGGCTTCGACAAGATCCCTGGCGAGCGCCGCGCCGACGCATTGCGCATGAATGAGGGCGGGTGGACGGAGCAAATCAAGAACATTGAGAGCCATGTTGGTACACGCTCCGGCGACCCCACTCTTCGCGCGACAATCTGGCGATGAGTTTAGTACCGAATCGTGCCGAAGAGGTTTGGAAGATATTGAGGTTATCATATCGGCTTGGAGGTAAGACATTGCGCCCCAGGTTTTTCTTGGGTATCGGCGGTTTGGCACTCACCGGATTGCTCTGCGCAAATGCGGGTCAAAGGGAGGCGTCAGCAGGGCCGCAACCCGCGGCGGTTGTGACCGGCTGGTACAACGGTGATTGGCAGCCGGGACTCCCCAGCCAGCCCAACTGGTTCTTCAAGGAGGGGGAATTCTCGCGGGTGTATGACGATTTCGTGGTTCCCCCGGGCGGATGGACGGTTGTGGGGGTGTTCTCTAACAACCACATGGACTTTTCCGGCGTGACCAAAGCCGCTTGGGAGATTCGCAGGGACATGGCACCCGGCAAAGGCGGCAAGAAGGTCGCATCCGGACTGAGCCGGGCAACGCAGGTTCCGATTCCTGACGAAGGACCGTCCCCCGGGGATCCCTCAGCGGGGTATCGCATCCAGGTCGATGGGCTTCACGTGCGTCTGGCGCCCGGCCGGTACTGGCTGAGCGTGGCTCCTGTGGGAAGGGGTGGTTCTGTAAGGGGTGGTCAATGGTATGCAGATGCCACCCTGGGGAAAAACGCGTTAGGCGATCCCCCTGGAAACAACGGAAGGGCACTGGTGACCAAGACAACATTCGGCATTCGCTTTGCCGACGCTGGAAGCCTCTCGCCTCCCGGGCGGTTTGGCAAGGCACAGGGCTTCTCGCAAGGCGTAATCATCGACGCTGCATCCGGAAACAAGGGACACTGAACGAGTAATCCGAACCCGTTCGATCCCGGCGCGAAGAGCGGGGAACCCCGGCAGGTGCGGGAATCCGCAACTGGCCGCGAAGTCAAACGATGCCATCCCCTCCGCCGCCCGGGCCGCGGCCCACACATCGAATGCGCAAAGATCCTAGCGGATAGATCCACTAGATCCACCTACGGTGGACAACCTGCGGCGATTCGCCGCGGGAGAAGAGCGAGGTTGCCAGAGAGAAATCTCGGCTACTCTTCCCCCACCGCCCTTACGCTCGTCTCCACCGGTTCGAGCGGCGCAATCTCCACACCCATCGGCGACGTCTTCAAGTCGGCGAACTTGCGCGCCGTCACCATCACGCGGCCTTCCAGCGATCCCACCGCCCCGTTGTATGCTTCCACCGCTTTTTCCAGGCTCTTCCCGACTTTGTTGAAATGCTCGCCCATGTCCGATAGCCGCTTGAACAGATCTTTCCCCAGCGCGCTGATCTCCGCGGCGTTCTCGGCCAGGTTCTCCTGCCGCCAGCCGTAGGCCACCGCGCGCAACAGCGCGATCAGCGTGGTGGGCGTCGCCAGAATGATGTTCTGGCCCACGCCGAATTCGATCAGCGAAGGGTCGCTCTCCAACGCGGCGCTGAAAAAGCACTCGCCCGGCAGGAACAGCACGGCGAATTCCGGCGCGTGGTCGAATTGTTCCCAGTACGACTTGCGGCCCAGCGCCGTGAGGTGCGCGCGCACTTGCCGCGCGTGGTCGGCCAGCCGCGCCCTGCGCGTGGCTTCGTCGGTGGCGTCGATCGCGGCCAGATAGCCGTCCAGCGGCGTCTTGGCATCCACTACAATCGTCTTGCCCGCCGGCAGCTTCACCAGCAGGTCGGGCCGCAGCCGGCCGTCTTCTCCCATCACGGTGGCCTGCGTGACGAAGTCGCAGTGGTCCAGCATGCCCGCCATCTCCACCACGCGCTTCAACTGGATCTCGCCCCACCGCCCGCGCGCGCTGGGAGTCCGCAGCGCCGTCACCAGCTTGCCCGTCTCCGTGCGAAGCTGCTGCTGCGTTTCGACGAGGCCGCGCACCTGCTCGTGCAGCGCCGCGTACGCGCCCGCGCGGCTCTTTTCCAGCTCCTGGATTTTGGAATCCACTTTATCGAGCGACGCACGCACCGGCATCACCAGCTCGGCGATGGCCTGCTGGCGCAATTCGAGATCCCCGCGCGCCGCGTCCTGGGTCTGCGCCATGGCCGACCGTGCCACATCCAGAAGCGCCGCTTGCGTCTCCCGCTTCCGCGCGCGCAGCACCGCCCACGCCAGCGCGAATCCGGCGATAAAACAGACTACCGGCAAAATGTCTCGCATCGTTCTTATTATCGCGCCCGGCGCGAAAGTGGCGCGCACCCCTCGTCCGCGCGCGGCTCCCTGGTCGCGCTCTGGCGCGCCTCGCGCCTCGGCCAGCCGGTTTTCCGCCTGCTATTGATCGATGCGTGCGCTGGCGGCCAGCGCGGCCTGCTTCATGCGGCGAATCTGTTCCAGTTGCGACACCAGTTGCGGCCCCAGCGCGGTCGCGGTGCCCTCCAGCGTCACGGCTTCCTCACCCAGCGTCTCGGCCTCGTCGAATTGGCCGGCGCGGGCCAGCGCCAGAGCCGCTTCCATGCGGGTCTGCGCGCGGCGCCAGTCGTTGACCGGCGCGGCATGCAGATCGGCAAGGGTTATGGCCCTGCGGAACATCGTCAGGGCGCGGGCGGAATCGCCGGCCGCGTCATACATGCGCGCCGCGTTCTGGAGATCGTTCAAGTAAGGCTCGCTGGTATTCCCGCTGAGCGACTCCTGCAATTCCAGGAGGTCCCGCGCCGCGGCGTCCGCGTTCTGCCATTGCGAGTGGAAGCGCTCAAACTCGAGTTCGAGCCGCAACGGCTCCGCCAGACTGGCGCTATCGGGACCGTTGGCATCCGTCAGAACCTTGCGGTACTGTTCGATGGCCGCGGGCGCCTCACTCAGGCGGCCCTGCTGGCACATCAGAAAGCGCGCGTAGCTCTGCGTCGCCCAAACGAGCGGCTGCATGGTTTCGACCGACCAGTCTTGCGCCAGCGCCAAGAGGCGCTCGAAGAGCCGTTCGGCTTTGGCCGGCTCTTTGTTCGCGGCCAACCGATCCGCAAGCTGGGGCACCAAATACTGGACCTGCTGCCCATCGGCGGCCTGGGCGGCGGCATCGAGGGCATCGAGAGCCAGACCGTACGCGTCATCCAGGCGTTGTTCGTTCAGCGCGGTCTGGGCCTTCTGCACCTGGTCCGCGATGCGAATCTGTCCCGTGGGAAGCGGAGGCGGCTGCAGGGCTTGACCCGCTTTCCGATATTCGTCGGCGCTCTTGGAGTTTCCGGCTAGCCGGGCGACGTTGGAGAGGTTGAACCAAACCGTCATTTCCTGCTGCGGGTCCAGGTTCGAGCTGCTTGCCAGATAATCTTTCAGCAGGCCTTCGCCTTGCGCACCGCGGCCAGTGCCCGCCAGATATTGCGCATACGCGCCCAGCATTTGGATTTCCTGCGGCTCGCCGCGGCTTTGCCGCAGGATCTGCTGATAGACCTGGTCGGCCTGATCGAGCAGTCCCGCCCTCTGCATGTAGCCGGCCAGGGTCTGCTTCATCCAGAGCGCCTGGCTGGAAACGCCGGGACTGCTCGACGATTCGACGGCCGCGATGGCCTGCCGGGTTGCGCCGATCGCGTCGCGGTAGTGCTCCTGGCGAGCGTCAACGTTCGCTAGCGCTTGCCAGGTGTTCGCTTGGGTTTGTGGATCCGCGGATTGTTCGGCCAGCTTCTTGTAGATAGCGGCGGCTTCTTCAGGCTGCCCATGTTGCCCGTAAAATTGTGCCAATGCCCATTGGTCGTTCGATGCGAGCCCCCGGATCTTCGCTGCAATGGCGGCTACCGCCTCCGGCCGGCCGAGCTGTTGATAGATGTCGGCCAGGCCGCTATAGGCGTTGAAGGCGCCTCCAAGATCGCCTCCGCCAGAATAGGAGGCGAGATGCACATAGAAAACGCCGCCCCCCATGGCAGGCTGCGGCGCCGTAACTGTGGCCGCCACTGCCTGCGCCGCCGCCGCTTGTTCCAGATATCCCACGGCCTTTAACAGGTTGCCATCCTGCCGCCAGGATTCGCCCAACGCACTCAGCATTGCGATGTGAGACGGATACGATTCTCCCAGCGGGCCGGTGCGGGTGAGCGCATCCTGTAGAATCGCCCGCGCCTGGGCGTTCGAACCCGAATTCTGATAGAGCGACGCCACTTGCAGCGCCCAGTTGGCGAATTGCGGCGCGTCCGCCGGCTTGCGCTGCAGCAGGGTTCGCGCCTGTTCCCGGCTGCCGGCGGCGTCTTGGAAGCGGCCTTCACCGCTCGCCTGCCAGACCGCCTGGATCGCCGCGTCCAATGGGTCCTGCGGCGGGGGTTGTTGCGCCAGGGCCGCTACCGAAAGGATCAGAAATAGCGGAACGAGATGCACGCCAGTATTGGCGCCGGAACAGCGGATCCAGTTACACATCTGGGCAGTCCTCCTTTGCGGAGAAGGTTCTTGCATGTGTAAGGCCGCCGCAAAAACCTGCATTTCCCGCCCCGGGCGATATGGCCACCGTGTTCGGCAGACTACGCCTGTGTTGGATCGGCGACGCCACGATCAGAGCCGCGCGCGTCAGCAAGCGTTTGCTTACACTACAGCAGCACCGTGTCGATGCGCTCGTCGGAATCCCGCCGCGCCACCGCCGGCTGCCCCTCGCCTCCTCGCAGGAAGCGGATCAGTTCCTCTTCCGAGCCGTCGAAGTAACCCTCCAGCAGTTCCCGCACCGCCGCCCGCCGCATGGCATCCCGCGAAGACGTGGGCGCATACACAAAAGCGCGCCCTACTTTGCGGCGCGCCAGCATCCCTTTGCGCACCAGCCGGTCGAGCACCGTCATGATGGTGGTGTAAGCCAGCGGGCGGGTTTGCGCCACCACCTGCTGCACGGCCTTTACGTTGCCTTCTTCGAGCGACCACAACGCCCGCAGGCACATCAGTTCGAGCGGCGGCGGGACCTCGCGGGCATGGCGCGGCATCAGCTCTCCTGGCCGTTGGAGGCGGGCTGCAAAGCCTGCTTCAATTTGCCCGCAAACGCGCTCTCCGGCGTCGCCGCGCGTTCCGTCGGTGGCGGCTGCCGCTCGGGCGCCGGCTCGCCCTTCAGAAAACGATCCTTCTTCAAGGCCGGCCTCTCCAGCACCGGGCTGTAAGTGGTGAAGCAGCCTTCCACCTGCCGGTCGTTTTCGATCAACGCCCGCATGCACTCCATCTTGGAATCCATGTCGTCCAGGTAGTGCAGCAGCAGCGCCTCCGGAAACTGCGGCACTTTCGGCGAGCCGAATTCCAGGTGCCCGTGATGGCTCAGGATCATGTGCTCCACCAGCGCCCGCAGCTCCGGCGGAAACTCCGGCAGGCCGCGCAGTTTCTCCCCCACCATGCGCTGCCCGATGGTGATGTGGCCCAGCAGTTGGCCTTCGCTCGAGTAGGAAAACCCGCGCTCGTAATTCAGCTCGTGGACTTTGCCGATGTCGTGCAGCAGCACGCCCGTAATCAGCAGGTCGTAATCGATATTCGGATAGTGCGCGGCGGTCATCCGCGCCAGCGCGCACACCGAAAGCACGTGCTCGATCAGGCCGCCCAGAAATGCATGGTGGATCTGTTTGGCGGCCGGCGCCCGGCGGTAACGCCTCGCGATGTCTTGGTCGCCGAACATCGCCTCCAGCAGCCCCTTCAGATGCGGATTCGTCACCCCCGCGATAATCCCCGAGAGTTCCGCCCACATCTCATCCGGGTCGCGCCGCGAAGAGGGAAAGTAATCGCTGAAATCGATCTCGCTGTCGTCCATCCGCCGCAGCTTGTGGATGGTCATCTGCGGCCGGTTGTGGAAGATCTGGATCATGCCCTTGACCTTCACGAAATCGTCGCGTTCGAAGCTGTCGATCACCTCCGCCACGTTGTCCCACATCTTGGCGTCCAGTTCGCCGGTGCGGTCGCCCAGCATCAGGGAAAGGTACAGCTCGCCGGTTTTCTTCTGGCGGATTTCCTTCGCGCGCACCAGAAAGCTGGTGGTGACCGGCTCCTTCGCCGGCTCGAGGAGGTCGTTCACGTACGGTGACTTCATTGCTTGATGGGCGCCACGGCCGCCGCTGCCGGCAGCGGTTTCTTGCTGGGTTTCGGAGGCGGCGGGTTGTTCACCGCCTGCAAATCGTCGGCGGCCTTCGGCTCTTTGCGCACCTTGAGGGCCGCCCTGGTCCCCGGAATCGGCACGAACAAGACCTTCTTGTGAGGTTTGGCGCGCGCCGCCACCTCTTCCTTGGTGGTGACCGGCGGCTTTAGCATCGCCACTTCCTGCCAGCGTGTGTCTTTGCCGGGAGCCGCGCCGCTGTCCACATATCCGTCCTTGATTTGCAGGTAGGCTTGCTGCCGCAGTTGCGTCAGATACTCCCGCACCTTCGGCTTGAGCAGCGGCCCCACCAGGATCTCGTGGATGTCCTCCTGCACTTCCTCGAAGGAGGCTTGCCCGGCTTCGAAGTGCTCTTCCACTTTGAGAATCAGAAAGCCCGGCTGATTGGTGAGCTTGATGGGCGGATCGGTTACGAATCCCTTCTTTTCCTTGAAGACGATGGCCTCCAGTTCCGGCCGCAGCATGCCCTTCGTGCTGGGATAGCCCAGGTAGCCGCCGTTCTGGGCCGTCCCCAGGTCGTCCGAATTATCTCGCGCCAGATCGCTGAACTTCTCGCCCTTCTTCGCCCGCGCCGAGAGGTCCTTGGCCTTGGCTTCGGCCGCCTCCGCCTGCTCGGCCGTCTTGCCTTCCGTGGAGATCAGGATCTCGCTCAGGAACACCTGCTCCTGGCGCACGAAATCGGCTTTGTGCTCGTCGTAATACTTCTGCAGATCGCCTTCCGGAATGGCGACGCGCGAGGCCACTTCATACCCCACCACGCGCTGCGCCATCAGCTCTTTCTTCTTGCGGTCCTTCAATTCGTCGAAAGTCATGCCCGACTGCGCGCGCAACCATTCGTGAAACTTGTCCGGATCCGTGATCTTGGCCTGCGTCTGCCACTCGTTGAAGAATTTGGTGACGTCCGCGTCGACGTTCAGATTGGGCATCTCCTTGGCCTTCTGCACCAGCAGGAGCTGGTCGATCTCGTCGCGCAGCGCGTCGGCGGTGTTCTCCTGGATGGCCTCGGCGAGCTTGGTTCCAGTCAAGCCCTGCTGGCGCAGCATGCCTTCGATCTCCTTGTTCTTTTCCGCCAGCTCCCCGCGGGTTACGATATCGCCATTTACCTTGGCGGCGATCTCTTCCACCACGCGCACCGACTGCGTCTGGGCTGAGGCAGCGCCCACCGCCGCCCCGCAAAGTACTGCAACCTTCCAAAACATAATGAGATCTCCATCTTACCAACTGCCGGATGTCGCCGGGGCAGCCTGGCCAATCCAGCCGGGACCAGCAATACGCTTGCCAGTTCCGCCCGCCCCATTTCCCCCACGGCTTTCCGACGCCGTCCTGGGCCGGATTCGTCCGCCAGTTCCGATTCGGCACACCCCGCCCTGCCTGGCCGCAAAGCGGTTTCACTCTAGCCCGCTTTTCTCACCAGGTTTCGTCGCGAGGCGGGAGAACCACGCATGTCCCCTTAATTATGCGCGGACGTCATATCAATGATCGTACAAGACGTGATGCGCGTATGCTTTTTCCACTTCAGGATCTTCCGCAAAGCTCTGGTGCAAGATCCATATACCCTCACCGTTGGCAACAAAAATCAGCCCTCGTCGGTCATCCCGGCTAATTGCCGTAACTCCTGCGAATTCGCGACCGGCTTTCGGATGCTGGGGATCCGACAAGTCCATGATTCGAATCGTCTGCGGCGTGGATGCCGGTGCTGATGTTCTCTGTTCCTCAGTTACCAGCGCCGCCGTTCCAGCCACGGCGAAAAGGTTGCCGGACCCTCCATTCGAGGGATATGTCACATCCGCCAACACGGAGGGCTGCGTCACTTTCGTCACGTCGATCAACGTGACGCTCTTTCCGGCATCGTGTTCAGCGTAGAGATAAGCCCTGCTGTAGTGTTGGGTAATCAGGAATCGGCTGACCGGTCCACTTGTTAAAGGGATGTGGCCGACAACTTCGATCTCATCCTGGGGCTCTTTCGGCGCGGGTTTGGGGGTTTTGTTCTTCGCCTGGGTAGCAGCCGAAAACACAACAAACCCCAGGATCGTCGCCCCGGAAATCAACCGAGACTGATGTAGTCGCATGGGATAGGTTCCTCCTTCTATTCGTTGATTGGCCCGGCAGATACCTCCTGCCTGGCGTAGGCCAGACAGAATCCTGCGGGCACCAAGAAAACGGGGATTAGCACCGAGACACTCGACCCACCAATCAATGCGCGAGCGAGCGGTGCATAAGATTTGCTCCCTTCGACGAGCCTTGTGCCGGAGGGCGCCTTCACATTTGATCGCGAATTTGCGGCGCCCATGGTGCGCACGGCGCGCGGCGCCTTGCCGTAGATCGAGGCAAACCATAGATGTGCTCGGGCGGTCAGCGAGGGACCGCTGCCGATATACGAAATAACGCTTGTGTGTGGGCCGGAAGCTCGGCCCTGCTTGCTCAACCTTACTCCGATAGAACTCGATAAGCTTTCACCTATTCTCAATTGTGAAATTGCCTGTCGCCGCGAGGGACTTCGCCTCGTCGGCGGTTATCGTCCAACCGGGCGGCCGTCTCTGGCCGGTGGGGGGTCTGCCAATGCGAACGTAGGCGGTGTCGCCGGACTTCAGTTCAAGCGACGAATCGGCCAGTCCGCAATAGTCGCCATTAGCGACGCAAATATGCGTCAGTCCGCCGCCGATCGGCAATATGCTTGAAACGCGTCCCTTCACGATGCGGTGGCTGTCTACATATTCAAACATCGGCATTCGGTTCAGCTCGCCCTTCGTGGCGTAAAATTCGCGGAGAGTTTCGGCGCCGCCGCTGCCCGGCCTGCCGGTGACGTAGACCGCGAAACGTCTTTCGCCGCCAACGCCTACAATCGCCAGCCCATAAAACATCCCAGCAAAAAGCGCCAGACATGTGAAAGCCAACGCCAGGCCCGATAGCCCCTTTACGACATCGAGCTTTTTGCTGTTTGTCGCCCAATAACTGAAATGACCTCGCCGACTATTGGCGTCTGCCGCTTCCCACTTTGAGGCAAAGTGGTCGATGGCGAAGGTGGCCGCAAATATGGCCGCAAACAGGGCGAAACAAGCCAACGAGATGAATATGAATACCATAGTTCCTCCTCTCAAATAATCTATCCAGGCTACCAGTATTTTCCACTGCCGCGAGCCTGACCCGACGACCTCTCGGGTGGTGTCAGGCCCCCGTGCTTTTCGCGGTCTTCTTGATCAGCGGCGCAGCCTTCTTTGCGTCGTCCTCCGTCTCGAAACCGACGACTGCTGCAAACTTTCCCCCAATAACGGTGACTGACATGAATTGCCTCCAGTAAATTCTTCACGCGCCGGGGCCCCTTCGCTCCGAGCCGGCGCTCATGGCAGGTCCGCAGCGCTCAACCAGGCTCTCCACCAACGTCAGCCGGTGGCGCAGTTCGTCCCGAAACGCTCGATGGTCGGTGTGCCGGATCTCAATCAGCAGCTTGGTGTGCGCGCATTCCAGCATCATCCTCTTTCCTATCGACTCCTCACTCGCGGAGCCAAAGATTGAAACTGGGGGCCAGCGCCTGTCGGTAAACCGGCGGATGACGCTCGCTCAGTCCCAACTACGGTTACATCCTCGCGCCGCGCCCGAATATCTTCGAAGCTCAACTTGCCTTCTGCCGGCGCTCGTGGAGTTCTCTGCCCATCTCTACATCGACTGCCTCATCGCTGCCGCCATGAAGGACGCCGAAGCATGGGACATCCTACGTGCCCAGGGCTATGCCGCGAATCCAGACCCTGACTCGGCCGGTGTGGGCGTCGGGTATGCCCGCGGCATTGGCTCTCCTACTGTGATTGTGCGCCTTTTGCCCCTCAAGTGCGCCGGTGAATTTTTCGACAATACCTCCTGACGGCTCCCGGCTACCGACCGGGAGCCCAGACCCTTCCCATCGGCTATGGGGCTACCATTTCCCAGCCGTATATCGTGGCGCTGATGACCGAACTGCTGGCGCCGGCGAAGAATCATCGGGTCCTGGAAATCGGCACCGGCTCGGGGTATCAGGCGGCGATACTGGGGCAACTGGCGGCCGAGGTCTACACGGTTGAAATCGTCCCAGAGCTGGCTCGATCCGCGGCTAAGACGCTACGCGAACTGGGATACGCCAACATCACCGTGCGGCAGGGTGACGGCTACAAAGGCTGGCCGGAACGGGCGCCTTTCGACGGCATCATGGTGACAGCGGCGCCGCCGGAGCTTCCCGAGGCGCTGATCGCTCAATTGTCCGGAGGTGGCCGCCTGGTGGCCCCGATAGGGCCGATGTGGAGCCAGGAACTGATGGTGATCGAGAAGAAGGCCGACGGAACGATCAGGCGGCGATCAGTATGTCCGGTGAGCTTCGTGCCCATGAAGCCGGCCGGCAAGTAGTACGGCATGTTCAGTTATCGAGCCGGACCGTATTGATCCGCCGACCTCAACGGCGGGAGGGGTACTTGGCAAGTTCCTCCAGCAGTCTCCGTGCCGACTCAGGAACCGCAACTTTGCCCTGCAGGATTTCCTGGTGGGTGACATCGGAGCCATACATAGCCTTGTCTCCGCTGTGATCGGCCTGCACGACGGCGCCATCCACGCTGACCCCGGCAAAAACCCCTTTGCTGCGCGAATAACTCAGAATCTCCGCATTGAGCTTTAAGTCCGTATCGGCGGCTGCCTGTCTCCCCACCGGCCCGGCCGCCACGGTTGCGTCGGCGCCGATCTTGAATTTGTCACTCAGCAGGCTTTGCAAAGCATGGTCGTTCATAAATAGCAACACCCCGTCGGTGAAAGAGGCGCCAATTTGGAAGCCGAAGCTCCCTCCTCCGACAGCCACAAACATCGGAGCACTCCAGCCGTTTTCAGTGCGGCAGGTAGCCAGTCCCTTGCCGTAATTGCCGCCGAATATGAAGGCTGCCTTCTCCTCTCCTGGAATGATGGCAACGCATTTCGCCTTTTCCAGCAGGTCCCGGGGAATGCCTTTGTCAGGCGTTCTCATGATCTCCTGGAAGACCTGGGTCGCTTTTTGAATACGCCCAATGTCATCATCGCGATCCGACGCCAAAGCCGGCAAGACCAAACCCAGGCCCGCTATCGAAACGATCAACGCATTTTTGTACACGATATCTCTCCTTAAAGGTTCCACTCTTTTCAGGGCTGTTGAAAGCCCTGGTTATACAGTCTCTACGACCTGAAGCCGAAGTGCTTCACCAGCCGATGGCAAGACCATCTGCCGCTACCCGACTCTCGCAGGCCTTTCACAGCATTTTACTTACCACTCGGGGACAGTGGAGCGCGAGAGTCCAACCGCCGCTCGTTTCGCGGCTGAACCCGAGAACCGACTACTGTAGAGCCGGCATTCGCAGATCGTGCGTAGGCAAATCCCGCATTTCAGGTGCAGCCTTTGCATCTCGGCTCTGGTGAATTTCTCCTAACCCGTGGTGCGCTTAAGCGTTAAGTGATATCGGTAGCGCCGCCGGCGCACAGCGTCGCCGCCCGCACCGGCCTTTCACAGCCCTGAGCGGACGATCTATTGAGATCCGGCAGCCAGCTTCTCTTCCACGCTTCGAACCTTGTCGGCCATACTCTGCGGACGATCAATTCGCGTTCCAAATCGAAGGGTTGATGAAATCCGCGGTGTACCCATCGCATGCACCACCTCGTGGCAGCGCTTAATGGCGGCGAACACCTCGTCCCATTCGCCTTCAATGTTAGTGCCGTACGCGTGTAGTTTGGTCTTCAGACCGGCCTCGGCCAGCACACGCTCACACGCGGCGATTTCCCTGGAAACCGATACACCGACACCGATCGGAATCAAGCATAGGTCCGCAATCACTCGCATCATCACCTTCCAGTACTATTGTCCGGGATTTTCATTTTGGACGCCCGGGTCCTGTTCAGTGTACACCCAGCCGCCATCCTTGGTTGCGGCTTCGCCGCTTTATGGGGCAGACCCCCTGGTCGCGCTGCCGGAACAACGGTGTCAGCTTCCTGCAAAGCACAAGTGCCGGCGGGAGCGTCGGCCGCGGACCGGATGTTCAGTGGTCGGAATGACAGGCCAGGAGGCCTGTGCTACAAAAAAACTCCCGGATCCACGACGGGAACCGGGAGTTGCGATTCTCCCACTTAAGGAATTTGTGTTGAAAAAGCGTCTAGCTGCAGCCGCTGGTGCCGCCGCAATTGGCGCACTTGTAGCAGCTTCCGTTGCGCGTCATGATGGAGCCGCACTCGGAACACAGCGGCGCATCGGCCACCGCCGGCGTAAAGGGCAGTGTCTGCTGCGCTTCGGCTTCGGTGGGCCGCAGCGTCAGTGTCTCACCGGCCTCGGAATTGGCATACTCGGGGCTCAGAAACCTGGCGCCGAGCCAGCGGAAAATATAATCCATGATGGATTTGGCGTAAGGAATCTGCTGGTTGCCGGTCCACCCGCTGGGCTCGAAGCGCACGTGCGCGAACTTATCCACCAGGAACTTCAGCGGTACGCCGTATTGCAGGTTGAAGCTCACGGCGGTGGCGAAGGCGTCCATCAGGCCGGAAATCGTGGAGCCTTCCTTGGCCATGGTGATGAAGATTTCGCCGGGCGCTCCGTCTTCGTACATGCCCACCGTGATATAGCCTTCGTGGCCGCCGATCGAGAACTTGTGGGTGATGGCGCGGCGCTCGTCGGGCAGCTTGCGGCGCACCGGTCGGTAGACGACTTTTTCCACGGGAGCGGCGGCCGCGGCCGCGGCCTTCTTTTCGCTCTTGCTTCCCGAGCCGGAGCTCAGCGGCTGCACCCTCTTGGAATTGTCGCGGTAGATGGCGACGGCCTTGAGCCCCAGTTTCCAGCTTTCGGTGTAGGCGCTCATGATCTCCTCCACCGTGCATTCCTCGGGCATGTTGATGGTCTTCGAAATTGCGCCGGAGATGAACGGTTGCACGGCGGCCATCATGCGGACATGGCCCATGTAATGGATGGAACGGACGCCGTTCTGCGGCCGGAAGCTGCAATCGAAGACCGCCAGGTGCTCGGGCTTCAGGTGGGGAGCGCCTTCGATGGTGCCGGTGGAATCGATGTGGGCGACAATCTGCTCCACCTGCTCGGGCGAGTAACCCAGCTTGATGAGAGCGGCCGGCACGGTGTTATTGACAATTTTGATGACGCCGCCGCCCACCAGCTTCTTGTACTTGATCAAAGCCAGGTCGGGCTCAATGCCGGTGGTGTCGCAATCCATCATGAACCCGATGGTCCCGGTGGGAGCGATCACCGTGACCTGGGCGTTGCGGTAGCCGTGGCGGCGTCCGGATTCGTAGGCGTCGTCCCACGACTGCTGGGCGCCCTGGTAGAGCGCCGTGGGGATGTTGTGACGGTTGATGCGGCTCAGCGAATCGCGATGCATGCGGATCACTTCGAGGAAGGGCTGCTCATTGACGGCGTAGCCTTCGAAAGGTCCGATGGATTCGGCCATGCGGGAACTGGTGAGATAGGCTTGCCCGCACATCACGGCGGTGATCGAGGCGGCGCAATCGCGTCCCGGATCGCTATCGTAGGGCACGCCCATGGACATGAGCAGCGCGCCCAGGTTGGCGAAGCCGAGACCCAGCGGACGGAACGCGTGGGAGTTCTCGCCGATGCGCTGGGTGGGATAACTGGCGTTATCGACGATGATTTCCTGCGCCACGATCATGGTATCGACCGCATGGCGGAAGGCTTCCACATCGAACTGGCCATCCGGGCCGACGAACCGCATCAGGTTCAGCGACGAAAGATTGCAGGCCGAATCGTCCAGGAACATGTATTCGGAGCAGGGATTGGAAGCATTGATGCGGGCGGTGTTCTTGCAGGGATGCCAGCGGTTGACGGTGGTATCGAACTGCATGCCGGGGTCGCCGCACTGGTGGGTGGCTTCGGCGATCTGGCGCATCAGGTCGCGGGCCTTGTAGCGGTTGACGGGCTGGCCGGTGAACACGCCTTTGGTCCACCAATCGCCGTCGCGCGCCGCGGCTTCCATGAATTCGTCGGTGGCGCGCACCGAGTTGTTGGCGTTCTGGAAAAAGATGGAGCTGTACGCGTCGCCATCGAGCGAACCATCGTAGCCGGCTTCCACCAGGGTATAGGCCTTCTTCTCTTCCTTGGCCTTCGACCAGATGAACTTTTCGACATCCGGGTGGTCCGCGTTGAGGATCACCATCTTGGCGGCGCGGCGCGTCTTCCCGCCCGACTTGATGACGCCGGCGAAGGCATCGAAGCCCTTCATAAAGGAAAGCGGGCCGGACGCGCGGCCGCCGCCGGAGAGCACGGCGTCTTCTTCGCGCAACGCGGAAAGGTTCGAGCCGGTGCCCGAGCCCCACTTGAAGAGCATGCCTTCGGTCTTGGCGAGATCGAGGATGGATTCGAGCGAATCCTTCACCGAGACGATGAAGCAGGCGGAGCACTGCGGGCGCATCACGCCGGATTCGAGCTTGGTGACGCGGCCGGCCTGTTCGTCATAGATCCAGCCGTAGCCGCGCGTTTCCTTGACGCCGACGTTGAACCAGACCGGGGAATTGAAGCAGGCCTTCTGCGTGAGCATCAGGTGGGCCAGTTCGAAGCGGAAGTTCTCGCCATCCTCGGCGGACTTGAAGTAGCCGTCCTTGTGGCCCCAATCGGTGATGGTATTGACGACCCGTTCGACAAGCTGGGCGACGCTGGTTTCGCGATCCGGGGAGCCCATCTTGCCGTAAAAATACTTGCTGGCGACGATGTTGGTGGCGGTCTGGGACCAGTCCACGGGGGCTTCGACATCGCGCTGTTCGAAGATCGTAATGCCTTTATCGTTCCCGATGGAGGCGGTGCGGGTCTCCCATTGGAGATCGTCGTAGGGGGTCTTGCCGGCCTCCAGGCGTGACGTAAAATAGCGCGCGAATGCGATTCCCGTCCTGGTTTTATTGGTAGCAGAGTCCTTCAACTCTTCTATTTTCGCACTCATGGCCATAACCGGATGTCCCATCTGACGCCTCCTTGGAATTGCTCGGAGAAGAAACGCACTCGTAATAGTGCCCCAATATATAGTGGCGCGTCAAGAACTATATCTATATGAAGGGTGTTAGGGTTACAGTCTGCTGGTTAGGAAACGCACAGTCACACTGTCAAGTGGTGGCGGAATTCTGTAACAAATCTAGTCTCTCGACAAGCTTCTCGAATGGAAAATCCACGACGCGATCAGGAAGCAGACCAGCGCATAGTCCAGGCCGTAGGCCAGCGCCACGGCGTGCTCGCTCCATGTGGCCGCCTGCAAGGTGGCGCGCGTGATGGTCAGGAATCGCATCTCCGATAACAGATTGGTGGATGGCAGAAAATAGAAAAGACCGGTTTTCAGCCACTCCGGCAGGAAAGTGGTGTGGGCTCCCGGCGACACGAGCTGCGCCGCAATCGACATGAAGAGCACCCCGCAGAAAGCCAGAATGGGATGCATCAGCGTGACCAGCGCAAGGCCGACGGCGCTGAACATGGCGTAGCGCACCATCGGGTAGACAATCAGTTCCCACGGCGCCGATTGGATGTGCGCGCCGCCGATCCAGGCCAGCAGGTAGTTGAGCCCCACCATGATCAATACGAAAACCAACATGAGGAGCTGCACGCCCAGATACTTTCCCAACAGGAATTCCCAGCGGCGCACCGGCCGCGCCATCACGGCCAGAATGGTGCCCGAACGCATTTCCGAGGACAGCGCGTCGGCCGCCGACCACGCCGCCAGCAGGCTGCCGAAACCACTGACCATCGCCATCATCGAGCCGATCATCGGCAGCACCGCCGCCTGCATCTGCTCGGCGTTCTGCACGTTGCGCAGGTTGCGGATCACCAGCAGCGACGAGAGCATCAACAGCAGAATGCAGACGCAGCCCACCGAGAACAGGATGATGATCTTGTTCCGCACCAGGCCGGAGAACGTGTTCATCGTGATGGCGCGGAGTTTCATCGGCGGTCCACTTCCTTGAGGAAGAGCTCTTCGAGCGTGCTGCGCAGCGGGTTCATGGCGGTGACGTCGCAGCCGGCCGCCCACAGGCTTTCCACCGTCTCGCGCTTGCGCGCCGCGTCCACCAGGATGCGGACGCCATGCGGGCCGCGCTCCACCACGGCGCCAGCGCCCGAGGGCGATTGCTCGAAGCCGTCGGGCACGCGATCGGCCGCGATCTCGACGCGATTGCCGCTCGCCAGCATGTCTTCGAGGCGCCCGGTGCGCACCAGCTTGCCGCGATCGATAATCACTACGCGGTCGCAGATCTGTTCCACTTCGGGAAGGATGTGCGAGCTCAGGAAGACGGTCTTGCCTTGGGCTTTCAAGCCCGCCAGGATTTGCAGCACCTCGCGGCGGCCGGACGGATCGAGGCCGCTGGTGGGCTCGTCGAGGATCACCAGTTGAGGGTCGCACAGCAGCGCTTGCGCGATCCCAATGCGTTGCACCATGCCGCGCGAGTACTTGCCGATCTTCAGGTTCTCATAGCCGGTCAGCTTGACTTTCTGGAGCAGATCCGCGATGAGCCCTTGGGAGCCGGCCGGGTTCCGCCCGGCCAGGGCCAGGTGCAGCCGCAGGAGCTTGGGCGCCGTGAGGTATTTATAGAACGCGAAATTCTCCGGCAGGAAGCCGATCCGGGCTTTGGCGCGGACGTCGCCGGGCGGATGGCCCAGCACGCGGATCTCGCCGGAATCGGCGAAAAAAAAGCCCATCAGAATGCTGATGCTGGTGGTTTTGCCGGCGCCGTTGGGGCCGAGGAAGGCGCAGACTTCCCCCGGCACCGCCTGAAAAGAGACATCCGAAAGGGCCGTGATTTTCTCGTCGCTGAACAGGCGCTTGTAGACTTTGGTCACGCCCTGGAATTCAATTGCGGCGGCCGTCATTTGGCCCTCCAAACTCCATGCCGCGCAAGTTCGTGACGCCCAGCTCACGGGCCAGGTCGAAGGTCAGGCGCTGCGTGAAACCGACGAACCCCCAGGTCACTTTGCCGTTGGCGTCGATCACCGCGACGGCCGGAATGGTGCGCACCTGAAACGCCTTGGCGGTGGCCTCGGAGCCATCCAGCAGGGCCGGGAAGGTCACCTTGTTCTGGGTGACGAAGTCCTGGACCGCCTTGCGGTCGTCCCCCACGCTGATAGCTACCATGTCGAAATTAGCGTCCGCCGTGCGATTGTTGCGATAGAACAGGCCCAGCGACGCCATGGCCGGATGGCTGCCATTGTTCCAACTGGCCCAGAAGACGACCGCCAGCTTTTTGCCGTGATAATCGGAAAGCGACACGGTGCGCCCGTCGAGAGCGGGCAGGTGGAAATCCGGCGCCTGCTTGCCGATCAGCGCCAGTTTTGTGGAATTGACGCCCAGATCCAGTTCGAGCGCCTTGGCCCGCCAGGTGATCCAGACGGTGAATGCCGCCACCGCCACGATCGCAAGCGCCGCGGCAGGCCATGGACGCGTTGGCATGTTCAGGGTATGGCAGCTTTCGGCGAAGCGCGGAACATGGGCAGGCGGACGGCCTGCCCCATGCGCTACGCAAAGGCGCGGATGGCGCCGGCTTCGTCTTCGTGAACATCGAAGACGGTGTAGAGTTTGGTGATCTGCAGCAAGTCCTTCACCCTTTTGTTGAGGTTGAGCAGCTTCAGCTCACCGCCGTTGTTGGTTACCGTGGTGAAGCCCGAGACCAGCTCACCGATCCCCGAGCTGTCGATATACGAGACATCGCCCAGGTTAAGCAGGATTTTCTTCTGGCCCTTGCCTACCATTTCGCGCATTAGGTCACGCAACGCGCTGGAGCCCTCGCCCAGGGTGATGCGCCCAGCGACATCCACTACACTCACGTCTCCGACTTGCCGAGTACTCAACTTTACGCTCACTGATTATGCCTCCTGGCTGAAAACTTCCGCATTCTACTTTGACACCACGTACTTCACCAAAGTTACTTCGGTGCCGGACGGCTCCCGGCGCCGCATCTCGAACTCATCCATAAAGGAGCGGATGAGGAAAATGCCGCGTCCCGATGTTCGCATCAGGTTTTCCGGCGCCAGCGGGTCGGGCAGGGCGCTGAAATCAAACCCTTCGCCTTCGTCCGCAATCCTGATGGTGTAACGCTCCCCGTTGCGGGTCACCGAAAACCGCACCTTCTTATGCTCGCTGTAGCGATTTCCATGCACTACCGCGTTCACCATCGACTCCCGAACGGCCATCCCGATTTTCATCAGGTCGTCGTCCTCGAATCCCGCCCGCTGCGCCACACTGAGCGCCAACTCTTCGGCGCTCTCTACGCTCTCCAGGGTCGAATCCAACAGCCGTTCCACGGTTTCCGGCACGTGGTGCTTATTTTCACGCATACCTAGAACGGCCTTCTGGCGCAGTCAAAGCGAACCGTCAGAATAAATTACCCGTGTTCCCAAAGTCAAGCTGAGGCCGTGTCCTTCTCTGGGTGGCGCCGGCCTCTTGCCGCCGGTGTTTGGCCTGGTAGCGCCGGCCTCTTGCCGCCGGTGTTTGGCCTGGTAGCGCCGGCGGTCTTGCCGCCGGTGTTTGGCCTGGTAGCGCCGGCGGTCTTGCCGCCGGTGTTTGGCCTGGTAGCGCCGGCGGTCTTGCCGCCGGTGTTTGGCCGGCCCGAGCCCGTCCCGCCGCGGTGACCTGGGTCACAGCCTTCCGGGAACCCTTCCCTTAGGCTGGAATTGGAGGTTCGATCCATGGCCGCCCTTGCCCCCGTCCAGCCCGCCGCCACGCCCCGAAAAAAACTGGGGAAGCGCGCGGCGCCCGACCGGTCGCAAGGCTTGCGGCGCGCCTTTCAACTGGCATTTCTGCTGCTCAACATCTGGATCGGTGTCGAGTTCTACCTCTTTGTGCGGTACTACGAAACGGGGGGCCGCACGGTGTGGGCCGGCCGGCCGGCGGGTGTGGAGGGCTGGCTGCCGATCGCCGCCATGATGAACCTCAAGGTGCTGCTGGCTGCGGGCCGCCTGCCAAACCTGCACGCGGCCGGCATGTTCCTGTTGATCGCATTCTTCGGGATGTCGTGGCTCTTCCGCAAGAGTTTCTGCGGCTGGCTATGCCCGGTGGGGACCGTCTCGGAGTATCTGTGGCGCCTGGGGCGCCGGATCTTCGGCCGCAGTTTCCGCTTGCCCCGCCGCCTGGATATCGGCCTGCGCAGCCTCAAATACATTTTGCTCGGCCTGTTCGTTTACGCCGTGATGTCCATGTCCGTGCAGGCCATCCGAGCCTTCCTGGAAGGCCCCTACGGCATCGTGGACGACGTTAAGATGCTCAACTTCTTCCGGTTCCTGGGCTTCGCCGGCGGCCTGGTGGTGGCCGCCCTGGTGATGGCCTCGGTGCTGGTGGCGAACTTCTGGTGCCGCTACCTCTGCCCCTACGGCGCGCTGATGGGCCTGGCGGCACTGGCCAGCCCGCTGCGGATCAGGCGGGAACCCTCGCTGTGCATCGACTGCGGCAAGTGCACCAAAGCCTGCCCGTCTGGCCTTCCGGTGGACCGCCTGATCGCCATTCAATCGGCCGAGTGCACCGGCTGTCTCGAATGCGTGGCCGCCTGTCCCGCCGCCGGCGCGCTGGTGATGGCGGCGCCGGGCCACCGCCGGGTCCCCGCCTGGGCCATCGCCGCCGGGGTGGCCCTGCTATTTGTTGGCATTTGCGGCTACGCCCGGCTGACCGGCCACTGGGACACCAACCTCCCGAGCCAGACATACTCCGACCTGATCCCCCACGCCAACGAATTCACGCACCCATAGCGGGCCTCCGGCCCGCAACGCCGGCTTTCCAGCCGGCGGACGCTTGCTAACCACTTCGAGACCCCGCAGTCTAAAGAACAGCCGAATGGAGCCGAGCGACGGTACTTATGTAGCCAGAGCGCGGGCGGGCGATTCCGATGCGTTCCGCGTGCTGGTCGAGCGCCACAGCCGTTCCGTTTTCCGTTTGGCTTATCGTATGACTGGAAATGAACAGGACGCCGAAGACGTAGTGCAGGAGAGTCTGCTCCGCGCCTACAAACAACTCGGCAAATTCGACCACCGGGCGAGCTTCGGCACATGGCTCTACCGCATTGCCGCCAATTGCTCGCTCGATCTGGTCCGCGCCCGCAAACGGCGCGGCGAACACGTGGCGCCGGCTACCGATGCCCACGGCGAAACCGAAGATCCCGTGCTTGCCCTGCCGTCCTCCGATCCGACGCCGGAACGCGCGGCGCTGAGCGGCGAAGTGGCCCACCACGTCACCGCCGCTATGAATAAGCTGAGCGCCACCGAACGCACGGCCTTCGTGCTGCGCCATTTCGAAGGCATGCGCATGGAAGAAGTCTCCCGCGTCCTCGAGTGCCAGCCCGGCGCGGCCAAGCACAGCGTCTTTCGGGCCGTGCAGAAATTACGGCGGGCCCTGGAGCCCATAGTGAGTGCCGCCAAATGAACCACCTCAGCGAAGAACAACTGATCTTGCATTACTACGGGGAAGAGCCCGGCGCGCCGGGCGCCGGAATGCACCTCGACGAGTGCGCGGAATGCCGCGAGCTGTACGGCTCGCTCCAGCGCGTGCTCAACGTGGTGGATACGCTTCCGGTGCCGGCGCGCTCGCCCGAGTACGGGGCCGAAGTCTGGCGGCGCATCGAGCACCGTCTGCCGGCGCGCCGCCGGTTTCGCTTGCCGGCGCCCTGGCGCTGGGCCGCCGCCGCGGTGGCGCTGGCTTCGTTGCTGGTGGTGGCGTTTCTGGCCGGACGCTTCTATCCGCCGCCGCGCGGCTTGGGCGCGATGGCCTCGGCCGCCGATCCGCAGCTCCGCGAAGGGGTTCTGCTGGTGGCCGTGGGCGATTACCTGGAGCGCTCCCAAACGGTCCTGATCGAGCTCGCCAACGCCAGCTCCGACGGCCCGCTCGACATCTCTTTGGAACAGGAACGCGCCGCCGATCTCCTCACCGAAAACCGCCTGTATCGGCAGACCGCGGTCCACACCGGCGACACTGCCGTCGCCGGCGTGCTGGAGGAATTGGAACGCGTGCTGGTGGATATCGCGCACCAGCCATCCAGCCTGCCTGCCGCGGACGTGGAAAAGCTCCGCGACCGCCTGCGCGGCGAAGGCATTCTTTTCCAGATTCGCGTCCTGGGCGCCAACGTAAAGAGCCAGAAGGAACCGCCGGGGCTGGTGGGGCAGCCCGGCGGGCACAAATTATAAGGAGATTAAACCATATGAAGAACTTCCGCAGCATCATCACAATCGCCGCCTTGTTTCTCTCCGCCGCCCTGGCCCTGGCGCAAACTGCGCCCCCGCCTCCGGTCCCGCCAGTCGCACCCGTGCCCGCGCCCGCCGCCGCGCCGCCCGTTGCTTTAACAGCGCCGCCGACTCCGTGGGACGGGCAGCACGCTGGTCCGGCACAGCCGCCAACTCCATGGCCCGGGCAGCTCGATTTGGATAACGTGCAAAACCTCGTGGATCTTCAGCTCGATAAGCTCGATCAGCTTGATCTCAAGCGCGACGAGATGTGGGCCGATGCGCAGGAGAAGGCCCTCGAGAAAATGCAGGAAGCGCAGGACAAACTCTTCCGGGCTGACGGCAAGCTCCAGGGTCTGGCGTTTCAGCTCGACCAGATGACGATCCCCAGGCCTCCTCCGGTGCTGAAGACGCCAACCATGCCTCCGATCCGGCTTAACGGTCTTCGGGGTTCGAATGACCCCTACCAGCGCGGCCTGGACGCCATCGACGCCCACCACTACGACGAAGCCGTCGAGGACTTCAACCAGGTGGTGGCGCAGGCCGGCTCCCACACCGAAGGCGGACTCTATTGGAAGGCCTATACGCTGAACAAGCTGGGCCGCAGTGCCGACGCCCTGGCGGCCATCGACCAGTTGCGGAAGAGTTATCCCACCAGCCGCTGGCTCGACGACGCCAAGGCGCTGGAAGTGGAAGTGAAACAGTCCTCGGGCAAGGCGGTCTCGCCGGAAGCCGAAACCGACGAGGACATCAAGATCCTGGCTCTCAACGGACTGATGCAGTCGGATCCGGAACGGGCTCTGCCGCAGGTCGAGAACCTTCTCAAGACTTCGCACTCGCCCAAGCTCAAGCGCCAGGCCATTATCGTCCTGGGCCTCAACAGTTCTCCGCGCGCCCGCCAGGACTTGGAACAGCTCGCGCGCGGCGGCAACCCCGACCTCCAGCTCGATGCCATTCGCTACCTGGCGCGGGGAAAAGACTCGAACGCCGGCCAGCTCTTCTCGGAAATCTACGCGGCTTCGAACGATGTCAACGTGAAGCGCGCCATCCTCAACACCTACACCGCCACCAAAGACAAAGACCGTTTGACGCAGATAGCCAAGACGGAAAAGAATCCCGACCTTCGCAACCAGGCCATCCGCGACCTCGGCGAGATCGACGGACAGCCCGAGATCTGGCAGATCTATCAATCCGAAACCACTCCCGAAGGCAAGGCGGCCTTGCTGGGCTACATGCACCAGAACGGCAACCTGGACAAGCTGGCGGAAGTGGCCCGCACCGATAAAGACGCCAGTGTCCGCCAGGCCGCGGTCCACGCCATCGCTTCGCAAAGAGCCGGCAACCCCGGCGCCGCGCTGGTCTCGGTTTACGCCGCCGAGCAGGACCAGCAGGTGAAGCAGTCCATCGTCAACAGCCTGGCCGGTGCCCGCAACGGCAAGGCGCTGGTGGACCTGGCGCGCGCCGAAAAGGACACCAGGATGAAGCTGCACATCGTCAATCAGCTCTCCAACATGGCCAAGTATTCCAAGGAAGCACAGGACTACTTGCAGGAGATCCTCAGCAAATGAGACCGGCGCTGTGCTTGATGGCGGCGGCGCTATCGCTGGCGGCGCAGCCCAAACTGTTGGTCAATGCCAAGGTAGATAGCCGTTCCGGGGCTACTCTCGACCGGGAATTCAAAGCGCTGCTCGCCACGCAGCCACAGCCGGCCTGGATCATGTACGACGTTCCGGCGGTGCGCAACTCCAGCCTGAGCTGCGAATACGTGCGCGACGGCTACGCGTCGCCGGGCGTCATTCACCTGGAACCGCCCGACCATGCCGTCATTCTGTTGCGCGTGGAAGGCAACACCGTGGGCCGAATCCGCAGCCTCTCGCCCGATTGCGAGATCGACGCCGGCGGCCTTCCGGTGCACTGGCTCACGGACGTGGCGCCGGCGCAAAGCGTGGCGCTGCTGGCGAGCTACGTTCCGCAGCGCGAATTGGATGGGAACGGCGCCGTGACCGCCATCGCCGCGCACGCCGACGCCTCGGCCGACGCCGCGCTCGATCGGCTGCTGGCTTCGACGCAGCCCGAATGGTTGCGCCGCTCCGCCGCGTCGCTGATGGCTTCGCAGCGCGGCCGCCACGGCGTGGAAGCCGTGAAAAGCCTGATCTCGGACGACGTCAGCGACAATGTCCGCCAAGCCGCCATCAACGGCCTGGCCCGCAACAAAGAGTCGGAAGCCGTCGATCTGCTGATCGCAACCGCGCGCGCCGACCGCCACCCGCACATCCGCGCGCTGGCCATCTCGGCGCTCAACCGCAAACCAGGCCAGCCGGTGCTGGACGCCATTCAATACGCCATCTCGAACGACACGGACTCGACGGTGCGCCGCCGCGCCGTGGACGCGCTCGGCTCGCTGCCCGACGGCGCAGGCATCCCGATGCTGATCCAGCTTGTGAAGACGTCGAAAGACGCCGACGTGCGCAAGCAAGCCATGAACAGGCTCGAAGCTTCGCATGACGCCCGCGCCCAGGCCTTCTTCGAAGAAGTGCTCAAGTAGCTCGACCCTTTTTGGGAGAGCTCTGCGGGGCAGCCAATCCTGGCTGCCGCCGGCTTTCAGCCGGCGCGCCTGGAGTTTCTACATTTTCAAGCTTTGTTAAGACCAACTGGCAGCGCCGGCGGTCTTGCCGCCGGTGTTTGACAGGCCTCCTGGCCGGTCGGCAACGTGGAGCAGGCTTTCCAGCCTGCAACGCCGACATTCTTGTCGGCGCCTGGTCGCGTGCGGGAGAATTCGGCTACGAAACTCCGAGTTCCGCTAACTCTGCCCCTTTCACGACCCCATTCCCATCCTGCCGGGCAAATTCCATTCACAACAATTTTCAACTTTCTTTCGCTGATTCCAAACCACTTCTCGCTCCCACCCGCCATTTCCCTCCAGCCGCCATGCTAAGTCTGGTTTGAAAGGCAGCTTCGCATGGCCACCGACAAACAAAACGCCGCTAACCGCATCAACGCTCAGAAATCCACCGGCCCCCGTTCCGCCGCCGGCAAGATGAAGTCCGCCCTCAACGCCCGCAAACATGGCTTCGCCGGCAACGCCTTCACCGTCGTCCGCCTTGAAGAGCTCGACGAAATCTACCAGCTCCGCCAGGACGCTCTTGATCTCTACCGCCCCGTCAACTCCCAGGAACTCTTCGCCGTCGAGCGCATCGCCGCCTGCCAAATGTCCCTCATCCGCGC
>JBEKDA010000045.1:0-47498 GCA_050014595.1 Bryobacteraceae bacterium
CCTGCGCCAGTGGCACCAACTGGAGGCAGACCTCCGGGAACGATCACGACATCGGGTCCCCCAGATTACATTTCCTTAATCGTTAAGTTAGCGCCTATGGGCCGGGAGGCCTGTCCTACCCGGCGTGCGCCAGCACTTCGTGCGGGGCCGGCATGCCGCGCTGCGCGAAGCGAATCACGCCATCGGGACCAATCAAATACACGGTGCGCTTCACGATCAGCCCGTTGGCGTGGTACAGCGCGGCCACCTTCTGGTCTTCATCCACCAGCAACCGGAAGGGGAAGTGAAATTTTTCGCGGAACTTCTCGTGTTTCGCGGCGCTCTGGGGATTTACGCCGAACACCGAGACGCCGCGGGCCTGGGCTTCGCTCCAACCATCGCGGAACTGGCACAATTGCTTGGTGCAGCCGGGCGTGTCGTCGCCGGGATAGAAGACCAGCACGACACTGTGGCCGCGCAGCGCGGAAAGCCGCACCATGTGGCCGGCTTCATCGGGAAGCGCGAAATCGGGCGCTGGCGCGCCGGGGGGAAGCGGATCGGAAAAGAGCCAGGCAAACATCATTGCACCGTAACAGAAATTGTACTGCCGTGCGGCCGGCGCATGGAAACACGCTCCGAACCTATTGTCCCAGGGCGTTCCGGGTGTTTTGTGCCGCGCTCCCAAACTGCCTTTACAAACCCTTGCACACCGATCATGGCTTTGCACGTAACCAAATGAAAGTTTATTCGTCTTAGTAAGTGAAGCAAGCGGGATTGAAAAGGCCGAAAAAAGCGGCTCCGAATCAATTCAGGCGGCCTGTCGACGACGGGCCAACGCTCAAAGAATGTTCAAAAAAGAGAGGTGCTGCGTATGTTCAATCGAGTTGTGTCTTTTGCCAGCCTGATGCTGGTCATTGCTTCTGTAGTGTTTTTCCTGGTGGGGGCCTGGTGGCTGGCGACCGGCACGATCGACGAAGGCAGCGGCATCCTGGCGATGGCCTGCTGGCTGCTGACTGCGATTGTGTTCTCGTATCGCCATGCCGATCCCGCCTGGCTCGACCCGATCTCGATCGTGAAGTCGCGCTAGATTGAACGGCCCGTGGCTCCGGCGGTGACTCCTTGGAAGGCCCTCCCGAACTCGCGTTCAGGAGGGCCCTTTGCATTCGAGCCTGAAACCCGCTTTTCGCACAGACCTTCGGTGTTGATGAGGTGGCGCATGCACGGCTTGATTCTGACTTCTGACTCCCCTACATCGACAAGCCCGAGGCAGGCGCCGTAGGCGTCTACCCCGGCCGGAATTCCAGCGTGTGCTTCGCCACCACCGTGCGGTACTGCATCGGGTAGCTGCGCACGTTGTAGTGATCGGTCCACTGATCTTTGTAATGGCTCGAGAGCGGCTGGCCGGATTGACCAATCTGGATGTTGAGCAGAGAGCTGTCCCAATCGGCGAGATCGGCATTCATGCGCATGGAGGGCGAAAGCGCGCGTGTGGTCTGGCGGATGGTGGTGGCGGAGCCGCTCATCGGCACAGGGCCGATTTCGAAAAAATCGAGGGCCTGGCCGATCATGGACAGGTTCCGCAGCGCCGCATGAATGATCGGATGATCGATCTCGACGCGCAGATAGTTGCCGTAGCGCCAGCGTTGGACATCCCGGCCCTGGATGCGTTTGCCCTCATCGAGGGCGTCCATGAGGGCCCGCAGCAGCATCGCGTTATAATCCTGGAACCAGCCGTCGGGGCGCTCGCGCAGTAGTTTCTCGACTACCGCCGGCCCCATGTTGAACTCATAGACCTGCCCTTTGCCGGGGGCGGCCACATCGGCGACGGACGATCGCACATGCTGATAGACCAGCGCCATCAGGAAGGGTGCGCCCAGGTCCTTATCCATGCGGCCACTCCAGGCGCGCAGCAGAGCCACCGCGGGATCGAGCGAGACGTTATGGGCGCCGCGCTGGTCGACGGCGGCCACCACCTGCGTCGCCAGGAACTTGCTGAATGACGAGTAGATGTCGCCCTGCACTCCCAGCATGTCCGCGGCGCGCCAGCCGTTGTGCGCGGAGAGCATTTCCCGGATGCGCTGCACGCGGTACGGCGGGGCGAAGTTGCCGTTCACCGGGTAAGGAAAATCCGCCGGAAAAGGATTCTGGTTGGCGCTGGCGATGATCCCGGAGGCCGGATTGAAGGCGGAAGGAAGCTGGTCGAAGGGGATGAAGCCGTCCCAATCGAAATTGCCGGAGGATCCATCCACCGGAAGGTCGCCCGAATAGCCGCGGCGTTTGGGAAGCATGCCGGCAGCGTGGTAGCCGATGTTGCCGCCGGTGTCGGCATAGAGGAAGTTGGAACCGGGCCCCACCCAGCGGGAGAGTGCGGTGGTGAATTGCTGCCAGTCTTCGGCGCGGTCGATATCGAGGATCGGGAATTGTAAGAGACCGGGTTCGGCGGCCGTCCAGCGGAGGGCCATGTGTTCCTGGCCGTCAACCAGGAAGAGCGGGCCGTGACGGGTGACCCAGGTGGTGACTTCGACGGGGCGAGCGCCTTTCACCTCGATGATTTCCCGCTCGCCGCGGGCCTGCTCGATGTGGCCCTGGTAGAGATAGCGGCCGGTGTGGTCGTCCAGTCTTTCGATGTAGAGGTCCTGAACGTCAAACTGGAGGTTGGTAATGCCCCAGGCGATATGCTGGTTGTGGCCCACGACCACACCCGCGAGGCCGGGGATGGTCACGCCGGCGACATCCAGGCCGGGCGCTTGCAAGTGCGCCATGTACCAGATTCCCGGCAGCGAGTATTCCAGGTGCATATCGTTCGAAAGGAGCGGCTTGCCTGAGGCGGTATGGCTGCCGGCCACGGCCCAGGCGTTGGAGCCGGGCGCGGGCTCGTTGCCGGAGCGCTCGGCGAACAGGAAATTCACTTTGCCGGCGTCGCCATCGGCCAGCATGGCGCGCTTCGCGATTTCGTCGCGCCACGTGGTGGCAAGGTCGCGGAACATGTAGAGCCCGACCAGGAGGGAATCGATCACGCTCCAGGGCCGGGGCTGGTAGCCGAGCAGCGTGAACTCAATCGGAAGGTTATCGCGGTGCGTGGCGATGAATTCGTTGACGCCCAGGGTATAAGCGGCCAGGGCGGCGCGGTCGGTGGCCGAAAACCGGGTGTAAGCGGCCTCGGCCAGACGGCGGAAGCGCAGCCGGCGCAAGTCGCGGTCGGTTTCGACGGCCGCCGGGCCGAGCACCTCGGCGAGCGTGCCGCTGGCGTAGCGGCGCAGGCTGTCCATCTGCCAGAGGCGGTCTTGCGCCGTCACGTAGCCCTGGACGATCAGCGCGTCCTGCTGGCTGGCCGCGCGGATGTGGGGCTCGCCGAGCGAATCGAACGACACGGAGACCGCGGCGGCCACCGGCGCCACGATGCTGCCGGAGCGTTGCGGCAGCGGGCGCCAAGCATACCAGTAGGTGGCGGCCAACGCGGCCGCCAACAGAACCACGATGAGGACGTTAACAGCCTTGAGGATGCGCGCGGTAGCGGTGTGAGTCATCAATGCGAGGAAACAACTATGATAACGGGTGTCGGGCCTGGCCGGGAGGCCTGTAGTCCTTCCTTAAGCTTAACCTCACCGCGCCTCCGCGGTGAACTCAGAACGTTTGCGTTACAATAATGCAATCAAAAAAGGGGGCGCCTCCGGGGATACGGAATGGAGTAGCCCCCCTCGTAACGGAGTTAGTTGGTTACCTGTAAAGACGATTCCCGCGCGCTTTGGTTATCCTCTCCGCTAGAATTATTAATGCGTATATTGTGTCCTATTCGCCTTTCCGGATACTACTGGTAGTCGTATTGATCGTGGTGAATGGCTTCTTCGCCGGCGCGGAGGTGGCGCTGCTGTCGGTGCGGCAATCGCGGCTGCGGCAAATGGCCGAAGAGGGGCAAGCCGGGGCACAGGCGGCGCTCAACCTTCTGGCCAATCCGGGACGGCTGCTCTCCATGACTCAGGTCGGCGTTACGCTGGCCAGCTTGGGACTGGGCTGGGCCGGCGAGGATGCCCTGTATCAAATCCTGCTCGGGGTCTTCCATCCGGTAACCACGCCGCTCGCGATGAAATTTCTCCACGGCGCATGTTTCGTCCTTTCCTTTCTGGTGATCAGCTACTTCCACGTGGTGCTGGGTGAGGTAGTCCCGAAGAACCTGGCGATCGCCAAGGCGGACCGGCTGGCGGCCCTGGTGGCGCCTCCGCTGGCGGTTTTCTACCGGATCTCGATTGCCTTCGTGGTGACCATCGAGCGATCGGCCGGATTCATCCAGCGGGCCCTCCGGCTGAAAGGCGCCGCCCACCCGGGCGGCCATTCGGCGGAGGAACTGAAGCTGATTGTCAGCTCGAGCCGCGGGTTGGGGTATTTGCCGGAGGCGCAGGAAGACATGATCCACCGGGTGCTCGACCTGGGCGAAGTATCGGTCAGGGAGATCATGGTGGCGCGTAACGACATGGTGTCCATCGCTTCAGACGCCAGCCTGGACGACGTGTTGGGGACCATGATTCGCGAGCGGCATTCGCGCCTGCCGGTGTACGAGGGCGTACCGGAAAAGATCGTGGGGATTCTGCACTACAAGGACCTGCTGCCGGTTTGGGAAGAGCGGCGGCAAGCCATCCTCACCGGCAAAGCCAGCCGGGCGTTCCGCACCAGCCGGTTGATCCGGCCTCTCCTGGTGGTGCCGGAGACCAAACCGCTCTCGCAGATGCTGGAGGAATTCCGCAAAGGCGGTTCCCACATGGCCATGGTGGTGGATGAATTCGGCACGATCGTGGGCCTGCTGACGGTGGAAGACGTGCTCGAACAGGTGGTGGGAAAGATCGAAGACGAGTACGATGAAAAGAACGTGCGGCGCGGCGCGGAAGCCGGCGTGGTGGAGCTTGACGGCGCGACGCGCATCCGCGACATGGAAAGCGAGTATGGAATCGAGATTCCGGCCGACGGCGGATTCGAAACGCTGGCCGGGTTTCTGTTGTTACAGCGCGGCGAGATTCCGCGGGTGGGCGATGCGGTGGAGTATCAAGGCCGGCGTTATACAGTGCTGGAGATGGAGCGGAACCGGGTGGCGCGCGTGCGGATACAAAAAATGCTCAGCCACGATTCGGAGCCGCGACCGTGAGGGAGCGGTCCTCGCGGGATACGAGAATGGTTCGATCAAACGGGGTATTTAACTAGGTATGCTGGGAATCGACAGCCGGGCGGCGCGCAGCACGTGGACGGCGGCACTGGTAGTGCTGGCTTTGTGGCTGGTCTACCTGGTGCGCTCCACTCTGTACATTTTCATTCTGGCGGTGCTGTTCGCCTATCTCCTGGCGCCCCTGGTGAACCTGCTCGACCGCTTGCTGCCCACCCAATCGACGCGCACGCTGGCGCTGGCGTTGGCGTATGTTCTGCTGGTTGGGCTGGTCGCGGCGGGGGCCATAGTCCTTGGCACCAAAATGGTGGAGCAGGCCACCCAACTTGCCTCCGTGTTCCCCCAAAAATTCCAAGGTTTGGTGGATTCATTCCAGGCTCACATGCCGGACAGGCTTAAGAACGAAGTGGCGGTGCGCTCCAACGATCTTTTTGCCGCCCTGCCGCAAATCGGCCTGAAGTTCCTGAAGCTGGCCAGCAATCTGATCTACGTGGTGATCGTTCCGGTGCTGGCGTTTTTCTTTTTGAAGGACGGAGCTTCAATCCGCGATCACATTCTCGCCCTGTTGGAAGTTGGGCCGCGGCAGACACTGCTGGACGAAGTGCTGGCGGACATCCACCTCCTGCTGGCGCACTATATGCGGGCGCTGGTGCTGCTCTCGGCGGTGGCGTTCGCCGCCTACAGCATCTTTTTTTCAGTGCTCGGGATACCTTACGCAATTCTTCTGGCAGCCCTCGGGGCGATTCTGGAGTTCATCCCGACGCTGGGTCCGCTGGCGGCGTCAGCCATCATCCTGCTGGTGGCGGCGGTAACGGGTGGACACCTGCTCGCCATCGTGATCTTCATCGTAGCCTTCCGCATGTTCCAGGATTACCTGGTGTCGCCGAACCTGATGGGGCAAGGCGTGGAACTGCATCCGCTGTTGGTGCTGTTCGGGGTCTTCGCCGGCGCCGAATTGGCGGGCGTGCCGGGGGCATTTCTATCCGTCCCCGTGCTGGCTCTGGCGCGGGTTCTGTATCTGCGGGCGCGCCGCACCAGGATCTCGCGGGTGGTCACGTAGGGCTGCAAAGCGGGGACTGGCTCGCATTTCGCCGCCTTTGCGAAACTTCGTGCCTGTACCCGGTTTGCCCGCCGCTATGGATCTGGTGGCGGCGGGGAGACTTGAACTCCCGACCTACGGATTATGAGACCGTCGCTCTAGCCAGCTGAGCTACACCGCCCGACCAAGCATCAGTGTAGCAAACTCGGCCCGGCCTTCCGAAACGCGGGATTTACCCGATTGAATTGTGGAAAACCTTCTTGGACCAATCGGATGCGCAACGTAATTGCAACATTCTGCCGCGATTGTGGTTTGGAATCGGCAAGTGCTTGGGAAACAATTGGTTACGCGCGAATGCTGCCGCTTGGGTCAATTTGCTGTAAGTGCTTTTTTCATGGGACTTTAATCAATCTCCGCCGGGCTTTTCCCACAGTCTTTTCCACAGTGCTTGTGGATACTATCTGTGGATACTATCTACGTGAGCCTCGATGCTAGTGGCCACTAGCAAGGTAAGATCTCGTGGTTCCATTTTCTCCCCATCCGGGCCCTGCGCCACTTCCGCCGCCTCCGCCTGTCGCCGGACGGCGGGCCCTGCATCGGCCTGATGGCCGGCGGCGCCTAATGGCGTTGCGAAGCGCGCGGATGGTTCGCTGGACCAGGAGGGTCAAGCAGCGCTGTGGACACCCGATTCAATCGTAGCGACAATGAGTTGTGCGCGATCTGCTGCTTCGGGTTCTCGTGATGCTTGGCGCATGCACGTTGCTGCTCACCGAAGGTCTGAGTCTGTTCCACTGGATAAGGCCGTTCCCGCTGGCGGGGGCCTGGCTCGGGATCGGGGCCGGTGGGGCCGTCTATCTTTACCGCAGCAAGTCCCGGTTCAAGCGGTTTTCCCTTCGGCCGGCTGAAGCGGCCATCACGGCGGTAATTGGTTCGGTGGTCGCCTTGGTTGGGCTCACGGCCGCCCTCAGCGCGCCGAACAGCTATGACGCCATGGCCTACCATTTGCCGCGCGTTGTTTATTGGGCTCAGTCGGGCAGTGTGGCATTCTTCCCGACCTCGTACTTCACGCAAATCAGCCTGCCTCCTCTGGCCGAATATGTCATGCTGCACACCTACGTGCTTTCGGGCGGCGATCGGTTCGCGAATCTGGTCGTTACCGGAGCTTTCGTCGGCTGCATCGTCGGCGCCTCGTGCCTGGCCGGGGCCCTCGGCGCGAATTCCAAGGCCCAGGCGCTGGCGGCTTTCTGTTGCGCGACGCTTCCCAATGCGATCTTGCAGGCCTCCGGCGCGAAGAATGATACCTGGCTGGCCCTGTGGCTGGTATGCGCGGCTTATTTCGCGCTGCGCCGGGACCTGTGGTTTCTCGGGCTCTCGTTCGGTCTCGCCCTGGCCACCAAGAGCACCGCCTATCTGTTTGCGCCGCCTCTGGTCGCTTCTGTCCTGGCAATCCAATGGCTGGAGGGGCGGCGCCCGCGCTGGGCGGCCATGGCGGTAGCGCTCGCCGCCGGGGCGCTGCTGCTGAATGCGCCCCAGTATTGGCGCAACCTCCAGTTCAGTGGCTCCCCGCTGGGCTATGATTCGCCCTACGGCAAAGGCGGGCCCTTTCGCTGGGCGAACGCACGCTTCGGCTGGAAGCCCCTGGTTTCGAACGCTCTTCGCAACCTCTCCGACCAACTCGGCGACCGTAGCGCGCGCTGGAACCAGGCGGAGTTCAACGCCATGCTCCGCATCCACCGCGCCCTTCACCTCGACCCGCAGGACCCTGAGACCACTTGGGCTTGGTTACCGTTTGTCCCGCCGGTGCTGACGGCGCACGAGAGCAACGCGAACAATCGGTGGCACCTGCTTCTGATGGCCGCGAGTATTGCGCTCGCCTTGTGGGGGGCCATCCGGCGTCGGGAATGGGTCTGGCTCTTTTACGGAAGTGGCCTGTTTCTGGCGTTTCTCCTTTTTTCCTTTTACTTGAAATGGGAGCAGTCCGGCGGGCGGATGTTGCTGCCCCTCTTCATCCTCGGATCGCCGCTGGCGGGGACGCTGCTGGCGATGATCCGGCCGGCGCCCGTCACCGTGTTGCTATGCCTCTTTCTCTTGGATGGCGCCCGGTTACCTCTACTGAAGAACTGGACGCGTCCGCTGATGGGACCCCATGCCGTCTTCACCACTCCCCGCGACGAGCAGTATTACATGGACATGCTGCCCCTGAACGATCGCGACTGGCAGTTGCGGGCGATCGAAGCAACTGTGCAATCCGGCTGCGATTCGGTGGGACTCGACTTCAGCGGCGACCAGGCGGAATACCCGTTCCAGGCGCTGCTGCGTGCCCGGAGTCCCAGGGTGCGGTTCATGCACGTGGGAGTTGAGAACACCTCCGCCAGGTATTATCCGGCCGAGGTCCCTGAACTATGTGCCGTACTGTGCATGCACTGTGGCGGCAACCAGACGAAGATCGAAAGATATGAAGGCGTCGGGAAGCCGATCGTATTGGAGCGTTCGTTGCTTTTCTTGAAGCAGAGGGGTGGAGGGCGAGGAAAAACAGCTCGCCACGGTTCTCCTGCCGCTGGAACACTGCTATTCTAAGCCACGTGAGTTCGCCTGTACGGGGGCTCGGCTGATTCGGGAGCGCTAGATCATATGAAGATCCTCGTATTGGGAGCCGGTGGATTCATCGGCTGCCATCTTACACACAGACTGCTGCAAGAGCGGCACGCAGTGACCGCGGTCGATCTCGATATGGACAAGGTTGCGGACAGCCTGAATTATCCGAACCTGTCCTTTCTGCAACAGGACATTCGAAGTGCGGAGTGGGATCTCGACAAAAGGGTCCGGGATGCCGACCTGGTCATCGACCTGATCGCCTACGCCAATCCGGGTCTCTACCTGATCATGCCGCTGGAGGTTTTCCGGCTCAACTTCACCGAAAACCTCAAGATCGCCGAGGCATGCGTGCGGCACGGCAAACGGCTCATACAGTTTTCGACTTGCGAAGTCTATGGCAGGACCGCCTCCAGTTTGAAGAACGCCCGTCTGGCCGATCCGGAAGATCCCATCCATGCGACTTTCTCGGAGGACACCAGCGAATTCATCCTCGGCCCGGTCTCCAAGCACCGCTGGATCTACTCGTGCGCGAAACAACTGCTGGAACGCGTGCTGCATGCCTATGGGCTGGAAATGGGCTTTAACTACACCATCATCCGCCCGTTCAACTTCATTGGACCCAAGATCGATTTCCTCCTGCATGAGAGGGAAGGCATACCCAGGGTATTTTCGTTTTTTATGGACGCGCTGCTGCATGGCACCCAGATGAAACTCGTGGATGGCGGCACAAATCGCCGCTGCTACACCTACATCGAAGACGCCATCGAGTGCACCAATCGCATCGTGGAAAACCCCGGGGGAGTGTGCGACCGTCAGATTCTCAACATCGGTTCGCCACAAAACGAGATTTCCATCTGCCGGATGGCGGAGTTGATGCGGGAGATCTACGCCGAGAAATTCCGTGACCCGGCGGTCCGGCTCCCCGAGATCGTCAGTGTGACCGGCGAGGAGTTCTACGGGAAAGGCTACGACGATTCCAACCGCCGCATTCCGGACATCACCAAAGTGCGCACCTTGCTGCATTGGGAGCCCCGGACCGGCATCCGGGAACTCCTCGAGACCACGATGCGATACTACGTTTCCGAGTATCGAAGGAGCGGAGCGCCGCGTGTCCCCGCCACGGCCTGAAAACGTCTTCGTTCTGGTCCCGGCATACAATGCCGGCGCCACCGTCGAGAAGGTCTTCGACCGGATTCCCGCCGAGGCGAGAGAGCGCGTGAAACGCTTCGTGGCCGTCGATGACGGCAGCCAGGACGACACCGCCGAGGCGCTCGGCCGCGTGCAGCGGAAATTCCCTAACCTGACAGTCCTCGCGCATGCCACCAACCGCGGCTATGGCGAGGCCGAGAAAACCTTGCTCCGCTTCGCTCTCGAAAACCGGGTAGACGTGGGAATCCTGCTGCATTCCGACGGGCAGTACTCACCCGAAAAGATCCCCGAACTGCTGAGGCCGTTTGATCGGGGCGAAGCCGACCTGGTTCAAGGGTCGCGGATGCTCGGCGGCGGCGCTCTCCGCGGGGGCATGCCACTCTACAAATTTTTGGCCAATAAGAGCCTGACGGCCCTGGAGAACTGGGCCTTCGGCATGAATCTCGCCGAGTATCACAGCGGCTACATGCTTTACTCGGGCGAAGCTCTCAGAACGATTCCCTTCGAGAAGCTCTCCCACTCGTTTGACTTCGACCTGGAGATGTTGGTCCTGGCTAAGGTGAAGGGGTTACGAATTGCCGAAGTCGCGATTCCGACCATCTACGCCGGAGAGAAATCGCATCTCAACCCCGTGCGGTATGGTTTCGCTGTGCTCTCCGTGGTGCGGAATTACAAGCGGGGCAGGTACCACTCGATGTGAAAAGGCGGGGTCTGTGAGCCGCCGCCCTGGGACTGGGCCGCATCGATTGACAAGCGTAAAGCAACAGGCTACAGTATAACGAGTGAGAATTCGGGACTTCGTCCATAAGGGCCTGAAGGCTCTCTATGTGGACGACAGCCCCAAAGGCTTGCCGCCCGACGCCGTGGACAAGCTCCGCAAGATGCTGGCGTTTCTACAGGACATCGAGGACGCGGAAGAGCTCCGGTCCGTTCCTGTATGGAAGGCCCACGTCTTGAAGGGAAATCGCAAGGGCGTGTGGAGCCTGCATGTTACGCGCAATTGGCGCTTGACATTTCAGATGACGCCGAAGAGGGCGAGGCCTTGGCAGTAAACCTGGAGGATTACCATTAAGGAGCCGCTATGCGCATGCTAAACCCGCCGCACCCCGGCGAATTTATCCGGACCGAAATTATCGAGCCGCACGGTCTCTCGGTGACAGCCGCGGCGCAAGTCTTGGGCGTTTCGCGTCCAGCCCTTTCCAGCGTTCTGAACGCCAAGGCCGACCTTTCCGGCGATATGGCGCTGCGCATCGAAAAGGCCTTCGGGGTGAAGCTTGATACCCTCATGCGGATGCAGTCCTCCTTCGACATCGCCCGGACACGGAGCCGCGAAAAGCAGATTCGGGTACGGCGCTTTGAGCCGGCCGAGCCGCGGCCTGCGGCTTAAAGGTGTTCGTCCGGCCCATTGCATTGCCAACCGAGGTGTCTTACCGGATTGGAGAAGCGGTGAGGGACACATTGGTAAGATCAGCGTTGGCGACAGTGACATCTACGGACGCTGGCCCATACCTCTGCACAAGCGTTCGCTCTTCATAGTGCTGTCCACCATCACCCTTCGGAGTCAGCTTCCAATCGCTCGCGTCCTCTACCAGGATCGTGTAACGGTCCGCGGGAATCCGATGAAAGCTGAAGGTTCCGTCGCCCTTCAACGGAGCCGCGAGAGAGAAGCGTGGCTCCCCAGTCGGGTAGAGACGGACCACGCCGTGATTCAGCCGGTGCCCATCCAACGCCGTTACAACCCGTCGGCCAATCCGCCGATGCGGTAATGACCAACGCTGTCGGGGTGGAAGGCCCCAGTGCTGGAGTCGGCAAACTTGCCATCGCTCAATTTTACTTTCGGCGTCAGAGCAACATTGGCGACCGGAGCACCGTCGCTGTACGTAACCGTGCCGCTGATCGATCCCCCTCGCTTCAAGTGGATCTCGACATGCTCGGTTTTGCCGGACGCAATGCTTACCCGCTGTACAAATGATGGCAACGGTTCCCGTCCGCTTGCACTTTGTTGCGCCGTGGCGGCGGTCACAACAAGCAACATCAACGAGATGGAGGAAAGCGGCTTCATGGAGGCCAGTATGCGCCATTTCTAATCAGGCCACAATGGACACCAGTGGTCCACTGGACCCGCCGCAGCGACCATTGCCCTACGCCCTGACGAGAACTTCGCGCAGATGGTCGCGCGTCAGGAAAAACTTCACCGATTCGGCCCGGCCGAAGAGTCTCTCCAGGCTGCGGTTGTTGAACAATTGCGCCGGCTTGCGCATGCGGCTCTGGGCCACCTGCAGAGTCTTTATGTCCTGTATGCGGAAGGTGTAAAACGGCACCGACTCCAGCTTGTCGTCGGAGTGGAAGAACGCCAGCAGGTAGCCCTTGGGCCGCACGATTTTCATGAGCCGCTCCACCACCGCGGCCAGCAGCGCGGGCGCCAGGTATTCCAGCACGTCCCAGACGAGCGCGCCGTCGAAACGGCCTTCGGGGTGGTCCAGTGCCTGGTGCAGGAAGTAGTCGATGCTGCCGGAGTTGGATTGGGCCGCCAAGTCGTCCGGGCCGAAGCTCTCGTTGAGAAACCGCAGGAAGTCTTCCGCGTAGAGGCGATGGCCCAGGTTGGTGATGAAATTCACGTTCTGCTGGCTGGCGCTGCCGAGATCGAGGATGCTGAGCCCGCTCTGGTCGCGGATCGCGTTGAAAAACTCTTCGATACCGCGGCTGGGCCTGGTGGTGCTGGTGAACGCCTGGGCGGCGCCGGACTGCCGTGAGACCGGCCCGCCCGCCCCACCGGCGGACCTCTCACCGGCGGGTTGGACGCCGCGCGAGCCGCGCATGAAGTTCTTCAGCGGTCCGGGAAGCAGCATGAGCGCCTTCGTAGCCTACCGCTTGATTTCCGGGCCAGCGGCCGCGATGGGCACGGCGGCAGCCGCAGCCGGCGCGGGCGCCGGCGGCTTGGGCGCCACCTTGGCCGGTTCGGGCCGGATGATATCGATGCTGCCCTTGAAGTAAGCGCCGTCTTCGATGACGATGCGGGCCGTACGGATATCGCCGATCAATTTGGCGTCTTTGCGGATTTCGATGCGCTCGGTGGCCTCCACGTTGCCTTGAATGGTGCCGAGCGCCAGCACCTCGCGCGCCTTGATGGCGGCCTGCACGGCGCCGTGCGGTCCGATGGTGAGCTTATGTTCCAGGGCTTCCACCGTGCCTTCCACGGCGCCATCCACGTAGAGATCTTCCTTGGCGAATATCTGGCCGATCACTTTGACCGATTTCCCAATGGTCGCCGCGCCGCCGCGGTTCTCGGGCTCGAACGCTCGCACGGGGGTACTGGACATGGGGGTAGCCTCCTTCTTCACTTCGACGGGATTAGGCGCGGGCTGCGCCGGAGAGGGCGCGATTCCCTGGGAAATGGGTTTGGGTGGTTCTTCCTCGCGGCGTTTATTCCACATGCGGCCGCCCTCCCGAGTTCAATATGAGTCCGTTCATGATTACTGTTCTCTAGTCTAAGGGGCATTGGCGGAAATGGCAATCCTCATCTGTCAGCGTTTAGCCACTTTGGCCTTGGCGCGGGTCTGGAGCAGGATGGGTGTGCCGCGGAACCCGAAACGCTTGCGGATCTGGTTGATGATCTGCCGCTGGTGGGAGAAGTGCAGCGGCCCGCCGCGGTCGGTGAAGATGGCGAACGCCGGCGGGCGGATGGAATGCTGGGTGATGTAGAAAATCTTGCGTTCCTCGAAGCGGAGGTGCTCCACAAAGCGGTTCAATTCGCCGGTGGTGATGCGCCGCGAGGCCGCTTCGTACACTTCCTTGATGAGCGGGAACAGGGTGCGCACCCCCGAGCCGGTCTTGGCCGAAAGGAAGACGATGGGCGCGTAGTCCAGAAACTTGAAGTTGTCGTGCACCTCGTGTTCGAAATCCAATTTCTTCTTGCCCTGGACGCCGTGGGCTTCGTCCCACTTGTTGACGCAGACGATCACCGCGCGGCCCCCTTCGTGCGCGTAGCCTGCGATGGTGGCGTCGAGCGCCACCACGCCTTCGGTCGAATCCAGCACCAACAGGACCACGTGGGCCATGCGGATGTTGCGGCGAGCCATCACCACGCTCAGCTTCTCGGCCATGTCCTTGGTCTTGCCTTTGCGGCGGATGCCGGCGGTGTCGACGAAGACGTATTCCACGCCATCGCGGATCACCTTTTCATCCACCGCGTCGCGGGTGGTTCCGGCGACGGGGGAAACGATGGCGCGCTCCTGGCCGGTGAGGGTGTTGAGCAGCGTCGATTTGCCGACGTTGGGGTGGCCGATGATGGCGACTTTGATGCCGGTTTCCGGGGGCGCCTCGTCGGGCGGCGAGGTGGAGAAGCCTTCCGTGACGCGATCGAGCAGGGCGTCGATGCCGGTGCCGTGTTCGGACGAAATGGGGCACACGCCGGGGATTCCGAGTTCGTGGAATTCGTGGGCGAGCACTTCGCGCCCGGCGGAATCGATCTTGTTAACCGCCAGCGTCACGGGTTTGCCGAGCTTGCGGAGCATGCCGGCCAGATCGCGGTCGGAGGCGGTGATTTCGGCGTGGCCATCCACCAGGAAGATAATGTGGGCAGCGCTCTGGAGGACCATTTCCGCCTGGTGGAGGATCTGCGCGGGAATGTATTCCTGGTCGTGGATCACGATGCCGCCGGTATCGATCAGCTCAAAGCGGCGGCCCTGGTGTTCGGCAAGCCCGTGGATGCGGTCGCGCGTGATGCCGGACTGATCGCCGACGATCGCGCGCCGCTGCCCTGTAATGCGATTGAAGAGGGTGGACTTTCCAACGTTGGGCCTGCCCACAATGACGACTGTGGGAATGGCATGGGACATGGAACTTCATGATAGCAGGAAGAGACAGTCTCACCGCAGAGACGCAGAGACGCGGAGAAAACTGAGGAGTTGGTGAGTTGTTGCGGTTGTGCCGCCTGGCCGACTTGAGCCGTCTTTCATGCGTCGGCTCCAGATGATAGTGTCGTAGGAGGATTGATGGCGCTTGATTCTGGGGCAGCCTGCTTTCCAACAGATACCAGCCCCACTGTTTTTTGTGTTTTCTCAGCGTCTCGGCGCCTCTGCGGTGAATCCAAAGCTGCTTGGTAGAATCAAAGCATCCCGATGCCCACCCAGGCCCGCACATCCCCGGCGCGTTCTTTCTTCTCGCGGCACGGGACGCTCTCCAAGTGGCACCCCAAATACGAATACCGGCAGGGACAGGTGGAGATGGCCGAGGCCGTGGAATCGGCACTGGCGGAGAGACGGCACCTGATTGTCGAGGCCGGCACGGGCACCGGGAAGACGCTGGCGTACCTGGTGCCGGCGCTGCTCTCGGGCAAGCGCATCGTGGTCTCCACGGGCACCAAGAACCTGCAGGAGCAACTGTTTTTCAAGGACGTCCCTTTTCTGCAGCGACATTTCCCGCGGCCGTTGAAGGTCTGCTACATGAAGGGGCGCAATAATTACGCCTGCCGGCAGAAAATCTACGACGCGGAGAAATCGCCGGTGCTCACGGGCCTGGAGGAAGTGGCGGATTTCGAAATCATCCGGCAGTGGGAGCAGACCACCGAATTCGGAGACCGCTCCGAGATCAAGCGGCTGCCGGAAGGCTCGACGGCCTGGGCCAAGGTGGATGCGCGCAGTGACCTGTGCAGCGGGCAGAAGTGCCAGAACTTCGAGCGCTGTTTCATCACCGCCATGCACCAGCGGGCGGTGGAGAGCGACATCATCATTGTCAACCACCACCTGTTTTTCGCCGACCTCGCCTTGAAGGACGAGAGCTACGAAGGCGGGATTCTGCCGGAGTATCACGCGGTGGTGTTCGACGAAGCCCACGAAATCGAGGACGTGGCGGGCCAGTACTTCGGTGTCGCGGTGAGCAACTACCGCTTGCAGGACCTGGGGCGCGATATCGGCGTGGTTAGCCGCATGAAGAAATTCGGCACACCGGAACTGGACCGCACGCTCGAACGGCTGGACGAGCTGACGGCGCGATTCTTCGGCCTGTTCGGAGAGACCGAGCGGCGGGTGGCCTTTCACGGACGCGAGGCCTTTCGCGAGGACAATGAAGAGACCTATACGGATCTGCTGGCGGCGCTCGAATTGATTGGTTCGCACCTGAAATCGCTGGCGACCCCGCCGGAGGAAGTCATCCCGCTGTTCCGGCGCACACAGGAACTGGCCGCGGCGCTGCGCTTCGTGATGGAAGAGGACGACGAACGGTACGTCTACTGGGTGGAGAAGCGCGGGCGCGGCTGTTTTCTGCAGGCCACGCCGATCGAAGTGGCGGAGATTGTCTCCGAGCGGCTGTTCAGCAAAGTCGATACGGTGGTGCTGACCTCGGCGACGCTGGCGGTGGCCGGTGGATTCGAGTATGTGCAGAAGCGGCTGGGGCTCGACAATCCGCGCACGCTGATTGTGGGCGGCCACTTCGACTACCGGAAGCAGGCGCTGTTTTACGTGCCGCAGCATCTTCCTGAGCCGCGCAGCCCGGCGTTCACGCGGGCGGCCGGCCAGGAAGTCGTCCGCATTCTGAACCACAGCCGCGGCCGCGCGTTCGTGCTCTTTACCAGCTACCAGCAGATGCGGCTGGTCTACGACGCGGTCTCCTTCGAAGTGGAATACCCGACGTTGCTGCAAGGCACCGGGCCGCGTAGCGCGCTGCTGGACGAATTTCGCTCGACGCCCCACTGCGTGCTGTTCGCGACGTCTTCTTTCTGGCAGGGCGTGGACGTGCCGGGCGAGCAACTGAGCTGCGTTATCATTGATAAGCTGCCTTTCGCGGTTCCCAACGACCCGGTGGTGAGCGCCCGCATCGAGAGCATTCGCAAGGCGGGCGGGAATCCATTTTACGATTACCAGATTCCGCAAGCCGCCATCGCGCTGAAACAGGGGTTCGGACGGCTGATTCGCAGCAAGACGGACCGCGGCGTGCTGGTGCTGCTGGATAACCGAATCACCAAGCAGCGGTATGGCCAGGTGTTCTTCGACAGCCTGCCGGACTACCGGTTCACCACCGAACTGGAAGACGTGGAGAAGTTTTTCGATGTTTGAAGTGACCATTGAAGAGACATTCGCGGCCGGTCACGCGCTGCGCAACTACAAAGGCAAATGCGAGAACGTGCACGGCCACAATTACCGGTGCCACGTGACGCTGGAAGGCGCCGAGCTGGATTCGATCGGGCTGCTGGTGGATTTCGTGGAATTGAAGCGCGTGGTGCACGGCGTGCTGGACCGCATGGATCACCAGTGGCTGAACGAGTTTCCGCCGTTCGACGCGCTCAACCCCTCGGCCGAGAATATGGCCAAATACATTTACGACGAAGTGTGCCAGGGACTGAAGACGCGAGAGGGCGTGCGCGTAAGTTTGGTCAGGCTATGGGAAACCGATACGGCGTTTGCGACGTATCGGCCGTAGGAGCTGTGGGAGATCATCTGCCAGCTTGCAGCTTCAGAAATGCTCCGGCCGCCCCAGGGCTTCCCCAAATCGCCAGCCAGCGCAGACCAACGAGCGCACCAGCGGCGCTAGGCGGAAGGATCCAGATAGCGAGCCTTTTGGCGCGCAATCTCGGACGGCCCGTCAGCCAGGAAATTGACCAAGTCCTGGAGCACCACAACTTCGAACGCCGGCTGTTCATTCCCCACCAGGTAAGCGACGTGAGTTGCTCCGTAGTGTTGCCGAATCTCGCCTGATGAGTCAACCAGCAGCGGACGCAACTCAAGCTTGGCCATACTCTCCGCTGTGACCTTCCAACACACCGCTAGTCCGATGTGGTTCGGGAACTTAACCTGCTTGTCAAAGTCCCGCGCCAAGCCGTCCAAATCGTATTTGTATTCAAGTACCTTAGTGGCAGATTGAAACGGGACCGGTATCTCTCGGCTCACACCTAGTGGTTGCTGCTGAGGATCGAAGTGCAGCGTTTCGTCTTCATAGTTCAGCTCGATCAACGCATCGTATCGGTCGTTGCAGGTCGCCGACAGGAAATTGTAGCCCTTCAGCACGCCGCACGCAGCCAGTTCGTGAAACAGAGCCACTACGTCTTGCTCTTCCCGAGGATTGGACACAAGAGAGAGGCTCTTGAACATCGGGAAGATCTTCAGAGCTTCCTGACGCCGCCAGTCCTCCTGCTCTCGCATCCAGTTCTGCAGCTCGCGGTCTGGCAACATTTGGGCGGTGCCGGTGTCGGGCCGGAGATGAGTGCGATAGCGGATGAATGTTTGAACGGCGGCTTTCGCAAGCTTCTCGGCCAAGGACTGATACTCCGGCTGAAAGACTTACGGCCCAAATCGGGATTTCCATTGGTGAAGTGGACGATGGTGTGGCACTGATGCTGGTATCCGACTGCCCGCAGAAGCGGAATTGGAATCAAGTCGCCTTGCACCATGTGATCCGACGCCATTTGCAGTCCGCCTCGCAGGATGCGCTGCTTCTTTCGGAGGCCGAAAGTCTCATCGGAAAACTTGTCCCAAACGTCTAGAGAATTCACGAACGCTGCATAGACCGTAACGGTGTGTTTTTGACACAGGGCAACCTCATCCTGCGTGAGTTCGTCCGCCCGAAGTGATCAATGCGGATCAATGATCTCGTCGCAGGTCCAAATCTTGCGTACGCAATTCAGTCTCTTGTATTGGTCATCGAGCCTGCGCATCTTCGTTTGCGCATCGCCTTCGATGCGTTGTAAGGCGCCCATCAGGTCGTCGAGATCCGCAACTTTTATTCCAGGGATCTCGTCGGGGTAAAAGTACTCCGTCTTGCAGTTCGGTACGGTCGTTCGGTGCCCTGCCGAATCGATCACCTCCACGGTAACGGTTGGGGCAAAAGACTTTCCGGTAAGGTAAATCTGCCCCAAGGGTGTCTTGATCCGTAGCACGTCACGCCACTGCTCCGAAGTTGTGGCGTTGAGCCATCCAAGGTCGCTAGGACGTTCCCCTGGTTCGCGACCTATCGTGATTTCAATACAAGTGCCGTGGGCCTCATGCTCTAGCTCGGGTACATCCCAATCGGCTGCCTCGAAGACCGGCCGTGGCATTCTACCTGTCGCATCGTTGGCCCACAGTCTTCCGCCCCGCAGCACTGCTGCAAGACGTTCACCGCCGCACTTCGACTGAAGCTTGACGAAAGAGAAACCGTACGCGAGAAAGGTCGCGCCAACGCCTTTCTGACCTCGGTATTCTCCGTTCCTTTTGAAACTGACGTTGGGCCGGAAGCAGTACTTGAATTGCTCGAGGTCCATTCCGATGCCGTTGTCAACGACTCGAATCGTGCGGCCCTCCATATCCACGCGAATCCAGAGCCGGGGCTGATACGATTCGGAACGTTCCTCCCTCGCGGCAGCCTCGACCGCGTCGAGCGCATTTTGTACGGACTCGGCAAATACGTCGTAGAAATGTGTATAGCACTTCAGTATGTTCTGGACCTGGAGTTTTGTTGAGTCCTGCGTGAAGATTGTTTCTGCCGCTCCGGTGTTTTCCAGCGGGTCGTGGCCCTTGAGAGAAATGAGCTTGGCTGCTGCGTTCTCCATGCACTGAATGTAGCACGCGGATAAACCGATGACCGACGGGCATTAAGGGGCATTAAAGGGACGGACGCATTTTTCATGGGTCGCTGCCGCGCTCCCGCTCAGGCGGCCTCAAGATCGACCCGCACGCGGCAACCCAGCGCCGTCGAGATGTTCACCAACGCGTCCAGCGAGAAGCGCGAGACACGTCCGCGCAACAAATCGTTGATCCGCGGCTGCGTCACTCCGCAGTGCTTCGCCGCCGCGACCTGCGTCCAGCCCTTCCGTTTCACGAAGGCCGCGATCTGCCGCATCAGTTCGGCCCGCGCCCGCAGGTTCGCCGCCTGCCCTGGCGTGTCCGCAATGGCGTCCCAAACACTGGGGTAGCTCTCGGGTTTGCTCATTTCGCACCTCTTGGTAATTGCGCAAAGCGTTTTCTGGCGGTGTCGATGTCCTTCTTCGAGGTGGCTTGCGTCTTCTTCTGGAAAGCGTGCAGCACATACACGGCATCCGCGCGCCGTGCCACATAGATCACGCGGTAAGCGCCGCTCTCGTCCGCTATGCGAATTTCCTCGACACCTTTGCCAACGGCGGACATCGGCTTGAAATCGTCGGGCTGCTCCCCACGCTGCACCTTGTCCAACTGATAGCCCGCATCGTGTCGCGCGGACTCGGGGAAGTCTCGCAGGCACCGGAGCGAGTCGCCGAGGAAGCGCACGGGCCGCATGTTCTGATTATATCTAATTGGATATAGGACGCAAGCACCCAGGGATGCCGCGGGCGGCCATGGGGCCGCTGAGCGCTGAAAGCTGACGGTTGCCTAGTGGCCGTAGTAGGCGGCGTTTCGCGCCGTGAAACTGCTCCACTTTTCGGGCAGATCGTCGAGCGCGAAGATCGCCGAAACCGGGCAAACCGGAACGCACGCGCCGCAGTCGATGCATTCCACCGGGTCGATGTAAAGCAACTCGGCTTCCGCGTGGTTGGGCTCATCTTTTTTCGGATGAATGCAATCGACGGGGCAGGCGTCGACGCAGGCGGTGTCCTTGGTGCCGATGCAGGGTTCTGCTATTACGTATGCCATGGGTGTTGTTCCAGGTATTAATAAATAGCACAAGGAGGGTGGAAACACAAACTCAACAGTTGCCAACGGGGCCATCGCGGCACCAAACTGTAGTAGATGACCGCCAAAGTGCGTAAGGCAGTATTCCCGGCCGCGGGGCTGGGCACCCGGTTTCTTCCCGCCACCAAGGCTCAACCCAAGGAGATGCTGCCGATCGTGGACAAGCCCATCATCCAGTACGGGGTGGAAGAGGCGGTCCATTCGGGGATCCAGAACATCATCATTGTCACCGGCCGCGGCAAGACGGCCATCGAAGATCACTTCGATGTGAGCTTCGAGTTGGAGTACCTGCTGGAGATGCGCGGCAAGAAGGAGTTGCTGGCGATTGTGCGCGGCATTTCCGACATGATCGACGTCTCCTACGTCCGGCAGAAGGAGGCGCTGGGGTTGGGACATGCCGTGCTGCGCGCTTCCGCGCTGGTGGGGCAGGAGCCATTTGCGGTGGTGCTGGCCGACGACGTGATCGAGGCGGAGACGCCTTGCCTGCGGCAACTGCTGGACATCTACAGCTTCTTCGGGGCGCCGGTGCTGGCGGTGATGGAAGTGCCGCGCGAGAACATTTCCTCCTACGGCGCGATTGACGCCGAGCCGGTGGCGCACAACGGAACACACGACCGGGTCTACCGCATCCGCAACCTGGTGGAGAAGCCCAAGGCTGCGGAGGCGCCGTCGAACCTGGCGATTATCGGGCGCTACGTGCTGACGCATGACATTTTCGAATCGCTGCAGGCCATCGACCCCGGCTCGGGCGGCGAGATCCAGCTCACCGACGCGCTGAAGCACCTCTTGCGCACGCGGCCGATCTACGCCTACCGCTTCGAAGGCACGCGCTACGACGCGGGAGACAAGCTCGGATTCCTGAAGGCCACGGTGGAATTTGCGCTGCGGCGGCGGGACCTGGGCGGCCCGTTCCGGGAGTATTTGAAGGGTCTGAAGCTATAAATATGCTGCCGGCTGGTTCGACCGAACGCATCGCGGCGCTGGTGGGCAGGCGCGGCTATCTCGACCGGCCGGAAGATCTGGCGCTCTACGAATACGACGGCTCGCAGGAAAAACATCGGCCGGACCTGGTAGTGTTTCCGCGCACCACGGCGGACGTGGCGGCCATCGTGAAGATCGCGGCGGAATTCCAGATGCCGGTGGTGGGGCGCGGAGCCGGCACCGGACTTTCCGGCGGCGCGATCCCGCGCGAGGGCGGCGTCCTGATCGCGTTCGCGCGCATGAACCGGATTGTCGAGCTCGACCTGGAAAACGAGCGCGTGGTAGTGGAGCCCGGCGTGGTGAACCTGGATGTCACTCTGGCAGTGGAACGCGACGGCTTTTTCTTCGCGCCGGACCCTTCCAGCCAGCGCGCCTGCACGATTGGCGGGAACGTGGCGGAGAACGCCGGCGGTCCGCACACGCTGGCCTACGGCGTGACCACCAATCACGTGATGGGCCTCGAACTGGTGCTGGCGGACGGCACGGTGGTCGCGACCGGCGGCAAGGAAGCCGACCTGCCGGGGTACGACCTCACGGGGTTGCTGACCGGGTCGGAAGGCACCATGGCGCTAACCACCAAGGTGACGCTCCGGCTGATGCACAAGGCGGAGGCCGTCAAGACCATTCTGGCGGTCTACGATTCCAACGAGGACGCCGGCCGCACGGTGGCCGAGATCACCGCCCGCGCCATTACACCGGTGGCTGTCGAGATGCTGGACGGCGTGATGTTGCGGATGGTGGAAGAAGCCACGCACGCGGGCTACCCCATGGACGCGTCGGCGGTGCTGCTGATCGAGTTGGAGGGCCCGGCCGAGACGGTGGAAGAACAGGTGGGGCAGATTCGCGCGGCCTGCGTGGAATGCGGAGCGCGCGAATTTCGCGTGGCGCAGAGCGCGGAAGAGCGCGACCTGCTGTGGAAGGGCCGCAAGAACGCTTTCGGCGCGGTGGGCCGTGTAAGTCCGACTTACTACGTGCAGGATGGCGTGGTGCCGCGCACTAAGATCGCGCCGACGCTGCGGTTTATCGGCGAGGTGGCGCAACGGCGCGGGCTGACCATCAGCAACATCTTCCATGCCGGCGACGGCAACATGCACCCGATTATCCTGTTCGATGCGCGCAAGCCAGGCGAGCTGGAACGGGCGCGCGCCGCGGGGGAGGAGATTCTCAAGTACTGCGTGGAAGCGGGCGGGTCGATCACCGGCGAGCACGGCGTCGGCATGGAAAAGAACGAGCTGATGAGCAAGCAGTTCCCGCCGGACACGCTGGACATGATGGGGCGGTTGAAGCGATTGTTCGACCCGCAGGGCCGGCTCAACCCGGGGAAAATGCTGCCCACGGGCCGCGGCTGTCTGGAGATTCGGCAGAGGCCGCTGGCGGCGGGCGGGGCGACGTATTAACGTGTAGCGCCGGCGGTCTTTGCCGCCGGTCTCTGGCCTGAGTGGCTACGGTCAAGCGCGCCCAAGGCACCGGCGGCAAGACCGCCGGCGCTACCAGGCATCTACGGGCGTTGTTCCGCGCGGTAGCTTTCGGGCGGGCCGAGGTAGCTGGGCTTCACTCCACCCAGGTTCACTACCAGCTTTTCCAGCACGATGCCGGGGTCGACCATCCAGATTTTCAGCGTGTGGTAGCCGGGTGCGACTATGGTGAAATTCGATTTGACATGGCGGACGCTGTCTTTTACCGTGGTCTCCCAGTCGCGGTTCGAATTCTGCGCAAGAGTATCGACGACTTGCGGGGCCTGGTCGTCGAAAGCCATGGCGAAGCGCAAGCCACGGCCCGGAGTGAAGTTCTGGGTGGGACCGAGGATGGCGTCCACTTCGGCTTTACCGGAGTCGAACAGGTACATCCGGTATTCGAGACTCGGTGAGTTCCTGCCCGGGTCCAGGCTGGGACCGTTGACGGGAAAGACCGACAACCCTGAGAGAGTGCGGCCGTAGTCATCGATCTTTTCCCACCGGGCGGCGGGGGTCGAGTTGTTCGTCGAGTAGTGCTCGGCTTCGATGGAGACGCAGCCTTCAGCTTCGACGAAGCCGCGGAGCGTGGCGGGCGTGATCTCGCGCGGATTGGAGACGGTGAGCTTGACGGCGACCTCAACGCCACCGGGGCCGGCGATGCGCACGGCGCCTGCGGACGAACCGGAGGGCGCTTTGCGCCAATCGACGCTGACCCAAAGGCGCTGCTCCTTCTGAATGGCGCCCCGTGGCGGACTCACGGAAATCCACGGCGCGCTGGGCGCGGCGGAGAATTCAAACGGGGCTTGGCCTGTGTCGAAGACGTCGATGTAGCGGCGCTGCTGGTTGAAGGCGTCGAAGGCGGGGAGCGCCGGATCGGACTTGGCGCCGGGCCAGGAATCGGCGGAGCCTTCCACGGCGATACCCATGGCGGCGCCATCGGGGAGCTTGATCTCTTTGACGGCGGGCATGGTGTTGCGGGGAGGCTCCTGCCACATGGTGTAGCCGATGTGGGTCTGATCCATCATGTGGTTCCATTTGCCGTTCAAGAGCGTGTGGTTGTAGTAGTCGCTGAGATCGGCATCGGCCTGGAAGAGCGCCTTGGTTTGATCGGCGTAATCGTTGGCGGAGGCGCGCCCCTGGGCGGCGTAGAGATGATTTTTGGCGGCGGCGATGTAAAGCTCGGCAACCTGGGCGTAAGATTTGGCGGGATGCAAGACGAGTTCAAAGAAGGCGTCGCGGGCATTTTCGGGCAACGCGGCTTGCAGGGCTTCGGCTTTGGAAACGAGCGCGTGGAAATCGGCTACCACGCGGTCGGCCTCCCGATAGTTGGTGAGGCTGAAGGTCTCGGGATCGAGGAGCTCGGGCTTGCGGCGGCCGTTGTACTTGAGGCAGGTGGAGACCAGATCGGCGATCTCAGCGGCATGCGCCGCGCCGAATTCGCGCTCGGCCCACAGGCGCGTGAACTCGCCGAGTTTGTCCTTGGACCAGCGTTGGGGATTACGGCCGAAGTCCAGGAAGAACTCGATGGGGAATTCCATGGGCTTGAGATCGCCCACGTTGACGATCCAGATGCAGTCGGCGCCATAGTTCAGGGCCAGGTTCATCTGCTCCCAGATTTTAGGGATGGGATTGGTGTCGATCCACTTGTAGTTACGAGGGCCTCCGACGTAGTCGAAGTGATAATAGATGCCGGCGCCGCCGCTGCGCTGGCGTTCGGCGGGCGTGGGGAGGCGGCGGATGTTGCCCCAGTTGTCGTCGCACCAGAGGAGCGTGACATCGTCGGGGACGCGCATGCCTTTTTCGTAATAGCCCTGGACCTCTTTATAGAGCGCCCAGAGTTGGGGGATTTTCGTGACGTCGGGGTTGACCTGCTCGGAGAGGATTTTGCGTTGATCCGCGACGATCTTCTCGAGCAGCGCGACGTTGGCTTCGAGCGAAGTGCCGGCCATGGGCATGTCGCCATCGCCGCGCATGCCGATGGTGACGATGCTCTCGTAGTCTTTGTTGCGCTTGACGCCGTCCTCCCAGAACTGGCGGAGCACATCGGCGTTCTTGGAATAATCCCAGGGGCCTTTGCCGTGGCGCGTCCATTCCTTCTGGGAGCGCAGCATGGGCTCATGGTGCGAGTTGCCCATGACGATGCCGTACTCGTCGGCGATCTTCGGATTCAGCGGGTCGTCCTCATTGAAGGCGTTGTTCCACATGGCGGGCCAGAGGTAATTGCCCTTGAGACGCAGGATCAGCTCGAAGACCTTCTGATAAAACTCGTGGCCCATGTTCACGACGCCGGGGATGGAAGTGACGCCGTACTTCTCGCGGACCCAGCCGCTGAGGGCGGGTGCTTCGTCGTTCAGGAAGATGCCGCGATACTTCACGGCGGGCTGGCCTTCGAAATATCTGCCGGCCTTTACGAAGAGGGCGTCTTGGTGGACGGTGGGAACGTCGGCCCAGTAATACCAGGGTGAGACGCCGATCTGTTCGGAGACATCGTAGATGCCGTAAATGGCGCCGCGCTTGTCGCTGCCGGCGATGACGAGCGCGCTGGCCAGGCCGGGCAGAGGATTGGCCACCACCTGGATGACGAAGGCTTCCCACTTGCCGGCGACCTGCGCGGTATCGATTTTTCTTTCACGCACCAACTGGTCAATGATGGGGCTGCGGCCGATGGTGCCGGCGATGATGGCGGCGCGGCCGAGTCCTCTGGTCGCGCGGAGCAGCGCGGGAGTGACGGCGGTGACGCGGGCAATATCGGCCTGGAGGTCGGCGGCGGCGCGCGCGACGCCGGGCCAATCGGCGGGGTCGACATAGATGGCCGCGGCAGTCTTGGCCTGCACCATGGGGAATGCGCCGGGCGCGGACTTTTCGAGGATATAACGGGTCTGGCCGATGGCATGGGCGGTGCGCAGGGGAGCCAAGAGACAGAGTCCGAGCAGCACGGCAAGGGGAAGACGGCGTCGCATGATTATTTTGCTCCGCTCGCCGCGCCGATCACGGAAGTGAAGGCCGGTTTGGGTTTTCCCTCGCGATCGAAGAGCAACGGATAGTTGGTTCGGCCGCGGATGGGGAAATTGTTCAACCAGGAGTCGCCATCGGTGACGCCCCAGAAAGTGATGCGCGTGATGGAGGCGCGATATTTGACGAAGATATTGAAGAGCTCGGCGTAGCGTTGGGCGAGCGCCTGCTGGACCGCGTCGGAAAGGCCGGCGGTGTAAGGGTTGGAGCCGGCGCCGCCGGTGGACGTGGCGGAGACGTCGGCCGAGTTTCCGGGGGCGGTGCGCGGCAGCACGTCGACATCCAGCTCGGTGATGTTCACCTTGATGCCGAGCGCGGCGAAGGCCTCGATGGTGTCAGCCTGCTGCCGGGCGGTGGGCCAATCCATCTTGTCGTGGCCTTGCAGTCCGATGGCGGTGATGGGGACGGACTGGTCTTTGAGTTTTTTGATGAGTTCGACGGCGCCCTTGCGCTTGGCCTCGTTTTCGAGCGAGTAGTCGTTGTAATAGAGCTCGGCGCGGGGATCGGCTTCATGGGCGAACTGAAAGGCTTTGGCGATGTAGTCGTCACCAATGATGTTCAGCCAGGGCGATTTGCGCAGCGTGCCGTCTTCGTTGAGCGCTTCATTGACGACGTCCCAGCCGGCGATGCGGCCTTTGTAGCGGCCCACCACGGCCTGGATGTGATCGTGCATGCGCTGCAACAGGGCATCGCGGCTGAGCGGAGCGCCTTTGTCGTCCTGGAAGACCCAGCGGGGCACCTGGCTGTGCCAGACCAGGCAGTGACCGATGATGAACATGTGATTCTTTTCGCCGAACGCCACGTAGCGGTCGGCGGGATCGAAGTTGTAGCCATCGAGCCGGGGGTGGATGGCTTCCCACTTGAGAGCGTTCTCCGGGCTGATGGTGTTGAACTGCGCGGCGATGACGGAAGCGCCGCGGGCGTCCTTTTCCTCGAACTGCGACTGGTTGATAGCCGCGCCAATGCGGAAGATTCCCTGAAAGGCGTCTTTCAAAGTGGCCGGTTGCGCGTGGGACACGCCGGCCAGCAGCAGGCTTAGGATTGCTACGGATTTCGCGGACATGATGTTAGGTGCTCCTTATCCACCCTTAGTACACCGTTAAACAAATACGCGCATTGGGCACAAACCGCTCCCTTACGGTCGCGGCTCGCATGCGAGCCGCGCGCGTCGGCAAGCGGTCTTGGACACTAAGCGAGTTTCTGAATTAGGCACTCTTATCATCCCTATTCAGCGGGGGCGAACTTCTTGCGGCGCTCGGCCAGTTCGTCCTGTATCTGGAGGTTCAGGTTCTTGCCGATCTTGTAACAGACCAGGCAAACGATGACGATCACGAAAAAGATGGCGGGAAAGAGGCTGATGGTGAGGCGAATGCCGCGCAAGGCGCCGGCGGTTTGTACGGCGTTGGCGCGATACCCAAAACCGGAAAGCAGCCAGCCGGCCATGGCGCCGCCCAGGCTGAGGCCGGTCTTGAGGCCGAACAGGATGGTGGCGTAGATCACGCCGGTGATGCGGCGGCCGGTCTTCCATTCCGAATAATCCACGACGTCGGCGAACATCGACCAGATCAGCGGAATGGTGGGAGCGTAGGTGAGCGCGCGGGCGTACTCGAGAATGAAAATCGTGCCGATGGCGTCGGGCGGCAACAGGGCGGCCAATGCCATAAAGATGGTGGTGAGCCCAAAGCCCACGATGGCGACGGCCTTCTTGCCGAACCTCATGGAGAGGAACGTGGACCACAGCACTCCCGCCACGGTGACGAACTGGCTGGACATGTTGAAGAGGCTGAAGCCGACCGATGAGACGTTGGCCCTCTTGGGATCGACCACCAGCCCGAAGGTATTCAGCAAGTACGACCAGACGCCGTGTGCGGCGGGGTTGACCAGACCGACGTTTTGCAGCAGACCGTAGAGGCGATCGTGGTTGACGTAATACTGGAAGTAATAAGATAGCGTGCCGCCGCGCATGGCCAGCACGATGAAGTGGGCCAGCGTCAGGATAAACATGGCCACCCAGGGGCCGGTTTTGACCAGGGCGCTGAAGTCACGTTTGGCGTCGGACTTCTGTTTGGGATCGGGCTGGATGCGCTCGCGCGTAGTGAGAAAGGTGATGACGAAGAGGACCACGCAAATGGTGGCCCACAGGCCCATGGTGATCTGCCAGCCCTTGGCGTTATTGCCCTGGCCGAACTTGGCGACCAGGGGCAGGGTGAAGCCGCCGACGATCAATTGCGCGATCATGGCGGCGACGAAGCGGTAGGAGGAAAGGCTGGTGCGCTCATTGACGTCACCGGTCATGACGCCGGTCATGGCGGAGTAGGGAGTGTTGTTGGCGGAGTAGAGCGTCATCAGCAGCATGTTGGTGACGCAGGCGTAGACGATCTTGCCGGTGGTTCCGAAGTTGGGGGTGGTATAGGCGACCACCATGACGACGCCCCAGGGGACGGCGGTCCACAGCACCCACGGGCGGAACTTGCCCCACCGGGTGTTGGTGCGGTCGGCCATGAGGCCCATCATGGGGTCGAAGAAGGCGTCCCACAGGCGGCCGACCAGGAGCAGCGAGCCGGCGGTAGCGGCGGCGATGCCCAGGGTGTCGGTGTAGAAATTCAACTGGAAGAGGATCATCGTCATGAAGACGAAGTTGGCGGCGCCGTCACCGAGGCTGTAGCCGGCCTTTTCCACGAACGAGAGCTTTTGTACCGACGGCTTGTTCATTGGACCGCCAGAACTACCTTTTGGAGATCGGCGTCGCGCGAGGAATTGCCGACCATGATTTCGAATTCGCCGGGCTCGACGGTGAATTTCATTTCGGCATCATAGAAGGCCAACAGTTCGGGCGTGATGTCGAAGGCAACGGTGCGGGTCTCGCCGGGGTCGAGCGAGATGCGGCGGAAACCCTTCAGCTCTTTCATGGGGCGAGTGGCGGAGCTGACCAGGTCGCGAATGTACAATTGCACGGTTTCGCTGCCGGCGCGGCCGCCGGTGTTGGTGACGTCGGCGGAAACGCGCGTGGAAGCGCCGCGCTTGATTTTCTTTTTGTCTAGACGGACGTTGGCGATCGTGAAAGTGGTGTAGCTGAGGCCAAAGCCGAACGGAAAGAGTGGGGTCACATCGTCGAAGAGGTAGCCGCGGCGCGCGGTGGGCTTGTAATTGTAAAACGCCGGCAGGTGGCCGGCGGAACGCGGAATGGTGATGGGGAGCTTGCCGCCGGGGTTGCAATCGCCGAACAGGACTTCGGCGACGGCGTGGCCGGTTTCCTGGCCGAGGTACCAGCATTCGAAAATCACCGGCACATCGCGGCTGAGGGCGTTGATGGAAATCGGGCGGCCGTTGAAGAGCAAGACGACGACCGGTTTGCCGGTCGCGACCATGGCTCGCACCAGTTCCTCCTGACGGCCGATGAGGTCGAGGCTGGCGCGGTCGCCCATGTGCACGAAGGACCAGGCTTCGCGCGAAGTCTGCTCGTTGCCGCCGATGGCAAGCACGATGACGTCCGCCTTTTTGGCCACCTTGACGGCTTCGGCAATCTGGCGGCGATCTTCGGCGGGATCGCCGGGGACCACTGCATCCTGCACCCAGGAGCCGCCGATGGTGATCTTGCAGCCTTCGCTATAGAGCACTTTGGCGCGGTCGCCGACGCGGGCCTTGATGCCGTCGAGGACCGTGACATCGTGCTTGGGAATGCCGCTGTAGCCGCCCAGCAGGCTGCGGTGGGCGTTGGGTCCGATGACCGCGATGGTCTTGATGCCATCGAGATTCAGCGGGGCAACCTGGTTATCGTTCTTGAGCAGCGTGATGGCTTGGCGCGCGGCCTGAAGGGCCAGTTGGCGGTGGGCATCGCAGCCCACGATGGCGTCGGCGGCATCGGGATCGACGTACGGGTCGTCGAACAGGCCCATTTGGAATTTCCAGAGGAGCATGGGCGCCACCAGATCGTCGAGCTGCCGCTCCTTGAGAACGCCTTTGCGAACGAGCTCGACAAGGTGCAGGTAGCAGTCGGGTTCCGGCAATTCGATATTGACGCCGGCTTCGACGGCCTGGCGGCAGGCCTCCTTCTTATCCTTGGCCACTGAATGGCCGCGGACATCGGCGCGGTAGTTCAGCTCGGTGATGGCGTAGTAGTCGGAGACCACGAAGCCTTTGAAGCCCCATTCCTTGCGGAGCACATCGCGCAACAGCCAGCGATTGGCGTGAGACGGGATGCCATCGATTTCGTTATAGGAAGCCATCACGCCGATGGCTCCGCCCTTGTGGATGGCTTCCTGGAAGGTGAAGAGGAACGTCTCGCGCAGCACACGCAGGGAAACATTCACGGGCGAGCAGTTCATGCCGGATTCCGGCTGGCCGTGGGCGGCAAAATGTTTCAGCGTGGCGATGACGTGTTGTTTGTCGCGAAAGCTGGCGTCGCCCTGAAAGCCGCGCACGGCGGCGATGCCCATGCGCGACACCAGGTAGGGATCTTCTCCGTAGGTCTCCTCGACGCGGCCCCAGCGAGGCTCGCGGGCGACATCGACTACGGGGGTCAAGGCCTGATGGGTTCCGCGCGCTCTGGCTTCGGCGGCAGTCATGGTGAAGAGCGCCTCCACCAGTTCGGGATCGAACGTGGCGCCCAGGCCGATGGGCTGCGGGAAACTGGTGCCGCCGATGGCGGCATGGCCGTGCAGGCACTCTTCGTGAAAAATCACCGGAATTCCGAGACGGCTGTTTTCCAGGAAAAACTTCTGAATGGCGTTGGTGAGCTCCGCCATGGTGCGCGCGGTGCGGCCCTTGGCGGAATCGCGGGGACCTCCGGCGTCGCTGGGACGGCCGACCTGGCCGAGGCCGCGGCGATCCTTGAAGGCCTTCCTGGCTTTCGCCAGGTCGAAATTGCCGTCGTCATCGACCAGGGTATCGACCTTTTTCTGCCAAACGCACATCATCTGCGCGGCTTTTTCCTCCAGGGTCATGCGGGACAGGAGATCCTTGACGCGTCTGGCGGGCGGCAGCGCGGCATTTCGATAAGCGGGGATCTTCTTCGGTGGAACTTCAGATTGGGGTGCGGGAGATGGCTTCTTCATATGCCTGCCTGACCGCCTGCAGAGATTTCGTTGTGGAATCAAACTATACCTGGATTGCAGAGAGGAAAGCAAGGTGGAGGCAGGAGGCAGAAGACAGAAGACAGGAGCCAGAATGGATGAGCGGCCTGCGTCGCACGCATTGCCACCGTCGCGTAGACTCCAACGGATTCGCGCGGAAATGGACTGCCGTCTGCCTCTCCACAAATATGTACTTTACAACATATTAACTATAAGACATACTGTCAGAGTGAAGTGGAAAGTTGAATTCCATAGGGACTTCGATCCCGAATTCGACGCGCTGCCGGATGACGTGCAGGGCGAATTAGGAGCCCACGCTCTGCGACGAAAGATTTGACGAGCACCTGTCACGAACGAAGAAGAAGGGGAAGTAAACATGCCTATCACGCTGAAGGACAAAATGAAGGGACTGAGCCCCGCCCAACGCAAGAAGGTCGAGGACCGCGCCGCCGAGCTGATTGCCGAGGAGATGACCTTGCGCGAACTGCGGCACGCGCGCAAGCTTACGCAGGTAAAGATGGCCAGGAAGCTCGGGGTTACTCAGGACAGTGTTTCGCGCCTCGAGAAGCGGAGCGATCTCTTGCTGTCCACGCTGCGGAAGACCGTCGAGGCCATGGGCGGGAACCTGTCTCTTGTGGCCGAGTTCCCCGACCGTGAGCCGGTTGTTCTGTCCGGCATTGCCGAAGATGATCCAAGGCCGAAGCCGACAAGCCGGAGACGCATCGCTTAAGATTTTGGCCGCCGAGCGTAAGCGATTTTATGGAGGTGAAAAGCGAATGAGCAAAAAGTATCGAAGTGATGAAGCCTGAAGAGATCAAGGCGAATAGCACCTGTTTCAGTGTGCCAAACAGGGCAGGGGTCTGGTCGTCGGTCCAGGTAATGCAGCGTCCCCGCGAGAGCCGGGCTCAAAAATACACGCCGAAATCCTTTTGCAGGATGAGGGCGACGGTGCCGCGGAGGCGTGCCATGCCGCCTTCGCCGGTGGCATCGAGACGGGGGATCGAGCCGCCGGGCAGAACCTGGTCCCGGACTTCGGCTTCGATCACCGGTCCGAAGCGATTCCAGGAGCGGGTGAGATCGCCGACTACGACGATGCGCTCGGGAGCCAGGCCGGCGACGATCATGCGCATGCCGCGGCCCAGGTAATGGGCCATGGTTTCGAGAGCCTTGACAGCGCGGACGTCGCCGTGGTCGGCGCGGCTGAGAAGGTCGGGAAAAGTCATGCCCTCGGTAGTGGAGCCGGATTCGAGGTAATAGCGGAGAGCGGCTCGATTGGAGGCGTAGACCTCCCAACAACCGCGGCCGCCACAGCCGCAAACGGGGCCCTTGGGATCGAGGGGCACGTGGCCGAATTCGCCGGCCATGCCGTTCGCGCCGCGCACCAACTGGCCATTCAACAGGATTCCGGTGCCGATGCCCTCCGAGACGGTGACAACGACCAGGTTGCGGCAGGCATCCGAATGTTCGAACCAAACGGTGGCGAGCACGCAGGCGTTGGCGGCGTTTTCGAGTTCCACCTCGACACCGGTGGCTTTCATGATGGGAGTGCGCAGATCGAAATCGCGCCACTTGAGATTGGGGGCGAAGACCAGACGGTCGGAGCCCTGGTTGAAGCGGCCGGGGAGGCTGATGCCGATGCCTTCGAGCTTTTTGCCGCGGCAGGAATTTCTGACGCGTTGAATGCATTGCAGGAGTTCATCGACGGCGGTCTTGGGATCGGAAGGGGTGGTGATGACTTCGCGGGAGGTGAACTTGCCGTTGGCGTCGGCGAGGGCCACGGTGGTTTGACCCGGCCGGATATCGACGCCAACGATGACGCGGTCGTCATTGAGACGGAGGAAGGTGGGACGGCGGCCGCGGGGCAGGCGGCCGGTGGGGCCTTCGATGACCCAGGACTCGTTGATCAATTGTTCGACGATCAAGGAAATGGTGCTGCGCTGCAAGCCGCAGAGGCGGGCGAGATCGGCGCGCGAGATGGGCTGGCGGGTGCGAATGAGGTTGAGGACGATGCGGCGGTTGATATCGCGCACCACTTCGCTGGACGCGCCTTGAATGCGCTTGGGGTCGATGACTCTCATCTTGCGATCCACTGCCGGCGTATGGACTCCTCCTTAGGCGATGCTATCAAAGGACCGCGTCGAGGTGGGGAATTTTTCCGACGGGCTGGCCACCGCCGACGCTGATCCGCAGCTTATCTTTGGGCAGTTCGGCCGCGGGGATGGAGAAATCGACTTCGCCGGATTCACCGGGACGCAGATGGATGCGCTGGAATCCGCGAAGTTGGCGCACGGGGTCGTCCGGCCCGCCGGCGCCGCCGACGTAAAGCTGGACCACTTCGTCGCCCTCGCGGATGGACGAATTCCTGACGTGGACGGAAATTTGCGCGCCGCGGGGTGTGCGCTGGGCGCGCAGGGCGGAATAATCGAACTTGGCGTAGGTGAGGCCGAAGCCGAACGAGTAAAGCGGGTCGCCCTGGAAATAACGGTAGGTGCGGCCCTTCATGGAATAGTCTTCAAAGGGGGGCAACTGTTCGATGCCGCGATAGAAAGTGACGGGCAGGCGGCCGGCGGGGTTGTTGACGCCGGCCAAGGTCTGGGCGATGGCGGTGCCGGCCTCTTCGCCTCCGTACCAGAGTTCCAGGACGGCGGCGGCGTGCTCGGCCGCGAAATTGACGGCGAGGGCGCTGCCGCTGGTGAGCACCACGATGACCGGCTTGCCGGCGGCGATGGCGGCCTCGACGAGGCGCTCCTGCGGATCGGGCAATTTGAGATCGGTGCGGTCACCGCCCGCAAAGCCGGGAACGTCGACCCGCATCTCTTCGCCTTCGAGATTGGGATTGAGCCCGACGAAGGCCACGGCGACGTCGGCATTCTTGACGGCTTCGATGGCCTCAGCCAGGAGCGGTTCCGCGGGAGGAAGCCAGAGGAGTTGCGCGCCGGCGGCGGCGGGATCCCGCGGTTTGTATTCGACGCGGAGGCGGTAAGCGTGACCGGCTTCCAGTTGGGCGTGGACGGGAGTGACGGAACCGCGGGGCTGCGCACCAGCGCCGCGGCCGGCGGGGCTGGAGGGGGCGGGTTCGGGCAGCAATTCCTTGTCGTCGAGGAAAATGCGCAATGTGGCGGAGCCAAATCCGCCTCTGGCGGCAATGGCGTAATCACCGGTGACCGGAGGCCGGAGACTGCCGGTCCAACGCACCGCGGCGGCGTGTAGCGGGAGTGCCGCAGCCAACTCCGGATCGACGATTCCGGCTTGTTGAAAGACGCGGGGTTCCACGCGTGCGAGTTTCGGCTGGCCGGTGAAAGCGGCATTGTCGAAGTATTCGGCGAGGAGGCCGCGGCCGGCGCCGGATGGGGTCACGAGCGCGTTCGAGGGCACCAGGGCCTGCGATTGCGGGGCGTAGGCGGCGCCGAGCGCGAAGCGCACGTCGGTCTTCTTGCCGAACTGTTGCTCGATGCCTTCAAGCGGCGTCACCAGTTTTTGAGAGAAGCCGTTGTAGTTGCCGAGGGGCGCGACCGGGTCGTCGGCGGAGGGGCCGATGACCGCAATCTTGCGGATGGAGGTTTTGAGAGGCAGAATGCCGCCTTCATTCTTCAGCAGCACAATGGATTCGCGGGCGGCATCCAGGGCGATTTTGCGGTGAGCCTCGGAATCGTTTTCGGAGTAGGGGATTTTGGAAAACGGCACGCGCTCGGGGGGATCGAACATGCCGAGTTTGAAGCGCGCCACGAAAAGGCGCTCCACGGAGCGGTTGATCTCGGCTTCGGTGATGAGGCCGGCTTTGACGGCATCCACGAGCGAACGGTACTCGGCGCCGCAGGTGAGATCGGTGCCGGCCTTGACGGCCAGAGCGGAAGCCTCGGCGGCGGTGGGCTTGTACTTGTGGGCGGTCTCGTTGTAGATGTCGCGGATGGCGCCGCAATCGCTGACTATATAGCCCTGGAAGCCCCAGGCTTGGCGGAGAGTCTTCTGCAGCAGATCGGTCGAGGCGCAGGCGGGCACGCCGTCGACGCTATTGTATGCGCACATGATGGAATCGACGTGGCCGTCCACCACGGCGGCGCGGAAAGCGGGCAGGTAGGTCTCGTTGAGATCGCGCTCGCTGGGCTGGACATCAAACTTGTGCCGCAAGGGTTCGGGCCCGCTGTGGACGGCGTAGTGCTTGGCGGTGGCGATGGTCTTGAAGTAATTCGGATCGTCGCCTTGCAGGCCCTTGATGAAGGCGATGGCCAACTGGCCGGTGAGGAAGGGGTCTTCGCCGTAGGTTTCCTGGCCGCGGCCCCAGCGGGGATCGCGGAAGATGTTGATGTTGGGGGACCAGAAGGTGAGCCCGAGGTATTGTCTATAGGTGTTAGTACGAATGGCTTGGTTGTACTTGGCGCGGGCTTCGGTGGAGATGGTGTCGGCGATGCGTTGCATGAGTTCGGTATCCCACATGGCCGCGAGCCCGATGGCCTGCGGGAAAACCGTGGCCTCACCGCCGCGGGCTACCCCGTGCAGCGCTTCATTCCACCAGTTGTAAGCTGGGATTCCCAGCCGCTCGATGGCCGGTGCGGAATTTTGCATCTGCAAAACTTTCTCTTCCAGGGTCATCTGCGCGACCAGGTCGGCGGCGCGCTTTTCGGCGGGGAGTTCCGGGTTGCGCCAGGCAACGTTCCCGGTCTGTTGTCCCAATAACACGGCGGCTAAAGCCATGAATGGAATGCCGCAACTCCGTAAGGCACCTTTGTGCATCGCAACCACTCCCTTTCGTTCAGTTCCCCTGCTGCGCCGGAAGTGCTGCGGCCCGTTGCGGACTCCCGGCCAACTCCGAACGGGGGAGCGAAAAACTAATGGTACAGCCTGGACGGCGATGCCGGAGCGATTTCCGCTCCGGCCTTTAGTTTACGCACCAGACTATAGACGCAATCGCGCTGGAAATCAAGCTTTGGCGGCGGAAAGGGCGGAAAAAAGGCAGGGCGGGGTTTTTCGCGTGGTTTTGGACGAACAGCCGCGAAAATCCGATGCCGGGCTTCAGCCAGCGCCCACAACCCGCACGTTTCCATGGGAGAATCCCCTCTGAAATTACTCTTGACAATGATTTTGTTTTGTTATAAAACTATTTCGACAAGTGTGGGGTCGTAGGTCAGGGGCTGGAACGCCGTTTCCTGTCCCGCCAGGTTTTGCGTGGAAGAGAGGAGAAGTCTCATGAAACGTATCGCTTGCCTTGCAGCAGCAATCATACTGCTCGCCGGGATGGCGGGCGCCCAGGAACCGCGCGCCACCATCCAGGGAACGGTAAAAGATTCCCAGGGTGGCCTGGTCGCCAACGCCACTGTAGTTGTCACGAACACGGATACGAAAACTACAGTGGACCTGAAATCGAACACCGTGGGCCGCTACAGCGCGCCTCTTCTGAAGCCGGGGAACTACACGGTTACCGCGGAAGCCACGGGCTTCAAGAAGGAAGTGCGCCAGGGCATCGTACTGCTGACATTCGACGTTCGAGACGTCGACCTGACTCTACAGGTCGGCGCCCCGACGGAATCCGTTACGGTCACCGGCGAAGCGCCCCTTGTGGACAACAGCCGTACCGACAACGGCATGGCGATTGATGACCGCACCGTGCGCGACCTGCCGGTCATGACGGACGTAGTCACCAGCATGATCGCGCTCGCCCCCGGCGTGCAGACCAGCAACCTGCAACAGGAACTGCTCGGTCCGCATTCCACGCAGGGCGGCTCGGATTACAGCAACGGCAGCGGCGTCGGCGGGAACGTCTGGACCATCGACGGCGCTTTCAGTAACGGCAACGGCCGCAACACGTCGCTGCTGCCCTCGGTCGACACCGTCGCCGAAACCAAGGTCCTTGATAACACATTCGACGGCAGCTTTGGCCACGCGGTAGGTCTCGGTATCTCGATTACCACCAAATCCGGGACCAACGATTTCCATGGCGTGGCCAGCGAGAACTACTGGAGCCAGCGCTGGCAGGGCAGCAATCTGTTTACCAAGCAGACCTATTACAGCAACATCGACAAATTGTTGTCGCAGGGCAACACCGCCGGGGCCGCGGCCGCGGAAGCCCTGCCCATCCAGCCCTCGGGCCATTCCAACCTTTACAGCCTGACCGGCACCGGCCCGATCTGGATTCCCCACGTAATCGACCTTCGCAATAAGGTCTTCTGGACTTTCGGCCTCAATGGCGAACACGATGCCAAGCCGGAACAAGCCAGCGTATTAGGGCGCATTGTACCGTCCGCGGCGGAGAAGCAAGGCAACTTCTCGGACTTGCTCAATGTTACCTCCGACGGCCTGAACTATCAGCTCTACGATCCCTTCTCGGTGAAGGTGGATACAAGCCGCTCGGGAACGCACTACATCCGCACGCCCCTCCCCGGCAACGTTCTTCCCGCGTCCTACATCGCCATGGGCGCCCCGATTTACAAGAACTATACGAAGTATTGGCCCGACCCCAATAATTGGCTCAATCCGTCTCTGGCCCAAAACGCAGGATGCACTGGCACCACAGCCTGCGGCGCGGTGACCAACGACTACCAGGCCACCACCACGCCGTATAACTGGCTTTTCCGCCAGTATGCCGGCCGCTTGGATATTAACTTGAGCGACAAGATGCGCGTGTTCGGCCGCTTCACGCGGAACCACTTCGTGGAGTACCGCAGCGATTGGACCTGGTTCATCGTCCCCGGTTATAACAACACCGGCCCACAAGGCAGCGGCGTCACGCGTGACGACCAGAACGGCGTCCTCGACTGGGTCTACACCATCAGCCCGGCGACTCTTGCGCACGTCAACGTCGCGGTGACCAACTGGATGTCGTACAGCACTACGCTGCCCTACGCGTCCCAGTTCAAACCGTCGTCCGCCGGGCTTCCCTCTTACCTCGACTCGTATTGCGGGAGTTGGTGCTATCTTCCGTATATGAACCCTTCGGGCTATTCCCAGGACGGCATCAGTGGGACGCCGAATCCCATATACAACCGGTTCTATGACTACAACGGGGACGTGTACCACGTCGTAGGGAAGCACCAGTTCCGCGCCGGCGCCGATTTCCGCCAGGAGACGCGGTCGAGCCACGCCGGCAACAGCGACGGCACCTTCGGCTTCGGCAACACCTATTTCCGCCAGTACGACGATGCGGGTCCCAGCGGCACTTACAACCCCGCTACGGTGGGCTTGAGCTGGGCTTCCTTCATGATGGGTTTGCCGACTTCGGCGTCGGTTTCGAATAATGCCAGCTTCCTGGCTTCCAACCAGTTTGCAGCCGGCTTCATCCAGGATACCTGGCGCGCTACCAACAGACTGACCCTGACCCTCTCGCTTCGCGGCGAGTGGGAGAACGGCGCCAAGGACAAATGGCCTAATTGGATTTCCGGCTGGAATTCCGGAGCCGTGTTGCCGATCAGCGCACTCGCCCAGTCGGCCTACTCCAGCAACCCCATTCCGGAACTGCCGGCTTCTAATTTCGTAGTCCAGGGTGGTCCGATGTACGCCGGCACGCCCGGCGCCCCGGATCGCGCCTGGCCCAGTCAGTTGATGTGGCTGCCGCGCATCGGTGTTGGCTACCAGCTCAATTCCAAGACTGTGATCCGCGGCGGGTACGGCGTCTACTACGACACTCTGGACGTCAACGCCCTTGTCTACGCTCCAAACAACACCGGCTATTCCACCAGCACGAGCACTACATTCACCACGACTAACGGTGTGACCTGGGGATCGGCCGGCGCCTGCGGCGCTTGGTGCAACGCGGGGACGACTCTGACGTCTCCGCTGACCGACCCGTTCCCGGTCCGTCCCTCCAGCGGCAACTCGCAATTCAACGTGCCGGTTGGGAACGTATACGGCGCCATGGGCTTGTTGGCGATCAACGGCGCGCCGCCGAGCACCGGAACCACATGGACCGAGCCCCCCAGCAAACACCCGCGCATGCAGCGCTGGCGCATCGGCATCGAGCACCAGCTTCTCAGTCACGATCTGGTATCCTTCGGCTACACCGGCGCCTGGACTAGCGACATGAACGTCAACGAAAATGTGTCCGGCCTCCCGGCCAGTTTGTATTATGTCGGCAACGCGAGGCCGATGACTTCAGCCGGGTCTACCATTTCGTGCGCCGCCGGCATCGTGAATGCCACGGCCAACGGCTGTCTGCAAGACACCAATCTGGGCGCCAACGTCACCAACCCGTTCTATATCGGGAATTTCTCGGCGCTCCAAACCAGCAACCCCACGCTCTACTCCGCCATGGCCAGCCAAGGCTTCTTCACCAGCGCGACCATTGCCAAGTCGTCCCTGCTAAAGCCTTATCCCTCGAGCACACTGACCATCCCGGCGCCTATCGGCCATGCGCGCGAGACGGAAATCGATGCCGCCTTCACGCACCGCTTCTCCCACGGTCTGACGGCCAACTTCGGCTACACTTACTTCGACAGTGCATACGCCAACAGCTTCTTCCAGCCATGGAATCCGACCGATCCCAACAGCCCGCAGAAGCCCATCTGGCAGATCAACAACATCGCTCCCCACCACATCAACGCAACCTGGGTCTACGATCTGCCTTTCGGGACAGGCCGGCACTGGGTCCACAGCGCGGTTCCCGCCGCCATCGTGGGTGGCTGGACGATTTCGGGCAGTTATTTCTGGCAGTTGGGCACCCTGATCCAATTGCCGAACGCGTTTTATTACGGCGACCTTAATGCCATTAAGCTTTCGAATCCCACCATCGGCGAGGAGTTCAATACGGCGGGCTGCGTCCTGAGTGCTGCGCAGGCCGGTCCTGGCGACGTGGTGGTCCCGCTTGGCCAGCCTTGCACCTCGGGTTGGGACAAGCGAGTCGGCGCCCAGCCCGGCACGTATCAGGCGCGCGTGTTGCCCTTCTACGTACCTGGCGTCCGCAATCCCTCCTACGGCGTGACGAACCTCAGCGTGATGCGTGACTTCCGGTTCAATATCAAGGAACACCCGCTCACCTTCCAGGTCCGCGGCGATGCCCTCGATCTTGAGAACCATTCGAACCTCGGCAGCGCCAACACCGGCGTCACGGGCGGCCCCGGCGTTTTCGGCGCCATCACCGTCGCCGGACCCAACTTGAATCGCTTCATCCAGATTCAGGGTCACATCCGCTGGTAGTAGTCCTCTAGAAACGCAGTGACAGGCGGCGTCTCGTGGAAACGCGAGACGCCGTTTGTGTGCCGGGGGCCGGGTTGCGCCCGGCGTTGACAGACTGAAGCCTGTCCCACCCAGCCGGCTGCACCGATTGACAGTCGGCGCGCAGGATACCATCCTGCCCCACATCCGGGCCGGCGACCGCTTGCTTACGCGCGCGGCTCGCGAAGTGATTTACTTTTGGCCGGCCCGCAGACGGTCCACCAGGTGCTGCACGTCGGGGTTCGGCTGGAGCCGCACCGCCGCTTCGTACTCGGCTATCGCGTCCTCCTGACGGCCTGGGATCCGCAGCAGGACATTTCCCAGGTTGAGGTGCGCTTGCACGAAATCGGGATTGATCCGCAAGGCCGCCTGGTATTCGGCAATCGCCTCCGGCAGGCGGCCGGGCATCTGCGACAGAGCATTTCCCAGGTTGTTGTGCGCCCCCGCGTAATCGGGCCGGATCCGGATCGCCCTTTCCAATTGGGCAATCGCATCCGGCATCCGGCCGGGTGTCTGTGCCAGAGCGCGTCCCAGGTTATTGTGCGCTTCCGGGAGATCGGGATCTGTCCGAATGGCCGCTTCGTACTCGGCAATCGCATCGGGCAGCCGGCCGGGTATCTGCGACAGGGCGTTTCCCAGGTTGTTGTGCGCCTCCGCGTAGCCGGGGCTGATCCGCAGCGCGGTTTCCAGTTGGGCGATCGCCTCCTGCGGCCGGCCCGCCTGCAACAAGGCCTGCCCCAGATTGCTGTGTGCCCTCTCGGAATCGGGGTCAAGCCGAATCGCCGTTTCGAACTCGGCGATGGCATCGGCCAGCCGGCCGGGCATTTGCAGCAGGGCGTTTCCGAGGCTGAGGTGCGCCTCCGAATAATCGGGCTTGATCCGTAGGGCCGCTGCAAAGTGGGCCATTGCCTCCGCGCGCCGGCCGGGGATCTCCAACAGGCTGTTTCCCAGGTTGTTGTGCGCCAACCAACTGCCGGGATTGCGCACCAACGTTTCCCGGTACAGCGTCTCCGTGTCGCGGTAAATACCGCTCTGACGCCACGTCAATACGCCGAGAACCGCCAGCAGCACAGCGGCGAAGGCGATGCGGCTTACCTTGCCCAGTGAGATCCAGCCCGCCGCGACCGCCAACCCGGACGCGACCGGAACGATGATGCCCAAGCCTGCCAGGTATTGAAAATGGTCGGCGACGTAGGAATAGCGGAACGGATAGACATTGAGGAAGCCCAGCACCGGAAATAGCGTCCCGGCGAAGATCAGAAGGCCGGCCAGAGGCCCACGGTGACGGCGGGCCACCAGCCAGAGACCAAACGCCAGCGCCACTACTCCGGCAGGGAACAGATACTGCCACCATTCGCCGGGGTCTATGTTCCAACGGGGGTATATAAATGTCAGGTTTCGAGGCCACAGCAGCTTGCCTGCATAGAAGCAGATCACGCGGCCCGCCAGCAGGCAACGCTGGACCAGCGTCAGCGTGAAATCCGCGCCCTTCGCGCCGATCAACGTCCTCTCCACCCAGGCCGTGAAAAGCCCGGCGGATGCGCCCAGCGCGAACCATGGAACCAGCGGCGGCAGATCGCGTTTCCACTCGAGCCGGCCGCGCTGCCACCAGAAGACCACCAGCAGCGCGCCTGGAAGCGTCGCGGTAACCGTCTTGGTGAGCAGCGCCAGCAGGAACAGCCCTAGCGCCGGCCAATACCGCGACGCCCGCCGCGACTGGTCAAAGCGCAGGTAGGCGAGGGCCGAGGCCAGGTAGAAGACGCCGGAGAGCGTGCTCTTCTGCTCGGAGATCCATGCCACCGCTTCCACCGAGACCGGGTGCAGCGCAAAAACCAGGCCTGCCAGCCAGGCGCCGGGCAGCGCCAGGCGCCGCACGATCATGACTACCAGGCAAGCCGATGCGGCGTGCAGTGCGACGTTGGTCAGATGGTAACCCAGCACCGCATCGCCCCAGATTCGATGCTCCATCCAGAACGCACTGTGCAGCAGCGGATAATATTGCTGGGTCGCTCCCGGATCGAACCAAATGCGCCAAAGACCGTGCAGGGATTGGAGGTCCGGCCTGGTCACGTGGCTGCTATCGTCCCAGAGCAGCCCTCCTCGGAGTGCCGGCAGGTAAGCGGCCAGGGCAGCGCACAGAATAGACGCGTACCCAATGGCATCCCGCAGGCTTATGGTTCCGCCCGCCGGACGCACTTTCGCCCTGCCCCGCTTCACACCCATCGCATCAACTCTACCTCCCGCAGGCGCCGGTCGTCGAGGACGATCTGGGCGGCGTAGGGCATGACATCCGGCTGACGGTCGAGCCCACAGTGGCCAACGGGTTACAGCAGGTTTCGCAGATCATCGTAGATAAGATCACGACGGTCGCGGCAGGCAAGGTAAGCCAAGTGATTGGTCACGCTGACGATGCCTGTATGCTCCGCGTCAAGCGTGCCTTAGCGGTGTTCCTCGGTATCGCGTGACAAGCTGAAGCGGCTCGTCGTCTACCTCTTGTCGGGCAGAATCTCGATGTAGTCGAGCGGCGCCAATTCGTTGCCGCCGGGCTTGCCTTCCATGCGGATCTCGTCGCCCGGGCGCAGCGCCACACCCGCAATCACGCGCCGCGTGGAGGCCCCGGCGTCCATCCGCCGCGACGGCAGGCGCAGATCGGCGGACCACTCGTCGATCAACTGCTTGCCCACGAAGACGCGGTACTGCGAAACGCCGCTGGGCAGGTCGAAGTATTCCACGTTCAAGGTGTACCAGCCGGCTTCGCCCGCGTACTTCAAAGTGGCGCTGCACGTGGACCCGGCCGGGCAGGTGACGATTTTCCCGCCGGACGCGTCTTCTTCAGGCGTCGCCGGCGGAGCAAACCCGCCCCGCCCGGGCCCCGCGGCGACAGGCGCCCGCTGCGCCTCCGCCTCGGCGGGAGGGCCGAAGGCGCGCACGGTGTACCCCTGCAATTCCATGGCTTCGGCTTCGAAGCGTCCGGGGTAGCGTCCCACGCGCCCCTTCGCGTCAGGGACCTTCGACGCTTTCTGGAACCACGTGTCCACCGCGTCGCGCCACACGATGGCCTGACCGGCCTGGTATTGAAGCTGCGCCAGCACCTGGTTGTAGCGCTGTTCGTCCACCAGCCCTTTGAGGGTCTTCCACTGCTGGACATAGCCGGCCACCGCGTCCGCGCCCTCGTAGTGGGAATCGTAAATATACTGAATCACGGTCTTGCCGGAGCGCAGTTTGTAAGTGTAGGGAACGTGGTGCAGGAAGAGCAGCAGGTCGTCGGGGCAGCTCTCGAGCGATTCGTAGACCTTGGCCACCGCGGGCCGGTACTGGCCGATGAAGCCCGTGCCGGTGGCCACGGTGCGGTCCATGCCGACGCCGGTTTCGTCGGCGCGGTGCCACTGGCCCCAGCCGTTGCGCTCGGAGGCTTCCACGTTGACGCTGTAGTGATCGCCCACGATGTCGGTGAGGGTCTGTAAGCCCAGCGGACCGGTGTAATTCTCATAGGTGCGCCAGGTGCTGAGCTCGATGGCGGAGATAGTATCGATCACTTTGGGGTTGGTCCCGAAGGTGAGTTTGGTCCATTCGTCGGCGATGCGTTTGGAGCTCAGATCGGGATTCCAGGCCAGGCGGCCGAAGCCGTAAAGGTTAGCCTGCGAAAGCTGGTTGCCCACCCAGTTGTCATCCAGACCGACGTTGGATACGCCGACGAAAGCACCGGACGGACGGTCGAAGGTCTTGCCGGCGACCAGGGCCTTGACTGGCGTAGGGGCCGTGCCTTTGGCGTGCATGTCGAAATCCAGCGTGTCCTTCCAATAAGGGACCAGGAAGACGTCGTGTTTGGCCTGTCCGAAGTATTCCTGAGTGATCTGCAGCTCCACCGCCTGGTTGGTCTTCTCCAGCGCGCCGAAAAGCGGCGAAGCCGGCTCGCGCACCTGGAAATCGATGGGGCCGTTCTTGATCTGGATGAAGGCGTTGTCGTCGAACTTGCCGTCCAAGTCATGGAAGTTGTCCCAGGCGGCGCGCCCGCGGTCGTTCTTCAGGTTGCGCCAGTCCATGTGGTTGTCGTAGACAAAGCCGCGGTAAAACAGCAGACCGCCGTGCGGCTTCAGGGCGTGGGCCACCACGTTGGCGGCATCGGCGTGGGTGCGGCCATAGGCGGAAGGGCCCACGCGGCCTTCGGAATCGGTCTTCATGACGATACCGCCCAGATCGGGGACTGCGCGGTACAGGTCGTCGACGCGTGCCTTCCACCACTCCGCTACGCGGGCATCGAGGGGATCGAAGGTGTCGAGGCCGCCGACCGACTTGGGGCTGCCGAAGTCGACGGAGATTGCCACCCGGACGCCCCACGGGCGCAACGCGCCGGCGATGCGTGCAATCTGCGGAGCCAGTTCCGGAGTGAGGATCTTCGGGTCGGCGTTGACATTGTTGATGGAGCAGCCGTTGATGCCGAGCGAGGCGAGCAGGCGGCCGTAATCGGCGACGCGGGTCAGGTCCTGTCGCACGTGATTGTCTTCCCAAAAAATGGAATTGCCGCCGTAGCCGCGTTCGATGGTGCCGTTGAGGCGGTCCCAATGGTTCACCCAGCGCACCGGCGCGTAGGGGGTTTCGCGCTGGTCCAGATTGGCGATGGTCTCGCCCATGGCGATGCGGCGCAGCAGGGCAAAGGCGCCATACAGCAGGCCGCGGTCATTGGAGGCGGTGATGACGATGTAATGCAGCGGGCCGTCGGCGGCGGATTTCAGCCAGAAGGCGTCGGCGGCCAGGCGGACGTCGGGAAGCAAGCGGGGCGCCGCGCTGCGGATCTCCTCGACGGTTCCCACCAGAATCGCGCTCTCGCGCGGGATGGCGGATTCGGCGCGCAGCGTGCGGCCGAGCATGCCCTTCAAGCCGCGGATAAGCTCGGCGCGAGCGCTCGACGCGACCGGGGATTGGTCGAGCACCGAGACGACCGCCGGCACGGCCTGGCGAGCCTGATCGAGAGCGGCGCCTTCGAGCGGGGCGTACCGCAACCAGGCATCGTAGCCGGTTTCGCCGTGCAGCGCGGCGGCGGCGACAAGAAGCGAAAGAAGACGAAGTTTCGACATGACGAATTCTCCTGCACACCGGCAACAAGATTGCCGGCGCTACGAATTGACCCCGGAGGCCAGGTAGCCTCCGTCGACGGCGATGCACTGGCCGGTGAGAAAGCTGACGGCATCGGAAGAGAGCAGAACCGCGAGCCCCACCAATTCTTCGGGCGAGCCAAAGCGCTTCATGGGAGTACGCATGAGGATCTCCTGCCCGCGGGCCGTTCCCATCACCAGGTTGCGATTCAGCTCCGTGGGGAAGACGCCGGGCGCGATGGCGTTGACGACGATACCGTATTCGGCCCACTCACAGGCGAGGCTGCGGGTGAGCGACAGGATGGCGGTTTTCGCGGCGCAGTAGGCGGCCACCTGGTGAAACGCCAGGAACGAACCGAGCGACGCAATGTTGATGATGCGGCCGTGGCCGCTCGACGCCAGCAGCCCATGGAACGACTGGCAGGCGCGCAGGACGCTCATCAGGTGGGTATCCATGAGAGCCGAGAAGCGGAATTCATCGACGCTGACGGTGGGCTCTTTGAAGGTGTAGCCGGCGGCGTTGATCAGAATATCGACGTGGCCGAGTTTGGCGACGACGGCTTCGCGCAGAGCGTTGATGGACTCGCGGTTGCGGGCGTCGGCGGTCTGCCGCACCGTCTGGCGGCCGAGGGCTTCGATCTCGGCGGCGGCGGATTCGACTTCTTTCTCGCGCCGGCCGGTGGCCACGACATGCGCGCCGTGCCGGGCGAGTCCTACGGCCAGGGCCCGGCCGATGCCGGAGGTGCCGCCGATGACGACGGCGACGCGGTCTTCAATATTCAGATCGTTTGCGAACATGCCGATGGTTCCGTTCTAAAGGCTGATGAACAGGGCGCCATCCTGCACGCTCAGTTCAATGCCGGCCGCGGCGGCGGCTTCATCCAGGGCGGCGCGCAGCATGGCGACGGGGTCCGGGCCATTCTTGAGCCGTCGCATCAGCCCTTCGCCTTTTCTGGCGCCGGCCGAAAGGACGATTTTCAAACCGCGGCGTTTGCATTTCACCACCGTGCCGTCTTCCAGTTTGGCGTTCATCGGTTTGATATACGCGTCGACGTAGTGCACGCCGATGCCGGACTTGTCGCCGGTGAATTGCGGAAGTTTCTCGGAGGCCGCGGGATTGACGTCGCAGAGTTTGGTTTTCATAGGGAATCCAGGTATTGGTCGATGGCCTGGCGGAAGGCACGGATGTGTTCCGGAGTGCTGCCACAGCAGGCGCCGATGAGGTTGGCGCCGGCCTCGAGAAGCGGCACGACGCCTTCGACCATCTGCTCTGGCGTTTCGTCGTAGACCACGCGCATGTTGAGGAGCTTGGGCTGGCCGGCGTTGGGTTGGACCATCACGGGCAGGCCGGTGACCTTCTTATATCGCTCGACGGCCAGGCGGGCGCGGTGCATGTCCATTCCGGTGCCGCAGTTCAGGGCGACCATGTGGGCGCCGTGCTCTTCCATGAAGACCGCGGCGCGCTCGGGACTGATGCCCATCATGGTGCGGAAAGTGGATCCGTCCCGCGTGACATCGTAGGCCATGGAGCCGATGATGGTCCGAGCGCCGGCTTGGCGGGCGGCGTGGATTCCGAGCAGCAGCTCTTCGAGAGAAGTCTGGGTCTCGATGATGATGGCGTCGGCTCCGGCATCCACCAGGGCCGCGGCCTGCTCGCTGAAAGCGTCGCGCACCTGGGCTTCGGTGAAATCGCCGTACGGCGAGAGGAGGCCGCCGAAGGGACCGATATCGCCGATCACGAATCCATGGCGGCCGTTGAAGGCGCGGCGGGCGATCTCCACTCCGGCGCGGTTGATTTCCGCGACATGGTCAGCCTGGGAGTGGCGGTTCAACATGATGCGCGAACCGCCGAAGGTGTTGGTGAGGATGCAATCCGAGCCGGCTTCGGCATAGCCGCGCTGAATGGCCAGGACGCGTTCGGGGTGCGTGAGGTTCCATGCCTCGCCGCAATTGCCCTGCTCCAGGCCCGCCATCATTAATTGCGTACCCATGGCGCCATCGCCCAGCAGGGGGCGTTCGCGGACGGCATCGTGCAAGAGCTCTTTGGTGGAGGGTTTCATTAATTCAACTCCGATCGCCGGGTTGACAGACGAAAGCGTCTGTTTGAATGTATAAGGCCTGAGATGGCGAAGGGTTCTCCTGAAGGGTACAATGCCGAGACCGGCTCTGAACAGCCGGCTCAGAAACTTCAAACAGGAGAACCCAATGAACGTCAACC
>JBEKDA010000046.1:0-47379 GCA_050014595.1 Bryobacteraceae bacterium
TTCATTGGGTTCTCCTGTTTGAAGTTTCTGAGCCGGCTGTTCAGAGCCGGTCTCGGCATTGTACCCTTCAGGAGAACCCTTCGCCATTTCAGCCCTTATACATTCAAACAGGCCTCCTGGCCAGGCCTCCTGGCCTGTCCCTGGAGTTTCTGCATTTTCAAGTTCCGTTAAGGCCAACTGGTAGCGCCGGCGGTCTTGCCGCCGGTGTTCGACAGGCCGGGAGGCCTGTCCTGCGTTCAGACCGCCGGCGGGCGTTCTCGCGCGGGGACCTCGCCGGCGCGTTCCCGTTTCATCCCGTACATTTTCTGGTCGGCTTCGTCCAGCGCTTCGCGCAAAACGCGTTCGCGCGCTTCGGCGGTTCCCCAACTGAATCGGATCGGCAACACGCCGTGGCCGCGGACACGGAAATCGCGCAGCCGGGCTTCGATATCCGCCATGCGTTTCTGGGCCACTTCGGGCAGTTGATTGTGGAACAGGATCACGAACTCGTCGCCGCCCCAGCGGAAGGCCTCGTCCTGGTGGCGGATGGACGCCTGCAGCAGGTTCCCGATGTTGCGCAGAATTTCGTCGCCCACCAGGTGGCCATGGCGGTCGTTGATGTCCTTGAAGTTGTCCATGTCGCACACCGCCACCACGCCTTCGAACGCGCCCGGCTGTTCCACGCGCCGCGCCAGCGCCGCCTGGTTCAGCAGCCCCGTCAGATAGTCCAGGTCCATGCTCTGCCGGTTCTCGCGCCGCAAGTGGTCCACTTCCGCGGCCAGATCCCGGATGCGGTCGATCTGGCTTTCATTCCACATCGCCATGGCCGCGAACGCCAGCACGCAATGCAGCGTGAAATCGATGTAGGTCTCGTGCTGCAGGTAGCGGGCCCACTCCGGCGCGCTGCCGGTGTGGTAGAGGTAGAAGAAAATCACCGCGGTTTCCAGAAACGCCGCCGCCAGCACCAGCAGCGAGAACCGGAAAACCCTCGCTCCCAGCCCGGCGTTCTTCCGCAACGCCACGAAATTGTAGATGTACACGCCGCTCAGCACCAGGGCGTGCGACGCGTGGTAGCCTTCCAGCCGCGAATTCCACCCGAACGCGTACACCAGCGCCACGAAGATGGGCAGGATGGCAATCAGCCGCAACACCGTGCGCCAGTCCTGGAAGCCCGAAGCAAAGCCGGCGCGCGCCGCCGCGATCAGCACGATGGCAAATGCGAACTCGAAAACCGCATAGGGCGCCAACCACCCGAAATGGCCGGTGCGCAGCAACTCGAATCCGAAGAACGCCGCCAGAAGCCGCAGCAGCCACGCCACCGCCCACAGTCCGAAATACACCACTCGCGACTGCTTGTAGAGAAAGAGAAAAACGCCCCCGAACAACAACGCGCCGATTTCCTGGATGTAAAATCCCGTGACATCTGGAACCAGGCTCGTCGGATTCATGGCCTCAATCTCCGTTGATCGCGTGCCGGCGGATGGCGCGCGCCTTGCCGGTGCTCTCGTCCACGTCCACGATCACCGCGTGCAGTTCCACGCCCTTCCTGGCCGCTTCCATGCGGACCGGCAGCGCCGTAAGAAAACGTTGCAGGATGACGCCGGTCTCGACCCCGATCACCGAATCGTACGGCCCGGTCATGCCGCAATCCGTCTGGTAGGCCGTGCCGCCGGCGAGGATGCGCGTATCGGCCGTAGGCACGTGCGTATGCGTTCCCACCACCGCCGAGACCCGTCCGTCCAGATAGCGGCCCAACGCGATTTTTTCGCTGGTCACTTCCGCGTGGAAGTCCACGAACCTCACCTTCACCGCCGCGTCCAGCGCGCCCAGGATTTCATCCGCCTTGCGAAACGGGCAATCCGTGGAAGGCATGTAGGTGCGCCCTTGCAGATTGATCACCGCGCAATCCACGCCGTTTCGCGCGCGCCGCACCACTACCCCGCTGCCCGGCGAACCCGCATAGTTGGCCGGCCGGAGCAGGCGCGGTTGCCGCGCAAAATAATCGTACAGCTCCCGCTTGTCCCAGACATGGTTGCCCGACGTCAGCACATCCAGACCAAGCGCCAGCAGTTCTTCGGCGATGGCCGGGGTGATGCCGAATCCGCCAGCCGCATTCTCCGCGTTGGCGATCGCCAGGTCGATGCGGTTGGTCTCGATGATATCCTGCAGATGGTCGGCCACGATCCGCCGCCCCGGAGACGCGAAAATATCTCCGACGAATAAAATGTTCATCCCTAGGATTCAAAGTTAACACGGGTAGCGAAGTGGGACCGGCCTCCCGGCCGGTCGACGCGCCACAGGGGCGCTCCACGGCCCGACCGGCCAGGAGGCAGGTCCCACTCGCGGGCCGCCGGCGCCCTATGTCTGATACTGTCAAGAAGATGTCCGCGAAACACCGTCATTACGTTCACGTCCGCCGCGTCGATGAATGCTCCACCCTCGACGAGCTCTTCACCCACTGCCTGCCGTCCTTCGGTGGCGCCTTCCTGCGCCGCATCTACCAGATCCTCGACCGCGCCATCGGCATGGGCTGCCCGCTCACCGTGGCCGTCTCCGGCCCGGTCACCGTTTCCGGGCAGCACCACACCTGGCTCATCCCGCTGCTCGAAACCGGCTGGGTGGCTTATCTCAGCACCACCGACGCCGTCTGCTACCACGACGGCCACCGCAGCCTGGACGCCTACCGGAGCGGCCCCATCCACGAAGTTCCCATCTGCACCGACGACGCCGCGCTGCGCGACGAAGGCACCATCCGCGTCACCGACATGGCCTTCGACGAAGGCGTGCTGCTCGACCAGGACCGCTTCCTCACCGCCGTCCTGGCTCTTCCCGAGTTCCAGCGCAAGATGGCCGGCACGGAATTGCGCTTTCTGCTCGGCAAGTATTACGCCGCCCAGGAGCGGCAGAACGGCGTCGCCGGCGGCCTGCTCTCCACCTGTCATCGCGCCGCCATTCCCATCTTCGTGGGCGCGCCCGGCGATGGCAGCGTCTTCCTCAATTCCATGAAGCTGTGGGCCATGCGGCAGGCCGGCCTGATCCCCGGTTACGCCTTCGATCTGGACCTTCACGCCGAAGTTTTCGAAGCCTGCGCCTACCACCGCTGGGGCCTGTTCGACAACTCCGTGCACGCTCTCGGCACGCTCATCCTGGGCGGGGGCGTTCCCAAGAATTACAACTTGCAGCCCGAGCCGGCGCTCGGCCAGGTGCTGGGCCTGCCCAACGTGCGCGGCTATCAGTTCGACGTCCAGATTGTCACCGCGCCGGTGACCGATGGCTCGCTCTCTTCCTGCCCTCCGGCCGAGGCAGTTACCTGGGGCAAGGTGGATAAGGACACCTACCTGCAAACCACCGAGAGCATGCAGTCGGATTACTCCATCGTGATGCCGTTCCTGATCAAGGCGCTGCTCGATAACCGCGCGCGCTACCGGCAAATGGTCAGTGAGGAGGGCGAGGAAGCCGTTTTCGCCCGCGAACCCAAAGCCCGCGGCTATCTGCGTCCGCGCGCCGGCTACTGCCTCTATGACCAGCGCGAGGAGCTGTGCCGGCGTCTGACGGAGGATGTGCGCGCCAACCGCGAGTGGCTCCTGGAGAGCCTGGCGTACCCGCTGGCGGCAGGGTGAGATTGCTTTAGCTAACCATCTGGGCTAAGATAGAGGAATGGCGAAATTCAACGTCCACGAGGCCAAGTCAAACCTGTCGCGTCTGCTTGCGTTGGTGGAGCGGGGCGAAGAGGTCACCATCATGCGCGGTGGCGAGCCGGTTGCCGATCTGGTGCGGCACCGGCGGAAATCCGGACGCCGGAAACTCGGGGTGCTGGCCGGCACTATCTCCCTGCCGGAGGGCTGGGATGCGCCAATGACGGATGAGCAGGCCGACCGGTTCCTGGAGGGCAAGGAGTGGTGACCTATCTCTTGGATACCGCACCCTTCCTTTGGGCGGTAGCCAACCCGGAGAAGCTCAGCGCCAAGGTTCGCAAGCTGATTGACAGCCGCAAGAATCCGTTGTTCGTGAGCGTGGCTTCGCTCTGGGAAATTGTTGTGAAGGCGCAGAAGGGCTTACTTCCCATCGAGGATCCGCCGCGTTGGTTAGACGCCGGACTCGTGGGCATCGAGGCGGCAGTGCTCCCGATCAAGCCTGCCCACGTATACGGGGTGAGCCAACTACCAATGATCCACAAGGACCCATTCGATCGGCTGCTCCTCGCGCAGGCGGCCAGCGAGGGATGGGTTCTGATCAGTAGCGACGCGACCCTCCGCCAATATCGCGTCCCCACCGTCTGGTAATTCCCCCGCGCCGGGCGCCCTCACGCGGAGCGCCCTCGGCTGGCAACGCTTATCCATCTGATAGAATCCCTGTGATGTCACAACTCTTTGAGCGCAAGCCCATCGCAGCGTTGATCTCGGAGACGAAAGACTCCGGTGGGCTGAAGCGAAGCCTCCGCGCCGGCGACCTCATCATGCTCGCCATCGGCGCCGTAATCGGCGCCGGCATCTTCGGCGCCATTGGCACTGCCGCGGCCGGTCAACTGGGGCCCAATGGTGAGGTGATCCGGGCCGGCGCCGGCCCGGCGCTGGTGTTTTCTTTCCTCCTCCTGGGCGGGGCTTGTGCCCTGGCCGGCCTTTGCTATGCCGAACTGGCGTCCATGATTCCTCAAGCCGGCAGTGCTTATGCATACTCCTACGCCACGCTGGGCGAATTGATCGCCTGGATCATCGGCTGGGATCTCATCCTCGAGTACGCCGTCGGCAATGTCGCCGTGGCCATCTCCTGGGGCGATTACTTCAGCACCTTGCTTCGTGGGTTTGGCGTGGTACTCCCGCCGTGGTTGTGTACCGGCTACCGTACCGCGCTGCTCAGTCCGGACGCGCCGGTCCACGGGCTGCTCAATTCCGCGCCGCACGTCTTCGGAATTCCCATCCTGATCAACCTGCCGGCGGCCGGCATCGTGATGCTGATCACCTGGCTGCTGCTGCGCGGGGCGCGGGAGAGCGCCACTGCCAACAACATTATGGTCGTCATCAAGCTGCTGGCGCTGACCCTGTTCGTCCTGGTTGGCATCACCCATATCAAGGGCGCCAACCTGCATCCTTTCGCGCCCAACGGATTCAAAGGCATCCACCAGGGCGCGGCCATCGTCTTCTTCGCCTATATCGGCTTTGACGCCATCTCCACCGCCGCCGAAGAGACCATCAACCCGCAGCGGAATCTGCCCATCGGAATTCTGGGGGGGCTCGGCATCTGCACGCTGATCTACGTGATTGTCGGTTTCGTCATGACCGGCATGGTGCCCTACAAGCAACTGCTCGGGGTGGCCGACCCTCTCTCTCGCGCTCTGGAACTGTCCGGCTTCACAGCCGTCGGCTGGATCGTGGCCCTGGGCGCGGCGGTATCCATGTCGGCCGTCCTGCTGGTATTTCAGTACGGCCAACCGCGCATCTTCTTCGCCATGGCGCGTGACGGCCTGTTGCCCCGCTGGGCCGCCAAGATCCATCCGCGCACCCGCATCCCTTGGGCCACCACTCTGCTCACCGGGGTGTTCGTGGCCTTGTGGTCGTTGGTGGGCGACTCCGGGGAAACCTACGACTTGACCAACATCGGTACGCTCTTCGCCTTCATCCTGGTCAGCATCGGTGTGCTGGTCCTGCGCCACAAGGAACCAGAACGCCCGCGGCCGTTCAGGGTGCCGATGGTCTGGCCCGTCTGCCTTCTCTCCGCCGCCGGCTGCCTCTATATCATGACGGGCCTTCCGCACCAGGCATGGGTGCGCTTCTGCGTGTGGCTCGCGGTCGGACTAGTGCTGTATCTCTTGTACGGATTCTGGCACAGCACCCTGCGGGCCGCCAACAAACAGTAGGCCGGCGATCGTGTCCGCCGGCGTGTGCCAGCTACGCCCGCCCCAAAATCTGAGGGTTTGGCGACATCCGAAACGCATCCAAATCACCGGTTGGCACCCGCCGGGAAGGTGAACCGCCCACTTTCCATTGGTACTGATAGTACCGATAGCCATGCGCCGCCCAGAACTTTGATCGCAACCGAGGCGATTGCTTTACACTATATAAAGCCGGAAAGCGGACCTGGAAATCCCGGTTTAGCAGGAACCTGGCTTACGGTAGTGCTATGCCAAAGACATCGATCGAAGGCGGAGAGGCCGTTTTCCGGTCGGAGGAAAGGCAAACCTTATGAAAACAATTCTCGCTTGTTTCGTGTTGGCTAGTGGGCTGCTTTCAGCGGGCACGATAGGTGTTTACAGCACCGGTTATACCGCCGGCGGCGGCTCTAAGGTTTTCGCTGGAGGCACCGATGGCAATTGGACGCTAGAGTCGGGCCCGGGCGGAAGTGTGAGCTCTCCGTTCGCACCCCATGTCACCGTCGGCTCGGTTCTTGGCACGTTTCCATTCAGCAGCGGTGCTTGGTTTAAAGATGGCAGCTTTGGCAGCACTTCGGAGTGGGTCAGCCCCGATGCCTTCGAGACATCCTCCAATCCTTATTCTTTAGTGACTCCCTACGTCTATCAGGAGACCTTCAGTCTGAGTGGTCTGGACAACCCCTCCACAGTGGTGATCACGGGTGAGTGGAGCGCCGACAACTACGGGTACATCGTGGTCAACGGCATTCCGGTTAGTACTGGGGCGGATGGAAACATACCGAACAGCACGGGGGAATTCAAGTTTTTCACAAGCTTCGTCCTCAACTCCTCCAACGCTACTTTTCTCCCGGGGACGAACACCATCCAGTTCGACGTGTTCAATAACCCGAACGGTTCGCCCGATGTGACCGGAATCAATGTGGATATCGAGAGCGCTACGGCGGATCCGGCTCCAGAGCCGACCACTTTCGGGATCATGGGTTTCGGCTTGGCGGCGCTCGGCCTTCTCCGCAGGACAGCGAAGCGTTAGGACCAGCGGGGCGCACTGCACCGCGGCCAACCGATACGCGCACCGGCTGCACGGGAATTCTCTGTGCAGCAGGTTCTTGCTGATGAGATCACTCACCTTCTCCAAGGAATCTCTTGCAGTGATCCCTTGGAAGCGGCGCGCGCCGCTACCGCTTGCGCTGGCCTTGAGCCTGGTGGCGGATCTTTTTCTTCGCCGACCCCCGTGCCACACCAGCGGCCCGTTTGGCCTTCGGCGCTGCTTTCTTGCGCGCCGTGCGCTTCAGCATCTTACGTTCTGTCTTGTCGCTAACTGTCTTCGTATTCATCAGCTTCTTTTCAGTCCTGCGTATTTTTCTATCAGCTTCTTGAGGCCGTAGCGGGGAAAGTTAACAGTGATCTTAGCATCTTCGCCGTCCCCTTCGCGGCGCACCACTGTGCCGGTGCCATACTTGGGATGCTCCACCATCATGCCCGCCCGCATTCTCCGGGGAGCGGGCGGCGAGGCCGCAGGTGGTGCGGCCGCCGGCTTGGCCACGCTACTTACCGGCGCGCCTACCGGGCCGGGCGGCCGCGGCAATCTCGGAGCGATGGGCCCCGGCGGCCGTTGCGGCGCCGCAATCGGTTTATTGGCCGCGTTGAACGGCAGCCCGCGCTCGCCAAAAAATTGCGGGATGTTCTCCACCGAATTGTAAGTCTTGCCCGTGAACGTGTTCCGTCGCACCACCGTCCGCACGCCGTATCGTTCCGCCTGCATGGTGATTTCGCCCGCATCGTCCCGCACGCCCAGTTCCGCGATCAGCTCCGCCGGCACTTCGCTCAGAAACCACGAGGGCGTCGACCGCTCCTGCTCGCCGCCGCCGAAACGCCGCCGGTACTTGGCCCACGTCAGAATCAGCCGCTTCCGCGCGCGCGTCATCCCCACGTAGCACAGCCGCCGCTCCTCTTCGAGCGCCGCTTCCGAATCCATCGACCGGCTGTGCGGAAACAACCCCAGCTCCATTCCGGACAGGAATACCACCGGGAACTCCAGCCCCTTGGCGTTGTGCAACGTCAGCAGGCTCACCGAAGCCTTTTCGTCAAATGCGTCGGCCTCCGCCACCAGCGCCGCGTGATCCAGAAAATCCGAGATCGATTCGCCTCGCTCCGCCGCTTCCGTCGCCGCCGTGATCAACTCGTCCAGGTTCTCGAGGCGCGCTTCTCCATCCGGCGTCTTTTCCTGTTCCAGCATGCGCCGGTAGCCCGTGCGCTCCAGAATGAATCGGAGCAGATCCGGCAGCGGTGAGGAACTGGCCACCAGCGAAAGCTCCTGGATCAGATTGCGGAACGTCACCAGCGAAGATTGCGACCGCGTCGAGAGCTTCTCATCGTCGATGATTCGCTCGATGGCGTCCCACAGGCTGAGCGCGTGATCCCGCCCGTACTTTTCGATCTGGTCCACAGTGGTACGGCCGATGCCGCGCGCCGGCGTGTTGACGATCCGCAGCAGGCTCACCGAATCGTAATTCGAAGCCGCCAGCTTCAAATACGCCACCGTATCTTTGATTTCCGCCCGCTGATAAAAGCTGAAGCCCCCCACGATGTTGTACTTCCGCCCGTAGCGCCGCAGCGCTTCTTCGATCTGCCGCGATTGGGAGTTGGTGCGGTACAGCACCGCCACGTGATCCTTGGGATTCGCCGCTAGGTGCTTTTCGATGGTGTCGGCGATGAAAAGCGCCTCGTTTTCGGCGTCGTAGCCGGCGAAGAGCCCCAACTTTTCGCCCGCCGCGGCCTCCGTCCACAGCTTCTTTCCCTTGCGCGCCTTGTTGTTCTCCACCACCGCGCCGGCCGACGCCAGGATGTTCTTGGTCGACCGGTAGTTTTGCTCCAGCCGGATGGTCTTGGCCTTCGGAAAATCGCGCTCGAAATCCAGAATATTGCGGATGTCCGCTCCGCGCCAGCTATAGATCGATTGATCCTCGTCGCCCACCACGCAGACGTTGCCGCGGCTTTCCGAGAGCAGCCTCATCAGCTCGTACTGGGTGCGGTTGGTGTCCTGGTATTCGTCGATCATCAGGTAGCTCAGCCGCCGGTTCCAGGCCTCGCGCGTGGCTTGGTCGTGTTGCAGCAGGCGCACCGCTTCCAGCAGCAGATCGTCGAAATCCAAGGCGTTGGCCGTGCGCAACGCCTTTTCGTATGCTTCAAATACCGCGGCCAGCGCTTCGCTCTCTTTGTTAATGGCGGCTTTGAACAAATCGGCCGGCCCTTGCTTGGTGTTCTTCGCGCGGCTGATCCTGGAAAGCGCCGCGCGATACTGCACGAACTCTTTCTCGTCGAGCCCCAGCCCCCGGTAAGCCGCCTTCACTACGCCGAGTTGGTCCTCGTCGTCATAGATGCTGAAGCGCCGCGAGAATCCCGGCCGGATGCGCGCCAGCGGTTCGCCATCGGTCCGCAGCAGCCGCACGCAAAACGAGTGGAACGTGGAAATGTTGGGCGACGAAGCCAGGTCGACGTCCGCCAGCAGCGCCGACACGCGTTCGCGCATTTCATTGGCGGCTTTATTGGTAAAGGTGACGGCTAATATGGCGGACGGGGGCACGTGCCGCGCCGTGATAATGTACGCGACACGGTGTGTGATGACCCTGGTCTTGCCGCTGCCCGCACCCGCGAGAATCAGAAGCGGCCCTTCCGTACAGGTCACCGCCTCCCGCTGCTGCGGGTTGAGCCCTTTGAGGAAATCCATGAGATGGGGAACTCTTTGAGTTTAGCATGCGTTACCACGAAACTCCGCTCACGCCGCAGGTAGTGGTTGGGCGGGTGGTGCCGCCTGCCGCGGGCGCTGGGACCTAGTGCCTCGCCGTCAGCAGTCCCCGCCCGCGCAGCCAGTCCGCCAACCGCCCCGGCCACGAAGACAGTGCCGGATCGTTCTGCGCCAGGCCAACGCCGTGGTTTCCATGTTCGTAGATGTGCAGTTCCGCCGGCACTCCCGCCTTGCGCATCGCCAGGTAGAATAAGACGCTGTTTTCCACCGGCACGGTCTTATCGGCATCGGTGTGAAACAGGAACGCCGGTGGAGTCTGCGCCGTCACCTGCAACTCATTCGACAAGTTCTCCACCAGTTTCGGATCGGGATTCTCGCCCAAGAGGAACGTCACCGAGCCGCGATGCACGTAGCTGGTAAAGGAAATCACCGGGTAGCACAGCACCAGAAAATCCGGCCGGCTGCCGGCGCGGTCGATCGGGTCGGCTGCTCGCGCGTTCCCCGCATCGAAATGCGTCCCCGCCGTCGACGCCAGATGACCGCCGGCCGAAAAGCCCATGATGCCGATGCGATCCGGCTGGAAGCCATACTGCGCCGCGCGAGACCGCACCAGACGAATCGCCCGTTGCGCATCCTGTAACTCACTGGGGTGGTGGTAGCGCGGCCCCAGGCGGTATTGCAGCACGAATGCCGACACCCCGATGGAATTCAGCCATTGGGCCACCTGGTAGCCTTCCTTGTCCATGGAAAGGTGCTGGTAGCCGCCGCCCGGGCAGACAATCACTGCGGTTCCCGCCCCGCTGCCTTTTGCCAGGACAAACGGCGCGAGCGAGGGCTGGTCCTCCGGCGCTGTTCCCAGCGCGCCCGGCGCACCCTTCGGCCACAACAGTTCCGCCTTTGGCGCCTGCGCCACCGCTTGCGGCACCGCTTGCGCCACCGCTTGCGGCACCGCTTGCGGCAACAGGGCGCCCTCGGCCAGAATCAAACAGATCGCCAATCGCCTCATAAGTCTCAGGCTATCACCCGTACGTCCCCCTTGCCCCATACCGTCTGCCGTCCCACCCCCACCCACCGGCCCGCCCGCAGCCACGGCATAAACTCCCCCAGCGAGCCTTCGTATTCCGCCTCGCCGGTGAAACCACCCAGCGGATGCGTCTGCCCCGTGCGCCCCGATTTCCTTTCCACCTGCTCCCACTGCAGTTGGCAATGGACCATGCGGATTTTGGTCGCGCGCTCGCCCACTGCCCGGAAGTCGAGCTCCAGCGCCCCCGCCCCGTACAACGCCCGCAGCGTGCTGATGCGGTCGCGCAACCTGCCGAAAAGGACGGCAAACTCCGGGCGCTTCGCCAGCGCCCCGCCGCTTTTCAGCTCCGTCGGGGTCAGGAAGCGCACACGCACCCGCTCCACGCGCGCGCAATCCGCGTCCAGATCCGGACCGAGATTGAGGATCAGCGCCGGGCGGCCCACCTCATCCGCCCCGTCGTCCAGGTTGAGTTGTTCCACCCGCTCCAGCGAAACGCGCCCGTGGCCCGGCCCGATTCCCTGCGCCCCAAACGCGGCAAACGCCTCGCGAAAATACTTGAGCACCGGCGCGCGCAGGTCGAAGACATGCACGTCGAAGCAGAAACGCTCGCCCATGGCGATGGCGCGCCCGTCCAGACTGCCCGCCCGCAGCACGAAGGGCCGCGGCCAATCCCCGAGGCCGCTGGGGGCTTTTCCCAGCTCGCTGCCCGGCTCGAACAGCCGCGCGTAGGCGGCCGGCGAAGCGGTGTCGCGCAACACCATCCCCAAAGCGCCGCGGATCACGTTGCCGCTCTTGCCCGCCGGAAAGTACACCGGGTCGATCGCCCGGAAATGAAAGCGGAATCGGTAGAACTCGAATTGGGTCACCAGACTGGCCGGGTCTTGCATCGTTCTCCTGTTGTATAATGGTATGGCATTTGACTCTTGTTTTCCGCTTGGCGACAGATCTAAGAGGGGGTTGCGTGAGTCCATCCGCGCCCCCTTTTCCTGTTTCAGGCCGGTTTGGGTCGGTGCATTTTCAGTAAAGAAGGAATATAGGCAGATGAAAGAAAAAGGTACAGTGAAGTGGTTTAACGCGGCCAAGGGCTACGGTTTTATCCAGAGGGAGAATGGAGAAGATGTCTTCGTACACTTCTCGGCGATTCAGTCGGAAGGTTATCGTAGCCTTGATGAAGGCGCCAAAGTGGAGTTCGAGGTGACGAAAGGGCCCAAAGGCCTGCAGGCGACCAACGTCACAGTGGCCTGATGCGGTAAAGGAACGGCCGGTGCTTCGGGCCCCGGCCGTTCCACCCAGCCTTGTGGAGGTTTATGAGTAAAGAAGACAGCATCGAAGTAACCGGCACTGTTCTGGAGAAGTTTCCCAGCGGGCTGTTTAGCGTGCAACTCGAGCACGAACGGGTTGTTCTGGCTCACCTCGCCGGCAGGCTGCGCCGCAATCGCATCCGCGTCCTCGCGGGCGATAAAGTCACCATGGAACTGTCTCCTTACGATCTGACCAAAGGCCGTATCACGTTCCGTCACCGGTAGTCCCCATCCGCGGGTCCATCCGCAATTTCTCTGTTTCCAGCCGGATAGAGCGAGTATTGACCCATCCTTTCTGGTAGAGGCATGGTACAACCAAACTGTGTGGAACGAGCAGTCACCACCTCAAGAAGTTTTTTTTGCGTTTAGCGGCGAACGCTGTAAACTGCTGTTTTTGAAGGCATAAGAGCACTTATATGAAAGAGCCGAATCCTCCCCAGGAACGGCGTCGTAACCGGGTTAGGCCCTCCGCCGCCGATATAATCAAATCGGAGAGTGGGATGGAGAGACCAAAGAATTCCCCGAGCCGGACCAAGAAGCAGGCTCCCGAGTCCACCGAAGACCTTGCCACGGTCCTTTCACGCCGGGTAGTCGGGCAGCCGGACGCCACGCGCCTGATCGTTCCTTATATACAGATGTTCCAGGCTGGCCTCGCTCCGGAAGGCCGCCCCGTTGGCGTGTTCCTGCTGCTGGGGCCCACTGGCACGGGCAAGACCAAGACCGTCGAAGCCCTGGCCGAAATTCTGCACGGCAGCGAGAAGAACGTCCTCAAGGTGGATTGCGGCGAATTCCAGATGGAGCACGAGGTCGCCAAGTTGATCGGCGCGCCCCCCGGCTATCTGGGCCACCGCGAGACACAGCCCATGCTCACGCAGCAGAAGCTGACCGCCGTCACCAGCGACAAGTGCAACCTCTCTCTGGTGCTCTTCGACGAAATCGAAAAGGCCGCGCCCTCCATGACGCGCCTGCTGCTCGGGGTGCTCGACAAAGCGCAATTGCGGCTCGGCGATAACACCACCGTCAACTTCGAAAAAAGCATGGTCTTTCTGACCAGCAACCTGGGCTCGCGCGAAATGCTGCGTGAGATCAATCCGGAATTCGGCTTCCAATCGGCGCAACACTCCGGGCGCGCCGATCTCATCGGCAAACTGCAGAGCATTGGCCTGGTGGCCGTGCGCAAGCGCTTCTCCCCCGAATTCGTCAACCGCATCGATTGCATCATCACCTACCAGCCCCTCAGCCAGGAAGCGCTCGCCGCCATCCTCGAACACCAGATCGCCGACCTGCAGAGCCACGTCAACACGCGCCTGGGGGACCGCTCGTTCACTCTCGAAATTCCGCCCGAGGCGCGCCAGTTCCTGCTCGAAAAAGGCACCAGTGCGGAGTATGGCGCGCGCGAGTTGAATCGCACCATCCACCGCTTCCTCACCCAGCCGCTGGCGACCATGGTGGCCACCAACCAGGTGAGCGCCGGGGCGAAGGTGCGTGTGGACGTAGCCGACCCTCCCGAAAAGCTTGCCATCCGTGCGTTGGAACCGGAAGTGGTCCCCGCGGCTGCCCATCCCACGGTGCTATTGGTGGACGATAATCGCGACCTGCTGCACTTTCTGGAGCGCCTGATGGGAGACGCCGGCTGGACGCTGTTCACCGCCGAATCGGCCACCGAAGCCCGGCGCCTGGCCCTCCTGCACAAGCCTGACGCGGCGCTGCTCGACTATATGCTGCCCGATGGCAACGGCGTGGAACTCGGCGTGGAATTCCTGCAGGCCGTTCCCCACATGCTGGTCATCGTCATGACCGGAACCATTCTGCCGCCGGAAGAAGAGGCGCTGTGCGAAGAACATAACTTCCCGGTGCTGCGCAAACCATTTCTGGCGTCCGACGTGGTGAGCCAGATTCGGGGACGGCTGGCGGCGGCGGGCGGGGGGCGCGGCTAGTACCGCCAGCTCCGCGTATCCGCCCCCGCTGGCGCCGTCGAGATCATGTGGTCCATCATCAACGGCATCAAGCGCTGGTTGATGGTGGGACCGGAGACGCTCATGGGCACGTGCGGATTGCCCGTGTAGCAGTGCGGCATGCCCGGCCCGTAATCGAAATCGCCCGCATAGTACGGCCCTTTCGCCGGATCTTTGGTGGATTCCAGAAACTTCTCGGTGAGGCGGACGGCGCGATCCAGATAATAGCTGTCGGCGTCGCCCACCGCGAAGTGAAGCTTGCCGGCCAGCTTGGGCCCGAGCGTCTTCCAATCGCGCTGCATGATGTGGTTGAGGTCGTAATGCTCTTTCCAGTATTCCGCCACCTGGTGGTCGATCACGCCGGTGTGCGGGTTCAGGATCAGCTTGGGGTAACCATCTTCGCCCACCGGGCTGTACACCGCCTGCCAGATGTCGAACTGCTCGCCCGAGCGGCCTTTGGCGCCGAGCACCAACTCAAAGCGGATGGCGTCTTCCATCACGGAGAGCACCTTGCCGTCGGCGGTGCGCTCCATGGGAATGGGCACTTCCTTCCAGGGGCCCTCGGAGTAGAAAGCGTTCTTGTCCTGGTAGAGGTTGACCAGCGAATAGGCGCTGAAGTCGATGGGATCGGGGCAGGCCGCCCAGGCGCCGTTAAAGAAATCGGGGTAAAAAACCTGCAGGGCAAGCACGCGCCATCCGCCGGTAGATCCGCCGTAAAGTGAGCGCGCCCATGGTTCCCCGATGCCGTGAAATTGCTTCTCGATGTACGGATAGAGCTCCTGCGTGAGCGCATCGCCGTACGGGCCGACATTGGCCGAGTTCACGGCATAGGAATCGTCATAGTAGGGATTGGCGTCCTGCGTATCGACGATCAGCATGCGCGGCAGGCGTCCGCTGGTCCAATCCTGGTAAAAACGATAGCTGTTCTGCGCGCCGCCGCGACCGCCTCCGCCGCCCGCGGGCGGCTCCGTGGTGAAGCCCACACCCGCGCTGAACGACGCTGAAAAGTGGCCCTGGTAATACAACACCGGATAGTGAGTGTTAGGATGCTCGTCGAAGCCTTCCGGCAGCAGAACCGTGGCGCCGAGGTACATGGGCCGGCCCCAGAATTCGCTCAGCAATTTGCTCTGCATGCGCACGTGCTTGATGTACTTGGTGTCCGCCTGGGGCTCGATGGGCGGAACGGTCTTGGTGAGCTCGATCTTCACGACATCCGCTGAGGCCGGATCGATCTTCACTTTCACCGGCTGGCTGTAGAGGTTGCCGGGCTTGCGGGCCCAGTGCTGGCCTTCGCCCTGGTCCATGGGCAGCTTGACGGTGTGGCCGTCGGCGCGATGGAACGTTTCGTAGACGTTGAGCACGGCCTGCACGTAATACTCGCCGGCCGCCACCTGGTCGAGCGATAGCCGGGGATAGCCCAGCGTGGATCCGTCGATCGAGACGGTGCGCGCGCCTTCGGCGTCGGCGCCGAACATTTGCTGGGTGTTGAGACCTTCGCTGATGGAGAAGCGCGGCTCGGGCGTGCCGGTGGTGGAGATGACCAGGACCACCCGCCCGTCCATCGGGTTGGCCCAGGAGACCTCGAAACGCAAGGGCGATTTCGCCTGCGCCGCAAACGGGGCGGCGAGCAACACAAAGCTGGCAAGAATTCGCATCTCTTAGAGAGCTACCACTTCCGGCGGCGATCCCGCAAGCGGCTGCCCGGTGGGACAGACCATCGTTTTTCCGTGGTCTGTCAAGTGTTGTTGAAGCACGCAGCCGACAGACGACAAAACCCGATCGTCTGTCCCACATGGGAGCGGTATGATGGACTCGTGAACCTGGCTGTCGCAACCGATCACGGCGGTTTCCCGCTGAAGGAGCGCATCATCCAGGAACTGAAGCGGCTGGGGCACGACGTCACGGATCTGGGGACGAATTCGGCCGAGCCGGTGGATTACCCCGATTACGCCGAGGCCGTGGCTCACGAGATCCTCGAAGGCCGTGCCGAGCGCGCCGTGCTGATCTGCGGCAGCGGCGCGGGCGCGTGCGTGGCGGCCAATAAGTTCCGCGGCATCCGAGCCGCCACCTGCCACGACAGCTTCTCCGCCCACCAATGCGTGGAAGATGACGACGTCAATGTGCTCTGCATGGGCGCGCGGGTGGTGGGGCCGGAATTGGCGGTCGAACTGGTCCGCGACTATGTGAACGCGATATTCTCAGGCGCCGAACGTCATCGCCGCCGGCTGGGAAAAATCGCGGCGTTCGAAGCCAACTGGTAGCGCCGGCGGTCTTGCCGCCGGTGTCTCGTGCGCGCTTGACCAGCGCCACTCTTCGGGACAAACTGCCAGTACATATTCAAAGAGAGAACCGGCGGCCAGACCGCCGCCGCTACTCCCCTATTTCTTCGGCGCCGCGAAATACGGCTCTGGCTCGGGAACCGCGGCGCCATCCTTGCGCGGGTCGGAGGCGCCCCAGTTGACGCCGGTGGCCGAATCGTGGACCACCGCCTGGCCGCCGCCCATCGAGCTCGAAAAATCTCCCAGCAGTTCCAACTGGTGGCCGCGCGCCATCAGGGCCTCGCGAACCTCCAGCGGAAAACGGCTCTCCACGGAAACGTCGCAGCCGCCAAAAGTTTTCTTGGTGAAGCGCGGAGCCTCCAGAGCCATCTGAATGTTCATTCCGTGATCCACCACGTTGGACACGAACTGCGCGTGCGCTTGCGCCTGGTTCAGCCCGCCCATGATGCCGAAGCCCATGTGCAGGCTGCCCTTTTCCATGAAGGCCGGGATGATGGTGTGGAAGGGCCGCTTGCGCGGCGCGAGCGCGTTGGGGTGCCCGGCGTCCATCTCGAACAGCCCGCCGCGATTCTGCAACGCGAAGCCATACTCATCTACCACCACGCCCGAACCGAAGTGCTGGTAGAGGCTCTGAATCAGCGATACGATGTTGCCCTCGCGGTCTACCACGGAAAGGTAGATGGTGTCGCCGTGCACCACCGGCGGCTGGCCGGGCGCGACGTCGCAGCGCGCGCGAATCGGGTCGATCAATTTGGCGCGCTCGCGCGCGTAGTCCATCGAGATCATTCCTTCCACCGGCGCTTTGCTGAACTTGGGGTCGGCGACATAGCGCGCGAGATCGGCATAGGCCAGCTTCTGTGCTTCGATTTGCAGATGCAACTCCTCAAAGCCGCGCGGCGGGTAGTCGGCCAGCGGATAGAGCGAGAACAGGTTCAGCATCTGGATGGCGGCGATTCCCTGCCCGTTGGGCGGCAATTCGTAAACCTTCCAGCCATGGTAGTCGGTGGAAATGGGTTCGACCCATTCCGCCTGAAACTCGGCGAGGTCGGCGGCGGTCATCTTGCCGCCCAGCCGTTCGCTGGTCTTCAGGATGGCTTTGGCGATGGCGCCTTTGTAGAAAGCCGATGCGCCCTGCGAAGCTACCAGCTTGAGTGCGGCGGCCATTTCGGGATCGCGGAAGACGTCGCCCACCTGGGGAGCGCGGCCCGCGTGCAGGAAAATGCGCTTGCCGTTCTGGTCTTTGCCCAGCTTCTCCGCTTCCATTTTCCAGGCGGCGCCGATCATCTCCGTGACCGGGTATCCGTGATCGGCGAAATAGATGGCCGGTTGAAACAGGTCGCTCCACGGCAGCTTGCCGGAACGTTGGTGCAGCTTGGCCCAGCCGTCGACGCAGCCCGGCACGGTGACCGAGTGGATGCCTTCCTGCGGCATCTTGGTTTCGCCTTGCGATTTGAGGAAGTCGATGGTAAGCCCGGTAGGCGCACAACCGCTGGCGTTGATGGCGGAGAGCTTCCCGGTCTTAGCGTCCCAATAGATGGCGAAGAGATCGCCGCCCATACCGTTGCTTTCGGGTTCCACGACTCCCAGGACGGCGTTGGCGGCAATAGCGGCATCCATGGCTGAACCGCCGCGCGTCAGGATCTGCGCGCCCGCCTGCGAGGCCAGCGTCTGGCTGGTCGAAACGATGCCGCGCCCGCTGATGACCATCGAGCGCGCCTGCGAACGATCCTGCGCGTGTCCGGGTGTATACAGCATAAAGAGCGAGAGCCAGGCCAGAAACCGCATGCAGTGGAAATGATAGCAGTGTTGGGAACGGCGGTGGATGGGCCCATTGCCAACTATGAACCCAGTCTTGCATGACCTGGACTAAAGTGCACCCTTGCGAGAAAGAGTACAACTCGCGATCGTGAAGAAATTACTCTACCGCCTGGCGGACACCGCGGGGATCGATGCAAACACAGCTCCGCCGCATTTGGCCCGCGAGATGCTCTTATGGCACCCGGAGGCTGGATATACATGACTACGCAACTGAACAACAAGAACGATAACAACGAAGACAGGTTCCTGGGAGCAGCACCGCAAGCGCAGCGCGCGCCCATGCATGTTCTCTGGTACGTGGCAATCGGAGTGGCTCTGGTTGCGATCGTCTGCCTCTTCATCTCCGACCATCAACTGGCCACCCAGGTGTCGCGTCTCAACGACAGCACCCAGGCGCAGATCGCCAGGCTCAGCGACCAAGTGACTCAGAGCAGCACCGACAACGCCAAGCAGGCTGAATTGGTGGCGCGGGAAGCGCACGATACCGCCATTTCCGTGGAGCAGCAGGCGCGATCCGAAGTGCGGAAGACCGCCGCGACTCTATCCGCGAAGCTGGCGGAACAAGGGCAGGCCCAGCAGCAGACACAGCAGCAGGTGGCCGGCGAGTTGGAGAACCTGAAGAGCGCCAATACGGACGCCAGTTCGAAGCTCAACGCGATCAGCGGCGATGTAAGCAGCGTCAAGGGCGACGTGAGCAGCGTGAAAAGCGACGTCGCATCGACGCAGGCCGAGGTGGAGAAAACCGGTTCCGAGCTCAAGCGGATGACCGGCGATATGGGAGTGATGAGCGGATTGATCGCCACCAACGGCGAGCAACTCAACGCACTCAAGGAACTGGGCGAGCGCAACTACGAGCAATTCGATATCAAGAGGACCGGCGGCCCGCGGAAAATCGGCACCATCCAGTTGGCGCTCGCGAAAGCCGACCCCAAGCGAAATCGTTTCACGATGAATGTCCTGGCTGACGACAAGACAGTGCAGAAGAGAGATCGGACCATCAACGAGCCGGTGCAGTTCTACCTGGCCGGCAACCGCCAGCCGGTTGAGATCGTGGTGAACGAAGTGAAGAAGGATGAAGTGGTGGGATACATAGCCATGCCGAAGGTGAAGGCGACCAGACCGTAAGCAGAAATGCGCGGCTAGTCATGCTCACGACTCCGATACGAGCCACGACCGTGAGGGAGTGGCTTCCCGGAAAGGGACAACATCAGCCGGTCAACGCACCAGCGGCGGTTATTCCAGGCCGTGCTCAGTGCCGCAAATGTTGACGGCGATTCCCATTTCGCGGAACATGGCGGCCTTGACAGCCAGCGCGCGATTGGCGCCGCCTGCATCGGGACCGTAGGCCACCTGGATGTGATTCGCCTGGTGCTTGGCCATGAACTGGTCGCGTGAAACACCGTAGGTGACGGCGTGCATGACGGGCCACTGCGGCGTGGTGACCTGCCAACGGCGTTCGGTTTCCGCTGGCGGCAGATCGATGGCTTTGGCGCGGCCGATGTCGGCGTGCAGCGTGCCGCCCTCCACGTAGATCCGGCTCCACACGATCTCGCCGGGCTTGCTGACGCCCTTGATGGTGCCCCCGCCCAATCGGAAATACATGGGCGGTTGGCGCTCGCTGACGGCGCCGGCGTAGCCGCCGGTCAGGTGCTGGGGCGGGACGGAGCCGGAAATCTCCAGGACCCAGACGAAATCGCCGTTATACGTTTCGCCGTATCGAACGTCGTGGAGCGTGGTTTCGGGATCGTAGCCCAAGCCGGTCCAGACGCGGTTGGTGACCAGCGCGTCCAGGCCGGCGCACTCATCCACCTCATTGAAGTGCGGCAACGCGCGGCCTTCGTAGAGGACCCGGCCGTTGGCCTGGCCGCCCGGCGCGGCAGTGACAGGGGGCCGGTCGACGTTGTTGAGCAGGCCTTCCGCCAGGTCCGAGGCCGGCGCGAGATCCTTGAGACCCTGCTGGTATTGAATGCCGATGACGTCGCAACCGAAATCGTCGGCGATCCGCAAGGCCGCGATGTACATCTTGCACTGGCCCAGGATCTGTTCTTCGGTGAGATCGGTCTCCGGGTTGGAGCCGGTGCGGAAAGTCATCCCTTTACGGCGAAGCCAGTCGCGCACCGCGTGGGCTTCGTCATCGCTGACGCGGCACATGGCGGCATACAGGCTCGACTGGCTCAATCGCTCCTTGAAGACGCCGCAGGGCATCATACATTCATCGGGGATGATGGCGTTATACATTCCCATGCAACCTTCGTCGAAGATACCCATGATGGCGCGGTTGCGGCGCAGGTCGGAGGCTAGCTCGCGGCCGGCGATTTCCGCGTCGATGGGCAGGTGGAATTCGGCGAGCGGGCGCGCGTGGCTGGTATCGTGCTGCGCCATGCCACCGGCCAGCCACTGGCGCAGGCCGCGCAGGAACGTCTCGTCGGCGAAGTCTTCGCTCCATAGCGTGGAGTAGGGGACGCCGGCCTTCGTGAGGCATCCGTTGAGATTGAGCATCCCCACCAGGCCCGGCCAGGTGCCGCTCCAGTTGGCCACGGTGAGGATAGGGCCTTTGTGTCCGACCAAACCGGGGAGAATGTGATGGCTGTATTGCCAGACGGCCTCGCAAACCACCACGGGTGCACCGCGCGGGATAGTGCGGAAAACCTGGTTCCCGTACTTCTGGCTATCGATGAAACCGTGCTGCCGCTCGGGATCGTAGGGATGGGCGCGGTCAATCTGACGGCCTTCACGGCGGATGGCCTGCATGATCGCCTGCTCGGCCTGGTTCTGGGCCGGCCAGCACTGGCGATTAGCGGAAAGCCGCAAATCGCCGTTCGCAACAAGATAGATAACGCCGGGTTCAACCATGTGCTCGAATTATAGCGCCCAGCTCGGCTGAATACTATAGCGCTAACGGAAACGATCGGAGCCGCGACTTGTCGGACGACCGTAAGGGAGCGGTCTTCGTGGAACGGGAAGCGCGTCAGCCCTTGCGCCGGCTGGAATCGCGGACTACCAGCCGCGGGGGAATGAAAATCCGCTGAGCAGCAGCCGGTTTCTTCGATTCCATGGACTGCAACAGCAAATCCGCGGCGGTTTCGCCGATCGTCGAGCTGCTTTGATCCACCGTGGAAAGCGGAACCCGCAGCAGGTCCGAGTAGTGAACATTGCCCGCGCCGATGACGGCGATATCTTCGGGAACGTGCAGCCGGGCTTCGAGGATTGCCTTGATGGCGCCGGCGGCCACCGGATCGTTATAGCAGAACACGCCGTCGGGCCGCGGGCTGGCGCGCAGAAGCTGCTGCATGGCCTCGTAGCCGGTGTTATCGCCGTAGGCGCCGCTGGCAATATGTTGCGGGCGGGCGGTCATTCCGTGGCGCGCCAGGGCGCGGCGATAACCGCGCAGACGCCCGGTGCCCGTGGCGACCGCGGGACCACGGATGTGCGCGATCTTCCGGCAGCCTTGCGCGATCAGGTGCTCGGTGGCCAGCGCGCCCAGATCGTCGTCCTTCACGCCCACATAGCTGGCTTGCGTTCCGGGAAGGATGCGATCGATCAGCACGTACGGAATCTTGTTGCGATCGAGCATCTGAAACAGCTCCAGACGGCCGTTGTGCTGAGCCGAAGCGATGATCAGGCCATCCACCTTGCGATTGACCAGCACGCCGACCTGGCGCCGTTCAATTCCGCCGTCCTCCTCCGTGTCGGAAATCACCACCTGGTAACCCATGGGCTGGAGCTTTCGGGCGACGCCCTTGGCCACCTCCGCAAAGAAGGAGTGCATCAGGTCCGGCAACACCAGGCCCACCAGATATGTGCGGCCGGTGACCATGCTGCGGGCGATCCAATCGGGCTGATAGTTGAGCTCCCGCATGCGTTTGAGCACGCGGTCGCGGGTTTTCTCGCTGATGTCGCTGTGGTTGCGCAGAGCTTTCGACACCGTCATCAACGACACGCCCAGATCGTCGGCAATGTCCTTCATCCGGACGGCCACCTCAGCGCCTCCTCGACTCTCAATCATACCGTGATAGTTAGCGGTCAAGTTACAAAGTGCGACCCAAGCGGCCAGCGAAAACGCAGGCCGCGCGCCGGAGGTCCGTCGCTCGATCTGCATGATGTGCGAAACTGCGAAGTGGCCGCCAGTAAGCCCCTGGTTCCCGATGCGCGGCGACTTAGTGGCACGGAGATCCTCATTCATGCCTGAGACCGCGGCGTCACCCGCGCCGACCCGGGTTCGCTACCTGGTGCTCACCACGCTGTTCGTGGTGACCACGCTGAACTTTGCGGATCGCGCCACGCTGTCGATTGCGGGGCCCGCGGCAGCCGGACAACTGGGCCTCAACGCCGTAGCGATGGGATATGTGTTCTCCGCGTTCGGCTGGGCCTACGTGTTTGGCCAGATACCGGGCGGCGTGCTGCTCGATCGTTTCGGCTCGAAGAACGTGTACACGCTGAGCATCCTGGCCTGGTCGGTGGTCACGGCCCTGCAGGGCTTCGTGGGATACTTTGGACCGACAGCGGCTTTGACTGCGCTCTTCTCGCTCCGGCTCTTGCTGGGGCTGGCCGAATCGCCTTCGTTCCCGGGAAACAGCCGGATCGTCGCTGCGTGGTTTCCAACCCGCGAACGCGGAACCGCCTCTGCGATCTTCAATGCCGCTCAATATTTCGCGACGGTTCTGTTCGCCCCGCTCACCGGATGGCTCACCCACACTTACGGTTGGCAATACGTTTTCTGGGTCATGGGCAGTCTGGGCGTCTTTCTCACGTTCCTTTGGGTGAAGACGATTCACCGCCCCCGCGAGCATCCGCTCGTGAACAAAACCGAGTTGGAGTATATCGAGCGGGGCGGAGGCCTGATCGACATGGACCGGCCGGCCATCGCCGCCAGGGCCGGTGGCCCGAACTGGTCGCACGTGAAACAAATGCTCGCCAACCGAATGCTGCTGGGCATCTTCCTCGGCCAGTACTGCATCACCACCCTGACTTATTTCTTCCTGACCTGGTTTCCGGTCCTCCTGGTAGAAGAACGCCATCTGTCCATTCTGAAGGCCGGCTTTGCCGTTTCCCTTCCCGCCCTGTGCGGATTCTTTGGCGGCGTGCTGGGCGGGCTGTTCTCGGATTACCTGTTGAAGCGCGGCCACTCCCTGGCAGTCGCCAGGAAAGTGCCGATCGTGGTGGGCATGCTGCTCTCGGTCAGCATGATCGTGTGCAACTACGTGCAGGCGGTCTGGCTGGTGGTTGCCATCATGAGCCTGGCATTCTTTGGGAAGGGAATCGGATCCCTGGGGTGGGCCGTGGTGTCCGACACCGCGCCGAAGGATGCCGCCGGCCTCTGCGGCGGGCTCTTCAATATGTTCGGCAACACCGCGGCCATCACCACTCCGACCGTGATCGGGTACATCGTCCAGGGAACCAAGTCGTTCAACGGCGCCCTCGTCTTTGTCGCCGCCAACGCCGCGACGGCCATCGTCTGCTACTTGTTCGTGGTCGGCGACATCAAGCGGGTGGAACTGCGCAAGGAGCCGGCATGACGCCGGCCTGCTGCGCTGAAGATCGCCGCGCTGCGATGCGAGCCACGACCGTGAGGGAGTGGTTTCCCGAGACAGAACAACATCAGGGGGCGACGCCCTAGCGCCCGCAGTGCCAGGTGAACGACACCGTCGCGTAGGAGGGAATAAACACGCCCACGACCCTCTCGAACGCGTCGCCTTCTCCGGGCAGCGCCAGCACTTCCGCGGTCTGGCCGGTATAGCCGCGCGCGATCTGAAAGTGAACGCCGGCCTGCAGTTTGCCTTCTTTGAAACCGCGCACCAACGCGCCGCGAAACTCCTGGACCGGAACGCTGGTGAATCCGTCGCCCAGAGGCTTCCGCCCTACCTCTTCAAATTCCGCCCGCGCGTGCAGGCCGAACGGCAACCGGTCCAGCGCGCCAAGCACGTCGATGATGAGCCGCGGCGCTTCCGGGACCGGTGTGCCGTCCGACAAATCGCGCGAATCGGCCTTGGAAACGGAAGCCTGCAAGAAGCCTGCGCCAAAGTAGCGGCGCGCTGAAACCGTCATATAGCGGTTGCGGCTGGGCCCTTCGTCGAACTGCAGACCCGTGTCCGGGTCGATCTTGGCGAGAGAGGCCTCCTGGGTCACACGCCCCAAAGTGACCCGCAGGTCGGTTTTCACGATGGTCTTAGTGACCACCAACTGGTAGGCATGCGCCTGGCTCACCAGGCTGCCTTGTTGCGTTCCCATCCCGATTCTGGGATCGTTCGTGAAAAATGTCTGGCCGAAGCTCAACGAGACGGATGGCAGGACCAGCCGCTCCGGAGGGAGGATGCTCAAAGCGGCTTTCGGCGAATTGATCCCCACCCATCGGTTGAAAGAATTAGAAGGGACCAGAAGGTCCGTGTTGCCGAAGCCGATCTGGTCGCGCCGCCATCCCAGGTAATACCGAAGCCACGGCACAATGTCGCCTTCGATCGCCGCGAACGGTGTCAGAAAATTCAGCGTGATGTTGTTCGCGGTGACTTTCTGAAAGGGTCCGTAATAGGACGGATCGTTGGAGGCGTAGCGGTCGAGATCGTCCCGGCGGGGAGCCTCGCGGAAGTAATCGAAGCCCGCCATGAACCAAAGGTGCCCTCCAAAGTGACGGACGTAAGTGGCGTTGCCGCCCGTCACCGTGCGGAATTCGCTCTGCCGGATCAGGCCGTCGCCGAAGTTCGAATCGAGCGACAGGTTGTAAGTGCGAAAAAAACTGGACAATTGCAAATCGCTCGCCGCACTCAGGCGCCAAACGTCGTTGACGGCGAATTCGCCGGTGTGGGTTTGGTCGCGCTGGCGGCGGTCGATGGTGTCATGGAGATTCGGAACGTCGATGGGAACCAGTCCGGGAATTTTGGATTGGCCGTAGTAGCCGATGAACAGCACGGTGAGCCGATGGGCTCCAGAATCCCAGCCCTTGATGGCGTTGGCCTTGTACTGTTGGCGATGCTCGAGCGTATCGAGAAAGCCGTTGCCGTAGGAGGCTTGGACCGCGAGCCAGTTCCATCCCGCGCTCAAATCGGCATCGCGGCTGTCGGCCGTGAGCGTCATAAACGGTTGCAGGCTGGGGCGCAGCACGTAAGTCGCCGACGCGTTGACCGAATGGTCGCCTTCGCGGACATTGAACGCCCCGCCGTCGGTTTGTACGCTCTCAATAATGGCGGGCACCATGATGTTCGGGTCGGCATAGCCATTGCCATGCGCATTGGCGCTGAGGTTGTTCGGCAACAGAAAACTACCCACCTTCAGAAACTGGGCGATGGGCTCACCATGATCGCCAGCAACGCCGGGAGAGAAGTATTGGGGAGCTTTGATCCCGCTGGAGGCCGTTTCGACAGGCAAGCCCGGGATGGAGACCGGTGCGCCGGGCCGTCCCGGATTGGCATCCAGAATCTCCTCGCGCACCAATACCCGCTGGGCGGGGTCTGGTTGCTCGATGGTCACCTCCTTCACGTCGGCGGTGACGGTGACGGCGTCGCTGTGTGGGGCCACCAGGCCGAACTGCAGGTCGACCCTCAACTCCTGCTCATCGGCCAGGTTGACGGCCCGGCTGATATCCACCAGCCCGGAGGCGGAGGCCGTCAGTTTCCACGTTCCGCCGCGAACCGGCGCAAACCCAAACTCGCCGTCCGGGCCGGTGATCGTTTCACGACTCTGGGAATCGCCGTTCGACCTGAGCCGCACTCGACCATTCGCGACGGGCTTGCCCTGAGGATCGGTCAATTGGCCGGACAGCCGTCCATCTCCCGTCTGCAATGGCAGGTCGCCCGGCAACCAACCCAGCATGACCAACACAGCGGCTGCTTGTAAGGCTTCGATCATCAAATACCGCTTAGTGCTACGAATTTCTGTTCCGTGCTACTAAGATTCCCATGTGGCAATACCATTGTCAAATTCGTAATACGCGGTTCGTCATACCGCTAATCACCAAAACGCGGCACACCAGACGCTCCGTAGTATCCTGGACGGAGGAGATTCATTCATGTCCTGTGGTAGCGGTGGCCTCAACAATATCCAGAACACCATCCGGCCCGGTGCGCGTAAGGTCTTTTGCGCCAAATTCCAGCGCGAAATGGAAGGTCTGGACGAAGTCCCCTTTGAAGGTCACCCGCTGGGCCGGAAGATCTACGACAATATCTCCAAAGAGGCCTGGAAAATGTGGGTCGAGCACATGAAGATGCTCATGAACGAATACCGCCTCAACCTCGGCACCACGCAAGCGCAGGAATTCCTCATCCAGCAGATGGATAGCTATTTCTTCGGCGAAGGGGCAGCCCTGCCGCCGGATTTCGTTCCCCCCAGGACTAAGGCTTGAACGTCTCCAAAGCGGTCGCGATGTGAAACCGCAGTTCCGCGTGCGACCGCCGCAATGACTCTTCCACCGCCGCCGGCGAGGCGCCGCGGGCAAACAGGAATCCCAGGTAGCTGGCCCCCTCGGGCAACGGCACTAACCGCTGCCCAGCCGCCGCGGTGACGGCCACGTCTTCGATTCCCTCCACCGCCGCCGCCCGCTCGGTCCCTTCCACGCTTTCGTAGATCCCTCCCTTGGGGATGGGAATCATCATGACTCCCGAGGCGCCGCTCGCCGCACGCGCGCCCGAAACATCCTCTCCCACCGCGTGGCGCAGAATGAGTTCTTCAAGCGACCCGCCACCCTCGAACCGCAAAGCCCGCGCGCACAGGCCGCCAATGGGGCGCGCGTGCATCTCCAGCATCCACGCGCCCTCCGGATTCTGTCGCAACTCGGCGTGTACGGGACCGTGGCGCAGGCCCAGCGCGCGCGCCGCCCGGGCTGCGGTCTCGACCAGGTCGCGTTGCGCCTGGGGAGTTTCCCGCGATGGCGTCACATAAATGCTCTCTTCGAAGAACGGCCCTTCCAGCGGATCGGGCTTATCGAAGATCGCCAGCGCTTGGAACCGGCCCGCCGTGACCAGCCCCTCCACCGCGAACTCGCGTCCGGGGATATAGCGTTCCACCTGCAGATGCCGCTCGCCAATCTTGGCGATTCGCCGCAAGGCGGCGGCAAATTCCGCTTCATTATTGGCGCGGATCACGCCGCGGCTTCCGGAAAGCCCCAGCGGTTTGAGCACGCACGGGTATTCCGCGCGCCTTGCCAGCACGGCCGGATCGTCATTGAGCGCGGCGCGCCAAAACCAGGGCGTCCGCAGGCCCGCCGCCTGGTAGAGTTGCCGCGCCAGATACTTATCGTGGCAGGCGCGCGCCGCGGCAGCCGGATGGAACGGGATGCCGAGCATCTCCGCGGTCGCCGCCGCCGCCACCGCCGGCCGGTCGCCCACGGCCGCCACACCGTCGAATTCCAGGCCGCGCAGCGCATCGAGCGACCTCATCATGCGATGGTCGAACTTCACGGCCAGGGCGCCGTCGCCCCACGCGTCGCCCAGGCGATCGCAGTGGTCGGTCGCCAGCGTGAGTTCGAGGCCCAGGCGGCGCGCGGCATCCGCAAACTCGCGGATCTGGTAGCCGGTGGTGGCGGCGAAAAGAAGTAGGCGCTTGGGCACTGCCTCCATTCTCGCGCGTTGCTATCGTAGTGTATGTGAAAGCTCTGGTGAAAAGCCGCCGCGAGCCGGGTCTCTGGCTCGAAGACGTGGACGTGCCCAAAATCGGGATCAACGATGTGCTGATCCAGGTGCTGCGGACCGGAATCTGCGGCACGGACGTCCACATTTATAAATGGGACGACTGGTCGCAGCAGACCATCCCGGTGCCCATGACCATCGGCCATGAGTTCGTCGGGAGGATCGTCGAGGTGGGCTCCAACGTCTCCGATTTCTTCCCCGGCGATATCGTCAGCGGCGAAGGCCATGTAGTGTGCGGACGCTGCCGCAACTGCTTCGCCGGGCGCCGCCACCTGTGCGCCCATACCAGCGGAGTGGGCGTCAACCGCCCGGGCGCCTTCGCCGAATACATCGCGCTTCCCATGGCCAACATCTGGCGCCACCACGACGGCATTCCGCTGGATGTCGCGGCCATCTTCGATCCCTTCGGCAACGCCGTCCATACCGCGCTCTCCTTCCCGGTGCTGGGCGAAGACGTCCTGATCACCGGCGCCGGCCCCATCGGCATCATGGCGGCGGGTGTGGCCGTGCACGCCGGCGCACGCTACACCGTAATCACCGACGTTAATCCCTACCGCCTCTCGCTCGCCCGCAAAATGGGAGTGACCCGCGCCGTGAATGTCCGCGACACCAAATTACCGGACGTGCAGAAAGAGCTGGGCATGACCGAAGGCTTCGACGTCGGCCTGGAGATGTCCGGGAGCCCGGCCGGCTTCCGCGACATGCTCGCCAATATGTGCCACGGCGCCAAGATCGCCATGCTCGGCATCCCTTCCGGAGAGATGTCCATCGACTGGCGCACCGTGATCTTCAACATGCTCACCATCAAGGGCATCTACGGCCGCGAGATATACGAGACCTGGTACAAGATGAGCGTGATGCTCGAATCCGGCCTCGACATCGCTCCGGTGATCACGCACCGTTTCCCTTACACGGAATATGAGAAAGGGTTCGCCGCCATGATCTCCGGCAATTCCGGCAAAGTGGTCTTGAGCTGGGAGTAGGCCGCCGGAGACGATCACGTGGCGATGTGGGTCGACGCTTCGTCCGCCAACCTGGTGGGTTAGCTCAGGCTAGTCGGGTTAGCCGGTTCTCAGCCCGAGCTAAACGTGGACCTTGAAGCAAGTCGGTGGTGACAAGGGCTGTTTGCGCCAGGAATCCTGAGGGGCGAAGCACCAGTTCTCGGAGACCCTGAGAGTACCGGCACCTTGACGAGTCTAGGCGGGCGCGTCGTTGTCGATGAGAAGCAGGAGGCGCTTGTATTCGCCCGAGTCGATAGTCAGCATCAACTGCAATAGGCGGTGCATCCCGAAGGCGCAGAAGACACCAGGAACGAAGCCCCGGAGAAAGTCTCTGGTAATGTCGGCAGCCATACCGTAAGCTAATTCGAAATCGGCGAATTTCCTATTGCCATCCGAATCCAAGCCGGAGACCTTGACAATACCCTGATCTTGGTCAAACGAGATTGCGTTGTGCGATGCCACGAAAGGCAGCATCTCCGTTCTCGTCAACCGAGACTTTTTGTTTGGCACAGAACCGAAAAAACTCGTCGTCATCAGACTGTAACTGCAACTCTCGTTTGCCAGCTTTCAGGAGAACGGTTGTGCGAAATGACAATTCTGACAGCCCTCTCCAATTGATCGAATGGAATTTCCACCCGTGATCGAGAAGGCTCCGCAGCTTCGCCAAATCTGCTATTACCGGCTCCATATTTGCCTGAAACATGAATCTTCCCACCTCGGGCAGGGTGGTTTCAAGCGCGATCCCGTTGATTTGCCTGATCGCTATCAGAATCCCCGCTGATGATTTAGGCGTCATCCGCACCAGCGCCCGTGATTCGCCGTTGAAAGCGCATCAAATTCCGCTAGGCTCCTTCCGGGCAATCAACCAGGGCGGTGCCTACGCTCTTTGCCGATGATGCGCGATTGATCGGGAACTGGGGGTAACGGGCACGGAGGATGGCATCAACCTTCACGCCGATGCGCGAGGGCCGCACTCGTTGCCGCGGAATCCTACTGACCAACATTAGACCCTCTCAGCCCATCGCGCCGGTTGCAGTCCCTCCCTGAGCGTCAGCAGTGCCCGGAGGCGAATGGAAGTCGGTCGTTCACAGCCCGGCTCAGATCCTGTTTGCATCCAATGTACCGTTCGGTCGTCTGAACGGATGCATGCCCCAGCAGGAATTGAATCTGTTCCAATTCTCCACCGGCCGCGTGGCACAGGCGGGCGCATGTCCTCCTCAGGTCATGGGGTGCAAGGTGCTTTATCCCAACACGGTCCGCGCACGCCTTTACTACGTACCAAACGACATTCTGGGTGATGCCGGTGCCCCAGACGGTGCCGTTCTTACGGATCGACCGGAACAGATTGCCAGCGACAATCGGGACGCTTTCTGCCCAGGCGTTGACGGCGCTCTTGACCCAAGCTGGCACCGGCACAGTGCGTACATGGCCGGCCTTGCCCACCAGATCCACAATTGCCCAATGGTCTTCGCGACGCTGGATGTCGCCGGTCTTCAGCCCGGCTACTTCGGACCGCCGGAGTCCACAGCCAAGCAAGACCGAGAGCATCGCTGCGTCGCGTGTGCTGCGAAGCGTCGCGCAATCAAAGCCTGCCAATAGCTGTTGTCCCTCCGCCGCTGTAAGCCAATTGCCAACGCGACGTCCAAGCTGGGGGACACCCTTCACACGACGGATACCGGCAACGAGTTCGGGACTCAGGAGGCCCGCATCCGCAGCTTCATATGCCAGTCGCCGAACAGCCGCCAGGCGAACGTTGATCGTAGATGCCGCAAGCTGTTTCGACTCCAGTTGCATCCTGTAACGGAGCACCACACCACGATTGAGCGCGAGCCGTGGTTCCGAGCAGTACCACTCGATGAATTCATCTATGGCATGCTGGTAGGATCGTCGGGACTGCAGCGATGTGAGGCTATTGAGGACGGACCTTTTGGTCTGGTCGAGTTCGGGAAGGGTTGGCCGATCCGTACGACTGGACTTCTTGTGATCTGAACGCTTCATGAGAGACGGCCTCCAGCGCCGTCTCCTCATGTTCAGGAGTCGGATCGGCTGGCGAGTTGGGCTGTTGTAGCCAGGAATCGGCTTCGGCCCGGCTCCACCCTGCTTCCGGGTGCCCCGTTATCCATGCACAGCCTGAGTTCTCCGCGGCGTGGCCGCGCTTATTCGTGCCGCAGCGCCTGGTTGGGATCCACCGCCGCGGCGCGCAGCGCAGGGATGTAACTCGCCGCCAACGCCACCAGTCCGATTGCCAGCGCTACGCCGGCAAATGTCATCGGGTCGGCTGCTTTGACGCCGTAAAGGAGGCTCGCGAGGAGTCGCGTCAGTCCAAAGGCGGCTGCCAGCCCCGCGGCTACTCCGATGGCCGCCAGCTTCGCGCCCTGCATCACGATCATGCGCAGCACGTCGCCGCGCGCGGCCCCGAGCGCGACTCGGATGCCGATCTCGTGCATGCGCTGCTCTACTCCGTAGGAGATCAGCCCGTAAATGCCGATGGCCGCGAGCAGCAGCGCAATCGCCGCGAACAGCGTCAGCAGCAGCGTATTGAAGTTCTGCCGCGCAAGCGATTGGGAGACCATCTGGTCCACGGTGCGCAGGTGTCCCACCGGGATGGCGGCATCGACGGCGCGCATCTCTCGCTCCACCACGGTGCGGAGCGCAAGGGGATCGCCGGCCGTGCGTACTACCCAGGCCAACGGAATGATGCCGCCGGCAAGCTCGGTGAGGCCATTGCTCACCTGGGCTTGGGGCACGTACATGACGCTCTCTCCGTGGTGGGCGAGTCCCCTTTCGGTCACGTTGCCGGAGATGCCGACGATCTCCCGCGGCCCTTCCTCAAACTGCGGACCGAGACCCCTGCCGATCACGATGACCTTGCCCAAGGCTTCTTCCTTGGGCCAGTACTTCTTCGCCATGGCATCGTTGATCACCACCACCAGCGGGGAACTGCCCGTATCGCGCTCCGTAACACCCCGGCCGCGCAGCAACGGCACCAGCAGGGTGCGGAAGTAGTCGGGCGACACCGGGCGCCACTGCTCGTCGCCGTTGTAGTCGCCCTTGCCGGGTGGGCGGCCTTCGATGTTGAACGGAAGGTCGATATTCATACCGCTCATTGGGAGGACGAACGTGGACCCGGCAGACTTCACGCCGGGCACGGTCTGCAAACGCCCAGTGGCGCGGCGGACGAGTTCGGCCACTTGGGCCGTCTTGGTATAGTCGCCGCCGGCGAGCGAGGTTTCAAACGCCAGCAGGTGGTGGGTATTGAAGCCGGGATCGACCGAACGCAATCCGGCGAAGCTGCGCAGCAGCAGCGCTGCACCCGCCATCAGCACCAGGGCCAGCGCCGTCTCGACGACCACCAGAAGCGAACGCGCGCGGTTGTGAGAATAGCCCGTGCCCGCCCTTCCGCCGCCTTCCTTGAGCGCCGTCGCCAGATCGGGGTTCGAAGCCCGCAGAGCCGGGAAGAGACCAAACAGGATCACGGTGAGGACCGCCACCGCCATGGTGAAGGCGGCCACTCGCAGGTCGAGCACCGGAATGGCGGCGTGCAGACTGTTGGTGTCGGTCAGCCGCGGAATGTTGCCGGGCGCCACCACCAGCAGCAGCCGCACGCCCCAGGCGCCCAGCGCGAAACCGAGCCCGGTGCCCGCAGCGGCTAAGATGGCACTCTCCGTCAGGAGTTGCCTCACAACGTGCCACCGGCCGGCGCCGATGGCGGCGCGCACCGCCAGCTCTTTCTGCCGGGAGGCGGCGCGAGCCAGCAACAGATTGGCCACGTTGGCGCAGGCGATCAACAGCACCAGCCCGACCGCGCCCGCCAGGATCAACAGCGCCGGACGGACGTCTTCGACCAGAAGGTCGCTCATCGGGATCACCGCCACGCTTTCGCCATCACTCATCCACTTGGGATTGGCCTTGCGAAACTGTTCGGCGATCACCCTCATCGCCGCGCGCGCCCGGCTGAGGTCCACGCCCGGCTTGAGGCGCGCGGCCGCGAAGAGGTAGTTGCCCTGGTTGGTGCTGTTGGGGTCGGCTTGCAGCGCCAGCCAGACATCGGCTTGCGGATCGGATTCGAAATCCTTCTGCATGACACCGGCCACGGTGAATGACCGTTTGTTCAGCAGGATGGTTCGTCCCACAATTCTCGGGTCGCCGCCGAAGCGGCTCTGCCAGATGCGGTAGGTGAGAATCGCGGTGTCTGGCCCGCCGGGCAGATCCTCGGTGCGGTCGAAAACCCGGCCCAGTGCGGGCACTCCGCCAAAGACCTGGAAGAACTCCTGGGAGACATGCAGGGTCTTGAGTTGAATGGGCGGATCTCCACTGCCGAGGGTCTGGTTGAGCCCCCCCTGGTCGTACAGCGCAGTTGCCGCGAACACTTCGTTGTTGCGCCACGCCATGTACTTGGGGATGGAGACTGAGCCGTTGTGGCTGCCATTTGGATAGGATTCGTCCAGGTGCACGAGCCGGTCCGGCTCGCGAAACGGCAGCGGCTGAAGGATCACTCCGTTGACTACGGAGAAAATAGCCGTATTGGCGCCGATCCCCAGCGCGAGTGCGCTGATGGCAACCGCGGTAAATCCCGGGTTGCGGCGCATGGAGCGGACCGCATAACGGACGTCGGACGCAAACGTCGCCATGCCAGTATTTACGCTGGGCGGAGCGGGAAGTTCGCAGAAATCTTAGAGTATTATTTTCCCTTTCCCTGCCAGCATCGACATGCACCAGACCAGCCCGCGGGCCGGCTGTATTCCCGGCGTTGGCGCTCTTCGCCATCCTGGTCGCCTTCTACTCCGTGCTGACCGGGATCGCCGAACTCCACGTGTCAGCTGCAATCACGCGCGTAACGCAGCAGCGTTTGCCGATCCTGGGCAGCACCGTGCAGCGGGCGATTCGCGTGGCCGGATCACCCGCCACTTGGCGACAAGGCAAGATCTACATTCTGCCTGGCAGTCGATCCGCTTCACCAAGAGATTGGTGCAACTGTTTCGATTCCTGTTGCGAAATCCCCTTGCACAAAGCCGCTGCGCGGCAGTTTCGAATGCCCGACGTGTACTTTGGCAGGACGATTGCCGTTTCATAAATACGCTCTCGTATTCCTCGAAGACCGCTCCCTCACGCTCGCGGCTCGCATGCGACCCGCGCGCGTCAGCAAGCGGTTTTGGATACGTGAGCGAGCTTCTGAAACCGCCTGCTAAGTGAACAGTTCAGGGTGGCCGAGGTCGCCTTGTTTGCATCCGCCGGAACAAATCCCGTCTGGTCCTACTCCTCCAGGCCCTTCAGCGGAACCTCAATCGCCGTGCCTTCCGCGCGTAGTACCCCATCCTCAACCTTGCGGCTCCCACTCAACGTGTGAACCTCCGCTTCGAAAGTCTCCGGGTCGATGACCCAGATATTGGGCACTCCAAATTCCAGCAGTTGCCGGATCTTGTCATTGACCTTGATCGGCTTGTCTTCGGGAGACAGAATCTCAACCCAAATCAAGGGCGGACGAGAGAAAACTTTTTCGGCCGGGCGCGGCTGGCGAACCACGCAGACATCCGGCAGCATGTGCTTGCCTGGCCGTGTGCAATGCCGCTGTTCCGTGTAGACTTCGATCTTCCAGGCGCGCCGCCGGCGAAGAAAGTACGCGGCCAGCGCCGCTTCGAGCCAACTGTGATCCTGTTAGCCGATGTTGCGCTCAATCAGCACACCATCTTCAAACTCGCAGTCAGGCTCGTAGACGGTGGTGAGATAGTCTTCCTCGCGGACCGCCGCAACCGCACGCATGTTCGTACAATGCCAACCGGCCACAAGCTGCCTACTCCCCCACTTCGTAATGCCGTAAGATTTCGCCCCACAGCCCTTGGGCCGCGAGCAGCAGTTCCACCACTTCCCGAATGGCGCCCTCTCCGCCCGCCGCCCCGGTAACGTGGTGCGCCACCTTCTTCACCTCGGGCCGCGCATTCGCCGTCGCGATCGCCAGGCCCACCCGCTTCATGATCACCACATCGGTCAGATCGTCGCCCACGTACGCCACTTCACTGAGATCGATCTTGGCATCGGCCAATATCTCTTCCAGGATCGGCACCTTTTCGATGTGCCCCTGATAGACATACGCCATCTTGCACTGGCGCGCGCGCTCCGCCGTGGCCGGCGAAACCCGCCCGCTGATGACGCCGGTCTTAATCCCCTTCCAATTCAGCCATTGCAGCCCGATGCCGTCCTGTGAATCGAAACCCTTGGTCTCGACCATGTGCCCTTCGGGGCCCGGCACATTGTACAGTTTGCCGTTTGTAAGGACGCCATCCACGTCCATGAGCAACATCTTGATTTTGGCCGCGCGCTGCAGGATGTCTGGATTCATGCTCAAACCGTGTAGGTGCTGGACGACACGTTGCCGCCTTTGCCGGTCCAGTTGGTATGGAAGAACTTGCCGCGGGGCTGGTCGATGCGTTCGTAGGTATGCGCCCCGAAGTAATCGCGTTGGGCCTGCAGGAGGTTGGCGGGCAGCCGCTGGCTGCGGTAACCGTCGTAGAACGCCAGCGCGGTGGTGAAGGACGGCGCCGGCACACCCGCAGCCACCGCCTGCGACACCACCCGCCGCCAGGAAGGTTGGCAACGATCGATCAGCCCGTGGAAATACGGGTCGAGCAGCAAGTTGCTGAGTGCTCCATCGCGGTCGAAGGCTTCTTTGATCTTGCCCAGGAAGACCGACCGGATGATGCATCCGGCGCGCCACACCAGCGCGATGCCGCCGTAGTTGAGATTCCAGTGGTATTCCTTGGCGGCCTCGCGCAGCAGCATGAAACCCTGCGCATAAGAGACCAGCTTGGAGGCCAGCAGCGCCTGGCGAATGTCCTCGACGAAAGCCTTGCGGTCGCCCATGAACTGAAATTTCGGCCCCGTGAGGATTTTGGATGCCGCCACGCGATCCTCTTTCAGCGCGCTCAGGCAGCGTGCATAGACCGCTTCGCCGATCAGCGTCACGGGCATTCCGAGGTCAAGCGAACTGACGCTGGTCCATTTACCCGTGCCCTTCTGCCCGGCGGTGTCCAGAATCTTGTCCACCACATAGTCGCCCTTTTCGTCCTGGTAGGCCAGGATGTCGCGAGTGATTTCGATCAGATAACTGTCCAGCTCTCCCTGGTTCCATTCATTGAGTACGTCGTGCATCTCCTGGTTGCTCATGCCCAACCCCTCTTTGAGGAGTTGGTAAGCCTCGCAGATGGTTTGCATGTCGCCGTACTCGATGCCGTTATGGACCATCTTGACGTAGTGGCCCGCGCCGTCCTCGCCCATCCAATCGCAGCAAGGTGCGCCGTCCGGCGTTTTCGCGCAGATCGCCTGAAAAATTTCCTTCACCAGCGGCCAGGCTTTCGGGCTGCCCCCGGGCATCAGGGACGGGCCGAAGCGCGCGCCTTCCTCGCCGCCCGAAACACCCGTGCCGACATACAGCAGGCCCTTGCTCTCCAGGTATTGCGCGCGCCGGATGGTATCGGGGAAATGCGAGTTGCCGCCATCGATGATCACGTCGCCCGGTTCCATGTGCGGCAGCAGGTGCTCGATGAATTCATCCACCGCCGCGCCGGCCTTCACCATGAGCATGACTTTGCGGGGCCGCTTGAGCAGCGCCACGGTCTCCTCGATCGAGTGCGCGCCGATGATGGTCTTGCGGCCCTTGGCGGCGTCGTTCAGGAAGTCATCGACTTTCGATACGGTTCGATTGAAGGCCACCACGGTGTATCCGTGGTCGTTCATGTTGAGGATCAGGTTCTGGCCCATGACGGCCAGACCAATCAGGGCGATGTCGGCGGTTGGTTCCATAATGCAGCTCCTGGGAGGAAAATCGGATGATTACGGATGTCAATCTCTCTTTATAACATGCGGCAATTCGGCCGGCCATGGCTCGCGCAGACCGGGACATCCTACAATTGAGACTGAGATCCCGTTGCTGAACCGCATCGCCGAAACCATCGAGCGTCACGCCATGTTCCATGCCGGCCACAACGCCGGCGTGGCCGTCTCGGGCGGCGCCGATTCGGTGTGCCTTCTGTACGCTCTGGTGGAACTGGCGCCCCGGTGGAATCTACGTCTAAGCGTGCTCCACCTGGATCACGGCCTGCGCGGCGAGGACTCGCGGCGCGACGCGGAATTCGTGCGGGAACTGGCTGTGCGCCTGTCGCTTCCCGCCACCATTCGCACGGTGGATTTAACTGCCTCGCCCGGCAACCTCGAGCAGGCGGGCCGCCATGCGCGGCTTCGCTTCTTCCGCGAGATGATCTCGACGGGCGCCGTTGAGCGGGTAGCTCTGGGCCACACACGCAACGATCAGGCGGAGACCGTGCTGTTCCGCTTCCTGCGCGGCGCCGGCACCGCCGGTCTGGCCGGTATCCGCCCGGTGACGGAAGACGGCATGGTGCGCCCGCTTCTCGAAACCGATCGCTCCGAGGTGGAAGACTTCCTGCGCAGCCGCGGGATCGAGTGGCGCGAGGATTCTACCAACGCCAGCCCCGAGTTCGCCCGCAACCGCCTCCGCCATGGCCTGCTGCCGCAACTGGCGCGCGAGTGGAACCCGGCCATCACCGAAACGCTGTCGCGAACGGCGGATTGGGCGCTGGCGGAAGAAGCCTACTGGGAGGCTGAAATCAGCCGCTTGGCCGGGCAAGCACTGGTGGAACGCGATGGCGCCGTGCTGGTACGCGCCGCCGCGCTTGCCGCCCTGCCGGTAGCCACCGGCCGCCGATTGGTGCGTCGCGCCATCGAGCGGGCCAAGGGCGACCTGCGCGGGATCGACTTTGGCCACGTCGCGAAGGTGCTCTCGCTCGCCTGCGCCCGGAAGGGCGACGGACGGCTGCAATCCACCGGTCTGGACATTCGCCGCTCCTTCGAATGGCTCCGCTTCAGCCGTCCCACCACCCAACCGCGCGATTACCAGGCCCCCGCCCCCGTGCCGGGGGTGGTACGCTTGCCCGCGGCCAGGATTGAAATTTCCTTGGAACTGATTGAAAGAACAGAATCTTCCAGTAGCGCGCATTCCGTATATAATGAGAGTGATACCAGTTGTTTAGACTGGTGCTCTTTGTCAGGTCCGCTGGAATTCAGAAACTGGAGACCGGGGGACCAGTACCAACCATGGGGCACAGCCGGCGTAGAGAAGATTAAAACTTTTTTCCAGGCAGCTCGTATTCCCATATGGGAGCGCCGGAATTGGCCGATTCTATTGGATGGCCCTTCCATCGTTTGGGCCCGCAGATTCGGGCCGGCCGCGGCTTTTGCGGCGCGCCCTGACAGCCGCCTGCTTCTGGTGGTTCGCGAACATTACGAATCGGAATCGAGCGCGGCGGCGTCTACTGAATAAGTAAGGGTGGCGGAGGTTTCGTGAATTCGAACATCAAGCATTATCTCTTTTGGGGAGCTTTGATCGCTCTGGCAGGGTTGCTGATCGCCGTCGTCAGGACCGGTCAAGCACCCAATAAGAAGGAACTTGCCTTTTCTGAGTTCCTGAGCAATATCGCGGCCGGCCAAGTCGCTGAGGTCACCATCGCTGCTAACGACGTGCATGGAAAGCTGACCTCGGGCCAGGAACTTCACACCACCATTCCGCTCAATTACCCGGATATCTACAACAAGCTGAACGATAAGAACGTTAAGGTCGACATCAAGGACACTTCCTCCGGCACCTGGCTCTCCATCCTTCTGCAAGCTTCGCCGTTCATCGTCCTGGCGGCGTTCTGGATCTTCATGGTGCGGCAGATGCAGAGCGGCGGCAACAAGGCGCTGAGTTTCGGCAAGAGCCGCGCGCGCCTGCACTCCACGCAACAGAAGAAAGTCACGTTCAAGGACGTGGCCGGCGTGGAAGAGGCCAAAGAAGAGTTGCAGGAGATCATCGAGTTCCTTCGCGAGCCGCAAAAATTTCAGAAACTCGGCGGCCGCATCCCCAAAGGCGTGCTGCTGATCGGGCCTCCCGGAACGGGTAAAACGCTGCTGGCCCGCGCCATCGCCGGCGAAGCCAGCGTACCGTTCTTCTCCATCTCCGGCTCCGACTTCGTCGAGATGTTCGTCGGCGTGGGCGCCAGCCGCGTCCGCGACCTGTTCGAGCAGGGCAAGAAAAACGCGCCCTGCATCATCTTCATCGACGAAATCGACGCCGTGGGCCGTCATCGCGGCGCCGGCCTGGGTGGCGGGCACGATGAGCGCGAGCAGACCCTCAACCAGTTGCTCGTGGAGATGGACGGATTCGAATCCAACGAAGGCGTCATCCTGGTGGCGGCCACCAATCGCCCCGACGTTCTCGATCCGGCGCTGCTGCGGCCCGGCCGTTTCGACCGCCGCGTGGTGGTGGGCCGTCCCGACGTGCTGGGCCGCGAGGCCATCCTCCGCGTCCACACCAAGAAAATTCCGCTGGGCGACAACGTGGATCTTTCGGTGCTGGCCCGCGGCACACCCGGTCTGGCCGGCGCCGACCTTGCCAACCTGGTGAACGAAGCGGCCCTCAACGCCGCGCGCCAGAACCGCAAGGTGGTCATGATGATCGACTTCGAACTGGCCAAGGACAAAATCCTGATGGGCGCGGAACGCAAGTCCATGGTCATGAGCGACGCCGAGAAGCGCAACACGGCTTACCACGAAGCCGGCCACGCCCTGCTGGCGGCCGTGCTGCCGAACGCCGACCCGCTGCATAAGGTCACCATCATCCCGCGCGGCATGGCGCTGGGTGTCACCATGCAGTTGCCCATCGACGACAAGCACTCTTATGACAAGGAATACCTGCTGGCGCAACTGGCCATCCTGATGGCCGGGCGCATCGCCGAAGAACGGCACATGCATCACATGACCACGGGGGCGGGCAACGATATCGAGCGCGCCACCGACATGGCCCGCAAGATGGTTTGCGAATGGGGCATGAGCGAGCTCGGGCCACTCAGTTTCGGCAAAAAGGAAGAGCAGATCTTCCTCGGACGCGAGATTGCCCAGCACCGCGATTACAGCGAAGAGACCGCCATCCGCATCGACGAGCAGGTCAAGAAGCTGGTGCAGGGCGGCTACGACACCGCCGCCGCCATCATCGACGAGCATTCCGAAGCGCTCGTCAGGATCGCCGAGTCGCTGCTCGAACGTGAAATCCTGGACGGCGCCGAGGTGATGCAGATCATCAAAGGCAACACGCTTCCGCCGCAAGAATCCCCCGGCGGCGGCAAAGAAGCCGAAGCCACCCAGCAAGTGCTCCGTCCGGAAGGCGCGCGGCGGCTTCCCGGCCTTTCCGAAGGGGAACGGCCACAGCCGGCGTGATCCCGCGATTTCCGGTTTACCTGTTCGACGTCGACGGCACTTTGCTCGATTCCGCGCTGGATATCTGCGGCGCGGTTCAGCAGGTGCTCCACGCCAACGGCGCCGACACGCAAGACTTCGAATATCTGAAGAGCTACATCGGACGTCACCTCATCGACCTGTTCCAGGAAGTCTTTCCGGTCTACCATGCCGCGCAGATCGACACCTTGGTCGAGCAGTATCGCAACTTCTACCGCGCCCGCGGCCACAAGCTGACCAATGTGTATCCGGGCGCGCGGGAGGGTCTGGCCGCGCTCGCCGGACGCAAGAGCACGGCCACCACCAAAGGCACACCCACCACGCGATTGGTGCTCGAACAGTTCGGACTGATCCAATATTTCGACCACGTGCAAGGCACCGACGGTTTCTCGAGCAAGCCGGCGCCCGACGTGATCCTCACCGCGCTCGAAGCACTCCACGCGCGCCCGGAAGACTGCCTGATGGTAGGCGATTCCACCGCCGACATGGAAGCCGGCCGGCGCGCCGGGGTCAAGACCTGCGCGGTGCGCTACGGCTACGGTAAGGTGGAAGCATTGGCGCGCCTGGCGCCGGACTACTGGATCGACGACCTGAGAGACCTGGCCGCAAATGGACGGAAATAAACGCGGCTTCCGCAAACCCGAAATCATGAGCCCGGCCGGCTATTGGCCGCAACTGCGCGCCGCCATCGAGGCCGGCGCCGATTCGGTCTACTTCGGTTTGAAGCACTTCACCGCCCGGGCCAAAGTGGGGTTCTCGCTCGACGAATTGCCCGAAGCCATGGCCACGCTGCATCGCCGGGGCGTGAAAGGCTTCGTCACCTTCAATACGCTGGTTTTCGAACACGAGCTGAGCGAGGCCGCGCGCGCTCTCGAATCCATCGCGGAAGCCGGAGCCGACGCCATCATTGTGCAGGACGTGGGGATTTTGAAACTGGCCCGCCGCATCGCGCCCCATCTCGAAATCTACGGCAGCACGCAGATGAGCGTCTCCAGCGCCGATGGCGTGCGCCTGGCCCAGAGTCTGGGCGCGAGCCGCGTGACGCTGGCGCGCGAACTTTCGCTCGCCGACGTGCGGGCCATCCGCGCCTCCACCGATTGCGAGCTCGAGATCTTCGTCCACGGCGCCCTGTGCGTGGCCTACTCCGGGCAGTGTTTTTCGTCGGAAGCCTGGGGCGGCCGCAGCGCCAATCGCGGCCAGTGTGCGCAAGCCTGCCGCCTGCCCTACGACATGCTGGTGGACGGCAAACTCCAGCCGCTGGCAGACGCGCGCTACCTGCTCTCGCCGGGCGACCTCTACGCGCTCGAACAGATTCCCGAAATCGTCGACATCGGAATTTCGGCGTTGAAGATCGAGGGCCGGTACAAAGACGCCGCCTACGTCGCGCTCACCACCCGCGCGTACCGCCAGGCGGTCGATGACGCCTGGGCCGGACGAGCGCCGCACGCGGACAGGTTGCAACTGGAGCAGGTTTACTCGCGCGGTCTGGGTCCTTACTTCCTCACCGGCACGGATCACCAGGCGGTGGTCAACGGCCGCGCGCCGCGCCATCGCGGAGTGCTGATGGGCAAGGTGACGCGCATTTCGCCAACCGGCGTGATCGTCGAACCGGCTGAAGCCGGCACGATCTCTCCGCTGAAACCCGGCGATGGCGTGGTCTTCGATGCGGCCGATTGGCGCAGCCCGGAAGAACCCGAAGAAGGCGGGCGCGTCTTTGAGGTGAGCGATCGGGAGATCCGATTTGGCAACGGCGTAGTGGACTCGACCCGCATCCGCCGCGGCGACCTGGTGTGGCGCACTCACGACCCGGACCTCGACCGGGCCGCCCGTCCCTACCTGGAAGCGACCACGCCGGTTCGCAAACAGCCCGTGGATGTCCGCGTGACCGCGCGCGTTGGCGCGCCGCTTGAAACCGAGTGGCGCGTTGGCGCAGTTCGCGTGTTGGTGAAATCGGACGTGGCGCTGGGCGCCGCCACCAACCGGTCCGTCACCGTGGAGTACCTGCGCGAGCAACTGGGACGCCTGGGAAACACGCCCTACGAACTCGCCGATGTGGAATTGCAGACGGTGGGTCAGCCCTTCGCCCCAAGCTCGCTCCTCAACCGTATGCGGCGTGAGGCGGTGGAGCTGTTGCAGCAAAAGCAAGGCGAACCGCGCACAGTAGGACAGGCCTCCTGGCCTGTCGACCTTCCTTTCCGCAACCACCTCGCCCGTGCTGAGTTCCCGCAAACTCCGCCGGAAACGTCCAGCCCGTCCACCACGCCCACTCTGCACCTTCTGGTTCGCACGCCCGGACAACTGCAAGCGGCCCTGGGCGTTCGACCCGCCGGCATCACACTCGATTACCTGGATTTGTACGGCCTCAAGCCATCGCTCGAACGCGTCCGTGCTGCCGGAATCGCGGCTCGTGTAGCCAGCCCGCGCGTGTTGAAGCCCGGAGAGGAGCGCATCGTCGATTTTCTGCTGAGCTGTGAATGCCCCATCCTGGTGCGTTCCGCCGGACTGCTGCACCAGTTGCGGGAGAAACCGCACGCGGAACTGGTCGGCGATTTCAGTCTGAACGCGGCCAACACCATCACCGCGGCGGAGTTCCTGGCGATGGGCCTCCGATCCTTGACACCGGCGCACGACCTGAACGCCGCGCAGGTGGCCGCTCTGGCGCAGGGCGTGGGCGGCGATCGTCTGGAAGCGATTCTGTACCAGCACCTGCCCGTGTTCCACACCGAGCACTGCGTGTTCTGCCGCTTCCTTTCCGCCGGAACGAGCTACCGGGATTGCGGCCGTCCGTGCGAATCGCACGTGGTTGAGCTGCGCGATTCGGCCGGACGCGCGCATCCGGTGATGGCGGACGTGGGCTGCCGCAATACGGTCTTCGGGGCGGAAGCGCAGGAAGCCAGCCGTCACCTGGACGAATGGCGGGCAGCCGGCATCGCGCATTTCCGTCTGGAGTTTGCGCACGAATCGGGCGAACAGGTGACAGGTATCTCCGGCGCGTTTGCCGATTGCCTGGCGGGCCGGATCGGCGCCCGGGAATTGGGCCAGGAACTGCGGCGACTCACGCCGCATGGCGCCACCGAAGGCAGCCTGTTTGTTCCGGCAGGCTACCAGGAACTGCCGATTCTGCAGTAGTGGGACAGGACGCCAATGGGACTTCTGTGCTGAAGGAGAGCTTTGCGCCTGGCGGCGGCGCATCGTGGGACGGCACTCTTGTGCGGACGGTGGTCAACGATCCGCACATTTTAAACTTGATAACTTACGAAGACTAAGGATGAGCATAACGGCGTTTTGCCTGAGATCCCACGCAGCCCAACTCCAAGGAGCTGGTGGATGCCTGCAAGCATCGAGTTCTACGCGGAAGACGCGGGGCGCTCCGAGCCGGGCTGCCTGTTCGAGATGATCGCGGCGGCGATCGCCGCCGCTCCGCCCACAGAAGGTCCCGCCCTGGTACGAGAATGGGATCATGCCCCGCGTGAGGATGGACAAGTGGCTCTGGGCTGCCCGATTCTTCAAGACGCGCTCGCTGGCTGCACGGGCCTGTGAACTCGGCAGGATTGAGTCCAACGGACACGGGGCCAAGGCTGCGCGCGAGGTCCGAGTCGGGGACCGGTTACAGGTGAAGAACGACAGCGGCGACTTTCAGGTGGAGGTGCTCGTCCTCAGTGAGATGCGCGGCCCAGCGGCGGTTGCCCAGACGCTCTACCGTGAGACAGAGGCGAGCCGTGAGTTGCGGTTGAAGTTGGCGGAAGAGCGCAAAGCCATGCCGCATTTCGAAGCGTTGCGGGAAGGCAAGCCGTCGAAGCGCGATCGCCGTGTAATCGACCGGCTTCGCGGTCGAGTGTAACCACAGAACAGGGACGAACTTGATTGCGGTTTGGGCGTGTGCTGGCTGCAACAAGGCCCGTAGCAATATCCCAAGCCCGTGAACTTTACAATTTGCTATGGGTTCCGGCAGGTCAACACCCATTTACGCCCGGGTCCCGACGGTGGATGTTTCGGTGCGCCCATGGAGGCGCGCTAGGCTGCCTCGATGATCGAGACCAATTCACCGGGAACGGGGATGATGCGTCGGCACTCAAACGCGGCACTGCCCAGGAGGCCCTTCCATTCGGCTGCGCTACGCTCTTTGCCTCCAGCCGATACAAGGAGCCCGGCTGAGCGCCGCACCATACAGCGAGCTGGTCGACGGATCGCGGGTCATCGTCGAGATCATCCGCCAAGCCTAAGCGGGCGGCGGCGCAGAGAATCCGGCTACGCGAATAGCCCATCGCCATCTCGGTCAGCGCTCTGTTCTGTGCCACATTACCGACGGCCGCGCGAGGTTCAGCCATCTCATTTTCCCCCAGAGGTCAGCATAGACCATGAGGGAGCCGGTTGGCGATAACAGACGGCTCGCCGGGCTCGCCGTCCCCTCTTCCACAGCCAGGGTTCCGCCACCTCACCAAACCACTCGGTCAGAGGGTTAGGGTCTTCGGCATAAACGGAGCTAGGCCATAATTTCAGGTCTGTTATTCCACTTCTGCCGCAACTCGCCTTATACTTCGAGAGGTGGCATGTTCCAATCGGCGTGCCCCCGTAGAAGTGATAAGAGGAGGTCTCAACCACATGGCGACCATCCGGTTGTCGGTCAATGGAAAGGCGCTTAGCGTGGACACGGAGCCGGAGCGGCCCCTCCTGGAGGTGCTGCGCGAAGACCTGGGGTTGACCGGAACGAAATACGGCTGCGGCGAAGGCCAGTGCGGATCGTGCACCGTGCTTCTCGACGGCCAGCCGACAGTTTCCTGCGTGACGACGGTGCGCGCGGCCGAGGGCCGCAAGATCGTCACCATCGAAGGTCTCGCCGAGGGCGGGACGCTGCACCCGGTCCAACAGGCGTTCCTCGACGAAGGCGCCGTGCAGTGCGGCTACTGCACGCCGGGCATGGTGCTCCAAACGGTGGCGCTGCTCGGAAACCACCCCAAGCCGACGGACACACAGATTGTCGACGGCCTGAACGGAAACCTGTGCCGCTGTTCCGACTACCGGCGGATTATGGCCGCTGTGCGGCGCGCCGCGGCGGGAGCGGGGAAGAAAGGATAGGAGGCGGCCATGTCCACTGTGAACCAGTCCACTGTGAACCGCAGGGAGTTTCTGGAGATCGCCGGCGCAGGTCTTTTGATCGTGGCGACGGCGCGCTGGTCGGATGCCCAGAGGGGCGGCGGAACCGGAACCCTTGAAACCAGGCTGCACATCGGGGAGGACGGCTTCATCACCGTCATGAGCGGGAAGATCGAAGAAGGCCAGGGAGCGCTCACCGAGTTGGCGATGGCCGCGGCGGAAGAGCTGCGAGTGCCCCTCGACCGCGTGCGCATGGTGATGGGCGACACGGACCAGACGCCCAACGACGGCGGCACTGCCGGCAGTGGAACGACGCCGCGCACCGCGCCGCTGGTACGCCGCGCGGCAGCCGCCGCGCGCGACCTGCTGCTGGCCGCGGCCGGCCGGCAGTTCCCCTCGGGTGTCGCCGCGCGGCTTGAAGTCATCGATGGCGCCGTCCAGTACGGCGGCAAGAAGTACGGCTACGCCGACCTGGCCCGTTCGCCGGAACTCGCCGCGGCCTGCAAAGAGGCGTTGCCGGCCAACACCACGGTCACCCCGGCCAAGGACTGGCAGCTATTGGGAAAGCCCCAAGTCCGGTTGGACATTCGCGAGCTTGTCACCGGGGCGCATCGATTCCCCAGCGACATCGTGCGGCCGGGCATGCTCTACGGCCGCGTGCTGCGCGCGCCGTCCTACGGGGCGACACTGGGCAGCGTGGACCTGTCCGAGGCGCAGAAGATGCCGGGCGTGACGGCGGTGCGCGATGGCGGTTTCGTCGCCTGCGCCGCGCCCACCACGTTCGCCGCCCGAAAAGCCTTGGCGGCGATCTCCGCCACGGCCCAGTGGAAGACGGTCGAGCAGCCATCGAGCGACGATCTCTTCGGCTACCTGAAGCAGCATGCCAAGCCGCAGGAACGCCCCCAGGCGCAGGGCCGGGGCTCGGTGGAAAAGGGGCTGGCCGAGGCGCGCGCCAGGTTGAAGGCGTCGTACCAGGTGCCCTATGTACAGCACGCCCCTATGGAGCCGCGCGCCGCGGTGGCGGAGTGGCAGAGCGGCCGTCTCACGGTCTGGACCGGCACCAGCAATCCGGCAAGCGTCCGCCAGCAACTCGCCGAGACGTTCGGCGTCGCGCAAGATCGGGTGCGCGTGCTCGTGCCTCACTTCGGCGGAGGCTTCGGAGGCAAACACACCGGAGAGGCGGCTACCGAGGCGGCCCGCCTCGCTGCGGAGGCGGGGCACCCGGTGGCGGTGCGGTGGACCCGCGCGGAAGAGTTCATCTGGGCGTATTTCCGCCCCGCCGCGCTGATTGAAATCGAGGCCGGCCTGGACGCGGACAATGCCATCTCGGCTTGGAATTTCACGAACTACAACTCCGGGGCGGCGGCGCTGGACACCCCGTATCGCATCCCCAATACGCGGGTCCAGTTCGTCGCATCCGATCCGCCGCTGCGGCAGTCCTCGTACCGGGTCCTGGCAGCCACGGCGAACAACTTCGCGCGCGAGGCGTTCACCGACGAGCTGGCCCAAGCGGCGGGCAAAGATCCCCTGGAGTTCCGGCTTTCTCACCTCGACAACCAGAGGATAAGGAACGTGCTGAGCGCCGCCGCCCAACGGTTCGGCTGGGTGGAGCGGCGCAAGAAGCGGCGCCCCGGAACCGGCATCGGCCTCGCCTGCGGGACCGAAAAGAACTCGGTGGTAGCGGCCTGCTGTGAGGTGGAGGTGGATCGCGCGAGCGGCGCACCACGGTTGATCGAGGTGGTCCAGGCCTTCGAGTGCGGGGCCATCCTGAATCCGGCCAACCTGCGGTCTCAGGTGGAAGGATCGATCATGATGGGCGCCGGCCCGGCACTGCGGGAGGAGATCCTGTTCAAGGACGGCAAGCTCACCAACGCGCGATTCGCCACGTATCGGGTGCCGCGATTCCGTGACCTTCCCAAGTTGGAAGTGATCCTGCTGGACCGCAAGGATCTCGAATCGGCGGGGGCCGGGGAGACTCCTATCATCGTCATCGCGCCGGCGATCGCGAACGCGGTGTTCCACGCCACGGGAAAGCCGGTCCACGCCATGCCCATCCGCGCTCCGCGGGGGTAGTGGCACGGCGCTTCGCCGCAGGATCGTGGCCCTGAGCCCGGTTTTGGATAGGGCCGTGGGGAAGGTTTGGGTGTATGCATTAGAAATGGGCCGTCATGGCTTCGGACGCAGTGTTCAGAACCGCACGGGACCGGGAGATCGTGCGACACTCTGCTTAAGATGCGAATCTTCCCGCCATTCTTTCTGTTTGCGACGCTCGCGGTGGCGCAATTGCAAATCACCACGTCGAGCGTGCCGGTGGCCACGCAATACCAGAGCTACAGCACTACTTTGACGGCAACTGGGGGCGTTCCGCCGTACACGTGGTCGGTGGTGTCGTCCACGGGAGTCAGCCTGCCCGAGGGGATGGC
>JBEKDA010000047.1:0-63077 GCA_050014595.1 Bryobacteraceae bacterium
ATGATCCCATCCATCGAGTCAACCAGGATCGGATTGGTGAAGCCGAACTCCAAGATGGACGCCGCGATCTGCGCTATCTGTTCGGCAGAGTGCGTGCGCGCGTTCCTGGCGTACGGCACCAGTCGGTCGGTCGGCCAGATTTCGATGCGCCGCGCCATCGCGGGCGTTATGGTCGCCGGAATTGTCGCCATTGGTTTACGAACAACTACAGAAGAGGCGTGTCAATGGCCAGGAAGTCCAAACGTTGGACATTCGCCTGGCTCGCGCCGAAATCGGCCACCCTGTCGCGCCCCGGTGCCCCGTGTCGCGCCGTTTGGCTCGGGGTTGGCCGGTTGGGTCCACCCGCCGCCTGGGCGCGCCCTGGCCGCCACTGACCGCTGACCACCTGACCGCCCCTTTTTGCGCCTGACGCTAGCGAAATTGCGCTACTCTTCAACGCGCCGCCGAAAGTCGCCGGGAAGTACCTATGGCTTTAACGGGCGGCTTGGGGTTCCGAACAACAGCCCCGCGAGCACGAGCGATGTACCGCCCACCGATGTTCCGTCGCTGGCTTGTCACGGGACCAAGCAGTCCGCGACCACCTGGAGAAAGGCTGTCCGCATCTCCGGCGGCGCATAAGTCGTCCCGTCGCGGTTGCCGCCAAGACGCTTCAGGTCCCACGCCGGCCCGTGCTCCAGAAGCTCTTTGATGCTGTATCTGGTACCCATCACGGAGCTGACCGACACCGGCTTCGATTCGCCAGGCCGGAGGAAGAGGATCGCTCGGTTGATGTGGCCCTTGCGATGGCGGACCACGCGCGACACCAGTCCCGCCGATTGCAGCCGCGCCAACCGTTGTTCGGAAACGCTGGCGTACAGACTACCGTCGGCCTGGTAGACGGGAATCGAGGTATTCATGTTTTTGGGCACACTTGGAGTAGCAGGAACCGCTGCGGGAAGGAGATTCAAGAGCGTCCCGGCGCTCGCATGGCGCAGAAGCGACATGCGCTTCGCGTCTGTTCCAATTCTCTCAAAAAATGACACGGGAGAGCAATGCTTTTGTGCGACGCAAGTGGCTGTGTTTTCTGTTGGTTGAGGGAACACTCGCAACGGCAAACCATCGCGCGATGGCTACCATGTGTACCATGGCTACCAACGCTCCCCGGATCAGGTTCGATTGGGGGAATGGTCCCTATATAGGGAGATGAATTCTTCGTCCTGGCAGACAACATGAGGAGCGATGACTACCATCGCTACCACGAGTACCAAGTGATTACAAACAAGAGAGATTCAGCGGTATCCATTGAAAGTCCACGGCTACCGCCCATCACCAAGACCGTTCTGAGGGGATTCGAACACGCTGATCCACGCGTTGGTCACACGATTGCGGTGCGCGCGGTTGAACAGCCTTCAACAATTCTTCGTCCAAGACGAAGAATCTGGTCTCCTATATAGGAACACCAGAATCCCAAGCACCTCAGGGCGGCGGGGAGGTGTGGTACGCGACGACGCAGTAGCCCTTTGTCATCGCAACTCGACGGCGTGGTGGAGATCGACGAAGCCTACGTCGGCTGCCGATGTCGCGCGAAGAATATGCTAAGCAAACTTTCGCAAAAGAAGAAAGGACGTGCGGTACGAAGGCGGGCAAGTGCATTACGACCAATGCGGTCGAGGGGTCCTTGGCCACGTTGAGCCGAGGAATCGGGAGACCCCAAGGCCGCAGCATCTAGCGGAGTTCGATTTCCGCTATAATGCCCGTGGGAGTTTCGGACGTTGAACGCCGGGATTTCGCCATCAGGCAGGTCGGCGGGAAGCGGTTGAAATACCGGGACTGACCCATGCGGGGATCGAAGCGGAAGCGTTTTGAAGACGAAATCGCCGTGACCACGAATCACGGCGTTTCAGATGTGTCGGATTTGGTCATTCCAGTCTCTCGCGGTGCTGGCCGCACTGCGGAGACGCTATGCGTTAGAAGTGTGCTCTATGGAATACCTCCTGACTTGGAGGATACCATGAAAGTACGCAATGGCGTCGATACCCAGACTGGGCAATCATTCGGCAGTATCGCGGCAATTTTTCGCGGACCTTTTCTTGAAAAGGTAGCGACCGGGACGCATGCGCGCGCCATCCTAGAACTCGCGAACTACTACTCCGATTTCCACCCACCATCCCAAAGCGGTCCGCTGAGCGAATGGTTTGATTTCTTTTACACGCTCCTGTTTGAGCGATACCGATGCGAATACGTCTACAAGAACGCCATTGCAAGTAAGATTTTCCTGTCCCGACATTCATTGCAGGATTCATACATGACGGACGAACTCAGGAGTGGAGCGAGTCGGGCTGATGTAGTGATACTAAACGGCACCTCGACCGTGTACGAGATTAAGTCGCAGTTTGATTCGTTCGACAGGTTGCCCAGCCAACTAAACGACTACCGAAGAATCTTTGACTTGATTTACATTGTTACCACTGTCTCAAAGGCTGCGCCATTAAGTGACATCGTAACGAACGACATCGGCGTAATCGTAATGCGGCAGGACGGCAGCCTAAGCACAGTTAGAAAGGCTCTTTCCAACAGACACAATACCGACCCGGCTGCTATTTTTGATTGCATGAGGCAGGAAGAGTTCTGCAAGGCGGTAACTGAAGCATGCGGCCCATTTCCGAAGGTGCCTAACTCGGAGGTTTATAGAGTAGCTAAGAACTTATTCTGTTCCCTTCCACCGTACCGGGCACACGATTTGATGGTGCGCCACCTGAAGGGACGAGGTAAGAAGAAGCCTTTCGAGGATTTAATCAGAGCCGCGCCCGTCTCCCTAAAACATGCATGCCTAAGCTTCACTAAGTCCCAGGCGATGGCACAACAGATTCAGAGCAGGCTAAGGGAGCCAATATCATGAAGACCTATTTCCCGTTTTTGCGTGGGAAACTGAACGAACTTATGGCCCTGAGAAACCTTGGGGCTTCTATCAGTGAGCGTGGCAACGTAATTCCCGTCATAGAGCCCGTTAAGGGAAACCCCACCACGAGAATCTCACTGGACCAATACATCGAAGATTCAATGCCGTTTGTATTCATTTGTAATCCCTTCAACGGCGAGTTCGAAAACCAAAGTGAGCGTCTATTCACCCCGCTGATTTCTGAGACCCTACTCGAATACGACAACTGGACACCTGCCCTTCAGGTGCAAAGGGACTCCGCTCGCAACGATGTATCGTCGTTCCTTGAACGATACCGCGAGTACGAAGTAGCGTTCGTCTATTGGGGACTCCCTGAAAATAGCGAGGTTCGAAGGCTTCTCTCAAATGAGCAGATCAGGTGGCACATCTTCATAGGAAACCGCGTTGAGGCAGATTATGTTGGCGGGATCGACCTGAGGCGAAGAGTCATGATAGCGGACCGATTCAATCGGCAGCCACGGAACGCAGACTACCCAGAGATCGAGTTATTCAGCGACATGAACACGGTTGCGGGTAATCCAACGCGGGTGAGTTTTGGCGATTTCTCCATGGTTGGCGATTATTACGCGGATACCGGAGGACCGGCTTATGCAGTCGCCCTGCACCACATCCACCTTCGAACGGGAACGGGGCCGCTTTATATCAGTCACTTCATTTCAGACCGGACTGAGACGACAGCCGACAGAGCGGGCAAGACGCTCGAAGCGGTTGACAAGTTGGTCGCGGCGCTGGATCAACTAATGCCGAACAATACCCAAGCGTGTCGCGAGTATCGGCAGATCGCTGCCGACAGAATGGACAGAGGGCTGGGCTACATGAAACGTTTGGCAATAGCGCATCATTTGGAGGTGATGCTCGATGGAGGAATCCAGTTATGACGCGGCGATCACTGCTGAACGGCAGTGAACCGACAGGCTCTGCATGGCTAAACTTGAGGATCTTAAACGAGGAGCGACCGTCAAGGGAATTCTGCCCGATTGCCTCGTCACAGTGATCGACGTCAAGTGGTACGGTTCGGCGGCAGTCGAGCTCACCTACAAGGACCCCGCCGGGAAGCCCAACGTCGTGCTCCTTTACCGGGACCGCGAGCCCACCCTGGAAATCGGCGAGACCGGTCGGCCGTGGAGCTTCGACGGCGACGGGAAGCTGTTTCGGCTGGTCTCTGAGGCGCACAGGATCAACCTGGCCCATCTCTTCGATCCGCTGCTCGCCATCCATACCTCGATGGTCGACCCCCTGCCGCACCAGATCACTGCCGTCTACGGCGAGATGCTGCCGCGACAGCCGCTCCGGTTCCTCCTGGCGGATGACCCAGGCGCCGGCAAGACGATCATGGCCGGTCTGCTCATCAAGGAACTGCTGATCCGCGGCGACCTGCACCGCTGCATGATCGTATGCCCCGGCAATCTCGCTGAGCAGTGGCAGGACGAACTCTACCAACGATTTCAGCTCCCCTTCGAAATCCTGACGAACGACAAGCTCGAATCGGCGCGCACCGGCAACTGGTTCGCCGAGAATCACCTGGCCATCTGCCGCCTGGACAAACTGAGCCGTAACGAGGACGTCCAGGCGAAGCTGGCCAACACCGATTGGGACCTTGTGGTTTGCGACGAAGCCCACAAGATGTCGGCCACCTTCTTTGGCAACGAGGTGAAGTACACCAAGCGCTACCGCCTCGGCCAACTCCTCGGCCAGCTTACGCGGCATCTGCTTCTCATGACGGCGACGCCGCATAACGGCAAACCGGAAGACTTCCAGCTATTCCTGGCGTTGCTGGATAGCGACCGTTTCGAAGGCCGGGCGCGCGACGGCGTGCACACCGTCGATGTCTCCGACCTGATGCGTCGGCTGGTGAAGGAACAACTCCTCAAGTTCGACGGAACGCCGCTGTTCCCCGAGCGCCGGGCATACACCGTCAGCTACAAGCTGTCCGATGCAGAAGCATCCCTGTACAAGAGCGTTACCGATTACGTCCGCGAGGAATTCAACCGGGCCGATTCCCTGGAGAGCGAAGGCCGCAAAGGAACAGTCGGATTCGCTCTGACCATTCTGCAACGGCGGCTGGCGTCTTCACCCGAGGCGATCCTGCAATCCCTCCGGCGCCGCCGTGAAAGGCTGGAACGGCGCCTGCGCGAAGAACAGATCCTCAAACGCGGAGCGGATCTTCAGGACGACCAGCGCTTGCCCAGTCTCACCGAAGAAGACATCGACGAGTTGGATGACGCACCTGACGCAGAGGTCGAGGAGACCGAAGAGACCGTTGTCGATCAGGCAACGGCGGCGCGCACCATCGCTGAACTCCAAGCTGAGATCGAGATCCTGAAGAATCTGGAAGCGTTGGCTTTGAAGGTCCGCCGCAGCGGAACAGACAAGAAATGGGAGGAGCTGTCATCCCTCCTCCAGAACCACGCCGAAATGTTCGATGCGCATGGCCATCGCCGGAAGATGGTCATCTTCACCGAGCACCGCGACACGTTGAACTACCTGACCGAGCGGCTCCGCGCGCTCCTCGGCGCTCCCGAGGCGCTTGTCACCGTTCACGGCGGGATGGGCCGTGAGGAGCGTACCAAGGCCCAGGAGGGGTTCAAACAGGACAAGGACGTTCTCATCCTGCTGGCCACCGATGCCGCCGGCGAGGGCATCAACCTACAGCGCGCGCATCTGATGGTCAACTATGACCTGCCTTGGAACCCGAACCGTTTGGAGCAGCGGTTCGGCCGCATTCACCGCATCGGGCAGACCGAAGTATGCCATCTCTGGAACCTGTTAGCGGAAGAGACACGCGAAGGTGACGTATACAAGCGCCTCCTCGAAAAGATCGAGTTGGAGCGGGAGGCCCTTGGTGGTGGGGTCTTCGATATCCTGGGCCAACTGTTCCGCGAGCAACGGCTTCGCGACCTGCTCATCGAGGCGATCCGGTACGGTGACCGGCCCGAGGTCAAGGCGCGCCTGCATCAGATCGTCGACAACCTGACCGACCGCAAGCACTGTCAGGAACTTCTCGAAGAACGTGCGCTGGCCAACGACAGCATGGATGCCTCCCAGGTCCAGAGGATCAGGGAGGACATGGAGCGATGCGAAGCACGTCGCCTCCAGCCGCACTTCATCGAATCGTTTTTCCTGGAGGCCTTCCGGGTTTTGGGCGGTTCCATCAAGGAACGGGAACCACGCCGCTTCGAAATCACCCACGTGCCTGCGCTGATCCGTCAGCGGGACCGCCTCATCGGCACCGGCGAGCCCGTCCTGGGTAAGTATGAACGGATCACCTTCGAGAAGTCCCTCTGCGCGGTTCCCGGTCAACCGCTGGCCACCTTCGTCTGTCCGGGCCAGCCGCTCCTCGGCGCAACCATCGATCTCATCCTGGAACGTAATCGGGACCTTTTGAAGCGCGGCACGGTTCTCGTGGACCCCGACGACCCTGGTGAAGCGATCCGCGCGCTCTTCTACCTGGAGCACACCATCCAGGACGGTCGCATCGACAAGGCCGGCAACCGCCGCGTGGTCTCCCGGCAACTGCAGTTCGTGGAGACGGATTCCACCGGTTCCACCAGGAACGCCGGTTACGCCCCTTACCTGGACTATCGGCCAGCCACGCCTGAAGAACGGATCTGCCTGGCTGCAACCCTTGAGTCCCAGGCATGGCTAAAGGGCGACCTGGAATCGGTGGTCGTTGGCCACGCGATTGGCAATCTCGTTCCGATACACCTCGGCGAAGTTCGAAATCGCCGCGAGGACTTGGTGACCAGGACCATGGCCGCCGTCAAGGACAGGCTGACTAAAGAAATCACGTATTGGGATCACCGCGCCAACCAGCTTAAGGACCAGGAACTGGCTGGAAAGACCAACGCCAAAATCAACTCGGGAAAGGCCCGCCAGCGCGCCGATGAGCTGCAAGCCCGTCTTCAGCGACGAATGGCGGAACTCGAACTCGAACGCCAGATTTCGCCTCTGCCGCCGGTGGCCATCGGCGGATCGCTTGTTGTCCCCATAGGGCTTCTCCATAAGCTGCTCCCGTCTACCGCCCAGCCAGGTACTGCCGCCGCCGATGCTGTATCGGCGGAAGCCCGAAAGAAGATGGAACTGCTTGCCATGCAGTTGGTCAAGGAAGCCGAGACTCAGCTTGGCAATGAACCGCGGGACGTGAGCGGCGAAAAGTGCGGATACGACATTGAATCGAAAGTCCTGTCGAATGGCAAACTGCGATTCATCGAGGTGAAAGGACGTGTCGCAGGTGCGCTCACGGTGACGGTCACCCGGAACGAGATCCTTACGGCGCTGAACAAACCGGACGACTTCATCCTGGCTATCGGTCAAGTGGAGGATGGGCACCAGAAGCTTGTCTACATCAGACAGCCCTTTCAGCAGGAACCGGAGTTCGCGGTAGAGAGCATCAACTACAAGCTGCAGGACCTGCTTTCCAGAGGGAAGGCCCCAGCATGACGCCCCAGTCCGATGGGCCGTACGAACTCGATGTCGCCCGCGCCGATCTCATACATGCGGTTGAGATTGTCGCCGGATTAATGGGCAAGCAGTCATCCGGAGTGAGCCTTCAGTTTGAAGATGGATGGCTGTGGATCGAGTCTGGTGCGGGAATTGCCAAAACCCCGGCTCGCGGGACCTGGCCGCTAACAATCATCGTAGGAAGATCGTGGGTCCGACGATTGGCGAAAAACATGCCCGTCGGCGATCCTGTTCGATTGCGAGTTGAAGAGGGACGGCTGCATGCGAATCGGTACTCGGAGCCGTGCGCACGGACGGCGGTGAAGCAGCCAATTCACCCCGAGGGCCCACAATTGGACAAGATCCTGGAAGCCGCCAGAATCCTCAAGCCCCTTTTCATCACGAAATGGGATCTCGCAGCGCTGCTCGTAGAAGCGAGTGCGAGAGGGACAGCTTCGTGGTCCGAGGAAGACAAGAAGATGATAGCGATGATTGCGAAAGCATGGGCGCTGCTCGCGCCCATGGGTGTAGAAACGGCTGACCTTCGCCGGTTGGTGAACGATGCTGTGCGGAACGCGTGGAAGTGACCCGAAGAGACATGAAGAAGAAGCTTATAGAAGTCGCGCTGCCACTGGAGGCGATCAACAAGGAGTCGGCGCGGGAGAAATCGATCCGGCATGGACACCCGTCGACGTTGCATCTCTGGTGGGCGCGGCGGCCACTGGCGGCGTGCCGTGCGGTACTGTTCGCTTCGCTGGTAGATGACCCATCTAGCCTTCCCGAGCAGTTTCCGACCGAAGCCGACCAGGACAAGGAGCGGCAACGGCTCTTCCGGTTGATTGAAGAGTTGGTGAAGTGGGACAACTCGAACAACCAGACAATCTTGAAAGCTGCTCATGACGAAATCTTAAAGTCCACCGACGGTAACCCTCCAGCGGTTTACGATCCATTCTGCGGCGGCGGGTCGATTCCGCTCGAAGCACAGCGACTGGGACTGGAGGCGCACGGCAGCGACTTGAACCCGGTCGCGGTCCTCATCACGAAGGCTCTCATCGAGATCCCTCCTAAATTCGCCGGTCAGCCACCTGTGAACCCGGTCGCGAAGGCGAAGATGAGTGGGAAGGGCATGTGGACTGGTGCCCGCGGGCTTGCTGATGACGTTCGTTACTACGGTCAGTGGATGCGCGACCGAGCCTTTGAGAGCATCGGGCGTTTGTATCCCTCAGTTAAGCTGCCGAAGGAAAGCGGTGGTGGCGAGGCCACGGTCATCGCGTGGCTTTGGGCGCGGACCGCAAAGTGCCCAAATCCCGCGTGCGGAACTGAGATGCCTCTTACTCAGTCTTTTGATCTGTCGAAGAGGCCCGGAAGCGAGGCTTGGCTTGATCCGGTGGTCAACGCCCAGACAAAGGACATCCGCTTTGCCGTCAGGAGCGGCACCGGTTCCGTTAGAGCTGGAACCGTCAACCGGCGCGGTGCGCATTGTGTCGCTTGCGGCACATCGGTTCCCTTCGACCACATTCGTGCGGAAGGTAGGGCCGGGCGTATCGGCAGCCAGCTCATGGCGGTCATTGCAGATGGGCCGCGGGGCCGGGTCTTCTTGTCCCCCTCAGCGGATCAGGAACAGATTGCGTCCAATGTTCATCCGGTGAATGCTCCCGATACTGAACTCCCGGAGCAAGCACTCGGGTTCCGCGTCCAACTCTATGGAATGACCGAGCACCGACACCTTTTCACTCCTCGCCAATTGACTATGCTCATATTCCTGACGGAGTTGGTCGGCGAGGCGCGCAGGCGGGTCGAGGCTGATGGCGGAAGTGCCAGTTATGCGGATGCAATCGCGACCTACTTGGCCTTCGCTGTCGACAAAGTAGCCGAGGGCAGCTCATCTTTGTGCACCTGGAGCCCACTCCCAACTAAGTTACATGTGCGCGGAACGTTTGCCAGACAGGCCCTACCGATGGTTTGGGACTATGCAGAGGCGAACCCGTTTGCGAATTCTTCCGGCAACATCATCCGAATGGCCGAGCTCGTGGCCGACGTTCTGGAACAGAGCTGTAGCAATGGCCTCGTAGCTGGTTCGTGCGCCCAGTCCGATTCCACTGCGTCTACTGCGAAACAGTCTGCCACAATCTGCACCGACCCCCCATACTATGACAACATCGGATACGCGGACCTATCCGATTTTTTCTACGTTTGGCTGCGCAAGAGTCTTGCGAGCATCTATCCCGAATTGTTCGCTACACTACTTGTTCCTAAGAAACAAGAATTAATAGCCTCACCTTTCCGATTCGATGGATCAAGAAGCGATGCGGCTGCGTTTTTTGAGGCTGGATTCACTAGAGCCTTCTCGCACATTCGCGGTTCCCAAGATCGATCCTGTCCGCTCACCGTTTTCTATGCGTTCAAGCAAGAGGAAACCGAGGAGGGTGATTCTGGCGATGAGCAGGCGTCGACCGGTTGGGAGACCATGCTTGAAGGTCTTCTTCGGGCCGACTTTCAGGTGACAGCTACGTGGCCATCTAGGAGCGAACGCCCTGGCCGAAGTGTCGCCGTTGGGACAAATGCTCTCGCCTCCTCCATTGTTCTCGCCTGCCGCCCGCGCCCGGAGTCCGCTCCTATCACGACCCGCAAGGACTTTTTGTCCTCTCTGAAAAAGGAACTCCCGCACGCTTTGCGCGACCTACAGAAGGGCAACATCGCCCCGGTCGATCTGGCACAGGCGGCCATCGGGCCCGGCATGGCTGTTTTCTCCCGGTATAAGAAGGTTCTCGAAACCGACGGGTCGCCGATGCGAGTCCGAACGGCACTTGCCCTGATCAATCAGGGCCTCGACGAGGTCCTCTCCGAACTGGAGAGCGAGTTCGACCCTGACACGCGCTGGGCGCTCGCCTGGTTCGAGCAGCATCAGTTCGACGAAGGGCTCTATGGCGAAGCCGAAGTGCTGGCTACTGCGAAGGCGCTGAGCATTTCGCACTTGGCGGAGACCGGCATCCTCCACTCGCGCGCTGGCAAGGTCCGCTTGCTACGCCGGGAAGAGCTTCCTGAGGACTGGGACCCGGCTGCGGCAGGGCGCCTAACGGTCTGGGAAGTCACCCAACACCTGATCCGTCGCCTCGACCAGAAGGGCGAGAAGGATACTGCGAATCTGAAGGCGAAGATCGGCGGGATGACGGAAATCGCCCGCGACCTTGCCTATCGGCTCTACACGCTCTGCGAGCGCAACGGCTGGGCGGAAGAGGCGGGTTACTACAACAGCCTTGTGGTGGCGTGGCCATCAATGGCGTCGGAAGCATTTGAACTGAGCTGAAGAGACAAGGCGAGAATCTCATGGCCATCACGAATAGCGAACGGGTCGGTAAGGCACTGGATCTCCTGAAGGATGGATTGCGCCCTTACGTGGAGCGCGAGTTGAAAGCAACCTATAAGGACCGGTGGATCGACACGGCCCGACCGAGCTTCCCCGACTGGCAGCAGCCGGGCAAAGAAGGCAAAGGACTGAATTGGGATACGCAGGCCCTGCTCCAGGTCATGTGCGAGCTGTGGAACGACTGCTTCAAGAAGATCCTCGGCCCTTCGGAGCGAAGCCTGGCGTTCGAACTTCGCGACGTGCGAAACAAATGGGCCCACCAGAAGGCCTTCTCGACAGACGACGCCTACCGCGCCATCGACAGCATTTCGCGATTGCTGGCGGCGGTCTCGGCAGAGCAGGTCGAAACCGTCGAGCAGATGAAGGCTGAGATCCTGCGCGTCAAGTTCGAGGAACAACTCAGGAGCCAGAAGCGGAAGGAATCGAGCATCGCGGTAGAAGGCAAGCCAGCGACAGGACTGCGGCCGTGGCGTGAGATTGTGACGCCACACCCGGATGTGGCCTCCGGACGCTATCAGCAAGCCGAATTCGCCGCCGATCTCTGGCAGGTCTATTTGGGCGAGGGCTCGGACGAATACAAAGACCCCATCGAGTTTTTCCGCCGAACGTTCATCACCGAGGGCTTGCAGAAGCTGCTCGCCAATGCACTGCAACGGCTTGCTGGAAATGGCGGCGACCCCGTAGTGGAGTTGCAGACCAATTTCGGCGGCGGCAAAACGCATTCGATGCTGGCGCTTTGGCATCTGTTTGCCGGCGTGCCTGCGGGGCAACTGCCGGGACTGGAAACGGTCACCAAGATGGCGGGAGTCTCCCAGCCGCCCAAGATCCGGCGGGCCGTGCTGGTGGGCAACCGGATGTCCCCGGCCGATCTCCACAAGAAGCCCGATGGAACGGTCGTGCGGACGATGTGGGGCGAACTGGCGTGGCAACTGGGCGGCAAAGAGGGCTACGCGATGGTGCGCAGCGCGGACGAGAAGGCCGTCAGCCCCGGCGACTCGCTGCGCCTGCTGTTCAATAAGTACTCGCCGTGCCTGATCCTAATCGATGAATGGGTGGCCTATGCGCGGCAACTTTACAACAAGTCGGACCTGCCCGCCGGTGATTTCGACGCACATTTCACCTTCGCGCAGACGCTGAGCGAGTCGGCGAAACTGGCGGATAAGACGCTGCTGGTGGTCAGCATTCCCTCATCGCAGAACGAGATTGGGGGCGAGGGCGGACTGGCAGCGCTGGAGCGCTTGAAAAACGTCATCGAGCGCGTTGAGACGTCATGGCGCCCGGCGAGCGCCGAGGAAGGCTTCGAGATCGTCCGGCGGCGCTTATTCCAGCCGATCACCGATCCGGAACTGTTCACGGCGCGGGATGCGGTGGTGAAGGCGTTCGCGGACGAGTATCGCAAGTTCGCGCAGGAGTTTCCCTCCGAGGCGGGAAAATCCGAATATGAGCGCCGGATGAAGGCGGCGTATCCGATCCACCCGGAACTTTTCGACCGGCTGTACAACGACTGGTCCACTCTCGATAAATTCCAACGAACCCGCGGCGTGCTGCGCCTAATGTCGGCGGTGATTCATGCGCTGTGGGAGCGAGAGGACAAAGGGCTCATGATCCTGCCGGCGAGCGTTCCAGTGGATGCACCCGCCGTCCAGAGCGAGTTGACACGGTATCTGCCGCCGGTGTGGGACCCGATCATCGAGAAGGATATCGACGGGCCGAACTCGCTGCCCCTGAGAATTGACCGCGAGAACCCGATGCTGGGGCGGTACTCCGCGGCGCGCCGGGTGGCGCGCACGCTCTACCTCGGTTCCGCCCCGACCCAGGACGCCACGAAGAAAGGTCTGGAAGACCGCCAGATCAAGCTGGGGTGCGTCCAACCGGGTGAGACATCCGGGACGTTCGGAGATGCGCTGCGGAAGCTGGCCGACCAGGCGACGTACCTCTACGTGGATGGGAGCCGCTACTGGTACGCCACGCAGCCCAGCGTGAATCGACTGGCGGAGGAGCGCGCCGAACGGTACCACCCGGAGGACGTGACGGAAGAGATCCGCCGGCGGCTGGCGGAAGAGGCGAAGCACCGTGGGGACTTCTCCAAGGTTCATTCGTGCCCGGCGGGTTCCAGTGACGTTGTGGATGAGCCCGAGGCGAAATTGGTCATCCTGAGTCCGGACTATCCACACAGCGCAAAGACGGATTCGAGCGCGGGCCGGCAAGCGGCGGCTGAAATCCTCAATCGGGGTTCGGCGGGCCGCAACTGCGGCAACATGCTGGTCTTCCTGGCCGCCGACAAGACCCGGTTCGTGGACCTCGACAAGGCAGTCCGCTCTTACCTCGCCTGGCAGTCCATCGAGAAGGAAAAAGAGCCGCTGAACCTTGACAGGTTTCAGAGCGTTCAGGCGCAGGATCGGCTAACGAAATCAGATAACGCCGTTAAGGAGAGAATCCCCGAGACGTATGTCTGGCTGCTTGTGCCTGGCCAGAAGCGGCCGGAACCAGGCCAGGCATTCCCTGGGGTCGAGTGGCAGGAGGACAGGCTTCTGGGGAAGGAGTGGCTCGCCGTACGAGCATCGAAGAAGCTGACGAACGCCGGACTGCTGATTACCAGCATGGCCGGGGCGGTCCTGCGATTCGAAATCGACCAGGTACCGCTGTGGCGCGGGAACCACGTCGGCGTGAAGCTGTTGGTGGATGACTTCGCCAAGTACCTCTACCTGCCGCGTGTCAAGAACGCCCAGGTGATTCTGGACGCGATCCAGGACGGTGTGGGCCGGCTCACCTGGTCGCACGACACCTTCGCCTACGCAGACTATTTCGACGCCACCGCCGACCGGTACCGTGGTCTCGAAGCGGGGCGCCGACCGACTGTTCAGATGACCGCAAACAGCGTGGTGGTGAAGCCAGAAGTTGCCGCCGCACAGATCGAGAAGGACTCGGCACCGCCACCGACCACGGGGACTGGTTCCGGAACTGGTGAAGGTGCCGGGGCCGGCACGACGGGCAGTGGTACCGCTGGAAAAGGAGGGGAGACCGGCAAGGGTGCCGGGGTCGGTGACGCGAAACCGAAAGCGCCAGTGCTGCGCCGCTTCCACGGTTCGGCCAAGATCGACGCTACCCGCCTCTCGCGCGATGTCGACCTGATCGCCGGTTCGGTGGTTCAGCACCTCGCCGGCCTGCTGGACGCCAAGGTGACCATCACGGTGGAGATCGAAGCCGAAATTCCCTCGGGAGCGCCAGACAACGTAGTTCGAACCGTAACGGAAAACTGCCGCACGTTGAAGTTCGAGAATCAGGGATTCGAGGAGGATTGATGTCGGTCGGAGTTCCACATCCCGGTCCGCTGGCCGTCGTCTGCTCAAGCTCCGCGATGAGGCTGCTCGTACGGCAGATCGCGGCCGATCCCAGCCGCCGCGCGGTCACGAGTATGACTATGTGCTGAGCCTTACGGTTCCAGCGGAACTGAAATTCGCTCAGGTATCGATCCGCTCCGGCTGGCCAAAGCGCAGGCGCAAGAGGTTGCTCACGCTTGACAAGATTAAGCAAAAAGACCATACTGCTTAACATGAGACTTGAGTCCAAGGGATGGGGCGAGAAATACGCCGACATGTTTTGCTCTGAGGTTCCCGTCGAGGTTCAGCGGGCACTGCTCCACGGGCTGTTCCGCAATTATTCAGACGCCTCAGAGCACTGCTATACGGTATTTCGCCACCCCATAGCTCGGAATGCGAGCGGTCCATACAGGCACTCGAAGATTGAAGAGGACTGGTGCGGCATAGCGGAGCGCTTCCCAACGGCGGTCAAGTTTACCCATAAACCGTTTCGGAATAAGAAATCCGGCAAGATCACCGGTACATACGTCCAACTCGAAATCGGGCGGGTTCGCTTAACCGAAAGTTGCGTGCGAACCCCATCGTCGCTACCGCGCGACGCAGACTTCCGCGAAACGCTGGCCATGGAGGCCCAGCGGTCGTTGTTTGGCGAAGACGAAAAAGAGTCTGATGGCTATCTATATGGCGTTTATTTGCATGGCGTGGACGTCGCTTCAGAGAATCGCAACCGCCCCGCATTTGCAAAGGTACGCTTCCCGAACAGACGATTCTCTGGCTACATCGGCAAAGGAGTGGACCTCTGGACGAGGTTTGCGGATATTGTTGGGCAATTCATTGATGTCAAGAACGACTTTACCAAACCTGCTCCCGTCAAACCGCGCACTCCTGTCAAAGAGGAACAGGCGTGATTTCTGGGACGCCAGGGTTTGTAGGAGTCCGACTAAAACAGGCGCGGGAGGCCATGGGCCTTACAGTTACCTCTCTAGGGCAGGCTTTGGGGGTGACGAAGCAGGCCGTCTCCAGATGGGAAGGTGGATTAGATTCTCCACGTCCTGAGCTTTTTGATAGGCTTTGCGGTATTCTCTGCCAGCCGGCGTACTTCTTCATGCAGCCTATCGACTCAAGTCTCCTTCGGGGCACAAGATTCTATCGCTCACTCGCCTCAACGACCTCCGCGGCAAGGCAAAAGGCCGACGCGCGTAATTTCTGGGCGAGGGAGACAGCCAACTACGTGCTGCGCTACGTTGAGTTTCCGCGCGTTAATTTTCCAGTTTGGAAAATTGCCAATCCGTCAGCGCTGACCATGCGGGACGTTGAGGTATGGGCGTCAGAAACCAGAAGATTCTGGGGGCTCGGAGACGCCCCTATCGCGAATCTGCTTAGGGTTGCAGAAAATAACGGGGCTTTGGTGGTGAGGGATTATCTCGATGCGGAAACGCTTGATGCCCTTTCGGAGTGGCTGGAGCCTGAAGGCATTCCGTTTATTGTCTTGAACGCCGACAAGGAAAGCGCCGTCAGGTCGCGCCTGGATCTCGCGCATGAACTCGGCCATCTGATCCTGCACAGAAAGGTAAGTCAGGAAGAACTAAACAAGAAGGCTTTGTTTAAGCAGATCGAGAAACAGGCCTTTAGGTTCGGGGGCGCCTTACTACTGCCAGAGCGCGCCTTTTTGGCCGACTTGTACTCACTTTCTCTCGACGCCTTGCGGGCGCTCAAGTCGAAATGGAAAGTCGCCATCGCGGCGATGATCTATCGATTGGCTGATCTCGGGGTGCTGACCGAAGATCAGGAAAAGCGCTTTTGGATCAATTACGCGCGTCGCGGTTGGAAGCAACGTGAGCCGCTAGACGATCAGTTGCCGTTCGAAACGCCAAGCGTGCTACCGCAGGCATTTCAGATTATCGTGGACCAGGGACACGACCGTGATCAGATTCCTGGCAGCATCGGGCATGGGAAATCGCAGATCGAACAGATTGCAAATCTGCCAGAGAATTTCCTTGGACCGTCGCCGAGTGTACAGGCCAAGATTATTCCGTTTCGGAAACTCGTTTAGGCGAGTTGGGAGGGCGATGCTCCCCCATGCGGCGGGTCCGACACTGGCGGGCTGGGGCACGACAACTCCAGCAGTCTGGGCTTGGTGCGTATTGGGGAAACTCTGCTGGGGCGTTGCGCGTCATGGGGCGTCATGGGGCATTGCCTGTAAGTCTATGAAAACATGGTAGCGCTAACGGGAATCGAACCCGTATTTAAGCCTTGAGAGGGCTCTGTCCTAACCGTTAGACGATAGCGCCACGCGTGCTTCCATTCTACCAAACCCACCAGTCGCCCCGCGCCGCGCGCGATGGCAGACCGCTGGGTGCGCTATACGTCCGGACCCTTCGAGGTCCTCACCGACGCCGGTGAGCGCGCGGGACAGGAAACCATGATCCGCTTCGAAGAGTTCCGGCATGCGCTTGGGACCATAGTTGGCGAAGAGGATCTCGCTACACCACAACCCGTTCGCATCCTGGTTTTTAAGAACGCCCAGGGCTGGACCTCGCCCGCGCCGCTCACCGAGTGCCGCGATCGCTATGCCATCGTGCTGTCCGAAAAGAGTGCGGTGCCGCCCGCGGTTTATGGCGAACTCACCCGCCTGCTGCTCGACGCCAACACCAATCGCATGCCGGCCGCGTTCGAACACGGGCTGATTGAGTTCTTCTCCACCTTCCAGATCAGCGGAATTCACATCACCGTGGGCGCGCCGCCGCCTCAACCCGATCTCGATTGGGCTCGCATCCATCTGCTGGTGGCCGCTCCGGAATACTTCGGCAAGCTGCGCGTGCTGCTCTACAACCTGCGCAAGGGCGTGGATGACGATCCCGCTTATCACAACGCGTTCGGCAAGAGCGCCGCCGAAGTTGAGGCCCAGGCCAGGCAGCACTTCGCCGCGCGCCGGTTTCCCACCACCACGATTTCCAGCCGTCCCATGGCGCCCGACGACTTCCACGAGAAGCCCATCTCCGATACCGACGTGCGTCTGGCGCGCGCCGATCTCCTCGCCGGCCCGCAATCGGCCGCCGAGTATGAAAGCCTGCTCCGCGAGCACCTCAAGATTCCCGAATCGGAAGAAGGCCTCGGCCTGCTGGCTCTGCGCGGTCGTCGCGATTCCGAGGCCCGCGCGCATTTTTCCGCCGCCATGGAAGCCGGCGCCAAGAGCCCGCGATGCTTCATCGAATACGCGCGCCTGGAGCCCGACAATGAAAAGGCCCGGCAGGCTCTGCTGCGCGCCGCCGGCATCAACCCCAAGCTCGACGAACCTTTCGCCATGCTGGCGGCTCGCGACACCGATCCGCGCCAACGCCTGGCGGATTGGAAAAACGCCGCCGAGCGCAATCCCCGCAACGCTTCCTATTGGCAGGCGCTGGCGGAATGCTACCTGGCGGACCGCAATTTCACCGAAGCCGCCAAAGCGTGGCGCGAAGCCGAGCAGGCCGCCACCGACCCGGCCAAGCGCGAACAGATGCGCCAGGCGCGCCTCGCCGTCGAGGGCCAGCGCCTGGATTACGAGGCCGCCGAAAAGCAGCGCCGCGCCGACGAAGAAGCCCGCGAGATCGCCCAACTGCAGGCCAACGCGCGCGCCGAACTCCACGCCGCCGAAGCCAAGATCAACGGCAACGCCAAGCCCGATCTCAAAGCCATTCCCTGGTGGGATGGCGCCCAACCTTCCGGTAAAATCACCGGCACTCTCAAACAGGTGGATTGCCTCGGCAAACAGGCCCGCCTGGTGGTGGAAGGCGAGGACCACAAAATCGTCAAACTGCTGGTCGACCCCGCGCAGGTCTTCGTAGCCGGCGGCGGCCAGTTGAACCTGGGATGCGGCGTGCAGAAACCGCGTCGTGTCGCCATCGAGTATTTCCCCAAGCCCAACGCCAAGCTGGCTACCGCGGGCGACGTGGCCACCATCGAGTTCCAGTGATCGACGCCAACCGTGCGGCGCGCTTCCGCTGGCTCCTGCTGGCGGTCTTCGTGCTCTCCTCCGCCATCAATTATCTCGACCGCCAGGCGCTCGCCACGCTGGCCCCGCTGGTGCGCGCGGAGTTTCATCTCTCGCGCGCGGAGTACGGCTGGATCCTCGGCGTCTTCTCCATCACTTACGCCCTCAGCGCGCCTCTGGCGGGGATGCTGACCGATCGCATCGGCCTCAACCGCGCCGCCAGCCTGGCCATCGGCGTCTGGTCATGCGCGGGAATCGCCACCGGGTTCACGCGCGGGCTGGGCAGCCTGATCGGCTGTCGCGCCGTCCTCGGCGTAGCGGAGGCAGGCGGAATCCCCGCGGCGGGCAAGGCCATCCATCTTTATCTGCGCCCGCCGGAACGCGCGCTCGGCAACGCCGTCAACCAGGCCGGCGTCAGCCTCGGCGCCATCCTCGCCCCGCCCCTGGCCACCTGGATTGCCCTGCGCAGCGGATGGCGCCACGCTTTCATCTTCACCGGAATCCTCGGGCTGCTGTGGATTCCCGTGTGGAACTGGGCGGCCCGCCGCGTGCCCGCCGCCGCGCCCGCTCCGGCACAAACCGGCGCCGCCGGGATTCTGCGCGACCGCCGCTTGTGGGCCTTTGTCGCGGCCAACGCGCTCAGCATGGTGGGCTATTCGCTCTGGACCAACTGGACCACCCAGTATTTAGTGGATGCGCACTCGCTCACCGTCCGCCAGGCCGCGTGGTACGCCTGGATTCCGCCGTTCGTCGCCATGGGCGGCGGCTTCGCCGGCGGCTGGCTTTCGTTGCGCATCATGCGCGGCGGAACGCCCGCCGCTGCCGCGCGGTTCCGCGTCTGCTTCGCCGCGGCGTTGCTTTCTCTGGTCACCGCGGCCATCCCCGCGGCGCCCACCCCAGCCTGGGCCATCGCCGGGATATCGATCAGCTTCTTCGCCGTCTCGGCGTTCAGCGTGAACACCTACACGCTGCCGCTCGATACCTTCGGCGCCGCGCGCGCCGCATTTGCCATCTCCATGCTGGTGGCTTCCTACGGCGTCGCGCAGTTGGTCGTCTCGCCGGCCTTCGGCGCGCTGATCGATCACTTCGGCTACACGCCCGTCACCACCTTCACCGCTGTGACGCCGCTGGCCGCCTGCGCGGTGCTCCGGGGCATGAGGTCCACCCAGTGAAGCAACGCCTGAAGCAGCGGCTCAAGCGCTGGATTTTCCGTCTTCTCGGCAAAGACCCGGAAGCCGTGGTGGTCACTTTCTGTTCCGGCCCGCCCGCCTTGTGCCGGCGCATGGCCGAGGAAGTGCGCGCGCTCGAACCGGCCCGCCGCCATTTCGTCGCCACCAAAGAAAACTGGCCCGAGCTGCGCAAGACGCTCCGCCGCTACCGCATCGGCCTCGCCCCGGTATTGCTGTCCCGCGAGTCCAGCGCCCTCCGCCGCGCGGCGTACCGTCTGGCGCCCCGCAAAATCCTGGCTTACAATTTGCAGCTCGATCGCCATCACCTGCGCTTCGATCTGCCGTCGTTGCTCTTCTGGCGCGGCGTTCCGCTCGACCGCATCTATCTCCGCCCGTGGTGGTGGCCCTGGCCCAAACGCGAGCGCTCCGTCGTGCCGCAGGGCTTTCGCGTCGTCGAAGGCCGCGCCTGCTCGCCCGGTCGCCGCCGCGTGGCCGTGCTCTCGCCGTACTATCCGTATCCCCTGTCGCACGGCGGCGCCGTACGCATTTACCACCTGCTGCGCGAGATCGCCCGTGAATTCGACGTCACGCTGCTGGTTTTCACCGATGGCGGTGCCCAACCGGACACCGCCCCGTTGCTGGAATTCTGCGCCCGCATCGTGTTGGTGAAGAAGCCCCGCTACCGCGAGCCGCGCTGGTCTTCGCTGCTGCCGCCGGAGGTGCACGAATTCCGCTCGCCCGCCATGCGGCGGGCCATCGCCGAGGAGCGCCGCGTCTTCGGCTTCGAGCAATTGCAGGTGGAGTACACGCAACTGGCCGAATACCCCGGCGACGTGCTGGTCGAGCACGACGTCACTTTCGACCTCTTTACTCAGATCGCCCGCCGCGAACGCACGCTCGCCGCCGCGTGGGACGCATTCCGCTGGCGCCGCTTCGAAACCCGCGCCGTCCGCCGCTTCTCGCGCGTGGCCGTCATGTCGCCCAAAGACGCCGAACTTCTGAGCCCGGGCGTCGAGGCCACGGTCATCGAAAACGGCGTCGATCTGGCGCGCTTCCAGCCCGAACCAGAGAGTCCCGGCCAGCGCCTGCTCTTCATCGGATCGTTCCGGCACTTCCCCAACGTGGCCGCCTGGCGCTTCTTCGCCGAACGCGTCTGGCCTCTGCTGCGCGATAAGTTTCCGCTCCTCACCGTCACGGTGGTCTGCGGCCCCGATCACCTCACGTATTGGCGCGCTTTCGCCGATTCCCCCGAGCCTGAGTCCGATCCGCGCATCCGCATGTTGGGCTTCGTGTCCGACGTGCGCCCGCTGTATGTCGAGACCAACCTCGCGCTCGTGCCGACCGTCGTCTCCGCCGGAACCAACGTCAAGGTTCTGGAAGCCATGGCCATGCAGCGCGCCGTGGTTTCCACCGAGTCGGGCTGCGCCGGTCTTGGCCTGTTGCACGGCCACAGCGCCTGGATTGCCGATACGCCCGAGGCCTTCGCCGCCGGCATCGCGACTCTCATCGCCGATCCCGGCCGCCGCCGCCAGATCGCCCAGGCCGCCTACCACCACGCCGTGCGCAACTTCGACTGGCAGGCGATCGGCGAAAAGCAGCGGGCGCTATTTCGCGCTCAATAAATTCGCGAACAGCCGGAACGCTCCCGGCACGCCCGCCGGCAACTGCCGGAACCACGCGTAGGACGTGAAAATGTAGACGCCCTTGCCATACCGCGTCCACAACTCTCCGCCTTCCATTCCTTCTTCGTCGGGGTCGTGGGAAGAAAGCACCGTCTGGTATTGTTTGTCCCACTGCGTCGCAAAGTAGAGGCCGCGCTCCTGCACCCAACCCTCGAAATCCTTCTGCGAAATGTGATTGGGATACTGCAGCAGCGGGCTGTCCGGGTGCGGGAAAATGACCGGTGCTTCCTCCACCGTGACACGCCACCGTGTGCCTCCCGGCACCGTGAACGGATACGGCCCCATGTTCAGCGACGCGTCGCCGGTCTGATACTGCACCACGTACGTGCCGCCGTTCTGCACGTAATTCAGCAGCCGCGCCTGGTTGGCTTTCAAATCGGCCCGCACGTTGTACGCGCGCACTCCCGCCACAATCGCATCGAAGCGCGCCAGGTCGCCTTGTTCCAGATCCGATTGCCCCAGCAGCGTCACCTCCAGCCCGAGCTGCCGCAGCGCGTCCGGCATTTCATCGCCGGCTCCCATGACGTAGCCGATCCTGTGCGCCTTCACGTCGATATTGGCCCGCACCAGCTTCACGTCCGACGGCGGAAACAACGTCTGCGGCGGAATGTGCGGATACAAAATCACCTGCATGCCGCTCGCGATGTCGCGCCCCAACACCCGCGCCACCGCTTTCATGGTGGCCGTGGTTTCTCCGGCCGGCGGCGTCACTTCAAACGTCGCTTCCTCCACTTCACCCGCCGCCGCCACCTTAAAAGCCTGCGACGCGGGTTCGGCCCTCCACCCCGCCGGCAGGTCCAGCCGCAATTCGCCCGTCGCGTTGGCCACGTTGGCCTGGAGCGCCACCTGCACCTTGCGGGCGGCCGCCGCCGGGAAAACCGCCACCGGATCGGGCAGGTCCACCGCCACCGCCGGCACCACCACCAGCGGACGCACGCGTTCGCCTTCCGACCGCTCCGCGTAGCGATGCTCGACGGCGCGCACCACTTCGATCGGCGCGCCGTCCACTGTAAGCCGCAGCCGCATCTGGAGCACCGGCGGCGTATCCGCCAGCCCCACCAGCCGCTGGTCGTCCACCTGGTACGCATCGCCCGCCGGCGGCTTCACCAGCCAATACGGCTGCGAGTACGCCTGGCCCGGCGGCACCGTGTGGTCGAACTGCACGCGCGCACTCTGGTTGTGACCCAGCTTGGCCGGCTTGATCTCCACCGGCTCGTTCCAAATTCCCTCCACCCGTCCGCCATCCAGATTCACTTCGGCGGTCGAGCGGTTCAGCACCGTGGTGGTTACGCTGAGCTGCCCGCCGGGGCTGACCTGTGCCTGCTGCGCCTGCGGCTCCACAAACAATCCCGCGCACAGCGCGATGGTCTCATCCAGTTCCGCCAGCTTGATCCTGGCCAGCGGATCGGCAATCGCCGCGATCAGCGGGCGCGCCTTCGCCAACGCCGGGATGGCTTTCTCTGGATGCGCCGGCTCGAAATTGCGAATCGCACCTTCCAGAATCGACCCCACTGCCGCGCCGCCCGGCAATCGGTTCCATGTGGTGTCGATGCCGTCGAACAAGTCCTTCGTCGAAGGTTCTCCCGCTACCAGCCCGAACGAAGTCACGCCCGGATTCACCTGCCGCATGGCGCCGGTTCCCTGGCTGTGGTGCATGCTGCGGCTCATGTTGGCCAGCTCCTGATACGAATACCCTAGGATCGGGTTGAACCCGCCGGTATCGGCTTCACCGGCATTCGGCAACGCCGCGGCCTGCTGGCCTCCTCGTCCGCCGCGGCCGCCCGCCGGTGGCGTCGATGCGGTAGCGGGCGGCGTCGCTCCAGTCGCCGGTGGCGTCGCAGCATTCGCCGGTGGTGTCGTGCCCGGCGACCCGGGAGCTGTGGGAGGCCCGCCACGTCCGCCGCCCCCGAATGAGGCCCGCACCAGCCGCCTGGCGCGCCACGGCTCCACGTATTTCAATTGATCCGGAAACTGGTTCGCGTCAGCCGCCGCATCGAAGGCTTCTTTTCCCAAAATCGCCGATACCTGGTGGTGCCCGTGCCCGTCGCTCGGCGTGCCGCTGAACACCAGAATGATCACGTCCGGCCGGTATCGCCGGATCACCCACACCACATCCGACAGGATGCGGTCGTGGCCCCACTTTTCCATGGTCTCCGACGCCGTCTTGCTAAAACCGAAGTCGATGGCGCGTGTGAAAAACTGTTCCGCCCCATCGATCTTGCGAGCCGCCAGCAGTTCCTGCGTGCGGATGATCCCCATCTGCGGCCCTTGCTCGGGGCCAATCAGATTCTGCCCGCCCTCGCCGCGCGTCACCGAAAGATAGGCCGTCCGCATGTGCCGCCCGCGCGCGAAGTATGCCAGCACCGCCGTGTGTTCGTCGTCGGGGTGCGCCGCGATCATGAGCACGGTTCCCAACTCATTCAGCCGGTCCAGCGACTGTTCGATTTGGATGGACCCGGGAAACGGAACGTTCTGCTGCGCCTCTACCGGCGCCAGCGCGAACAGGAAAATGGCGATGGAAAGCAGCCTGGCAAGCATGTGTAAACCATTCTACAACGCAAGCAGGACACGCCCCCTGGCCTGTCCAGTGGGGCATGCTTTAGCTTGCCCTAAGTCATTGCAGACAAGTGTCCAGTGAACAGCGCCACCGCCCGCTACGCCAGGTTCAGGACCTGCTTCACCGTGCCGCTAAGCCCCTGGATTTTCTCCTGCAGCATCATCAGCGCGTAGATCAGTTGTTCCGGCCGCGGCGGGCATCCCGGCACAAACACATCGATCGGAATCACCTGGTTCACCGGAATCAGCGCGTAATTGTTGAACACGCCGGTCGAGGTGGCGCATGCCCCCATCGAAATCGCCCACTTCGGCTCCGGCATCTGCTGGTAGAGGTGCCGGATCACCGGAGCCATCTTGTTCGACACCCGCCCCGCAATGATCATCAGGTCCGATTGCCGTGGCGACCCGCGAAACACTTCGGCCCCGAACCGCGCGATATCGAACCGCGACGCGCTCATCGACATCATTTCGATGGCGCAGCAAGCCAGCCCGAAGGTCATCGGCCAAATGGAATTCTTGCGCGCCCAGTTTACCGCCTGGTCGAGCCGCGTCAGCACGATGCCTTCGGCCGCCGCCGCGGCGTTGTCCACGGCATAGTTGTCGATGCGCGCAAACAGTTCCGGCGGGCCGCTGGCCATCGGTTTTTCCATATTTCCATTCTACAATGCTATGCTGAGAACTAATTTCCCCAAGGGATCTCCTATGCGCGAACAACGCTACACGACTCCCCACGGGATTGTGATCTCTCGCACCGTCTCCCGGGCCAGCTTTCGCAAAGGCCTCAAACATCTCACGCGCGAGCTCGATCATCACCGTGGCATCTATCTTTCCTCGGGATATGAATTCCCCGGAAGATATTCGCGCTGGGATATCGCCTCCCTCTGTCCGCCCCTGGAGATCGTCTCATTCGACCGCCGCGTCGAGTTCCGCCCGCTCAACCGGCGCGGCTGCATCATCGCGCAACTGCTCTCGCCGGTCCTCGCCAGTCACCCCCACTGGGAACAATTCGGTTTCGAAGGCAAGACCCTGGCCGGCCGCCTCAAGCCGCTGCCGGCGCTCTTCCCCGAAGAGGAACGCAGCCGCCAGCCTTCGGTTTTTTCCATTCTGCGCGCGCTCATCCGGGAATTCAGCGGCCTCGGGGATTCGCGCCTCGGCTTAATCGGCGCCTTCGGCTACGACTTTCTTTTCCAGTTCGAGCCCATTCAGAAGCGCCTGCCGCGCCACGGCCACAGGGATCTCCACCTCTATCTCTGCGACGACATCTGCTTCATGGACCGCAAGAAGGAGCAGATCGAGCGCTGCCAGTACGATTTCTCGCAAGACGCCCTCGCTACTACCGGCCTTCCACGCGACGCCGCCGAGATCGCGCCCGCGCCCGCGCTTCCTCCCGGCCCCATTGTCTCCGACCACACGCCCGAAGAATACATGGCCAACGTGGAAGCGGTCCGGGAAGGCATGCGCTGCGGCGACTACTACGAGGTGGTCCTGCGCCAGACTTTCCGCACGCCCTACTCCGGCAAAGCCTCCGACCTTTTTGAACGCGTCCAGATCGCCAGCCCCAGCCCCTACGAATTCCTGCTGCAATTCGGCGACGAGCAGTTAGTCGGCGCTTCCCCCGAGATGTTCGTCCGCGTCAAGGATCGGGATGTCGAGACCTGCCCCATCTCCGGCACGGCCCAGCGCACCGGCGATCCCTTGCGCGACGCCGATAACATTCGCGAGCTGCTCAAGTCCGCCAAGGAAGAGTCGGAACTGACCATGTGCACCGACGTCGACCGCAACGATAAGTCGCGAATCTGCGATGCGGGCAGCGTGCAGGTGATCGGCCGCCGCCTCATCGAATCCTACGCCGGCGTCTTCCACACCGTCGACCACGTGCATGGCCGCATCCGCGAAGGTTTCGACGGCCTTGACGCCTTCCTCTCCCACATGTGGGCCGTCACCATGATCGGCGCGCCCAAGAAGGCCGCCGCGCATGCCATCGAAGCCCTCGAAAAGAGCGCGCGCGGCTGGTACGGTGGCGCCGTCGGCATGATCTCGCTCAACGGCGACATCAACACCGGCATCCTCATCCGCACCACCTATTTGAAAGACGGCATGGCGTCCTATCCCGTCGGCGCGACCTTGCTCTACGATTCCATCCCGGAGATGGAAGAGCGCGAAACCCGCATGAAGGCCACCGGCTTTTTCCGCGCGCTCGCCGTCGCTCCCGCAAAGTCCGGCGCTCCGGCCACGCGCGAACCCATCGGCGCCGGCGTCAAACTTCTGCTCGTCGATCACGACGATTGCTTCATCCACACGCTGGCCAACTACGCCCGCCAGACCGGCGCCGAAGTGGTCACCTACCGCGCCGGTTTCCCGCCGGAGTTGATCGCGCAAGTGGCGCCCAGCCTGATTCTGATTTCACCCGGCCCCGGCCGCCCGCGCGATTTCGGCGTTCCCGATCTGGTCCTCACCGCCGTGCGTTACGGCGTCCCGGTGTTCGGCGTTTGTCTCGGACTGCAAGGCATTGTGGAGGCTTTTGGCGGCGAGCTCGGCGTGCTCGATTATCCCATGCATGGCAAGCCATCCACGGTCCATCATCGCGGCGTGGGAGTTTTCGAAGGTTTACCGGAAGAGTTTCAAGTGGGCCGCTACCACTCTTTATATGCGCGCCGCGAAACCTTTCCCGCGTGTCTGGAAATCACCGCCGAAACCGCCGACGGCGTCATCATGGGCGTGCGCCATCGCGACTTGCCCATCGAAGCCGTGCAATTCCACCCCGAATCCATCCTGACCGCCGAGGGCGACCATGGGTTGAAGCTGATGGAGAACGCGGTCAAGCTGGGCAAGCCACGGCTGACGCTCAGCTAATCCAGTGCTGCTCAGTCCTGGCATCAGGAGAGCACCAGGAACGCTTTGACCGGATCCGCAAGGAATTCTGCAACTTCGTTCATCCGGCGGCGCAGGAGGTCTTCAACAGTATTCGTAGAGCAGTTGCCCAGTCCGATCCAGATTACTTTGGGAGGATGGCCGTGGAGAAAGCTCCTTTGGCGGAAGCCGGAGTCCTTCGTCACAATCACCAGCTCATTACGAGCCGCGTACGCCCAAACATCGGCATCAGGGGACGCCTTCAGCCCGACGTCGCGAACATGCTGACATTCACCGTAGCAGTCCGAGAGCGCCGCTGGAAGAACCGGAGACAGATTTTCGTCAAAGAGCAGTTTCACGCGGGGATGCTGGCGAGCTTGCGCTCGCGGTCAGCGGCGAACGCCAGACAAGCGCGAATGTCTTCGCGGGTGAGATCGGGGAAGTCGTGTAGGATCTCGTCTTCGGTCATCCCGGCGGCAAGATAATCGAGGACATCATAGACCGTGATACGGAGCCCACGAATGCAAGGCTTCCCGCCCATCTTGCCCGGCTCGATCATGATGATCTTGCTATATTCCATCCGGTACTAATGATACCATTCGCCGGTTTCGCCCTTACTTCCCGAAGTAACTCCTTACCGGCGGCGGAGGCGCATCCTTCCGGATCGCCCGCCACAGAAGATCGTTCAGCTCGTCGTCGTCGTTGGCGTCTTCCCGGTCGAAATTCATCTTCTCCGCGACCCCCGGCGCCCTCGGCGGATTCCGCTGGTCGAGCGCCGTCCGCGGCTTCTCCAGCGTATAGGACGCCGTGTCCGCCTTCGCCTGGAACGCCGCGTTCATCGGCAGCGACGCGGCATCGAAATGCGTCATGGGATGCAGCCCCAAAATCAGCTCTATGGTTCGCAGCATCGACGTGGTGTTGTACATGTGGCTGTCCACCCCGTGACGCCGCACGTACGGCGATACCAGCCACGCCGGCGAGCGGTGCGAATCCACATGGTCGGGACCGTTCTGCGCGTCGTCTTCCAAAATGCAGATGAGCGTGTTCGGCCAGAAGCGCGATTTCGATATCCCTTCCACGATCATCCCCACGGCCTGGTCGTTGTCGGCCGCCATGGCTAGCGGCGAGAGGCTGTTCGCCCTAAGGCCCGCCGTGTGGTCGTTGGGCAGCCGCATCACCATCAAGCGCGGCATTTCGCCGGTTTTCTCGAACTCCGCCAGGTCGGCGAGAAAAACTTTGGCCCGCTCCACGTCCGGATAACCAAGGTCGAAGCCGCGGTACGCGTGGTTGGTCAGTTTCGTCAGCACCGGGTCGTTGATCGCTTGCAGTTGATCCGCGCCCGCAGCCGCGATCTCGCGTTTGTTCTCCACCATGAAACCGTAATTGCGCACCGTCAGGCCCGCCTGCGCCGCGTTGGTCCAGATATAGCCGGCCGGTGGCAGCGCGCCCGGGTCCTGCTCTTCGAAGTCGTACAACCCGTGCCGCCCCGCATATTCGGTGGGCCACAGCTTCTGTACCCAATCCGGCGCAATGGCGGCGGTGGACCAGTTGTTGCCGTCCGCACTCACATCGGCGTTCACATAAAAGTTGTCCAGCAGCACAAACTCGCGCGCAATCTTGTGCAGGTTCGGAGTCACGTTTTCGCCGAACAGCACCAGCGACGCGTCGCCGTTGCCCTCTTTCATGTCGCCCAGCACCTGGTCGTACGTGCGGTTCTCCTTCTCGATGTAAAGAATGTGCTGGATCGGCGGCAGCGTGCTCGGCTCGTCGAGCTTCGCATCCTTATAAGCGGATTGCGCCAGCGCCTTCTTGGTCCAGTCGGCCAGTTGTTGATCGGTGAACGGCTCGATCCACGACGCCGTGCCGGTTTGCAGGTACGCCACGTATCCCGCTCTGCTCACGCCGCCGTGTACCGGCGCCAGGTCCGCCCGCGGGCTCGGCCCGTTGGGGTTGGGATAGGAACGCAGACCCTTGCCGTTGACGATCACCAGCGTGCCCGAAGGCAGCACGCGCACCGCCGTCGGATACCAGCCCGCCGGAATGAATCCGTCCACGTGGCTCACCTGGCCGCTCACGTCCACCGCCGCCGCCACGTTGCCGTCCGAGCACGCCACATACAGGCGCTTGCCGTCGGGGCTCAGCCCCAGGCCCGATGGCGTCATGCCCAGCGGCTGCCGCGGCGTGATCGCCACGTTGATGCGCTCCACCACGCTCAGCTCTTTCGCCTCCGTCACCGCCACCGAGTACACGCTGTTGGTATTGGCGGCGGCCACAAACACGCGCGCGGCATAAGCCGCGGCCGGTTTGTCTCCATCGCCATCCGGGTCCGGCGGTCCGCCGTTGCGCCACACCATGTCGGTCGCGTGCGCGCCCACCGGCACGCGCGCCAACAGGTTGCCGCTCGCCGTGTCATGGTGCTCCAGCGTGCCGTCCGCCCAGGTCGTCACGAAGAACGATTTGCCGTCCGGATGAAACAGAATCTTGTATGGCCGCCGTCCCGTTTTGATATGGTCGATCACCATGCCCGATTGCGGATTGATCACCACCACCGAATCGTGATACAGATCGGTCGCATAGATCAGGTGTCCGTCCGGCGTCATGGCCACATCGCCGATCATGTCGCGGTTGGTCGCCTTGTCCTCCGGCACCACCGCGAACGTGCGGCCCGCCGTCAGTTTCCCGCCGGCGAAGGTAAACTCGAAGACCGCGGCCTTCGATCCACCGCCCACATACACGCGGTCTCCCTGCGGCGAAAACGCCAGCCCCAGCCATCCGTCAGGCACCGGCGTCGACCCAGCCACCGCCCCGGTAGCCGCATCGATCACCGTAATCGAAGGCGGCCGGTAACCGCCGTTCAGCACCAGCAGATACTTTCCGTCCGGCGAGAGCGCCGACGACATCGGCAGCGTATCGAGCGGCACTTGTTTGCCCACCGGATCGACCACCCATCCGCTGTTCAACAGGAAGCCACCGCCGTCGAGCGGCCCAACGTGTTCGCGCGGCGCCGGCTGCGAGCTGACGAGCGCCACCACCGATGCCAATGCGAGGCCGAGCGCCACGCGGGCGCCCACCAGTCCCAATGCGCGTTTCATAAGGATGCAACCATTGTACAGGCCGTGGAGCGTGCCCTGGTTTCACGCTCCGTGACGATTTCGTCACGCAACGGGCCGCCTCCCCAGCACCGCCCGCCGCCCTCCGTCGATTAGCATGGATACATGCCCCGCTACGCGGCCATTGACATCGGCAGCAACTCCATTCGCATGGAAGCCGCCGAAGTGCTGCCGGGCGAGCCGCCCCGCATCCTGGCCTCCGAGCGCGAAGTCACGCGGCTCGGCGAAAGCGTCTTCCGCACCGGCGCCGTCAGCGATGACGCCCTCAAAACTACCTCCGCCGTGCTCGCCCGCATGGCTGCGCTCTATCGCAAGCTGGATGTGGTGGGCGTGCGCGCCGTCGCCACCAGCGCCATCCGCGACACGCAAAACCAGCAGACCTTTCTGGCGCGCGCCGCCGAAGCCGCCGGCACGCCCGTGGAAATCATCTCCGGCCGCGAAGAGGCCCGCCTCATCTATCTGGGCGTCGAAAGCAACTGGCCCCAGACCGGCAAGCGCACCCTGGTCATCGATATCGGCGGCGGCTCGGCCGAGATCATCGGCGCCGAAGACGGCCGCCTGCGGGAAGCTTATTCCAAGCCGCTCGGCGCCGTCCGCCTGTGGGAAAACTTCCTCAAAGACGACCCGCCCACGCCGCTCCAACTGCACCAACTGCACGAATACATCCGGGCCAAGCTTTATACCGCCGTCGAACGTCTGGGCCACGCCGGTTGGGATCGCGTCATCGCCACCTCCGCCACCGCCGCGGCCGTAGCCAGCGCGGTGGCCCGCATCGCCCGCTCCAAGCGCGACGGCATCGATCGCCTCCGCGTCCCCACCCCGCAGGTCCGCAAGCTGTATAAGAAGCTGGCGGTGCTCAGCCTTCCCGCCCGCCGCAAGGTCACCGGCATCGGCCCCCGCCGGGCGGAGATCATCGTCCCCGGCGTGGCCGTCCTTCTCGACTTCCTGCAGGAGTTCCGGCTACCCGCCGTGTACTATTCCCGGGCCGGCGTGCGCGATGGCATCATCGCCGATCTCGCCGCCCGCAACGTCGGCGCCGAACTCGCTCACCTGAGCCGCGACCAGCGCCGCGAAGTGGAGGAGATGGGCCGCCGCTACGGCGTTTCCCTCGAACACGCCCGCAAAGTGGCCGCCATCTCCGGCCTGCTCTTCGCCGCGCTGCAACCGCTGCACTCCCTGCCGCCGGCCTGCGGCAAACTCCTCGAAGCCGCGGCCTACCTGGTGGATGTGGGCCACTATGTCAGCGATAGCGGCCACCACAAGCATTCTTACTACGTGATATCGAATTCCGATATCGCCGGCTTCACCGCGCGCGAACGCATGCTGGTGGCCAGCCTCTGCCGCTATCACCGCAAGTCGCTGCCCAACCCGGTGCACGGCGCTTACCAGGCCCTGACCACCGACGAGAGGCGCATACTGTTATTGATGACTCCGATTCTGCGGCTGGCCGACAACCTCAACCGCAGCCGCCAGCAGCGCATCACCGCCGTCGAGTGCCGCGTGCGCGATGGCGAAGTGGTCCTCCAGTTGCACAGCAGCCACGACATCGACCTGGAACAATGGGCCGCCGAGCGCGCCGGCGAAGCCTTCCGCCAGATTTACAACCGGCCGATTTCAGTCGTTCGGGCGCGCGATTGATAATTGCCATGCGGGACTACGCACGACTCCAGACCGCTACGCTGCTCCGCCGCATGGCCTTCCAGTTGAACCGCGCCGAGCGCCACACCGATCCCGATTCCGTCCACGATCTCCGCGTCTCCATTCGCCGTCTGAGCCGCTGCCTCCGCACCTTTGCGCCGCTCTACCCCGGCCGCTATTGGAAAAAAATCCGCCGCGAGCTCTCCGCCTTGATGGGATCCGCCGCCGCCGTGCGCGACCGCGATATTGCCATCGAGCTGCTCGGGCAGGCCGGCATCTCGCGCCGCGCCGCCGTCATCACGCGCCTCCAAGCCGAGCGGCGCCGGGTGGCCCGCGACTTGTCGCTCCAAATCCGCCGCTGGAAAAGCCATGATACGTCGCGCAAGTGGCGCAACCGGCTGGAGCTGTGACCATGAGCAAACGCCACATGGCACGATGGGATGCGCGCGCCGCCGTCGCGGCGAATGCGCGCCGTGAGCTGCCCCGCCTGGTGGCAACCTATTTCGCGCGTGTGCGCGCACTGCTGGCGGACCACCCGCCGCCCGCCAAACTGCACGCCATCCGCCTCGAAACCAAGCGGCTGCGCTACACCCTGGAGTTGTTCCGTCCCTGTTACGGCCCCGGGCTGGACACGCGCCTGGCCGCGCTCCGCCACATCCAGCAGTTGTTGGGCGAAGTCAACGACTGCTCCACCACCGAACGATATATCGGCCAGGCCATCGAGCCTTCACCCCTGCGCGTGCGGATCTCGAAGTTCCTCACCGCACGATGCGCCGCGCAAGCGCAAGTCTTTCACGCCGCCTGGACGAGCGGCTTCGACGCCCCCGGCCGGGAACTCTGGTGGACCCGTTACCTCACCCGCCACGCGCGCACGCCAGCGCGCTTTTCCCACTCGGCGTCGTCGCGCGGCGCGTGAGAAGGCCGTGGATACGAGGCGCGCGCCGGTCGTGGCGAGTCGCCCGCCCGATTCAGAGCCGCGAACGTAAGAGAGCGGTCGCCCGCACGACCTTAAAGTTCCTGAGACTCGAACACGCTGATGGCATCGCCCTGCTCCCTAACGACATATTCTATGGCCGCCGAAACGTGCTGTGGTTTCCATAGCCATCGAGCTCTGCGCTCGGCGTACGCAGTACGCTGTTCATCGCGATTCTCCTCTTGCCCAGCCGCGGCGGGCATCCCGGCTACTCGATCCAGCCGCCGCCCAGCACCAGGTCCGCATCGTAAAACACTGCGCCCTGGCCGGGCGTGACCGCGCGCTGCGGCTCGTCGAACACTACTTCCACCCGCGCCGGATCTTCGGTGGCATACAGCGTGGAAGGCGCGCCGGCGTGCTTGTTGCGGATCTTCACTTGCGCGCGCACCGGTCCGGTCACCCCGGCGATGGAGATCCAATTGACTCGCTTGGCGAAGAAGCGCGCGCACAACAAGTCGTCGCTGCCCCCCACCACCACGCGCTGCGACGCCGCGTCGGTCGAGATCACATACAGCGGTTCGCCGGCGGCGATGCCCAGGCCGCGCCGCTGCCCCACGGTGAAATGATGGACGCCGTCATGCTCGCCCAATTTGCGGCCATCCGTCGTGACGATAGCGCCGCGCGTCTTTGGCGGGTCGCGGCCCGTATCCTTTAAATACGCGTCCATGAATGCGGCGTAGTCGCCGTTCGGCACGAAGCAGATCTCCTGGCTGTCGCCCTTGGAGGCCACCGCCAGGTCCATCGAGCGCGCCAGTTCGCGGACCTCCGGCTTGGTAAGTTCCCCCAGTGGAAACAGCGTGCGCGCCAGTTGCGCCTGCGTCAGGCCGCAAAGGAAATACGTCTGGTCCTTCGAATCGTCCACCGCGCGCAGCAACTGGTAGCGGCCGGACGCCTGGTCGAAGCGCACCCGCGCGTAGTGCCCCGTCGCGATCTGCCGCGCGCCCACCGAATCGGCCATCTCCAGGAAACGGTCGAACTTGATGTAGTTGTTGCACAGCGTGCACGGAACGGGTGTGCGGCCCGCCAGGTACTCGTCGACGAACGGCTTCACCACCTGCTCTTCAAACTGTCGCTCGAAGTTCACCACGTAGTAAGGAATGCCCACCTGCTCGGCCACGCGCCGCGCGTCGTAAACATCGTCGAGTGAGCAGCACCGGCCCACCCCGCCTTCGGTGGCGATCTCCGGCAGGCGCCGCTGGTTCCACAACTGCATGGTCATCCCGACGATCGAGTGGCCCTGGCGTACCAGCAGCGCGGCCACCGTGGAGCTGTCCACTCCACCGCTCATGGCGACCGCGATCGGCTGCTCAGCCATGCACGGAAATTCTGCGCAGGTGCGCCACCGCGGCCTCCAGCGCGTCCACCAGCGCATCCACTTGCCCGGCGGTATTGGAGCGGCCCAGCGAGAAGCGCAGGCTGGATCTGGCGCGGTCGGCCGAAAGCCCAATGGCGGTCAGCACGTGCGAAGGCGTGATGGCCCCCGAAGAGCAGGCCGATCCGGTGGACACGGCGAAGCCGCGCAGATCGAGCGCAATCACCAGCGCCTCGCCGTCGATGCCGTCGAAATAAAGGTTGCTGGTATTGGGTGTGCGGTTCCATCGCGCGCCGTTGACGCCGGCGCCCGAAATGCGATCCATCACGGCGTTCTCCAGGCGGTCGCGCAGCGCGCCAAGCCGTGCGGATTCCTCCCCGAGCGAGCGCGCCGCCAGATCGGCCGCGGCCCCCAAGGCCACAATTCCCGGCACGTTCTCGGTGCCCGCCCGCCGGTCGCGCTCGTGATGGCCGCCGTAGGCGATAGCCGCCAGCCTGGTCCCCTTGCGGACGTAGAGCGCGCCCACACCCTTGGGGGCATACAGCTTGTGGCCGCTCATGCTATAGAGATCCACGCCCAGCGCTTCCACGTCCACCGGAATCTTGCCCAGCGCCTGCACGCCGTCGGAATGCAGCGGCACTCCGGCCTGGCGCGTGATGCGCGCCATCTCGGCGATCGGCTGGACCACGCCCAGCTCGTTGTTGGCGTGCATGATCGAGACCAGACCGGTATCCGGCCGTAGCGCGCGCCGCACATCGTCGGGATTCACCAGGCCGCCCGAGCCCACCGCCAGCACCGTGACGGCCGTGCCCTGCCGCTCGAGCTGCGCGCAGGTGGCCAGCACCGCGGGGTGTTCGATCGCGCTCGTGATGATGTGCGCCGGCCGTGATCCCAGCAACGCCAGGTTGTCCGCCTCCGTGCCGCCGCTCGTGAACACCAGCTCCGTGGGGCTGGCGTGGATCAGCGACGCCAGTTGCCGCCGCGCCCCTTCCAGCCGCTGCTTGGCGGCCTGGCCGAAATGATGGATGCTGGAAGCGTTACCATACACTTGACCGAGGCACGCCACCAGCGTCTCCAGTACTTCGGGAGCCACGGGTGTGGTGGCATTGTGGTCGAAATAGAAGCGCTGCACTGAGTTCATTTTACCAATGCCGGCACCGATCCTTACTCTGACCACCGATTTCGGCCTCTCCGATCACTACGTCGGCGCCATGAAAGGCGTCATCCTCGGCATCTGCCCGCGCGCCCAACTGGTGGATATCAGCCACCAGGCGACCCCCTTCCAGATCGGCGAGGGCGCTTACCTCATCGCCCAGGCCTACCGCTATTTCCCCGGGAAAACGGTGCACCTGGTGGTAGTCGATCCCGGAGTCGGATCGGCGCGCCGGCCCATCCTCATGGAGGCCGCCGGCCAGTATTTCGTGGCGCCCGATAACGGCGTCCTGTCCATGGTTTTCTCGCGCGAGAAGCATAAGATCCGCCTGATCTCGAATGACCGCTATTTCCTCCACCCCGTAAGCCGCACCTTCCACGGCCGCGACATCTTCGCCCCGGTGGCCGCCCACCTGGCTGCGGGCGTGGCGCCCGCCCGCATCGGCAAGCTCATCTCCGACTACCTCCGGCCCGGTTTCGAGAAGCCGCAGCGTACCGGCAGGCATACCTGGTCGGGCCGCATCCTGAAGATCGACCACTTCGGCAACATCGTTACCAACTTTCACGTGGACGATTTCCCGGATCTCGAACGCCGCGACTTTTCCATGGCCATCGGAGCCGTGGAGACCGGCTCCCTGCTGCGCACCTATGCGGAGTGCGCTCCTGGAGAGATGTTCGTCATCGCCGGCAGTTCCGGGTACCTGGAGGTTTCGCTGAGCCAGGGCTCGGCGGCTGGACGGATCGGATGCCAGACCGGCGCCTCGGCGGAACTGACGCTGCTCTAGCCCTGGGCTAACCTGAGCCCGTCGGCCTGGATGCGGGGCAGGCGCTTTCGCCTGCCAACTCCCGCGAGCCCGTTTGGGGTGTCTTCATACAAAGCCCCGGAACGGGGCGTAAGACCAGTCGCGATTTTTTCACAGTGCGGTAGCTTGGTGGGGCAGGCGGTGCCGCCTTCCCGGACAGACCATTTACGCCGCGCCGTTCCGCGCGATCGGAACGGTGGGTTCCAGGTCCCGCAGCAGCCGGTCCAGTTCGGCTTCCTGCACCGGCTTAGCCAGCACGTAGCAGCCGTCGCCTTCGAAATCCGCGGCCAGATCGGCGCGGTAGCCGTCGGACAGCAGCACGAAGGCGCCCACGCGGTGCAACATGCGCTCGCTGAGTTCCACCCAATTCAGGCCGGGCGCGTGATCCGAACAAAACGCCGCGTCGAAGCGCATCCGGTTGGCCAGTTCCAGACCGGTATCGGCACTGGTCACCGGGACCACGCGGTACCCGCGCGCGGCCAGCAGGCTCAGGATCTGACGCTGCGCAGTCTCTTCGGATTCGATCACCAACGCCGTCAAGCCGCGCGAAAAATCCGCCACCGTTCCGCCCGCGGCGCCCCCGGCCACGCGTTCCTTGGGTGTAGTGGTCGGCAGCTCGATCTCGAATCGCGGATCGGCGCCGTGCTTTTCAATCAGCCGCACTTCACCGCCGTGGCCCCCGATTACGCTCCGCGTGATGCCCAGGACTCCCGCCGCCTCCTCGGGCTTGTCCGATACCGCCGGCGCCGTAAATGCGATCTCCACCAACAGCCGCCGGGCCAGTACGCTGGTGCGAACCGTAATCACTTTCTGCGGCGCCTCCGCCAGCGACTGTTCGGCATGCACCAGCAGGTTCAGAAACACTTGCTCGAGCTGGCCCTGCAACCCTATCACGAAAAGCGGCTCGCTGGTGGTGAGATCGCGCACGCGGATGCCCGAAGCCTTCCAATCGCCTTCACGGAACTCCAACAGGTTGTGCAGCAACGCGGTCACCGAGACCGGCCGCGCTTCCATCTGCTCGTTGGCGGCGAAAGAAACCAGGCGCGCCACCATGGAGGCGGCTCTCTGCGCCTCGGCCGCGATGGCTGCCACTTCCCGTTCCGCGCCCCAAGCATGCGCCTTGTCCAGCACCCGCCGCGCCAGGTCGGAGATCGAGGACAACGGAGCTTGCAACTCGTTCACCACTCCCGATATCAGCCGCCCTACCGCCGCCAGCTTTTCGGTTCGGTGGAGCTGTTCCTGCACCGAACGCTGGTCCAGCAGCCGGATCGCCACCCCGATCTGGTTCGCCAGGTGCTGCGCCAACGTCTGTTCGTCGGGAGTGAAATCGTGGGCTCGCTCGGCGTGGTCCAGTTCCAGAATGCCCACCACTTCGCTTTGCGCCAACATGGGGACGAACAACAAAGACTTGGGAGCCTTCTCCCCGTCGCCCCCGAAGATAGGGAACGGGCTGCGATCGATGTCCGGAATCGCCAACAGCGTCCGGTAGTGGTAGCACGCCACCGCTCCGGCATAAGTTCCGCCGGGCGGCGCGGAGAGTGAAATCGAAACCGCCTCCTCATGCTCGTCGGTCAGCGCGTCCAGCGTTTTGGTGGCGCGGTTGTACACGTACAGGTGAACCCGCGAGACCCCCAGGATGGCCACCAGGGCATCGTTGATCCGTTTGTAGATGGCTTCGGGAGTGGACGCGCTCAGGATTTCTTCACTCAGATGGTAGGTCTTTCGCAGCCGCTCACGCTGACGCTGCATGCGCCGCTCGCGGTTCCACACAAAGAAGCTGATGGCGGACAGAATCGCCAACCCCGCCGCCAGCGCCAGAGGTTGCAAGAGCTGATTCGTCTCCACGGATGCCGCTAAAAGGGATGCCGCGTGCGCGGGGCGGCAGACTCCAACTGCGAGTGGTGCTGCCAGCCGTAGATAGCCTAGACCAACCGTCGTTGCTCCCCGAGCCACGATGTTAAATCCCCGCTATCAAAATTATCCGCATTTAAGTCGGTCCCACGCAAGTTAACATAAGTGGTACCAAGGCCGATAACCCTCATGCCCGCCGCCTTCGCCGCGGCCACTCCAGTGGGCGAATCTTCAATCACGATGCCATTGGCCGGCGCTACTTCCAATCGGGCGGCCGCACGCAGGTAGATGTCCGGATGCGGCTTGGGATGGATCGCCTGATGACCGTCCACCACGACGCGAAAGTAGGGTCTGAGGCCGGCGCGATCCAGCACGAACTCCACGTTTTCCGGCTCGGCGTTGCTGGCGACCGCCTTGGGGGCGGCCCGATACCTGTCCAGAAATGCCCGCAGCCCGGGCACCAGCATCTGTTCGATCCGGCTGCCGGCCATCTCCCGGTACAGCTCCTCTTTGGCACGGCTGCGCGCTGCCACTTCCTCCGGCCTGAGGCCGTTGCCGAAATAATCGCGGATAATTTCGTCGTTGCGCTTGCCGTACATGCGCTCGAGCATCGCAGCCGTGGTTTCCAACCCATAGCGCCGGTTGAACGCGACCCAGGCTTCGCGGTGCACCGGGTTGGAGTCCACGATCACCCCATCCATATCGAAAATCAGAGCCAGGCCCTCCGCCAGCGGGCTCACTGCCCGGCCCCGGACCCGCCGCGGATATTGGATTGCAGCCAGTTCAGATAATTGGGCGAACCATCCACCACCGCCAGCGCCAGCACTTCCGGCACTTCGTAGGAGTGTGCCTTCTCGATCGCCTCGCGCACCGCGCCGAACAACGCGCGCGAGCTCTTAATCACCAGCAGGCACTCGCCCGCCGATTCGACGGCGCCCTTCCACCGGTAGAAACTGCGCATGCCGGGAACCACGCTGACGCACGCGGCCAGTTTTTCCTCCACCAGCAGCCGCGCCAGGCGCGCGGCTTCTTGTTCGTCCGGGCATGTGCTGAGAACCACAATATTGTCGGTCATGTCTTCCTGAAAAAAGTGCGGAACGAATTGCGAAAGCAATGGTACTATTATCTTCCAGGCCTTTGTTCCGATGAAAGTGCCGCTCGCTCGATTTGCCTATCTGATCGCATTCCTGGTGGTCGCCACGTATGCCTTTGTTACGTTGCGCGGGCCGCACGGCATCCACGCGCTCATGGAGAAGCAGCGCGTGATCCACGAAATGGAAAAGCAGAATTCGGATGCGGCCAAGGAAATCGAAAGGATGCGCGAGCATCTCCAGCGGCTGTCCAACGACCCGGCCGAGCAGGAGCTCGAAATCCGCGAGCGTCTCAAGCTGGTCCACCCCGGCGAGAAGGTCTACATCACCGGCGACCCGGACAAGAAATAAGTTCTTTGCCGGCCATTCCCAAACAAAACTGCTTCGACAATTCCTCGTTCCTGACATGCCAAGACCCCGTCGTCGTTGCACTTCTGACTTCTGATTTCTGACTTCCAAATCCCGGAGGGATTTCAAGGGCGAAGCCCTTGGCTAGTCCTCAGACGCGCAGCACCGCGGCGCCGCGAATCCCATCGTTCTTCAGCGCGATCAGCGCCTCGTTGGCTTCGTCCAGGCTGAACTCTCGAACTTCCGTGTGGATGGGTATCGCCGCCGCAATCCTCAGGAAGTCTTCGCCATCGGCGCGCGTGTTGTTGGCGACGCTGCGGATGGCGCGCTCTTCGTACAGCAGGCTGTAGTCGATCGGCGGAATGGGGCTCATGTGGATTCCGCCCAGTGCCACCGTGCCGCCTCGTTTGAGCCCGCGAAGCGCCGCAATCACCAGTTCCCCCGCCGGCGCGAAAACCAGGGCGCCATCCACCTGGCGCGGCGGTGCGTCGGTCGAGCCGCCCGCCCAAACCGCGCCCAGTTCGAGCGCCAGTTGGCGGTGGCGTGGCTCCCGCGAAAACGCGTAGACGTCCATGCCCCAGTGCCGCGCCACCTGTATGGCAACGTGCGCCGCCGCGCCGAAACCGTAAATCGCCAAGCTACCGCCCGGCTCGACGCCCGAAATCCGCAGGGTGCGGAACCCGATGATACCGGCGCACAGCAGCGGCGCCGCGTGCTCGTCGGAAAAGCCCTCCGGCAGCGCGTACACGAAATCTTCCGGCGCCACCAGGTATTCGGCGTAGCCGCCGTCCACCGTCCAGCCCGTGAACTCGGCGCGCTCGCATAGATTCTCGCGGCCCGCGCGGCAATACGCGCAGGCGCCGCACGTGTGGTGCAGCCAGGCGACGCCCACACGCGCGCCGTGCGCGAAGCGGGAAGCCGCCGGCCCGTTGGCTTCCACCACTCCCGCCACCTGGTGGCCGGGCACCACCGGCGATTTCCGCGGCTCGAGTTCCCCCTCCACTACGTGCAGGTCCGTCCGGCAGACGCCGCAACTGCGCACCCGCACCAACACCTGGTTGCCGCTGGGAACCGGAGCCGCCACCTCGGTCAGGCGCAGAGGCCGCGTCTCAATTGCCGCCGGAGATGCCAGGAGGCACGCCTTCATGCTGATATTGTCGCCCCTCTGCGGAATTCCTGGGCAGACCCCCGGTCTGCGCGGGTCTCCCTGGACCCGCTCTTCTATCCAAAACAATGCCGGCGACTCCTCGCCCGCCCTACGCGCTCGCCGCAATTGCCGGCTTGCCGCTCCCCGATTGCATGAAACGCGGGGCATGATACGGCTGGAAGCGGTATCCGATGCCGAAGATGGTTTCGATGTACCGCTCCGCGAATGGCCCCAGCTTTTTGCGCAGCCGCCGGACGTGAACGTCCAGCGTGCGCGTCTTGACTTCAGCTCCGTAGCCCCAGACTTGCATCAACAGGGCTTCCCTCGGGATGATCTCGCCGGCATGTTCCACCAGCAGCGCCAGCAGAGCATATTCCTTGCGGGTGAGCGCCATACGCTCGTCATCCATCAGCGCGGTCCCTTGATCGAAGTCGATCTTGAGGTGCTCGTCACGGTAAGGTGGCATGAATTTGCCGGCGGCCTGTCCTGATCCCACGATTCCCTCCTCTACTTATCCCCTACGATTGATGCTACGGGCGAGGTCCGGCAAGGTGATGCCGGACTTGTAAAAACTTTGTAAAAAGAAACACATGTAGCGTGAATCATCATCCTCCGGCCGTGGCGCACGCGCTCATGCGTGCCGCGTCGACGCTCGTGGCGACGCTCCTCTGGCTCCGACCCGGCGTCCCATCCGAAACCGGAGTACGCCATCCCGCTTGGCTTGTGGCATAATGACAATCTTCGCGAAAAACCTGGCGCTCCGTGGTTGGCGGCGCTGCCCGCACGGCGGCCCGTAACCCGCTATGGCGCAAGGAGAAATCTCATGTCTACTACCTTCAGCCGGCGGGCCGCGGTGCTGGGTGCGGCCGCGCTGCCCATAATCCAGGTCCTTAAAGGCCAATCCAAATCCCGGCCAGTGGTCGTCTCCAGCGCCAACCGCAACGACGGCGGCGTGAATTGCTGCGCCAAGGCGGTGGAAGTGATCAAGGGCGGCGGCGACACGCTGGATGCGGTGATTGCCGGTGTCAACATCGTCGAACTGGATCCGCGCGACAACAGCGTGGGATATGGCGGCCTGCCCAACGAAGACGGGGTCGTGCAACTGGACGCCAGTTGCATCCATGGGCCTACCCGCCGCATGGGTGCCGTGGGAGCCATCGAGGGCATTAAGACCCCGTCCAAGGTTGCCAAACTCGTCATGGAGCAGACCGACCACATGATGCTGGTTGGCGCCGGCGCTCTGAAGTTCGCCAAAGCCATGGGCTTCCAGGAAGAGAATCTCCTCACCGAAGAATCGCGCATCGCCTGGATTGCCTGGAAGATGTCGCTCCGCGACCGCAACGGTCACACCAATTGGGGACCGGGTTTGGATGCCCCACCGGAAAAACAGAAAGCCGCCGTCCTGCGGGAGTTGAAAGCCATGTTCCCGGATGCCGCCGACGAAGTGCTGGCGCAGGCCTGGGAGTACGCCATTCACCCGCCGCACGGCACCATCAATTGCATTTCGCTGAACGAAAAGGGTGAGATGTCGGCGGTGACTACCACCAGCGGGATGGCCTGGAAGATACCCGGCCGCTGCGGCGATTCGCCCATCATTGGCGGCGGGCTCTGGCTGGATCAGGACGTCGGCGGCGCCGGCTCTACCGGCCGCGGAGAAGAGAACCTCCGGGTCTGCGGCGCGCATACGGTGGTCGAAAATATGAAGCATGGCATGTCGCCGAAAGAGGCCATTCTCGATACGCTGAAGCGCGTCTCCCGAAATTTCAACGATGACAAAAAGCGCCTGGCCGCCGTCGAACTGGATTTTTACGCTTTACGTAAAGATGGAGAATACGCCGCCGGCTCGCTCTGGCAAGGTTCCCGATTTGCGGTTGCGACAGGCGATGCCGCAAGCCACACCGAGCAGTCGGTGTACTTATACGAACGGAGCCGGGGCTAAGTCGCAGGGATTTGTTGTGGGGGATTTCAACGATAACGCTCTCGCCAGGCGTTACCCGTCGAAACCATGAACCAAATTTTCCTATTGCCGCATCCGATACATTTAACGGCAATTGGCTGGGTAGCGGCTGTCTTTTCCAAGGATGCTTGAACGGATCATGCTGAACATCGAAGCGGGACGCGCTTAGGCCATGTCCCAGATCTTTCACCGCAGCACCAACACTTTCGCGCGCATCACCATTTTCGGCGGGGTGTTCATTCTCGCTTTCCTGACGTGGGCCTTCACGGTGCTCGACCGCTCCAATTACAACACCCGCGCCGAACAGCCGCGCGAACAACCCGTGCCCTTCAGCCACGCCCACCACGTGGGCGGCATGGGCCTGGACTGCCGATACTGCCACACCACCGTCGAAACTTCCAGCTTCGCCAACATTCCGCCCACCAAGACTTGCATGAACTGCCACTCCCAGATCTGGCTCACCAGCCCGGCCCTCGAGCCCGTGCGATCGAGCTTCCGCGAAAACAAATCGCTCGACTGGATCCGCGTGAACGATCTGCCGGACTTCGTCTATTTCAATCACAGCATTCATATCAATAAAGGGGTGGGGTGCGAGAGCTGCCACGGACGGGTGGATAAGATGCCGCTCACCTGGCAGGAAAACTCGCTGCAAATGGAGTGGTGCCTGAACTGCCACCGCCATCCCGAAAAATTTGTGCGTCCGCGCGAATTCATCACCACCATGGGCTACCTGCCTGCCGGCGGCCAGGAAGAAATCGGGCGGCGCCTCGTCAAGGAATACAACATCCAGGACGCGCGCCTGCTCACAAGCTGTTCCACGTGCCATCGATGAACGAATCAGAGAATCAACTTTCGCTCGCCTCCGTGCGAGCCCGGCTCCAAGGCGCCGGCGGCCGCGAATACTGGCGCAACCTCGAGGAACTCGCCTCCACGCCGGAGTTTCAGGATCTGGTGGAGCGCGAATTCCCGCGCCAGGCTATCGGCTGGGCCGAAGACGAAGACGGCGTCGAAGGGCGCCGCAACTTCCTCAAGCTGATGGGCGCGTCGCTCGCGCTGGCCGGCTTGACCGCCTGCACCCGCCAACCCACCGAGCACATCCTGCCCTACGTGCGGCAGCCGGAAGAACTCATCCCCGGCCGGCCACTGTTCTACTCGACCGCCACTACCTTGAACGGCGTGGCGCAGGGCGTGCTGGCCGAGAGCCACGAAGGCCGCCCCACCAAGATCGAAGGCAATCCCGAACACCCCGCCACACTCGGCGCATGCGACATCTTCTCGCAGGCTTCGGTGCTCGAGCTCTACGACCCGGACCGCGCCCAGGCGGTCAGTTTCCAGGGCGAGATCCGCGGCTGGAACAACTTTATCGGTGCTCTGTTGGAAATGCTGGCGGCACAAAAGGCCAAAAACGGCGCGGGCATCCGCATCCTCACCGAAACCGTCACCTCGCCCACCTTGGCTGACCAGATCCGCACGATTCAAAAGCTGTATCCCGCGGCCAAGTGGCACCAGTGGGAGCCGGCCGGTCCGCACAGCGCGCGCGCCGCGGCCTTGCAGACCTTCAATCAGCCCCTCAACACCTACTACAACCTCGAGCATGCCAACGTGGTGGTCTCGCTCGATTGCGATTTCCTGGCGTCCGGCCCCGCCAGCCTGCGCTACGCGCGCCAGTTTTCCAAGCGCCGCCGCGTCGCCGAATCCGGCGCCCCCATGAACCGCCTGTACGTCGTCGAGCCGATGCCCACACCCACCGGCGCCAAGGCCGATCACCGTTTGCCCCTGCGCGCCGGCGATATCGAGGACTTCGCTTGGGCCGTCGCGGTGAACCTCCGCGTGGGCGCCGGCGCGAAGCAAAGCGACAACGGCGACATCAACCGCTGGTCCGGTCCGGTGGCCGATGACCTCATGCACAACAAGGGCGCCAGCCTGGTGATCGCGGGCGAGTGCCAGCCGCCCATCGTTCACGCCATCGCTCACGTCATCAATGACTTCCTCGGCAACGTCGGCAAGACCGTCTTCTACACCGACCCCATCGAGGCCAATCCGGTCGACCAGCTCGCCTCCTTGCAGGACCTGGCGAAGGATCTGGACTCGGGCGCGGTCGACCTGCTCCTCGTGCTGGGCGGCAACCCCGTCTTCACCGCCCCGGTCGAACTTGGGCTTCGCGATCGCATTCAGAAAGCCACGCTGCGCGCTCACCTCAGCCAGTACGAAAACGAAACCTCGGCCGTCTGCCAGTGGTTCCTTCCCGAAACCCATTACCTGGAAACCTGGGGCGACGCCCGCGCCTTCGACGGCACCCTCACCATTCAGCAGCCGCTCATCCAGCCGCTCTATGGCGGCCGCTCCGCCTGCCAGATCCTGCAAACCCTCACCGGCTCGCCCGATACCAGCCCCTACCAGATCGTCAAGGGCTATTGGGCGGCCCAGCACAAAGGCGCGGATTTCGAAGCCTGGTGGCGCCGCGCGGTGCACGATGGCGTGGTCGAGTCGACGGCCCTTCCCACCAAGACCGCGTCCATCCACGGCGAAGCCATCACCCAAAAGCTGCGCACGAAACGAATGGGCGGAAAGATGGAAGTGATCTTCCGTCCCGACCCCACCATCTACGATGGCCGCTTCTCCAACAACGGCTGGCTGCAGGAATTGCCCAAGCCCATCACCAAACTGACCTGGGACAATGCCGCCATCATCAGCCCCGGCGATGCGCACCGGCTGGGCGTCGAAAACGGCAGCATGCTGGAGCTCACCTACCACGGCCGCAAGCTGCGCGCTCCGGTCTGGGTACAACCCGGCCACGTGGATCAGGCCGTCACCCTGCACCTCGGCTATGGCCGCACGCGCGCCGGCCGGGCCGGCACCGGCGTCGGCTTTAACCCCTACGGCCTGCGCACCGCTTCCGCTCTGTGGCAGGACCTTGGCATGGAGGTGCACAAGATTTCCGGATCCTACGCCTTCGCCAGCACGCAGATGGATCACGTGCTCGACGCCAGCCGCCACATCATTCATAAAGGCGATATCGCCGATTACCGCAAGAATCCGGCCTCCGTGCACGCAGGCGCGGAAGTGCCGCCTCGCGAGTTGACCATGTATCCGGAATTCCCCTTCCCCGGTTACGCCTGGGGCATGGCCATCGACCTCAACGCCTGCACCGGTTGCAGCGCCTGCGTGGTGGCCTGCCAGGCCGAGAACAATATCGCCGTAGTCGGCAAAGACCAGGTGCGCCGTGGGCGTGCCATGCACTGGCTGCGCGTCGACACCTACTACAACGGCCAGCCCAACGACCCGGCCATCTACAACCAGCCGGTTCCTTGCATGCAGTGCGAAGACGCCCCGTGCGAGCTGGTCTGCCCCGTGCAGGCCACTACCCACAGCGCCGAAGGCCTCAACGACATGGTCTACAACCGCTGCGTCGGCACTCGCTACTGTTCCAATAACTGCCCCTACAAAGTCCGGCGGTTCAATTTCTATCTGTACTCCGATTTCGAAACTCCCAGCCTGAAGCTGCTGCACAACCCGGATGTGACGGTGCGCAGCCGCGGCGTCATGGAAAAGTGCACTTACTGCGTGCAGCGCATCAACTCCGCCAAAATCGACGCCGAAAAGCAGAACCGCAAGGTGGCCGATGGCGAAATCCAGACGGCCTGCCAGGCTACTTGTCCCACCGAGGCGATCATATTCGGCAATATCAACGATCCCCATAGCCGCGTCTCGAAGATGAAAGCCGAAGAGCGAAACTACGCGCTGCTGGCCGAGCTGAACGCGCGGCCCCGAACCACCTATCTGGCGACACTGCGGAATCCCAATCCGGAGATCGAGGGCTAAAGGCGGATGGCTGACGAGCAAAACGTACACCGACCGAAAACCGACATCGCGCCGGGCTATACCTTCGGCACGGTTACCGATCAGATTGCCTCGGTGGTCCTCACTAAACGCACGCCGATCTTCTGGTTCATCAGTTTCGGCGCTGGCCTGGTGCTGTTGCTGCTGTTCCTGCTCGCGGTCGGAGTGCTCTTCGCTAAAGGCACCGGCATTTGGGGATTGCGCACACCGGTCATGTGGGGATTCGCCATCACCAATTTCGTCTGGTGGATCGGAATCGGCCACGCCGGCACGCTCATTTCGGCCATCCTGCTGCTGCTCAACCAGCGCTGGCGCAACTCCATCAACCGCTTCGCCGAAGCCATGACTCTGTTCGCGGTGGCCTGCGCCGGCATGTTCCCCATCTTGCACCTGGGCCGCCCCTGGCTGGCCTACTGGCTCTTTCCGTATCCCAACACCATGGGCGTGCAGCCGAACTTCCGCAGCCCGCTGGTGTGGGACGTGTTTGCGGTCTCCACGTACGCTACGGTGTCGGCGCTCTTCTGGTACGTGGGCCTGATGCCGGACCTGGCCACCCTGCGCGACCGCACGCACAACCGCGTCGCGCGCTTCGCTTACGGCATCCTCGCCATGGGCTGGCGCGGCTCCGCGCGGCACTGGAGCGTCTACGAAACAGCCTCGTTGCTTTTGGCCGGCCTCGCCACGCCGCTGGTGCTCTCGGTCCATACCGTGGTCAGTTTCGACTTCACCATCGCCATCGTTCCGGGTTGGCACACCACCTTCCTGCCGCCTTACTTCGTGGCGGGCGCCATCTATTCCGGCTTCGCCATGGTGCTGGCGCTGGCCATTCCGCTGCGCTCCGTGTACGGTCTGCAAGGGCTCATCACCGATCGCCATCTCGATAATTCCGCCAAGGTCATGCTGGCCACCGGTCTGATTGTGGCCTATGCCTACATCCTGGAAACCTTCTCCGCCTGGTACGGCGGCAACACCTACGAGCAGGCCATGGTCTGGCATCGCATGACCGGGCCGTATGCCGTTTCCTACTGGTCGCTCATGCTCTGCAACATCCTCGCCCCGCAGGCGCTATGGTTCAAGAAAGTTCGCAGCAATCCGGTCCTGCTGTTTATCTCCGCCATCGTCGTCCTCGTCGGCATGTGGCTCGAGCGCTACGTCATCATCGTCAGTAGCCTGGCGCAGGATTTCCTTCCCTCGTCGTGGTCCATCTTCCACGCTACCCGCTGGGATTGGGCCACCTACATTGGCACCATCGGTCTGTTCCTGTTCCTGTTCTTCCTGTTCATCCGCCTGCTGCCCATGATTTCCATCTTTGAAGTGCGAACGCTCCTTCCCGCGGCCAAAGTGGAAGAGGAGGCGGAGAGTTGATCAAACCGATCTACGGATTGATGGCCGAGTTCGACAATCCCACCGCGCTGGTCGAGGCCGCGCGGGCGGCGCGCGAAAGAGGCTATCGCAAGCTGGATGCCTACTCGCCGTTCCCCATCGAGGAGTTGACCGATGCGCTCCACCTGCACCACCATAAGCTGCCGTTGATCGTGCTGTTGGGCGGCATCGTCGGCGGTCTCGCCGGATACCTGCTGCAATACTACGTCACGGTCGTTTATTTCCCCATCAACGTCGGCGGCCGGCCGCTTCATAGCTGGCCGTCCTATATCATCATCACCTTCGAAACCACCATTCTGTTGGCGGCGATTTCCGCGGTGCTGGGCATGCTGGCGCTCTGCGGATTGCCCATGCCCTACCATCCCACCTTCAACGTGCCGCGCTTTGCGCTGGCCTCGCGAAACCGGTTCTTCCTCTGCATCGAAGCTCGCGACCCGCTGTTCGACCGCGCCCGGACCATCGAGTTTCTGGAGACTCTGGAGCCGAGAGAGGTGTCCGAAGTTGCGCCTTAAGTACCTGGTTTTAGAAATTCGTTCGCGCATTGCCAGACCGCTTGCCTCCGATCCGAGCCGCGACCGTGAGGGAGCGGTCTTCGGCCTGCATGTATTACACCCGCTCAGTTTCTTCGATCGCTGCCAAGCTTTCGTGGCGCACGCACTCATGCGTGCCGCGTCGACACTCGTGTCGGCGCGAGCCGGAAGCGACGTGGAGCGGGCCTCCGGCCCGCAACGCCGGCTTTCCAGCCGGCGTCAGCGCCGGCAAGCCATCCAATTCGCCGCCCTTCTGCTGGCCGCCCTCTCACTATCCGCCTGCCGGCAGGACATGCACGACCAGCCGCGTTTCATTCCGCTGCGGCCGAGCGGCTTCTTCGACGATGGCCGCTCGGAGCGCCCGCTGATCGAGGGCACCGTGGCGCGCGGCCATTTGAATGACGACCTGGCCCTCTATACCGGCAAAGGCGCCGACGGCAAACCCCTCGACACCTTCCCCTTCCCGGTAACCAAAGATGTGGTCGCCCGCGGCCAGGAACGCTTCAACGTCTACTGCTCTCCGTGCCACGACCACACCGGCCACGGCGACGGCATGGTGGTCCGCCGCGGCTTTCGCCATCCGCCCTCCTACCACACCGATCAGATCCGGAGCCTTGCTAACGGATACATCTTCGACGTCATCACCAACGGCTTCGGCGCCATGCCGGATTACGCCGCGCAGATTCCCGTGCGCGACCGCTGGGCCATTGTTTCCTACGTTCGCGCGCTGCAGTTGAGCCAGAACGCGTCGGTCAACGATGTGCCCGCCGAAGATCGCGGCAAGCTGGGAGGCGCGCAATGACCGCCCAGGGCCTGGACTTCCAGGTTTCCCCCGAACTCCGCGCCGATCTCGGGAAGTGGCGCACGCGCGCTCTCGGAATCGGCATCTTTGGCGCGCTCTCGAGCGGCGCCGGACTTCTGATTTCTCCTTTCCAGTTCTACCGCTCCTACCTGTGGGCTTACCTGTTCGTAGTGGCCCTCGCCGTCGGGTCGCTCGCGTGGCTGATGCTGCAATACGTCACCGGCGGCGCGTGGGGCGTCATTATCCGCCGCCCCTGCGAGGCCGCCGCGCGCACGCTGCCCCTGGTGGCGCTGATGTTCGTGCCCATCCTGCTCGGCATTCACAACCTTTATCAGTGGTCGCATCCTGCCATGGTGGCGGCCGACGAAGCGCTCCGTCACAAGCAGCCCTATCTGAACGTTCCGTTCTTCCTCGTTCGCGCCGCCATCTATTTCGCGGGCTGGTGGTTCTTCGGCTGGTATCTGAACCGCTGCTCCGCGCGCGAAGACGCCGGGGGCCACACTGCCGTGCATGGCAAGATGAGCTCCATCTCCGGACCGGGCCTGATCTTCTGGGGCCTGAGCGTTACGTTCATGTCGATCGACTGGGTGCTCTCGCTCCATCCCCAGTGGTTCTCCACCATGTTCGGCCTGCTGTTCATGGCCAGCCAGGGACTGACCTCGATGGCTTTCCTGATCGCTTTGATGGTGCTGCTCTATTACCGCCGCCCCATGTCGGAGATCCTCACCCCGCGCCATCTGCATGACCTGGGAAAGTTCCTGCTGGCTCTGGTGATGGTGTGGGCCTATTTTTCCTTTTCCCAGTTCCTCATCATCTGGGCCGGCAACCTGCCGGAAGAAATTCCCTGGTACATCGCGCGCCTCAACCACGGCTGGCAATACGTGGCGCTGGCTTTGGTCATCGGCCATTTCGCCCTGCCCTTCAGCTTGCTTCTCTCGCGCGACCTGAAACGCAATTTCAAACTGCTCGCCACCATCGCCGTCTTCATCCTCTGCATGCGCCTGGTCGATCTTTACTGGCTGGTCGCTCCCGATTTCCGAAAAGAGTCCTTCGGCCTGAGCTGGATGGATTTCACCGCGCCCATGGGCCTGATCGGCATCTGGCTGGCTTACTTCCTTTACCAGTTGGAGAAGCGGCCTTTGTTGCCGCCCAATCACCCTCACCTGGAGGAGGTCTTGGAACATGGAAGAGAATAAAAAACGGCCCGCGGGCTTCGAGGAGACCGACGTCAATGTCATGGCCGTCGGCAAGTTCGCCGTCGCGCTGGTGGTGATGACCGTGCTGGCGATGTTGCTGCTGGTGGGCGTGTTCAAATACTTCCAATCGCAGGACGGCGGCCGGGCCGCTAGCGTGGACCCGGCCAGGGTATTCCCGCAACCGCAATTGCAGACTACCCCGATCCCGGACCTAAAGGCCATCCGCGCCGCCGAAGAACAGGTGCTCACCAGCTACGGCTGGGTGGATGCGCGGAGGGGCGTGGTGCGGATTCCCATCGCGCGCGCCATGGACCTGCTCGTCCAGCGCGGTCTTCCGGTCCGCGCGGAAGCGCCGCAGAGCGCCGGCAATGTCAGCGTGCCCACCGAAAGCGGGTTAGGCCCCAAGATGCAACCGCCCGGCGGGCCGTTGGCGGGAGAAGCAAAATGAGAAGAGTCATTTCTCACACCTGGCCCGAGGAAGTGGCGCACGCACTCGTGCGTGCCGTGTCGAGACTCGTCTCGACACGATGGCGGGCCGGGTTGATTCTGCTCGCCGCCTGCATCGCTTCCGCGCAGCCCGGCCAACCCGCGCCCGCGCAGCCGTCTTACAGCATGCAGGATTCCAACCTGCGGCCGGCGCTGCCAGGCGCGCTCCAGGGCGTCGGCATCGATCAGAAACTCGACACTCAGGTGCCCCTCAACCTGACCTTCCGCGACGAAGCCGGCCGCACCGTTCCTTTATCGACTTACTTTCAGAACAAGAAGCCGGTGATTCTCGCGCTCGTCTATTACGAGTGCCCCATGCTTTGCACCCAGATTTTGAACGATCTGGAAAGCAGTCTCAAGGCCGTCTCCTTCAACCCCGGGCAGGATTTCGAAGTCGTCAGCGTGAGCTTCGACCCCAAGGACACGCCCGAGATCGCCGCCTCCAAGAAGCAGTCGCTGCTCAAACGCTACGGCCGCCCCAACACCTCCAACGGCTGGCACTTCCTGGTGGGCGACCAGCCCAACATCAAAACCCTCACCGATGCCGTGGGCTTCCACTATAAGTACGATCCGGCGACCCGGCAGTTCGCCCACGCCAGCGGCATCATGATCCTCACTCCCGACGGCCATCTGTCGCGCTATTTTTACGGCCTCGAGTACGCGCCGCGCGACATCCGCCTGGGGCTCGTCGAGGCTTCGCAAAACAAGATCGGCAGCCCCGTCGATCAGATTCTGCTCTTCTGCTATCACTACGATCCGTCTACCGGCAAATATGGCGCCCTGGTGATGCGGATGGTGCGTGTCGCCGGCGCCGGCTTCGTGCTGGTGTGCGGAACATTTCTCTGGATCGTTGTCCGGCGCGAAAAGGCGCGCCCCATCGTTCGACATGGGTAAACTATCACTATTTCCGGAGCAGGCATCCACCTTCGCGCCCGGCGTGGATCACTTGACGTATTTTCTGCTGGCAGTCGCGGTCTTCTTCACCGTGCTGATTTTCTGCAGCATCTTCTACCTGGCCATTCGCTATCGGAGGCGCTCCGATCGGGAGCTGCCGCGCGTCCAACACGGCGGCATGGCGCTCGAGATCGTCTGGTCGGTGATCCCCTTCGGCATCACCATGGTGATGTTCACCTGGGGCGCCAGCGTATTCTTCAACGAGAGCCGGCCGCCCGACAACGCCATGCCGCTCTATGTGGTCGCCAAGCAGTGGATGTGGAAGATCGAGCACATGGAAGGCCAGCGCGAGATCAACGAACTGCACATCCCGCTCGGCCGCGCCGTCAGGCTCACCATGGCGTCGGAAGACGTCATCCACAGCTTCTATGTGCCGGCTTTCCGCGTCAAACAGGACGTGGTCCCGGGTAAGTACTCCACCATCTGGTTCCAGCCCACCAAGCCCGGCAAGTATCATCTGTTCTGCGCCGAGTTCTGCGGCACGCGCCATTCGGGAATGATCGGGTGGGTCTATGTCATGGAGCCGCAGGATTACCAGCGCTGGCTGAGCGGCGGCTCGCCCGAGGGAACCCTCTCGGAATCCGGCGAAAAACTTTTCACCAGTCTGGCCTGCTCCAACTGCCACAAGGCCGACGGCACGGGACGTTGCCCCAGCTTGGAAGGTCTCTTCGGCAAGACCGTCCAACTGGCCAATGGCGCCAAGGTGGTGGCCGACGAAGCCTATATTCGGGAATCCATCCTCCACCCGGCGGCCAAAATCGTAGCCGGCTACCAACCGGTGATGCCCACGTTCCAGGGCCTGGTCACCGAAGACGGCGTGCTGCAACTCATCGAATACATCAAGTCCCTCGGACCCAAGCCGGTGGTCGGCGGCGGCGGGGCTTTGGGGAAAGAGGGCGAAACGCCCAAAAGCAAGTAACTATGATTACGGCAGCGGTACCAGAACGCGAAAATTACCTGAACAACGCCTACGGGATCAAATCGTGGCTCCTTACCAAGGACCACAAGAGGATCGGGCTGCTCTACCTGTTCACCGTGACTCTGTTTTTCTTTCTCGGCGGCGCATTCGCCACCTTGATCCGCATTGAGTTACTGACGCCGCAGGGTAACTTCGTCTCCTCCGAGACTTACAACAAGCTGTTCACTATGCACGGCGTCGCCATGATCTTTTTCTTCCTGATCCCGGCGATTCCGGCCACCCTGGGCAATTTCTTCCTGCCCATGATGATCGGCGCGCGCGACCTCGCCTTCCCCCGCATCAACCTGCTGAGCTGGTACCTGCTGGTGGTCGGCGGCCTCTTCTCGCTGTTCGCCATGCTGGCCGGCGGTGTGGACACCGGCTGGACCTTCTACACCCCTTACAGCACCACCTATTCGAATTCGTGGGTCATCGCCACCGCCCTGGGGATTTTCATTTCGGGATTCTCGTCCATTCTCACCGGCCTGAACTTCATCGTCACGGTGCACCGCATGCGCGCTCCCGGCATGACGTGGATGCGCATGCCGCTCTTCGTCTGGTCGCACTACGCCACCGCTCTGATCCAGGTGCTGGGAACGCCGGTCATCGCGGTCACCATCATTCTCCTGTTCTGCGAGCGCGTCTTCCACATCGGAATCTTCGACCCCACCCTCGGCGGCGACCCGGTCCTGTTTCAGCACATGTTTTGGTTCTACTCGCACCCCGCCGTGTACATCATGATCCTGCCCGCCATGGGCATCGTCAGCGAGTTGGTCTCGGTCTTCTCCCGCAAAGCGATTTTCGGTTATCAATTCGTGGCCTACGCCAGCATGGCGATCGCCGTGCTTGGCTTCCTGGTCTGGGGCCATCACTTGTTCGTGGCCACCGAATCGGTTTACTCCGCGCTGGTCTTTTCGTTCCTCAGCTACTTTGTGGCCATCCCTTCGGCCATCAAGGTATTCAACTGGACGGCCACTCTCTACAAGGGTTCTATCTCCTTCGCCACTCCCATGCTCTATGCTTTCGGCTTCATCGGCCTGTTCACCATCGGTGGACTCACCGGGCTGTTCGTAGCAGCCCTCGGTTTCGACGTTCACGTTACCGACACTTACTTCGTGGTGGCGCATTTCCACTACATCATGGTGGGCGGCACTATCATGGCCTATCTCGGCGGCCTGCATTACTGGTGGCCCAAAATCACCGGCCGCATGTATCCGGAGGGTTGGGCCAAGCTCTCCGCGCTCATCATCTTCCTGGGTTTCAACCTGACGTTTTTCCCGCAATTCATTCTGGGATACCTGGGGATGCCGCGCCGCTATCACGTCTACCCCGACGAGTTTCAAGTGCTGCACGTGCTTTCGACCGCCGGTGCATCCGTGCTGGCCGTCGGCTACCTGATGCCCATGGTCTATTTTATCTGGTCGCTGCGCTATGGCAAAGTGGCCGGCGCCAACCCGTGGGGCGCAACCGGCCTGGAGTGGCAGACCGCCTCGCCGCCGCCCGTGCATAATTTCGATGTAACACCCATCGTGACTCACGAAGCCTACGATTACTCCACCGTGATCGGACAGGAGGTTGAAGTTGGCTAGCGACGCTCACGTTCCCGCTCACGCTCACGCCGAATCACCCCAGTTGCGCGTCCAGTTCGATACCGAGGCCCAGCAGAAAGACGCCTCCACGCTCGGCATGTGGCTCTTCCTCATCACCGAAGTCATGTTCTTCGGCGGCATGTTTCTGGTCTACACGGTCTACCGCAACGCCTACCCGGGAATCTTCGCCATTGCCTCCAGCAGCCTGAATGTCTACATCGGCGCGGCTAACACGGCCGTGCTGCTCTGTAGCAGCTTTACCATGGTGCTGGCAGTGCGGGCCGCGCAGTTGGGCCAGCGTAACGCCATCATCCTGTTCCTGATTCTGACGCTGATTTTGGGCGGCGTCTTCCTGGGCGTCAAGGCATACGAGTGGAACGAGAAGTTCCAGGAGCGCCACATCCCCGGTTCATCCTTCCATTTCGAAGGCATGCAACCCGACGAGCAGGCCCACGCGCAGTTGTTCTTTTCGCTCTACTTCGCCATGACCGGCCTGCACGCTCTCCACATGGTGATCGGCGTGGGAATGCTGCTGTTCCTGATCCGCCAGGCCCAAAAGGGCAAATACTCCGCCGCGTATATGACCCCGGTTGACCTCGGCGGCCTGTACTGGCACTTCGTCGACATCATCTGGATTTTCCTGTTCCCGCTGCTGTATCTGATCGACCGTCACTTAAAGGGGTAACCATGAGCGAGCACATCGATAGCGTCAAAACCTACGCCCTGGTCTTCGCCGCGCTGATCGCGGCTACATTAGGAACCACCGCGGTAGCGTTTGTCGACCTCGGCCCTTTCAGCGTCGTGGTAGCTCTGGCGATCGCCGTCTGTAAGATGCTGTTAGTCGCTCTCTTCTTCATGCACGTGCGCCACTCCACGCGTCTCACGCGCCTGGTAGTCTTAGGCGGCCTCTTATGGCTCCTGATCCTGCTCGGCATCACGATGAGCGACATCCTCACCCGCAACTGGGTCGGCGTGCCGGGACGCTGAACGCAGCCGGCTTAACCCAATCGAGATCAAGGGACCGGATAGGGGTATTCTCGGCAAATTGCCGAGCCGCCTTCCACGTCTACTTCCAGGACGGTATTGACCAGATCCCGGCCGGCAATGTGAGCCAACGCAGCCTGGAAAAGTTCGCGCTGCCGCAAGGGAACAACGTTTGGAATGATCACGACCAGTCCGGCGTGGATGCGTTCCCGGCCATAAAGTGCCGTAAAATCGGTCCGATTGTTTGTGACGAACGTGTACCCCTCGTTACGGATCTTGGCCATCAGTTGCCAATCCCTGAAGCCACCGAGCCCGAGGAAGTTCACGTGCTCACAGGCGTACCCGGCATCGTGCGCCACGGTGATGAGCGAAGTGTGAAGGCACTCATCGATCAAGAATTTCATCAACTCGCCAGACGGTGTTCCACCGCGCGCCGCGGCTCGCTCTTGGCCCACGGCCGCTTGGCCGGACGTCCTCTGCGTGGAAAAGCCTTCACATAAAAAGGCGCCAACTTGACTTTCGCTCGTGTGAGAGCGGGATAACCTTCCAGAATGTCTTCGACCGTCGCTCCCTGAGAAAGCATGTCGGCGATCGCACGGACAGGAATGCGCGTCCCTCGGTAAACCGGTGTGCCGTGCATGACATCCGGTTCGGCGTCCACCATGCGTTCCGCCTCGGCCAATCGGTGAAGCCCAGCCTCGACCTCCTTGCGTACCGCTTTGCACTGGATAACGATCACACTTCCCTTGGAGATGGCGATAGCGTCCATCCCCGGGTCGCGTTCGATGGCTTTCGCCACTTGACGCCGCGTGGCGAGGGGTAAGACTCGCAACCCCTTGGCCTCAAGCACCAGGTAAAGCACTTGAGACTTGGAGAACAGGCGCCGGACCACACGCCCCCCTCGAATCCGTTGAGGACGGATCAACCCGTGCTCAATCGCCTTGTGCACCGCCGGAAGGGGAAGCTCTGCCACGGCCGAGACCTGCGAGGGTGTATACAACTCGTTCCGTCTTGCAGCCGCCATGACCATTATTCTACCCTGACGCGGGATGAATTTTCAGCCCGGCACGGACGAGGCTCTCGCGCAGTCTAATTTGTCACCCCGCAGGGCCCCTACCGCAACAAATCCTCCAACTGAATCCTTGTATCCGTCCTCGCGTCCCGATACTTCACGATCACCGGCGTATAGACCGAAATCCCCCAGTCTTTCCCCGGGCCGCTCGTAATCGCGCGCGTGCCCGCGATCACCACCGCCTCTTCCGGAATCACCAGCGGGTCGTCGCCCGTCGAGCGGTACACCGTCAGCCGCACCAGGTCGTAGACCGGCGTCGAGCGGTTCAGAATCGTGCCCGTGCCCAGCACCGCCCGCCGCTTCACCACCGTGCCTTCGTAGATGCCGCAATTGCCGCCCACCAGGACGTCATCCTCGATGATCACCGGCAGCGCCCCCACCGGCTCCAGCACGCCGCCGATCTGGCTGGCCGCCGAAATGTGGCAGTTCTTGCCCACCTGCGCGCAGCTTCCCACCAGCGCGTGCGAATCCACCATCGTCCCATCGTCCACGTACGCCCCGGCGTTGATGTACATCGGCGGCATGCACGTGACGCCCTGGCCCACGAAGCAGCCGTCGCGGATGCTCGAACCTCCCGGCACAATCCGCACCTTACTTTGTACCGTAAAGTGTTTCAAAGGATAAGTGGACTTATCGAAGAATGGCAGCCGGCGCTCATCCACCGACATGTCGATCACGCCGCCCATGCGGAAACCCAGCAGAATGCCCTTCTTGACCCAGGCGTTGACGCGCCAGCCCGTGGGCGACGAAGCATCCGGCTCGGCGGCGCGGACCAGCCCTTCGTTCAGCGCCGCTTTGAATTCGGCGAAAAGCTGGAAGTGGGCATCTTCATAAAACGCCGGCTTCTCGTCGAATAGTTTCTCGATTTCAGCCCGCAACCGGCACCTTCCTCAATAGCCCGGCTGCCTCCACTACGGCCTCGATCTTCGCCAGGTTCTCCTTGCCCGGCGGGCACATCGGCAGCCGCCAGACCGCCTCGAGCAGCCCCATCAGCGCCATCGCTGCTTTCACCGGAATCGGATTAGACTCCAGGAAGTTCACGTTCATGAGCGGCAGGTACCGCGCCTGCAGGCGCCGCGCCGTCTCGAAATCGCCTTCCAGGCAGGCCTGCGCCAGCAGGGTCATCTCGCCCGGAATCTCGTTCGACGCCACCGACACCACGCCGCGGCCGCCCAGCGCGGCGAGCGGGATGGTGATGGCATCGTCTCCCGAGAGAACCAGGAAATGCGGCGGCGCCTGGTGCAACACGTTGGCCATCTGGCCGATGTTGCCGGAGGCTTCTTTCACGCCCACAATATTCTTGATCTTCGCCAGCCGCGCCAGCGTGGCCGGTTCGACGTTGACGCCGGTGCGTCCCTGCACGCTGTAGACCACGATCGGCAACTTCACCCCCTCGGCGATGGTTTTGTAGTGCCGGTAGAGGCCTTCCTGTGTAGGCTTGTTGTAGTACGGGGTCACGGAAAGAATGCCGTCGGCGCCCATGCGCTCGATCTCGCGCGCCAGCTCGATGACTTCCCGGGTGTCATAGCCGCCCGCGCCGGCCAGCACCGGCACTTTCCCGCGAGCTTCCTCGACCGTGATCTCGACCACGCGCAGATGCTCTTCGCGCGAAAGCGTGGGGCTCTCGCCGGTGGTCCCGCATGGCACCAGAAAATTGATGCCCGCCGTTACCTGCCTCCGCACTAACTGGCGCAGTGTCTCCTCATCCAGCGACAAATCCTGCCGGAACGGCGTCACCAGCGCTGTGCCACATCCTGTAAACATGTCCCGCCTCCTGTCGGCTCCCTTAGAAGCCGTGAAAAAACCGGTTGGCAGGCGAAAGCGCCTGCCCCACACAAGCGCGCCAAAGTGGGACAGACGCTTTCGTCTGTCAATGGCGATCTCCTCGACTACACCGCTCTCTTACGTTCGCGGCTTTATTTACGTAAATACAATTTCTGCGAACTCGTGAAAACCCTTTTTCCCGACGACCCATTGAGCCGCCTGCAGCGCGCCGCGCGCAAATCCTTCGCGGCTGCGCGCCGTGTGGCGCAGCGTAATGGTATCGGCGGAAGAATCAAAACCAATCTCGTGCGTGCCCGGATGCGCGCCGGCCCGGTTGCTGCCGGTCGAGATCGCGCGCGTGTAGCCGGCCTTCTTCATTTCCTCCACCAGTTTGAGCAGCGTGCCCGAGGGCGCGTCCTTCTTGGTCGAATGGTGAATCTCCCACGCCCAGGCGCCGTATTCCGGCTGCCTTTCGAGCAGCCGCGCGGCTTCGCTCACCACGCGGAAGAAAGCATTCACGCCGATCGAATAGTTGGGGCTCCAGACCAGCCCGATGCCGTTTGCTTCCACCGCCCGCTTCACCGCATCCGCCTGCTCCAACCACCCCGTGGTCCCGATCACCATGTTGACGCCCAGCGCGGCGATCCCTTCCACGTTGCGGCGCACCGCCGCGGGAATGGAAAAGTCGATGGCCACACCGATATTGCGGAAATTCTCCGCGGCCAGTCCCTCGAAGTTGGCGTTGTTGAACTCATCCAGCTTGAGCGCCACGGCGAAACCGTATTCCGGCGCAAGCTGCTCGATCAGCCGGCCCATCTTGCCGTAACCCACCATGGCCAGGCGGCGCGGCTCAGGCATGCACGGCTCCGCCATGGACGGCCTCGTTGCGTTCGAAGACCCCGGGATCGAGCGTCGAGAAAAACTCGCGGTGCAACGCCTCCACCGTGGGCCGCAGGTCGGCTTCCGCCACCACGAAACTGATATTGAGCAGCGAAGCGCCCTGCGAGATCATGCGGATGTTGATGCCGTCGAGGGCCATGAACACGCGGCGCGCCACTCCTGGAGTGTATCGAATATTTTCGCCCACCAGGCACACGATCACATTGTCGTGCTCCACCGCCGGCTCCGCGAACTGGCGAAGTTCGGAAAGAATCGCGTCGATGTTCCCGGCATTGTCGATCGTCAGCGACACGCTCACCTCCGAAGTCGCCACCATATCCACCGGCGTTTCGAAACGGTCGAAGACGTCGAAGATGCGGCGCAGAAATCCGTGGGCCATCAGCATGCGCGTGGACTGAATGTTCACCAGCGTGATCTTGCGTTTGCAGGCGATCGACTTGACCGCGTTGGCGCACGGCACTGGTTCGGCCGTGATGCGCGTGCCGCCCACGTCCGGACGCCGCGAGTTGAGGATCAGCACCGGAATGTTCTTTTCCATCGCCGGAACCACCGTGGCCGGGTGCAGCACTTTGGCGCCGAAATAAGCCAGTTCGGCGGCTTCGGCGAAGGAGATGTTCTTGACGCGGTGGCCTCCCGGCAAAATCGTCGGATCCGCCGTGAGCATGCCGTCCACATCGGTCCAGATCTGAATTTCCTCGGCGCCGATGCCTGCGCCGATGATCGACGCGCTGAAATCGGAGCCGCCGCGCCCCAGCGTGGTCGTAACGCCATCCAGCGTGGCCGCGATGAATCCGCCCATCACCACCACCGACTTTTCCGCCATCGCCGGAATCGCATGCGCCAGCCGCCGGTAGGTTTCGGCGAAATCCGGCGTGGCCTGCGTATGCCGCTTGTCCGTGATCACCACCTCGCGCGAATCCAGGTGCGTGGCTGCCATCGCGAAGTGGCGGAACGCCAGCGTCACGATGTAACTGGAGAGCCGCTCGCCGTAGCTGGAAATGGCGTCCACCGAGCGCGGCGTCAGTTCGCCCAGCACCGCCAGCCCCTTGACCAGCTCGGTCAGTTCCTGAAAGTGCTCGTCCAGGAAGCGGTCGAGACCGGCGCGCTCCTCGAGCGGCACCACTTGCCGCGCTTCGCGGGAATGGTAATCGCGCAGGTCGTGGATCTGGCGGATGTAATCCTCGCGGCGGCCTTCGATGGCAGCCGCGGCGATGGCCAGAAGCCGGTTGGTCGTCTTCCCCATCGCGGAGACCACCACCACCGGCCGTCGCTCTTCGCGCGCTTTGACGATGCCCGCGACGCGTTCGATGGCGGCTGCCGATTCCACCGACGTGCCGCCAAACTTCATGACGATCATCGGTCCAGCATCCCTTCCGAGTGCATGAGCTCGGCGTTCAAGACAGCCGCTCCCGCCGCGCCGCGCACGGTGTTGTGGCCCAGCGCGACGAATTTGTAGTCCAGCGCCGGGCAGGCGCGCAGGCGTCCCACGCAGGCTGTCATGCCGCGGTCGCGATCGGCGTCTTTGCGCGGCTGCGGCCGGTCGGCTTCTTCCAGGTAGATCACCGGCCGCGGCGGCGCGCTCGGAAGCCCGCGCTGCTGGGGCAGGGCCGTGAAGACCTCAAACGCATGGCGCAGGTCCGCCTCGGCCGGTTTGGAAGAAAACTCCACCGAGACCGTCACCGTGTGGCCGTCCACCACCGGGACGCGGTTGCAATGCGCGCTCACCTTGGCCGCCAGCGGCTCGATGTGGTCGCCCTGGAACTCGCCCAGAATCTTCTGGGTTTCCTGCTGCATCTTTTCTTCTTCGCCGCCAATGAACGGAATCACGTTGCCGACAATATCCATGGACGGCACGCCCGGATATCCGGCGCCTGAGATGGCCTGCAGCGTGGTGGTCACGATGCGCGTGATGCCGAATTGTTTCAGCGGCGCCAGGCCCATCGTAAGCACGATCGTGGAGCAGTTCGGATTGGTGACGATCTGCCCTTTCCATCCCCGCGCGCGCCGCTGTCCGGGGACCAGTTTGAGGTGATCCGGATTGATTTCCGGAACCAGCAGCGGAACGTCCCGCTCCATGCGGTGGTTGCGCGAATTGGAGACCACCACGTGGCCGGCTTGGGCGAAGGCGCGCTCGATGTCGGTGGCGACCGATGCATCCATGGCCGAAAAGAGCAGTTGCGGCGCATTGCCCGGCTTGGAATCCTCCACCGTCAAGCCCGCCGCGAAATCGGGCAGTGCGCCCGCCAGATGCCACGTCATCGCGTCGCGGTACGCCTTGCCGGCCGAGCGGTCGCTCGCTCCCAGCCACCTGAGTTTGAACCACGGGTGGCCTTGTAAGAACTTGATGAAATGTTGGCCCACCATGCCGGTGGCGCCGAGGATGCCTACTTCGAGCGTTTGCATAAGTGCCTGACGATTCGTTGATAGATTTCGACTGCTTCCACTAACTCGCGTTTGGGCACGCGCTCTTCCAGCGTGTGCGCCACATGAATCGACCCGGGGCCGATCAGGAACGGTTCGCCCCATCGGCCGTTGAACGCCGGAATATCGGTGGTGAACGCCACCACCGTGGACGGAATGCCATCCACCGCATTCAGCCGCAGGGCCGGAATCTCGATCACCTCGCGCAGTTCCGCGAGTCCCTGGACCGCCTCGGCGAGCGCCTCCTTGGTTTTGCGGGAATCGCCCACCAGCCGGATCATGATATCGGCGTGGGCTTCGTCCGCCACGACGTTGGGCGCCCGCCCGCCGGAGATCGTGCCGATGTTGAGAGTGCTGGGCCCCAGCAGTTCGTCGACCGGAAGTGCAATGCGCCGGATCGCCGTCAGGGCCTCGATCAGTTTGTGAATGGCGGAATCGCCCAGTTCCGGGTAGGCCGAGTGCGCCATCTTTCCCCTCGCCGCCACTTCGTAACGCAGCGCGCCCTTCGAGCCCAGGGCCAGCTTGTTTTCGGTGGGCTCGCCGTTGATGATATAGCGCGAGCCGCGCGCATCGGCGGCCGCGCGAGCCGCGCCGGCGCTGTTGCGCTCTTCACCCACCACCAACAGCAGGCCGATGGAGCGCTGGCCCGCTTCGAGCAGCGCCTCGACGGCCGCCACCATGGAAGCGATGATGCCCTTGGTGTCGCAGGCGCCGCGCCCCCAGATGTTTTCGTCATCCTCGCCCGAAGCGAAAAACGGCGGCACCGTATCCATGTGAGTGGAGAGAGTGACGTCCAGGCGCTCGCCCCACTGCGCGAAGAGATTGAAGCGCCGGGGCTCCACTTCCACGCGCTCCACGCGGCCGTCGTACTTCGCGGCCAGCGGGGCCAGGCATTCGAACAGAAAGTTGCCGATCCGCTCTTCGTTGTTGGTAATCGATTCGATATCGATCAGCGCGCGCGTGAGTTCAATGACATTCATTCCGTGAACCTCGATGGGGGAAACTAAAGAGAAGGAGAGATCGGCCGGCCGGCCGGCGCGTCTTCATTCCCGATAGCGCTCCACCCGCCTGAGAAACGAGTGACAGTGGGCCGGTATTAGCCTGACCCCCCCAACCGAAATGGAACTGAGCTTCCCTCTCGGTTTCGGCGGAAACTGCCGGCCCCTTTGGTCCGGGCTTCCGAAGCGCAATCGGAATGCCAGCCCGGCTACTCATGGCCGCCGCGCCTCTACCAGAAGTTTCAGAATAGCGGGGGCCGCCGGCCTAAGTCAAATTTTCTCCGCCTCCTCTGCGCTCTCGGGTTTTGACTTCCTTGCTTGCCTGTCTATGCGTCTCCTCCGCGTCTCCGCGCTTTCGCTGGCGATGCCATTAACGGATTGCAATCACCGCCGCCGAGCTCGAATTCAACATGAAGGACGAAACGTCGACCACTTCGAAATCGGAGCCCTTGACGGCGCGCATCTCCCCGGCGAGGCCCTCCGGATCCCAGTTCGGGTTCGGCGCGCCGGAAATAAACCACGCGCCGCCGTTATCGGCGAGGATCATGCCGTACTTCTTGAGAGCCCGCAGAATCACCTGCGCCTCTTTCGAGAATTTCGAGATGTCGTATTCCGCGCGCAGTCGCACGCGCAAACCCATGGGCGGAAGGTCGGGATCGTCGCTGCGCGAAGCCAGATGGCGCGCTGGCCAGACGAAAGCGCGGGTGGTTTTCGGCGCGCTGAAACGCAGCGCATGGCGAATTTCGCCGGCCGCGACCTCCTCATAACGGACCAACCCCGCCAGAATCGGCAGCCCAGCCCCATCGGCGGAAGTCCAGCCTTCCGGTCTCAGGGCATTCGACCGAAGATCGAAATGCGCGGCCGACTCGGCATGCCACCCTCCACCCGGAACCGGTCTGGCCGCAAACAACTCGTAAAGTTTGCAGGCGTCCTGATCCACCACAATCATGTGGCTGTCGCCCGTGCCCCCACTCTCAAGCAGGGGATGGGGCGGTATCGGCACCGGCCCCGTATCGCTCTCCCCACCCGCCACCTGCATCGGCACCTTGGGCTGGCTGCCGGGCACCAGATTGAACGGAATCCCCGAGGTCGCCTCCCGTCCGAAGTCCGGATGCAGCGTCTTTTCCAGCCCGATGCTGGCGAGCAAAGCCGAAGAGTGTGCATCGGGAGGCGCGGTATCCACCGGCGTGTTCCAGATATTGTCCGCCGGGAACAGCGGACACTTCCCGATCATCGGCGCGCGCGACGCCGGCGTCGCATCCGGCGGCGCCGGCGGATTGGTCGCCCCCGAATTGGAGCCGCGCATGACAGACGATTCGTCCACTACCTCGAATTCCGAGCCCTTGACCTTGCGCATCTCCTCGATCATTACATCGGGATTCCAGCCAGGATTCGGCGTGGCCTCGAAGAACCATGCGCCGCCGTTGTCCGCCAGGATCATGCCGTACTTCTTCATCGCGCGCAGGATGACCTGCGTCTGCTGCGAGAACTTCGAAACATCGAAATCGCGGCGCAAACGCACG
>JBEKDA010000048.1:0-44651 GCA_050014595.1 Bryobacteraceae bacterium
CGGCCATCCCAGCAGCTTTGTCAGTTCGTTGTCCCGCAAACCGCGAGTGTACCGAAATTAGCCAACTCATGAAAGCCATCCCTGCTTGAGGTCCATCGAATTCCTGCGCAGAGCCGTATAATTAAGCCAAGACTCCGTATCTTTCTGATTGTGGTCGAGGACCCGGCGGAACAGTTGGGCAGCCTGTCTGACATCCCCTCCGAGCTTGGCCACTTGGGCGAGACAGCGGTAGGCGGGCAGGAAATTGGGGTCGGCCGCAAGTGCCTCGCTGCAGAGTTCGCGCTTCTTTTCCGGCGCGTCCTCCTCGTAGCGCGTGGAATTGATCCACGGATAAATCGGGTTCGGCGGCCGGCGAGTCATCAGCGCATTCATTTCGGCGTTTGTGCTGTTTCTGAATTCAGTCCAGGCCTTGTCTTGTTCGGCATCGGGCTTGTCCTCATTCTGTTGGGAGAACGCCAGATCCTTCGCCTGGAAGTATTTCTCGTAGGCGGAAGCGAAGTTTGGATCCAGGTTCATGGCGCGGCGGTACGCGTCTACCGCATCAGCGAACCGGCGGGCCCTTTGCGCCTTGACTCCTTGCTCGTAGGCGCGCCTCGCCCCTCGCGAGCCGGAGTATTTGTCTGTCGGAGTGGCGGCGTTCACGGCAAGCGACGCGAGGAGGGTGACAATGGGAAGCAAGCAATATTGGGCCGGAATTTCCATTTTGGACTTCCAGATCTCATTCAGTATAAGCGAAAGCGCCATCCTTTGGAGTTTCGGGGACAGTCGTATCGTATGAGCCGCTACGGCTCACAATACCCGCATGAAAATGGGTGCCGTCCGATACGAGGAATCAATAACTTGCGCCCTATTTTCGGAAGAGGCTACGCAACCCCCATCATTCAGCCGCTGGCGTTTGGGAGTTTCGTCGCCCGTTCCCGAAATCCCTTCCATCGAGTTCCTAGCAGTGGCAACCGCGAGCAGTTGCCTGCGAGCCGAAGTTGTGCAAAATTGGTTCCATGGAACGCGACCGTGTCATAGCCGCCTTGAAGGCGCATGAACAGGAACTACGCACGGCTGGCGTGTTGGGTCTGTCCCTGTTCGGCTCGGTCGCACGCGGCGAGGATTCCACGCACGATGTCGATGTGGCAGTGCGCCTCGGCGAGAGTTTCTCGGCGCCAGGTCTCAGCTATTTCAGCCGCCTGAGCGAACTCGAAGCGCGTCTGTCCGGCATTCTGGGCTGCAAGGTGGATGTCATCGAGGAGCCGGTGCGCAAGAAGCGTTTTCAGACAGAGATCGACCGGGACCGCACCCTTGCCTTCTGACAAACCCGCCCGCCGCCTGGAAGACATCGTCGAAAACGCGCAAGCGATTCAGCGTTACGTCGCCGGCATGGACGTGACAGCGTTCGCGAAGGACCAGAAAACATACGATGCGGTTGAGCGCTGCCTCGAACGGATCAGCGAAGCCGCGGCCAAGCTCGGCGATCTGGCTCTGTCCCTCGTGCCGGGTCAGCCCTGGCAGGAGATAAGGGCGCTCGCTAACCGCCTGCGTCACGAGTATGACGCCATCCGGGAAGATCGGCTCTGGGACATCGTTCAAATCGACCTCCCGCCATTGTGCGCAGCCTGTGAGGATACCCTGCGGCGGCTGCGTGAAACTACGGGCAAGCCACGTAACCCAATCGCTTAGCCGCTGGCGTTTGGGTGTTGCGTAGCCCGTCCCCGAAATCGCCCGATCAGCAGCAGGATCACTTCGCGTAACTTCACCGTGTCCTTGCCGCGCTTCTGCGCGAGTTTCACGTCGCGCCGGAACTGCGCGCCCTTTACCGGGTTCCGCACCGGATCAGATTCCGAGGTCCTCTAACAGTGCGCCCGCGGACTTCAGGCGCTTTCCCTTGCCCTTGTCGGCGGCCCGCATCGCCTTCACCGTAGTGGCCCGGCGCTGGCGAAAACGAATGCGATCAGACCGGCGAGGCGCATGAGAATCTAAGGGCGGTTTCGATCTGCGCGCTGTCCGCGCAGTCCTCGCAGCGTTCGCGGGACTTGGCCGTTTCGCACTGCCGGCGCGATGGGCCGCAACCCTTACTTTGATTCTCGGCTCGGGCGCCGGTTTGATCAGGATTTCGACCTGATTGCCCAGCGCCTTGGCGAACCCGATCAGTTTTTCGAGAGAGAAGTCGCCCAGGCGCCCGCGCTTCAATTGGGACACCCGCGGCTGGCCTATTCCCAAAAGCCGCCCGGCTTCCAGTTGGGTTAAACCGCGCTCTGTAACGATCCGATTGATTTCGCGGGCGACGTCGGCTTTGGCAAGGGCCTCGTCTGGATTTGGAAGCCCAATGTCGGCGAAGACATTATCGCCTCCCTCCTCCACTTCGATCTTCCGCCATTCGCTTCTTTTCATCGCTCTCCCGCTGTCTTTGATGCTCTTCGGCATCGCGAAGACGCGTCCTGATGAGATTCAGGTCGCGCTTTTGGCTCTTGATCCCAATTGTCGATTTCTTCTTGAAGCAGTGGAGGACGTAGATATATTCCTTGATTTTGGTTGTGTAAACGCCCCGGAACGTATCGCCATCGAAGTCCGACACGATCTCAACCGCATTGATGCCCCGCATCGGCTTCGCGGATGGATGGCTCTCACCGAACTGTGCCGAGCGCAACGCAGAACCAATCTCATACCGGACTTCTTCGGGAAATCCTCTTAGGCGATCTTTCGAGTCGCCCATCCACTGAATTCGCTTGCTTGGTTTTCCTGGTTCCATCTTATTACAATTCTGAGATATCCGTCAATCGGAATGTGCTGCGCCCGGTCAGCGCTAAGCTAAGGGGCCGCGCAGGATCACTTCTTCTCGTCCTTGGCTCTCTTTCTGGACTCCAGGATCGCCGCTACAGCCTTGTCGGCTATGGGGGGTGGGTCAGTGGGTGTGGCACCCCCCAATCATTCAGCCGCCGGCGTTTGGGAGCTACGCGCCGGAACTGCGCGCCTTTTACCGGGTTCCGCACCGGATCAAATTCCCAGGTCCTTGAACAGTGCGCCCGCGGACTTCAGGCGCTTTCCCTTGCCCTTGTCGGCGGCCCGCATCGCCTTCACCGTGGTCGCGTTGGGAACTCTCACATCGAAAGGCAGGGCCTTCTCCGCGACCACGCGCACCAGCAACATGCGCACGGCGTCGGACACGGAGATTCCCATCCCGGCAAGTGCCTTCGCGGCCCTCTGCTTCGTCTTCTCATCCACGCGAACGTGAACCATCGTCGTCGCCATGATTCGACCTCCCTGAGATACATTGTATCTCACCACTCGACGCACCGTGCAGGGTGGCCGCGGACAGGTCCTGGCCAAGGCCACCCTGCGCACCATTCCGGGCGCGAATGGGCTGACGCTCCTGCAGTAGGGAACCAACTTGTACATTCCGGTGTACACTTGAGGCATGCACGACCTCAGCATCACGGATTTCCGCCGGCGGTGTCTCTCCCTGCTGGAAGATCTTCCCGACGAGGGAATCACCATTACGAAACGCGGCCAGCCGCTTGCCCGCGTCACGCCTGTGAAGCCGCTTCGCAAGGGCCAGCGTGTCCGGCTGCCGCTGCTGAAGGGCAAGGGCCGTCCCGGAGCGCTCTGTCCGAACACCGAGACGCCCTATGACCTCGTATTTGATTGACATCAATGTGTGGCTGGCGATGACTTGGGATCGGCATCCGCAGCATGCCAGCGCTGCCCGCTGGTACGAATCCACCGATCGCGCGGCGTTTCGGTTCTGCCGGTTCACCATGCTTGGGTTCATCCGTCTGCTGACCAACCGGAAGGTGATGGGCGATAGTACGCTAACGCTGAGGGCCGCGTTCGAACTGTACGACCGATGGAGACAGGACCCACGCGTCGGACTTGCGGCGGAGCCGCCTGGAGTGGAGACGTTGTTCCGTCAGGCTGCCGCGCCCTTTGCCAAGCTGCCGGCGACAAAGGCGGTTGCCGACTGCTACCTGGTCGCCTTCGCCGAGGCCTCCGGAGCCCACCTGGTCACCTTCGACAAGGGGCTGGCCGGCGCCGCCAGGTTCCGCCAGGTTCCCGTCACGCCGCTCAAGCCGGTCTGAGGCAAGTCAAAACCTGAGAACGCAGAGGAAGCGGAGGAACCGTGGGCCGGCGCCATCTCGGCAGAAGTTCAGGTCTATCTCGGAGTGCATCGGAGACCGCGAGCAAGCAAGCGGTCTGCCAATACGTGAACGAACTTCTGAGGCTACGGACTAAGTGAATCGCATCGCGGCTAGTCACGCGGCGGCGTGCTACTTGTTCTTCGCGGCGTTCAGAAAGGTTCCTTCGTCGAGCTCTTTGAAGGCTTGACGAAGCTGCTCCTGCGTGTTCATCACAATCGGGCCGTACCAGGCTACGGGCTCCTGGAGCGGCTTGCCGGAACAGAGCAGGAAACGGATGCCATCCTCGCCGGCTTGGACGGCCACTTCGTCGCCGCGGTCGAAGACCACCAGCGAACGGTTGTCGGCCCCGGCGGGAGGCGCGGTGTCGGCCCAACCGACGCCTTCGGTCGGGACGGCGAGGGGTCCGGAGGCATTGCAGAACTTGCCGCTGCCGGAGAAGACGTAAGCGAAGGCGTGACGGGTGGTCTCCACGGGGAGGGTCTTGCGGCGGCCGGCAGGAACCGTGACGTCGAGGTAGATGGGGTCGGCGGCGATGCCGTCCACGGGGCCGGATTTGCCCCAGAAGGTTCCGCAGACGATGCGCACCTGGGTGCCGTCGTCGTCCTGGACCTCCGGGATGTCGGGGGATTTTACCTCCTGGTAGCGGGGCGGCGTCATTTTGAGCGCGGAGGGAAGGTTGGCCCACAACTGGAAGCCGTGCATGCGGCCGGACTGGTCGCCTTTGGGCATCTCCTGGTGGATGATGCCGCTGCCGGCGGTCATCCACTGGACGTCGCCGGCGGCGATGGCGCCGTGGTTACCCATGCTGTCACCGTGTTCCACGGTACCGGCGAGGACGTAGGTGATGGTCTCAATGCCGCGGTGGGGATGCCAGGGGAAGCCCGCCAGGTAATCCTCCGGAATGTCATTGCGGAAGTCGTCGAGGAGGAGGAAAGGATCGAATTCCGAGGTGGCGCCGAAGCCGAACGCGCGGCGCAGGTGAACTCCGGCGCCCTCGAGGGTCGGCTTAGCCTTGATGAGCCGTTTTACTGGACGAATGGACATATCCCTCCTTTACCAAGAGTCTATCCTGTTCGATGCGGCGCTGCCATACCGAGGTTGATGAAGAAGGCTTAGCCGCCGAAATGAAGAATTTACCGGAGAAGGCGCGAAGCCGCGGAAAAGACACATAGACAAGCAAGCCGGTCAAAACTACTATCTGGATGGGGCCATGCTCCTGGGGTAAATTGGGTAAATTCGAGGCAATTCCGCATCGCGAACGCCTGTGGTATTCTGGCTCAAACCGAGCGCGATGGGAGCTTTGATGCGGCGGATGCCGCCCTCCACTGCGAAGGTCTGCTTCCATCGCGGCGAGCCTTCGCGCACGGCGTCGGCGAGGCTGCCCCACATGGGATACAAGGCCTCATCGGAATAGCGAACATAGCCGCAGAGCGAATCGGGGCTGCCGCTCCACAAGTAAGCCTCGACGACGGCTTGGTTGGAATAGAGGCCCTGGCGCTTGCCCAGGAGGCCGAGCGCGGCGCAGCCATCGAGCAGGCCCGCGAGCGCGCCGGAATCGACGCCCAGGGCCTGGGCGAGCGGCGCGGCGCGCGCGAGCGCTTCATGCAGCCGGTCGAAGACGCCCAGGGAGAGCCGCGAACATGGTCTTGGATTGCCGGAAGGCATCGATGAGTGCGAGGACCGGCGCGGGATCGGGCAAGGACATGGGCAAACGATTTCAGTGACCGCCGAGAGCTTTTTCCACGGCAGCCTGCAATTTGGCGGGATCGGCGCCGCCCAGATCGCGGTAAACGATGTGGCCCAGGCGGTCGATGACGAAGGTCGAAGGATACGCCTCGACGAAATACTTGGCCGAGGTGTCGGGTTCGGCGCCGATCAGGAGGGGGAAAGTGTACGACTGCTCGCGGGCGAATTTCTCGACGGCGCCGGCGTCCTCACCGACATCCAGACCGAGGATGACCAGGCCGCGCTTTTCCCAATTGACGTACATCTTCTGAAGGCGCGGCATGAGGGCGCGGCAGGGTGGGCACCAGGTGGCCCAGAAATCGACGATGACGACTTTGCCCTGGAACTCGCGAAGGTGGACGTTGTTGCCGCCGGTATCGGGGAGCGTGAAATCAGGCGCCACCGCACCAACCAGCGGCTTGGACTGCGCCTGGAACGCCGATCCGGGCGAAGCGGCGCGCGCGGACGCGGGCGGTGCGAAGTGAAATAGCGCTTCGGGCAACGGTTGATTCCACTTTGCGATGGTATAGAGCAGGATCTCGGTGGCCTTGGCCGAGTAGGTGATGGCCTTATAGACAACGAAGCTTTGCCGGTCGATGCGGTACATGGTGTTCTCAGCGCCCTCGATGCTGCCGCGGGGCCACTGGTCGCGAACCACCCTCACCACATAGATGGGGACGGGTTTTCCGTTCACGAGGAACTGCTCCTCGCGGGCGATGGAGGCCTCGCGGACGTGCCGGTCGATTTCGGCCAGCGCGCCGATGTGCGTGCCGGCGGCGTCAGCCAGCGGCGTCTTCGAGTATTCGCTGGTGTCCGGACGAAAGAGCCACTCGTCCTGGCCATCGCCAACCCGCAGTTCGCTGCTCGCGTTGTCGAACTGGACGCGGTATTTCCCGGGACCCGATCCGGTCTCTGCGAAGTGCCGCTCCGACACGTCGGATCCGCGGACGGTTTGGGCGGTGACGCGGACCTCATAGCCGCGCAGGTCGCGGTAGACGGCGGCAACGTGTTGCAGGATCTCGGTCGCCGAGCCGGCGCCGAAAGTCAGGCAGGGAGCGGCCAGGACAAGAGCAGTCAGGCGAAACTTCATTCTTGGATTATGAGTGTTGCGGAGGCGCAAGGCAACGGGGCAGGAGGCTTGTCCCTAATCGGTGGGGGCGGTATGGCCGCGTATCGTTCCGTTTCCAGAAGTCGGTCAACGCTGGGCGACCAGGCAGGAGTGATCCGCAAAGGTGTGAACAAACTTCCGAGTGCGACCATTCGGGAGGTATCGCCTGGATGCTCGAACCGAAATGCCGAATGCGGCCATTTCTACAGGTAGCCCGTTACACGTCAGGTGCGCGAAGCTCATTGGCGTGAAATCCTCTTGCACAAAGCCGCTGCGCGGCAGTTTCGAATGCCCGACGTGTACTTTGGCAGGACGATTGCGACGGAGCGGACTCGGCGGTAGCATTGCGGTGTGATGCGGCCATTCGCTGAGCCAGTCCAACGTGGACGGCTCACAATGAAAGCGCCATACAATCCCCATAAAGCAATCGTCCTGCCAAAGTAAGGCGGCTTCGTACAAGTGGTTGTATCGGGAACGCGCCGGCGATCAGTCTCATCTCGTTCTGCATGCGCGCGCCGCCGGCGCACTTCCGATACAACGCTAAGGACTTACCGGGCAGCGCTCGAAGGTCCAACCATGGCGACTTCCACGCAATGCAATTCGCGGCAAGCAATTGATGCCCCGCAGCCTTCGAGTTGACCTTTCGGCAGACCGCTTCGCCATCCGGTATAAAATAAAGAATGGATTTCGTGATTATCGCCTACACTTCATCGGTGGCCGCAACCATCCTATCTATGTGAGTTCGTGGCGAATTCCCCGAGTTAAGGTGGAAGCAAAGCTCCAATCTGGCAGCATGATCTCGCACTACAGCATTAGCTCGCGTCTCGGCGTGGGCGGAATGGGTGAGGTGTATCTGGCTCAGGACACCAGGCTGGATCGCAAGGTGGCCCTGAAGATTCTGCCTGCGGAGGTCGCTTCGAATGAGGAGCGCATGCGTCGCTTCGTGCAAGAAGCGAAAGCCGCCGCTGCTCTAAACCATCCCCATATCGCGCACATCTACGAAATTGGAGAGGCCGGCGGAACACACTTCATCTCCATGGAGTACGTCGACGGCGAGACCCTGCGGGACAAACTTCACCGCGGACAAACGCCGCTGCCGAAACTCTTGAAATACCTCGCTCAGGTAGCCGAGGGACTGGCGAAAGCGCACGCGGCGGGTATCGTGCATCGTGACCTCAAGCCCGACAACATTATGGTCACGCGCGACGGCTACGCCAAGATTCTAGATTTTGGCTTGGTGAAGCTGATCGAACCGCAAGAGCCCTTTGGCTCCGGAAGCGGCGCAGCAAGCGATGCCGCCACGATCTTCAACCAGCACTCCACGCCCGGAACGGTTATCGGCACAATCGGTTATATGTCGCCCGAGCAAGCTCTGGGCAAGACGGAGGTCGATCACCGTTCGGACATCTTCTCCTTCGGATGCATTTTGTATGAGGCAGCCACAGGACAGAAAGCGTTCGAGGGAAAAGACGCGCTCGATTCTCTCCATAAAATCGTCCACGGGCCAACGCCTCCGATTGGCGGAGGCAGCGAGAACCCGCCACCCGATCAGCTGCAGCGCATCGTCCGAAGATGTCTGGCCAAGGACCCGGATAAGCGCTACCAATCGAGCCACGACGTGGCGCTTGAGCTGGAAGAGCTCGGGCAGGAATTGACCGGAACGACAGGATCATCGCCGTCCGGCCAGCGCGCAGGCAATGGCGTGCAAGCCCCGAGCAGCGGCGCCGCGACGGGCATCGACAGCGCCCGTCAGCCAGCCACGGGCACGAGTGGTACCGCACCTCTGCGTTCAACTTCGAGCGCGGAATACATCGCCGGAGAGATCAAGCGTCACAAGAAAGGCGCAGCCATCCTCGCGTTGCTGGCCGTCATCATCACAGCGGTCGGACTCCGCTATTACTTTCACTCCCAGCTCGCCCTTGACTCCATCGCCGTCCTGCCCTTTACCAACATGACCGGAGATCAGGAGATGGAATACCTCTCGGACGGCATCAGCGAGCGCCTCATCAACAGGCTCTCGCAACTCCCTGCCGTGAAGGTTATCGCACGCAGCTCAAGCTTCAGGTACAGGGGCAAGGATGTGGACCCCCAGGAAGTGGCGAACGCGCTGAGCGTCAAAGCAATCCTGAGCGGCAGAGTCACGAAGCTAGGCGACAACCTGGTGATCAGTGTCGAACTCGTAAACGCGCGCGATAGGACGCAGGTGTGGGGCGAACAATACAACCGCAAGTCGGCAGACCTGCTGGCCGTCCAATCCGAGATTGCCGGAGAGATCGCTGATAAGCTGCGCCTGCGCTTGAGTGCCGGCGCGCGGCAGCAACTCGCCAAGCGCGAGACGGTCAACCCGCAGGCGTATGAACTGATGCTCAAGGGACTGTTCTATCGCCACAAGGGAGGCATCGAGAATTCCGAGATGGCTGTCGGGTATTACAAGCAGGCCATATCCGTCGACCCCGCTTACGCGCTGGCCTATGCCGACCTGTCCACAACGTATCGCGATCTCGCGGCAGGAAGCGTCCTGGACCCCAAAGAGTTCTTACCCAAAGCGGAGGAGGCAGCGCGCAAATCGTTGGAGCTGGATGAGAATCTCGCTGACGGGCACTACGCCATGGCGCTCACCATGCGGGATGCCTGGGATTGGGCCAATGCCGAGCGGGAATACCGGCGCGCCATCGAACTGAACCCGAACCTCGCCGAAGCACACCTGAGGTATGCGTTTTATCTCAGCCTTGTGGGGCGACACCCGCAAGCCATCACCGAGATCGAGCGTGCCAGAGAGCTTGATCCGCTCGCCCCGGCCGTCAATGCCAATGTTGGTTATGTGCTTTACTTCGCGCGCCAGTACGATCAGGCCATCCAATCCCTGCAGAAGACGCTTGAACTGGACCGGAGCTTTCCCCCGACGTACAACGTCCTCGGCTTCACCTACGCCGCGAAGGCGATGCAGGCGAAGGCCATCGCCGCCTATCAGGACGCCATCAATCTAGGCAATAAGAGTCCGAGTTTGCAAATTCATCTGGGCGCGTCGTACGCGTGGGCCGGCGAGCGCGAGCGAGCACAGAGCATCCTTCAGCAACTGCGGACGAGTGAGAGGTATGTTTCGCCGGCCGAGTTGGCCATCCTCTATGCGGCGCTGACCGAGCGCGAGCAGGCGTTCGCTTCGCTTGAGAAAGCCTGCGCCACACGCGATCCTAGTGTGCAGTATCTCGGCGTTGACCCGGCCTTCGATAGTCTGCGCTCGGATGCACGCTTCGCCAATCTCGTACGACGCATCGGTCTGTAGAACGGGAGCGCAGCCAGTAAACGGAGTCCGGCGGGCAATTACCGATTCCGCTCGAATCACGGCGCATCCGGAAATTACGCCGCCTCCAGCGAAATTGATCCGCCCTGACGCCGTAGCGTTTAGAGACTCGGTTCCGCGCGCGAATTCCCACCGTGCCGTCTTGCGAGAATCTCACCCGTCCCGGCAATTCGCTTGAGGTCCTTGCGGCCCAGAGGTAATGTCCACATGGCTACCGATATGGCCCAATAAGAGGGCTCAAATGAACGAGTTGGCATTGGCAAACAGAGCGGCGGACTGGCGCAGATTGAAGGCCCTGGTCCTGGACAGCGTTTCCTCCCCGATCACCAAGCGAGTGTACAACCTGGGGCTGGACGGGTTCTTTGCCTGGTACGGCCAGGAACCCCGGCCCGCCTTCACCAAGGCCACTGTGAGCGCGTGGCGCGTCGCCCTTGGAAAACGGCCGGGTGACCTTTCAATGGCGGGACTCCAAAGACAACAACCAGATCAAAGCCATGACGCTGGATGCGGTCGAGTTCATCCGGCGCTTCCTGCTTCACATCCTACCCCTGGGTCTCGTCAAAATCCGCCACTTCGGCTTCCTCTCCAATCGCCGCCGCGCGGCCGCGCTCACCCTTTGCCGCAAGCGGCTGCCCCGGCCTCTGGCCCCCATCGTTCCCATCCTGTCGGAGAGGCAGCAACCATACGGCGGCAGGTTTGACCCCGTGCGGAGCGTGAGACTACAATTGAAAGCAGCAACGTGCGCCCGTAGCTCAGATGGATAGAGCGTTTGCCTCCGGAGCAAAAGGTCGGTGGTTCGAATCCACTCGGGCGTACCAAACTTCCCCAAAATAATTCATAGAGTTACGGTCGCCGATTCGGTGGCTGTTGTCCTTTTCAAAGTCCGGACAAGGTCCAAAATGGGCCGCGTTCGGACCTTGTGGCGCTTATGCGCGCCGGATCATTGAGAACACACGACGTGCAGACAGTAGAGCGTTTGCTCCGCGAACAAATGCTCTGATGAATTTCATCCGGCGGCCTGGAGAAAATCGAGTTGAGGTCGAGGAGTCGCACAATACGCCATCGAGTTTGGCGGGGATGGTGTGGCAGTTCTCTGGGGATGGTTTGAAGGTTCAGGTGTGGGGATCGAAACCATGCCGGCGGGCGTATTGCGTCCCGTTCGATATAATGGAGGCGTAGCGTCCGTTGACAACGGAGCGAATCATGAGTGACCTCGACCGGCTTCATCAGATCATCGACGCCTTGCCTCCGCAGCAGGTCCGCGCGCTCTTGACCCCTTTTGGCTCCCCCACCGCCCATCAGTGATGAGGAGTTCGCCCGCCGCCTCGCTGAGGCTCCCGAAGAAGAGGTCGATGAAGGGACCATCGCCCGCATCCTGGCCGCCGAAGCCGAACAGGGAGAGAGCATCTCTCACGGCGAATTGAAGCAACGGCTAGGTCTGTGAAACGGCTCCTCGTCTATAAGCCTGCGGCTCAGCGCGAACTCGCCCACATGGACCGCTCCGACGCGACCCGTATTCTGCACGCCTTGGAAGGATTTGCTGCTGACGGTCGCGGCGACGTCAAGGCGCTGAAGGGTGCGCTGAAAGGCCGGTATCGCCTGCGCATCGGCAAGCCCTCATGGCAAAGGGTCCATGGTCACCAGATCGAGGTCCGGACAGGGTCCAAAACCCAGAAACCGACCCCACAAGGTCCATCAACTGGCGGAAGTCGCTCTGAAATGAAATGGAGCCCGGCCTCGATACCTCACATGCGCAGGAAGATCTTGCGCCGGTACATCCAGAACAGGAACAACCAGTAGACCAGCAGCACGGCAATGCCGCGTAGCAGCGGTTCGAGGCCGGCGCCGAGGACCCGGAAAAAGCGCTCGCCCAGATTGATGCGGAAGGAATCCACGATGAAGCGCTCCCACAGGTGGGCGATCAGGTAGGCGGCGATGGAGTTCATGCCGACGACCACCAGTGGGAAGGCCCATTTGCGGTAGCCGCGGACATCCAGAATCCAGGAGAAGGCGGCCAGAAAGAGGAAGCAGATGCCGCCACTAAAGAGGGTCCAACTGGGGGTCCAGATGCGCTTTATCACGGGGCAGATGCCAGTGAAGTGGAAGAGCAGCCCGGCGGCAATTCCGATGGCGCCGGCGGTGAGCAGGCGGCGCATGGGGATGCGCGGCGCGGCGGCGCGGAGCCACTGGCCGGCGAAGAGACCGAGGATCATGGTGCCGAGCGTGGGAATGAAGCTGAGCGTGAGGTATCCGCCGCCATTGAATGCGAACGGCTGAGTGCGCGGGAAGAGATTGAGGAACCACTGGTCGAAGGCGATGCCGAGGTTGGCGTACTTGTTCCAGTGCGCGGCGAAGCCGGTGTAGTCGTGCCGCCAGGAGGGCGCAACGGCCACCCAATGGCCGGAAGCAGAGCCGTGCACCGGATAGAGCGACCATGCGAGCCAGTAGCCCACCAGGATCGCAGCCAGCGCGATGGCCTGCCATTTGGGCGGACGAAACGCGAGCAGAAAGAGCAACGGGTAACCGAGACCGATCTGCGTGAGCGTATCTTCGAAGGTGAAATTCGTCTGCGGGCTGTCCAGAGACCGGAGGAGGATGCCGAGCGCGACCAGCAACAGCGCCCGCCAGAGAGCGTGGCCCAGCATGCGGCCGAAGGCGCCGCCTTTGGCAAGCCGGTTGGCGATCGAGTAGGGCAGCGCCACACCCACCAGGAACGAGAAGCCGGGCTGAATGGTGTCGTGCAGCGAGCAGCCGGCCCAGGCAACGTGCGTCTGGTGGTAGGCCAGGAAGCTCCAGAAGCGGCTGGCGGGGAAGGCCTGAGCCACGCGCGAGAGCTGGAAAACTTCGGCCATCATGAGGAGCATGACCAAGCCGCGATAAGCGTCAATGGCGATATTGCGCGGCGCAGGCTGCCGGACGGACGCGGGCGCCGCGGCGGCGGGCGAAGATTGGAGAGCAGCCTCCAAAATGGGCCTCCTGGGATTGCAGTATAGTCCCTGGCGGGTGCGAAGTGGGACGGGGTCGAATGGAGCGTCAGCGAGTCGCTTGCGGCATGTCCTTCAGCGTTGAGAACCTCAACATTTTAGATATTCATGTGACAAACTCTTGCATTCAACATGAAATGGGTGTATACGATATTTGACCAGTAGCCCAAAAGGGAGCGCATCATAACCGCCGACGTATTTTTTCTGCTTATTCAGGCGTGACGGTTAAGCCGTCAGGGGGATCCGGGTATTCGGGCCCATTTTCTTAGAGGTGGTCATATGTACTCTCGTTTTGGTGATTTCCGGTTTCTACATGGACTGCCGGTTGTTGTGCTGGGAATACTGCTATGCCTCAGCACTGCGCCGGCGTGGTCACAAGCGACTTCAACCAGTACCGTCACCGGCCAGGTGACGGACCAACAGCAAGCGCTGGTTCCGACCGCACAGGTCATCATGACCGACAAGTCGACCAGCACCACGCGGACTACATCGACCAATGAATCCGGACGGTACGTCTTCGTCAACGTGCCCTCCGGAACGTACGACATCACTTTCAGCAAACCGGGCTTCATGGTCTACAAGGTGGACAGCCAGCAAGTGCAGGTCGGCGAGCCCCTGACCGTCAATGCCACTCTCGAGGTTGGGGCGACCACCATGACCGTCGAGGTCAGGGCCACCAACCTGGCGGAGCTTCAGACCACCAGTGCGGCCGTGGGAACATCTCTATCGGGAAATGCCCTCATCGCCTTGCCCAACCTGGGCCGCGACGTCTCCACGCTGGCTGTGCTGCAACCCGGCGTCACGCTCTCCGGCTACACCGCCGGGGCGTATGAAGACCAGAACACCTTCATGCTCGACGGAGGCAATGCCTCCGACGACATGTCCGGCGAAACCAACCGCTACGGCACCAACTTCACCGGTATGGGCGGGACCCAGCAAGGCGCCGTCCCCTCGGCCGTAGTCCCCACCCCGGTGGAAAGCGTCGAGGAATTCCGCGTTTCCACGTTCAGCCAGACCGCCGACTTCAATAACTCTATCGGATCCCAGGTCCAGATGGCCACCAAGCGCGGCACCAATCAATGGCACGGCGCCGCTTACTGGTATTACTACGCAACGGACGTCGGCGCGGCCAACTTGTGGTCCAATAACCACACGCCGGAAACCACTTCATCGGGCCAGGTGTTGTCGCCCTTTACGCCGCTGCCTTCCAACCATCGCAACCGCTTTGGCGGAGCCCTGGGCGGGCCGCTCGCTCCCAAGTTCGCCGGCGGAAAAACGTTCTTCTTCTTCAACTACGAGGGACTGCGGTTCCCCAACGTCGGCACCTACGAGCGTCCCGTGCCCACCGACACCATGCGCGCGGGAGTGATTTTCGTCCCCAACTCGGCTGGCACCTATTTGCCGTACAACCTCAACCCCCAGTCCGTCACCGTGGACGGCGTCAGCTATCCATCCGCGGTTTGTCCCGGCGGGAACTGCGATCCGCGCGGGATCGGCGTCAATCCCATTGTTTCGAAAATCTTCACGTACATGCCCAAGCCCAACGACTCGTATTACGCCAGTAACGGCGGCGATGGCTACAACGTGGAGGGTTTCTTATCCTCCATCCGGCAGCCACTGACGGAGAATTCGTACGTTGCCCGCGTAGACCATGATTTCGGCGATAAGTGGCGTTTCTTCGCCAGCTATCGTTATATGCGCCTCGTCAACCTGACCAACAACCAGGCGGACATCGGCGGCCTGCTGGCGGGCGATACCTTGGGAGTGCCGGCAGCCACGGCTCCGCGGCCGCAGGATCCCGGGTTCCTGGTGCTCGGCATGACCACCAATGTCTCGCCCAGCACCACCAACGAATTCCGCTTCAGCTACACCCGCAATTTCTGGCAGTGGGGCACCGCCAACGCGCCCCCGCAACTCCCCGGACTCGGCGGCGCCGTCGAGATCGCCAGCGGCGCCACCAATTCCACGGCGGAAAGCAGCACGTGCGCCAACACCCTGATCCCTTACAATGTGGGCACGCAGTGCACCCGCCAGCGCTTCTGGGACGGCCAGGACAAGGTCGTCACCGACAGCATGAGCATGCTCAAGGGCAACCACCTGTTGCAGTTCGGCGGAACCTACCAGCGCAATTTCGACTACCACATGCGCACCGACAACGGTTCCGGCATCAACGACCAGATCATTTATCAGATCGCCAGCACCAACATCAATTTCACGAACAGCTCCGGGAGCACCGCCTGGACCCCCACTACCGTGGGTAGCAGCTATCTCAGCAGTTGGAACAACCTTTACTCCGAGGTGCTCGGCCTGGTCAGCCAGCCTCAAGTGGCCTACACGCGCTCCGGGACGAATCTTACGGTGAACCCGGTGGGCCAGCCGGCCTTCGATCAAAGCATCATCCCGTATTACAGCGTGTATTTCAGCGACACCTGGAAAATGAAACCTTCCTTCACGCTGAATTACAGCCTGGGCTGGGCGCTGGAGATGCCGCCTTACGAGATCAACGGAAAACAAGTGACGGTGGTGGGCTCGGACGGCCAGCAAATCAGCACGGCCGATTACCTGGCACAGCGGGAGAAGGCGGCCCTGGCGGGGCAGGTCTATAACCCCGTCCTGGGATTTGCCACCGTCCGCAACGTCGGTTCCGGCCTGAAGTATCCCTACTATCCTTTCTATGGCGAGTTCAGCCCGCGCGTCTCCGCCGCCTGGAATCCCAAGTTCGACAGCGGGGTCCTGGGTGCGCTCTTCGGCAACGGCAAGACCGTGCTGCGCGGCGGCTATGGCCGCATCTGGGGCCGCCTCAACGGCGTGAACCTGGTTTTGGTCCCGTTGCTCGGCATCGGGCCGATACAGCCGGTGACGTGCGCGGGCCCCAACATGAATGGGACCTGCGCCGGCGCCAACAACGTCGATCCCACCAACGTGTTCCGCATCGGCACGGACGGCATGTCGGCTCCGCTCCCGGCGCCTTCGACCACGCTGGCTCAACCGTTTTTCATGGGGTATAACGGCGCCATCTCGGCCGGCGATGTCAACACTCTCGATCCCCACTACAGGCCGGAACGCACCGACAACTTCAGCTTTGCGTTGCAGCGCCAGTTCCACGGCAATGCCATGATCGAGGTGGGTTATATCGGCCGCATCATCCGCAACGAACTGCAGGAGATGAACCTGGATGACGTCCCCTATATGACGACCCTGGGCGGCCAGAGCTTCGCACAGGCCTACGAGTCGGTCGCCAGCGCGCTGTATTTTGCGGGCGCATCTCCCACCAGCATCCCCTCGCAGCCGTTCTTTGAGGCCGCCCTGGGCGGCGCCAGCTCCGCCTATTGCACGGGCTATGGCAGTTGCACCGCTGCCGTGGCCTCCAAACTCACTTCCAATTTCAAGAGCGCCGGTGTATCCACCATCTGGGCCGCTCTCAACAAAGCCACTTCCTGGACTCTCGGACGCACCATGATCAGCGGCGCGGGCGGCGGTGTCACACCGCTGCAAGCCACCTCTCTCGCCTTGACCACCAGCATGGGATTCGGTAACTACAACGCCCTGTACTCCACGTTCAGGACCTCCGATTTCCACGGCCTCACGGCGATTTCGAACTTCACCTGGAGCCGCGCCTTAGGCACCGCCCCGCTGGCCCAGGCCAACAGCTCCAATACCGCGCTCAACGCCTGGAACATGCAATCCAACTACGGCCCCAACGGGTTTGACGTCAAGTTCCAGTACAACGCCGCGGTGTATTACGCGGAGCCCTTCTTCAAGGGACAGCACGGCATCCTGGGCCACCTGCTGGGCGGATGGACTATCTCCCCGCTGTTCACCGCCCAGAGCGGCGCCGCCACCTGCGCCACTTACACCGAGGGCTCCCAGCCCGCCGCCAGTTCGGCGTTCGGCGAGTCCAGTTCCGGAAGCATGACCTCCACGGCCGACTGTGCCGTGTTTGCGTCCCCGTACACCGGCACCTCCAGCGCCTACTACAACAACGCCGGCGCTACCATCAGCAACCCCACCGCGCCGCAGTTGGCCAACGTCGCCGTGGGCACGAACAATTCCACCCACATCAACATGTTTTCGAACCCGGCCGCGGTCTATAACGAACTCCGGCCCTGTTTCCTGGGCCTCGACACCAGTTGCGGCGGCTACGGCAATCTGCGCGGCCTGCCCTCCTGGAATATGGACGCCACGGTCCTCAAAGACATCGGTATGTGGAAAGAGAACCGCGTCGGCGCCACCCTCAGCATCCAGTTCACCAACATCCTCAACCACATGCAGCCCAGCAACGGGAGCTTGAACTGGAGCAGCCCGGCGACTTTTGGCCGGATCACCGGCCAGGCCAATACGCCGCGGCAGATGGAATTCGGACTGCGCATCCACTTCTGACCGGCCCGAAATGAGGCATAGCAATACGGTTGGGGAATCTGTTCGGTTCCCCGGCCGTTTTCTCAGGAGCGCATTGAAATCGCATTCCGCAGTATAAGGATCAGGGGTGGGGCAGGCGGTGCCGCCCGTCCGGCCCGTTGACGGGCGGGATTGCCTAGCCTTTGTAGGCTTCGTCCAGCAGTTCCACCACGTGCATCACGCGCTGGCGGTTGCCGTGCAGCCGCACGCCGGCTTCGAGTTGCAGCATGCAGCCGGGGTTGGCGGTGGCGATGATGCCGGCGCCGGTCGCATTCACGGCTTCCATTTTGCCGGCGAGAATCTGCATAGACATCTGGTTTTCAACCACGTTGTAGATGCCGGCGCTGCCGCAGCAGATGTCGGCTGAGCGCATCTCGCGAAATCTCAATCCCGGGATGGCGGCGAGCAGCGTGCGGGGCGCCGCGCGGACGCGCTGTCCGTGCGCCAGGTGGCAAGAGTCCTGATACGTGACGATGCCATCTACCGGCGCCATCTCGCGGTTCAGCTCGATGGAGGCGAGGAACTCCGTCACGTCGCGGATCAATGCGGAGAACTCGCGCGCCTGGGCGGCGTAGGAGGGATCGTCACCCAGCAGGTCGCCGTATTCTTTGAGCGTGGAACCGCATCCGGCGGCGTTGGTGATGATGGCGTCGAAGCCGCCCGCCAGGACGGCATCGATATTTTGGCGCGCCAGCCTGCGGGCATCTTCGCGCAGACCCGAGTGCACGTGAAGGGCGCCGCAACACCCTTGCCCGGCGGGCACCACCACTTCGCAGCCGTTCTTCTGCAGCACGCGCACGGTGGCTTCGTTCAGGCGCGCGAAGGAAACGCTGGCAATGCACCCGGCGAGGAACGCGACGCGATGGCGCGTGGCGCCCCGCGCGGGAAAAGTCCGGCCGATCTGGCTGAAGAAAAACGGCGGTTCCGCGGATGGCGCCAGTTGCGCAATATCGCCCAGGCGGCCGGCCAGCCGGAAAAGGCCCATGGCACGCATCAGGGCTTTGAGGCCGGTCGCCTGGTAGATGTAGAGCAGTGTGCCGGCCACCGTCAGGGCGGTGCGGGATTCCAGCAGATGATTGAAGAAGAAACGGCGGACGCGCTGCGCCATGCGGCCGCGCGGAACCCGGGCTTCGATTTCGGCCCGCGCATCTTCCACCATCCTTCCGTAGCGCACGCCGGAAGGGCAGGCCGATTCGCAACCGCGGCAAGCCAGGCATAGGCCGATGTGCCGAATGTAGGAAGGCGTGATGGGAGCGCCCTCGGCCACCTGCACCATCTGATACACGCGGCCGCGCGGCGAATCCATCTCGAGGCCCAGCTCGCGGTAGGTGGGGCAGGCGTTGAGGCACAGCCCGCAGTGGATGCAGCGGTCGAGATCGAACTGCCGGGGGCCCAGCCGGGTTGTTTCAGATACGACCATAGAGTCGGCCACGATTCAACAGGTTCGAGGGGTCAAATAAATTCTTGACCCGCCGCATGATTTCAAAGTCGCCGCCGGGCGCAGGCCACAATTCCACGGAATGTTTGCATTCCTCGGGTGAGAACTCGATCACGGTCTTGAAACCGCGCGCCACGGCGCCCGCCACCCAGCTTGCGGCGGTCTCGTGCCGGTCGAAATAGCCGTAACAGACACCCGACCCGGCGCGCGCCACCGCCGGAACTTCGAAGGCCGACAGGACGCCTTCCAGATCCTTCAGGGTACATGAGACGCGGACCACGGCGCCATCCGCGTTCTCGCGGAGGAATCGGGGCGTGAAGGACTCCAGGTCGCTCCACAACGTCTCGGGGCATGCATTCTCGACGGCCAGACGGCTGGTGATGTGCGCCAGCTCGCGCTCATAGCGCTCGACGGATGGGGCGTTACCCGCGGCGCGCACGGCCAGCAGCCAGCGGTCGCCGCCGAAGGATCGCGCCGCCGCCGGGTTGAGCAAGTCGATGGCAACCGGTTGGAGAAGGCTGGCGAGTATCTGGTTACGCGCCGCGATGGCCTCCTCGAGCGAACGGAACGGCAGGAGAAAGCTTTGTTCGGCTTCGGGAGCCGGCACCAGTTTGAAATTGACCGCCGCGATGGCGGCCAGAGTGCCGAAGGACCCGATCATGAGCTTGGCCATATCGAGCCCGGCGACGTTCTTGACCACCATGCCGCCGGACTGGACCAGTTTTCCTTCAAGCGTGGCGAAGCGCATGCCGATGATGAGGTCGCGGGCAGTCCCGTAGAACCGGCGCCGCGGCCCGCTGCCATTGGACGCCACCACTCCGCCCACCGTGGCGCTCTCGGCGAAGGCCGGATCGAGCGGAACCATCTGGCGGTTGGCGGCCAGCAGGCGGGTGAGTTCGCGCCAGGGCAGCCCGGCTTCCACGCTGATGGTGAGATCGTGCGGTTCGTACTCCAGCACGCGATGGAGCGCGGTGGTGGCGATGGCAACGTCGGCGGGTTCGCTGGGCCCGGCCATCAAGCGCTTGCTGGAATTGCCGCCCAGCGCGATGGTGCGTCCGCGCGCGGCGGCATCGCCGAGCGCTTGCGCAAGGTCCGTCGAGTTTTCCGGCGCGAGCACTAGAACACCAGTTGGCGCAGCAAGGAGGTGAGGATAGTCAGCACCAATGATCCCAATACGGCATTCAGGATCCCCCGCACTTTGAAGCCCGGCGTGAACAGCGACGCCACTTTCAACAGGAAGGCGTTCACCGCCAGTTGAAAAAGTCCGAAGGTCAGGATGATGAGCGGCAGGACCACGATCCGCACCAGCCAGCCAATCGTGAAGTCGACGATGGCGATCATGGCGGTCGCCACCAGGGCGGTCCAAAAGTTGCGGACTTCGATGCCCGGAATGATGCGCGCCACGATCCACAGCGCCAGCGCGCTCACAATCCAGACCAAAATCAGGTGCAGCAGCGGCATAAAGACCTCCGGCCAGAGATAATGATATTCCATGGCAACTTTGTATGCTGGCACCTCCGGCTTCGCATATCCGGCCTGGAAGCCGGGCTTCTATCCGGCCAAACTTCCGGCCAAACAATTCCTGCACCACTATGCCCAACGCCTGAACTCGGTGGAGATCAATTACACGTTTCGGCGTTTGCCCTCGGCCTCGACGTTGCAGAGCTGGGTGGAAGCCACGCCGCCGGGCTTCGTGTTCGCGATGAAGGCCAACCAGCGCATCACTCACATTCTGCGCCTGAGGAACGCCGCCGAAGCCACCGCGCTTTTTCTGAAGATGATCGACCCGCTGCGCAGCGCCCGCCGCTTGGGCCCGATCCTGTTCCAACTGCCGCCGCAATTGAAGTGCGATGAGGGGCTGCTCCGCGACTTCCTGGAGTTATTGCCGCCGGACCTGCGCTACGTGTTCGAATTCCGGCACACCTCCTGGCTGGCCGAGCCGGTCTACGAACTGTTACGCCACCGGAACATCGCGCTGTGCCTGGCGGAATCGGAGAAGCTGGAAGTGCCCAAGGTGATCACAGCCGACTTCGTCTATTACCGATTGCGCAAACCCGACTACACCGAGGCCGACGTGGATGCGATCGCCGCAGGCGCAGGGGAGTTGATTGCGACCGGGCGGGATTTGTACCTGATGTTCAAGCATGAGGAGACGCCCGACGGCGCGCTCCACGCCGAGCGGCTGCTGCGCTGAGGGTTAGCGCCAAGACGGTGCAGTGAAAGGGGCCATTCATCGCGGGTGGGGCATGCTTTAGCTTGCCCTCAAAAGTGACTTGCAGAGGAGTGAGATAGGCATGCTAAAGCATGCCCACCACATCCAGGAGCTCTCTACAACTGGCCGCAAAACGGCCATAGCGTTGATATGGCCATTCGACGTGAACAGGCGGCCCTATGCCGGCTTCAGACACTCCGCAATTTCTTTTTCGTCGATGGCCCCGGTCTTGATGAGCCGCCAGAAGGGCTCGGTGATATCGACGGTAGTCGAGCCCGGGCCGTTGCAGATGCCGCCATCCACCACCAGGTCGACGCGCCCGTCCATCATGCCGAAGACATCGATGCCGCTGTGGCAGGTGGGATGTCCGGAGATGTTGGCGCTGGTGGCGATGAGCGGCTGGTTCACCATTTCGATGAGCTTGTTGGCGATTTCGGAGCGCGAGCGGCGAAGCGCCAGACGGCCGGTGTTGCCGGTTACCTTGAGCGGGATCTTAGCCGATGCCGGCACGATGATAGTGAGCGGCCCGGGCCAGAAGCGCCGCGCCAGCAGGTAGAAACGGTTGCTCAACTCGCCGGCCAGCTCTTCGGCCGTGACGATGCCGCCGATCAGGATGGGCAGCGAACGGTGCGGCTCGCGGCCCTTGGCGGCGAAAACCTGCGTGACGGCGTAGAGGTTGAACGGGTCGGCCACCAGCGTGTAGAGAGCGTCGGTGGGGATGGCCACCACCTTGCCGCGGCGCACGGCGGCGGCGGCGCGCTCCAGCACTTCAGGCTGCGGATTTTCGGGATTGATCTCGACCAGGTCGGTAGCCATGCTTTGGATCTCGGCTCGGCTTCAACGGGGGCCAATGGCCTCGGCAACGTCCAGCGCCATCTGGTAGCGGCCGAACGGTGCACTTAATTGTACGCCCTGGACCATGCCGCGGACACGGGTCACCATTTCGCGGGCGATATTGACGCCTTCTTCCCGGGCTTTTTCGGCGTTGTCGACGCCACGCATCCGCTCCATGAAATGCTCGGGCACGGGCACACGCAGTTCGTTGACCATGAACTCGGCGTTGCGGTAGCTGGTGAGCGGCCAGATGCCGCAGATCACCGGGATCTTGACGTGAGCGATGCGCTTGAGGAAGGCCTCCAGAAGATCCAGGTCGAAGACCGGCTGGGTGACCACATATTCGGCGCCGGCCTCCACTTTCCAATCGAAGCGGCGGATCTCTTCGTCCATGTTCAGCGCGCCGGGGTTGGCTCCCACGCCGATCAACAGGGCAGTCTGCGAGCCCATCGGGTTGCCGCCGATATCCAGGCCGTGGTTGAGGTTGTTGACGATGTTGACCAGGCCGATGGCGTCCACGTCGAAAACCGCCGTGGCGTCGGGATAAAGGCCCATGCGGGGCGGGTCGCCGGTGATGCAGATCAGGTTGCGGACCCCGGCGGTGTGCGCGCCCAGCAGTTCCGATTGAATGCCGAGTATGTTGCGGTCGCGGCAGCAGAAGTGGTTGACGGCCTCGATGCCGGCTTGCTGCTGGATGAGCTGGCAGGTGACCTGGGAACTCATGCGCGCGCTGGCGCGGGGGCCGTCGGGAACGTTGATGCAGTCTATGCCCGCTTCGGCGCAGCGGCGCGCGCCGGCGATTTCGAGCGACGCGTCGACGCCGCGCGGCGGCAGAATCTCCACGAACGAGACGAACTTCCCCTCGGCCAGCCGGGCGCCGAGTTTCGATTTCCGCGCCGCCGGAACGGGGTCGAGCGCGTGCACTTTGGCTTGCGGCTCTTCGACCGTGACCGCCAGCTTCTTTTGTGCCGGCTGCAGCGAACGCGTTTCCGAGCGAATCAGCTTGATGTGGTCGGGCGTGGTTCCGCAGCATCCGCCGATGATCCTGACGCCGGCCCACAGCAGGCGGCGGGCGTATTGCGCCATGTACTCCGGCGAGCACAGATAAATGTTGCGGCCTTCCACGCGCGTGGGCAGCCCGGCGTTGGGCATGGCGCTCATGGGTTTCGAAGAATGCTGCATCATCAGCTCGATGGTTTCGAGCGTGGCCTTGGGACCGACCGAGCAATTCAGACCGATGGCATCCACCGGCCAGGAGTTCATCTCGCGCGTGAAAGTCTCGGTATCGGTGCCGCCGGGCAGGTGGCCGAAATCGTCGATGGTGACCTGCGCCACGATGGGGATAGAATCGCCGCCGGCTTCACGCGCGGCCAGGACGGCTTCGCGCAACTCGTCCAGATTACCGAAGGTTTCCAGAATCAGCAGATCGGCGCCGGCTTCGATCAGGGCTTCGGCCTGCTCGCGGAAAATGGCGCGCGCCTCGGTGAAAGAAGTGGGGCCGAGCGGTTCAATGCGCACGCCCAGCGGCCCGATGGCGCCGGCCACAAAGGCGCTATCGCCGGCGGCTTCACGCGCCAGGCGTACGCCGGCCCGGTTGATGGCCTGCAACTTCTCCGCTACCCCGAAAGCCGAGAGGCGCGCGCGGTTGGCGCCAAAGGTGTTGGTTTCGAGAATTTCGGCGCCGGCCTTGGCGTACTCCTGGTGGATCTGGCGCACCAGGTCGGGCTGCGAGAGGTTCAGCTCGTCGAAGCAGCGGTTGATGAAGACGCCGCGCGAGTAGAGCATGGTGCCCATGGCGCCGTCGGCCACGATGACTCGACGGGATAACTGTTCACGAAACTCCTGGGCACGATTTGGCGTATTCATGGGGAACGGATCGCAAGAGCCGTTGCGGCACGGAAACTGCGATATTTCCGATTCTAGCTCAAAGGCCCAGGCGCGCGAGCAGCCCGGTGGTGACAAACGTCTTGATTTACCGCTCGAACACCAATCCCGCCGAGGGCAGGATCGGGAATAGTTTGTCGAGCGTGACATAGGCCTGCTTGGTGCTGGCGGTGTAGCCGTTGAAGCTTTCAAATACGTAGTTGGCGCGGTCGGTCAAATTGATCACTTCGCCGTAGAGCGTCAGCTTCCACTTGTTGTGGGTCCATGCCTTATTGACGCGGAAATCGGTGCGCGAAAAGGGGCCCAGGCGCAACTGGTTGCGGCTGTTGGAAAGGTAGTAGAGGGTTCCGCTCTGCCGCAGATAACCGGGAATCGGGAAGCCGCTGCCATAGCTCCATTTCAGGCTCAGGTTGATGCTGGGCCGCAGGCGGTAGCCGCCATAGACGTTGACGGTGTGGCGCTGATCGTAATCGGAAGGGAAGCGCGCACCCGTAACACCGTCACGCATCCCGGTGCGGCCGAAGGCATAGGAAATCCAGCCGGTGAGGCGGTTGGCGCTCGAATGCTGCAGGAAAAACTCCACGCCGCGCGCGTATCCGCGAAGCGAATTCACGTAGGAAGGATTGATGGGCGGCGCGAAGACTTTGCCGTTCGGAAGAATACGCGCATCGTAGAGCGGTTGAAAGATCAGATCGCGATCGGCGCGGTTGTAGTATTCCGCGCGCAGCCGTGTGCGCTGGCTCAGGCGCTGCTCGATGGCGGCTTGCGCGTGGATGGAACGCTCGGGCAGCAGGCCGTGGCTGCCGAGAGGCGAAGTCAACTGCGAGACTTCGGGGTATTGCGTGTATTGGCCCCATGCCAGTTGGATGCTGGTGGACGAGGTGACGCCGAATGCGGCCGAGGCCGAAGGCGAAACGGCCGAGACCGTGTCGATGGAGTGATGGTCCCAACGCGCGCCGGCGGTGAAGCGCAGGCGTCCGGAAAAAGCGTTCCAGGACTGCTGCAGGTAACCGCCCGCCAGCAGCGCGTTGCCGTTGAAATGGTCCAGCACGCTGGGCGCGGTGACCACGGTCTGGTACTGGTCGGAAAAGCCCTGGTCGCGCAACTGGCGCAACGACCAGCCACTCTCCAGCGGGCTCTTCGAATTCCACATCCAGGTGGCCGAGCCGTTCCAGACCCATTCTCCGTAGAAACCGCCGCTGGTGGGCAGTTTGTTGGGGTTCTGATCGTTGAATTTCTCGCGCATCCAGGCGAAATGGTTGACGATCAGCAGCCGCTCGACCGGCGAGTAACGCCATCCGAGATTCGCGAGCGTGTAGTGGTAGCCGGCCGTGACGATCGAGTTGATGCCTAGGTTCGTGCCCACACTGGCGCGGTTGAGGTCGGAAAAGCTTTCCAGAAAGTAGAGGGTGATGTTGTTCTTGGGCGTGAGGTCGTAGGTGAGGCGCGCCTGCGCATCTTCCAGGCCGAAGATCAGCGTGGTGTCCGGAAAGGTGCGCGCCAGGATGTATTGCAGGTAGCTCTTGCGCACCACCGCCAGCCAGCTTCCGCGCTTCTTCTTGCCGAACGGGCCCTCGCCGATCAGGCCGGCGTTGGAAACGCTGGCGGCCAGGCGGAAGGTAGTGTCGGTGCGGCTGCCATCTCGCGTGGTGACGTCCAGGACGCCCGCGGAGCGATCGCCGAAGCGCGCCGGGAACGCGCCCTCATGGAGTTCCATTTCATCCACCATGTCGCCATCGAAGGTGCTGCCCGTGCCGCTCAGATTCTGGCCCTGAATCATGTGAAACGGCTCGTGCAGCAGCACGCCATCGACGTACAGGCCGATGCGGTCGAAATCGGCCCCGCGGAGCGAGAAGCGGGCGTCGAAATCGTTGTTGGATGAGACGCCGGGAAGGCTCTGCACCGCGCGCAGCGGGTCGTCCGCTAGCACGCTGGCGAGGTTCTTGGCATCGTTGCCGGCCAGAACCAGTGCGGCGGGGTTGTCGGCGCGCGCGGCTTCGAACGGATCTGCCTTGGCTTCCACGGTATCGGTCTGGTGAAAGGTGTCGGGGCTGAGAATCACTTCGAAATCCTTGATGTCGCCGGCGTCCAGGTGGAAGGGCTTTTTGATGAGGTGATAGCCCACGGTGGAGACGTTGAGGACATAGTCGCCCGGCTCCACGTTGCTGAGCAGGAAGTGGCCGGCCGAGTCCGTGGTGGTGCGCCAGGCGCCGCTGCCGAGCAGGATTTCCACCTTGGCCAGGGCCTCACCGCCGCGCGCGTCGATCACCGAGCCGCGGACTTCGCCCGAGGTCTGCGCCCGGGCTGAGCACGTCAGGGCCAGAGCCCCGAAAGCAAGCAGCCGAAGCATGAATACGAATGATGATACCGCATGGCGCCCATTCTGACTTCCTCGACTTAGGGTCCCGCAAGGTGAGAGAGACGATCGGGTTTTGTGGTCTGCTGCAGAGGGCCTTCGGCCCGCGAAATTTCATGAAAAACTGTGAGGACCCTCGCTGTTCGTGGGGCGGGCTATACAGCCCGCGAACCCGCTTTCCAGCGGGTCCAGCCGCCTGAAAGCGGCTGCGGCCAGGATTGGCCGCCCCACTCCGTCGGCGCCCTGCTTTTTCGACCCTGTCATGCCTCGGCAAGGCACGGCAGCCCCGACAGACGACAAAAACCGATCGTCCCACTCTTGCCAGCTCAGTTCGCCCCGATGCCGAACCGCACGTTCAGCTTGTCCAGTTCCTTCTGGTAGAGCGGGTTCGCCGGATAATCGTGCGCCAGCTCGCCTAACAGCCTCTGCGCTTCGCGCGGCTTTTTCTCGCGCAAATCGATGATCCCCAGAAAGACCTTGGCGAGCGGTTTGAGGTAATGGCCTTCACGGGCCACCAGTTCGAGTTGATGCACGCCCCGTTGCTTGTCGCCCTCGACGCGGTCGAAATGCACGAACCAGCGGATGAAGAACGGCAGGCTGCCGATCATGTATTCGGAGAAGCCGGAGGTGAGGTAGGCGTCGTAAAACGTGGGATCGAGTTTGAGCAGGCGCTGCGCGTAACCATTGCCACGTTTGGCGGGCGAGAGGCTTCCGATCTGGCGTTTCTCCACCAGCGCCATATAGTCCGTCGCCACGCCGCTGGCAACCACCATGGTAAATAGCGCCGAACGGTCATTGGGATTGGCTTTGAGCGCCGCCTCGGCGCGGTGCTGCGCCTCGTCCAATGCCGCGAAAAACTGCTTGCGGATGCCGGGGTTGGGCTCGGGACGGGTCTTCGCGACGATGCGGTCGTCATCGATCAGGAATTCGCTCTCCAGCACGCCCAGACGGTCGAGTTCATAGAAAAGGTACGCGGAAGCCCGGAAGGCATACGGCAGCGGTTCCCCGGGATGGACCGCGATATAGCCATTGAGCGCCGCGTGGGCGCCGGGGAAATCGAAACTGTACAGACGGCCGAGGGCCTCGTCGAGCGTGACCGGGTCGGCGGCCAGCGCGGGAAAACACAAGACAGCGGCGAATAGCCAGAGTCGCATTCAGCTCACATCGTACCGGAACGGCGCCGTTCAGCCACAATCGTAATCTGCAGATCGCGCGCCTGGCGCACTACCCGCTGCACCACGGTCTCGCGGAACGCTTTCCACCACGGCTGGGGCAGAGAGCGTCCCATGAAAATCTGGGTGATCTGCTTCGAGCGCGCGAATTCGGTAATGGCGCGCGCCACATCCCTTGATTGTACGACATTCGTCTCGATGCGCAGGTTGCGGGCAAAGCTCATGTGGCGCTCCACCGCCTCGCGATCGGTCTCGTTCACCTTCACGTGCACCGCCAGACAGTCGGCGTGAAGATAATCGGCCACCCGCTTGCCGCGCCGGATCAGGATCGCGGACGAAGGCCGGCCGGTGAGGCAGATGAGAATCCGCTCGGTGCGCGCGGAAGTCTGGGAATCGGGCGCGGCGCCGGGAGTTTCGCTGGCGGCAGCCGGGTTGGCAACCAGTTTCTCTTCCACCTCGTACGCGGTGTGGCGCAGCGCCATTTCGCGGAGCGCCGTGAGATTAGTCTCAGTGAAGAAATTCTCCATCGCGCGGCGCGCCTTTTCCGGCGCATAGACCACGCCGCGCTCCAGCCGGTTGCGAAGGGCGCGGGGAGTGAGATCGACGAACACCAGTTCGTCGGCTTCGTCCACCACCCAGTCGGGCACGGTTTCGCGCACATGAATGCCGGTGGCATGAAAGACCTGGTCGTTGAGGCTCTCCAGGTGTTGGACATTCATGGTGGTGAGAACGTCGATGCCGGCATCGAGTAGGGCGTGAACATCCTGCCAGCGTTTGAGGCGTTCACATCCCGGCACGTTGGTGTGGGCCAACTCGTCCACCAGCGCCACGGCCGGTTTGCGCCGCAGCACTGCTTCGACATCCATTTCTTCGAACTCTGAGCCGTTGTACGTCAGAATGCGGCGCGGAACCACTTCCAGGCCTTCGGTTTGTGCAATGGTTTCCTGGCGGCCGTGCGATTCAAAGTACCCGATGACAATGTCGACGCCCTTCTGCCGCAGGGCTTGTGCCTCCTGGACCATGCGGTACGTCTTGCCCACGCCGGCGGCATATCCCAGATAGATCTTGAGCCGCCCCTTCGTCCCGCTGCTCACGGCTTGCTCCCGTGCGGGAACAGCCGCACATCAAAACCATCGGCGCCATCGATCAGGCGGTCTACCGGAGTGCGCCCAAACCACGCCCTCTGCGGGCGGCCCGAGTGGCCCAGGAAGAGTTGGGTGATGCGCTGCTCGCGCGCGAAATCCAGAATGGTCTGGACAAAGTCGAGGCCTTGGAGGCAGTGCACTTCCGCCCCCAGTTCGCGCGCCAGCGCAAGGTTTCGCTCGAGCTTCTCGCGGTCGGCCCCGCGCAGATCGGGTTGCTCCACGTAGGCCACCAGCAGCGCGCCGTGGAAGCGGGCTTTGTTGCGCAGACCGCTCTTGAGCATTTCGCGAGCGTCGCTGCGCGCGGTGATACAGACCAGGACGCGTTCCTGCGCGCCCCACCGCGCGGCCACGTCATGCGCCTCGAGATAATCCTGCAACTGGCGGTCCACCACGTCGGCGGCCAGCAACAGGGCCAGTTCGCGCAGTTCCGCCAGGCTCCGGGAATCGAGGATATTCTTGTTTCCGGTGCGATCCGCAAGGGCTTCGGGCGGGGCGTCCACCACCTCGATTTCATCGGCTTCGTGGAGAAATTCCTGGGGAATGCTGTTGGCGGCGCGCTTTCCGGTGATCCGCTCCACCTCGGCCTGCTGCTCGCGGATATGCTGGAGGTTGACGGCGCTGATCACCGCGATGCCGCGGTCGAGGAGTTCGCGCACATCCTGCCACCGCTGCGGATTGCGGCTCCCAGGAGGATTATCGTAGGCCAAACCGTCCACCAGGCAGACCTGCGGGTGGCGGCGGAAGAGCGCGGCCATGTCCATCACTTCGTAGGTCCGGCCCGCGTGTTTCGTCGAGATGGAAGGCACTGCTTCCAGGCGCGACAGGATCTCCGCGATGTCGGGCGTGACGCCGCGCTGTACCGCGCCTACCACCACGTCCTGGCCGCGTTCCTTGCGGCGCCGGCCCTCATCGAACATGCGGAACGACTTGCCGACACGCGAGGCGTAGCCCAGAAAGATTTTGAGGCGTCCGCGCCTTTCGCGGCGCTCCGTGTCCTGGACGCGGCGCAGCAGTTCTTCGGGATCGGGTCTACGGTCGGCCGGAGTCGGCATCTCTCACAGGATAATCCAGATTAGAACTTGACCATTACGCCCACGCTGAGAACGGCTTGACCGTGGCGAAGATCCGGAAACCAGACACTGCCGGGGCCGCCGCAAGCCAGGTACGCCGCCGCGAGGTCGTTGGTCCCGGCCGTGGAGCCGTTCGAGCAGACATAATTTGCGGGTGAGCCATTATTTCCTGCCGGAGGCGTAATGCCGCCCCGTCCCGTCCAGTAGGGAACATCGGCGTGACGATAGCCAAACTCCCCCCACCATGTAATGTACTGTTTGGGCATCCAGTGAAAGGTCATCGTAGAATCCCACATATGTGCCTTGTCCCCGGGATTCTCGGTGAAGTACGGCGAGCCGGATACCGCATCCGCCCCGTTGATGGGTGGCAGCAGCGTCAGATAGCGGCCGGGGTTGTTCATCCTGCCGCCGCCCAGGGTGATGGCATAATGGTCCTTGCCCCACCAAATCCGGTTGTAGGCCATCCAACCAAGGAAACTCTGCTTGGGTCCGCCCTTACCGCCATGGCAGGTCACGCCGGCGCCATATTCACATCCCGCATCGCCGGTTATGGAGAACGCCATCTTAGAGACGCCTGTGGACTCCGGTTTGTTGTAATATCTCACCTCGATGCTGTCATCGGTGTGGATGCGCGAGCGGCCGGGAACACCCAGGTCGTCGGTGCCATTGCCGTAATTGTTGAAGACCATCGAAAGCCACTCGTACGGGCGATACAGGATCTGTCCTCCCAAACCCCGGTGGCCGTTGTACTTGGCATACGATTGCCATCCGTTGATGATCCAGGGCTCGATTTTCAGTTTATTAGTGGGGAACCACTGAATCCGCAGGCCATTGAAAAACCAGGGCGTGTTAGAGGACACGAACGACGGCTGATAAGCCCAGTTATCGAAGTTATAATAACTGAACAGGCCGATGTACGACACAAAAATCCCGGCGTCTACATTCAGCCCGTGGCTCACATTGAAGTGATAGCCGCCCCAGGCTTCGGAGAGGTAGCGGTATGCATCGCGGAGGTCCCATTGGCCGACTCCGGCGCTGGCATCGTTCCGCGGCGTGGTGGTGGCAAACAGACCCGCCATGTACAGGACCCTGCCGCGCACGTTCTGCCAGTGGAAGTCGCCGCCCACGCTGACCTGTTCCAACTGGACTTCGCCGGAGCGGAAAGACTCGGTCGAGCCCCCCATCGAGTGGTCTTTCGGTTGGTTGAAATCCTCCATAAAGTGAGTGTCGAATCGAATTTCCGGGGTGAAGAATTTCGTGTCCAGTACCGTGTCTTTGGTGCGTGGGTTGCCGTTGAGCCAGGTAAAATCGCCGTACGCAAACGGTGTGAAATTGTCCACTCCGGGAGTGGATTCATTGGCCTGCAGCGCTTCCGGTATGGCCGGCGCGGCTTGAGGAGCGGGCGGCGCTTGCGGCGGCAATGGTGCGGGCGGCGCGGCTTGAGTTGCGGGCGGCCCTTGCGGCGGTAATGGTACGGCCGGCAATGCCGCCGGTTCGGCTGGCTTTGCGGAAGATGCCGCCGTTGTAAATGGTGATTCCGCGGCTATACGAGCCTTCAGTGCCGCCTCCAGCACCGCAATGCGCTCTTTCATGGCCTCAAGTTCCCTTTCAAGCTCGGCGGGCGACGCAAGGGTTGCGGCGGGTGCGGAATCGACTGCAGCCAGCACCAGGCTGGGACGAGCCGTTTGGTTTTGCGCGACCTCCACCGTCGTGGCGGGCGGACTGGTCAGCCCCTCCTTGGTCGCGATGATCTGATAAGGCCCGGGTTTTAGATGATCGGCGGCGAACACTCCATCGTCGTCGCTGACCACCTTGCGGTCGGTGCTGCCGTCCATGCTGTGTATCGCGACACTCACCATCGCCACCGGTTGGCCGGCCGCGTTCAGTGTAATCCCGCGAAGGGCGCCGAATCCCGGCGCGGCATCGTCGGCGCGGGCGAATGATGGTGCAAGTCCTGCCGCCATGCCGATAATCAAAAGAGTGCGTATAGATCTATGGATATTCATATGCCCTCGTCCTGTTCTCCCGGATACGTCTACTCCGTGGCTTTTACGTGACATTGTGTATAGCCTTCCCCATAATGAAAGTACAGGAAGTCGACATTGCAGTTGTGAGCTTCCAGTCAGGTTTTGGTGGAAGGAACGATGGAATCCCGAAAAACTGCCGGGCCTGAGGCGAGGATTCCAAGGCCGACACCCATGAAGTTCACTTTTTCAAGGGAGCGGCCTGGTCCAGCGCCAGGTTCAGTCGCAGCACATTAACCCGCGGCTCGCCCAGGATTCCGAACTGGCGGTCCTCGGTATGGCCCGCGACCAGTTGCCGCAAGGCATCCGGGCTCATGCCGCGCGCGGCCGCCACGCGCGCCACCTGCGCGTCCGCGGAAGCCGGGCTGATATCGGGGTCGAGGCCGCTGCCGGACCCCGTCAGCAAATCGGCGGGCACCGGACCGGTGAACGTGGGGTTCTCGTCGCGGAACTTCTTGAGGTCGGCTTGGACACGATCCACCAGGGCCTTATTGGTGGGACCGAGGTTCGAGCCGCCAGAGGCAAGACCATCGTAGCCGTCGCTGCCAGCGGCCGAGGGGCGGCCGTGGAAATACTCCGGCTTCGTGAAGCGCTGGCCGATGAGTTCCGAGCCGATGGTCTTCCCGTTCGGCTGAATCAGGCTTCCGTTCGCCTGGTGCGGGAACACGGCTTTCGCCAGCCCCGTGACCAGCAGCGGATACAACACTCCGGTCAGAATCGTGAAGGCCACGGTCACGCGAATCGCAATCATGAGCTGTTTCATATTTCTCTCTCCCCTACGCCAGGTGCAGAAGTCCCAGCAGCCGGTCGATCAGCCAGATTCCCGGGAACGGCGCGATCACCCCGCCCACGCCATAGACCAAAAGGTTGCGGCGCAGCAGCGCGGCGGCGCTCATCGGCTTGTACTTCACGCCGCGCAGCGCCAGCGGAATCAGAACGATAATAATCAGCGCGTTGAATATCACGGCGGCCAGCACGGCACTCTGTGGGCTGTGCAGACCCATGATGTTGAGCTTGTCCATTACCGGATACATGGTCATGAACATGGCCGGCAGAATGGCGAAATACTTGGCGATGTCGTTGGCGATGGAAAATGTGAAGAGCGCGCCGCGGGTCATCAGCAACTGCTTGCCGATGGCCACCACTTCGATCAGCTTGGTGGGATTGCTGTCGAGGTCCACCATGTTGCCGGCTTCCTTGGCGGCCATGGTGCCGGTGTTCATCGCCAGGCCGACATCGGCCTGCGCCAGCGCGGGGGCGTCGTTGGTGCCGTCGCCGGTCATCGCCACCAGGCGGCCGCCGGCCTGCTCCTTCTTAATCAGGTCCATCTTGTCTTTGGGAGTGGCCTGCGCCAGAAAATCGTCGGTTCCCGCTTCTGCGGCAATCGCAGCCGCGGTCAACGGATTGTCGCCGGTGATCATCACGGTGCGGATTCCCATGGCGCGCAGTTGCTGGAAGCGCTCGCGCATTCCGCCCTTGACGACGTCCTTCAGGTGGATCACGCCCAGCGCGCGCTCGCGGTCGGCAACCACCAGCGGTGTGCCGCCGGAGCGCGAGATGCGTTCGGTGACGTCCATCAATTCGGTGGGAACCGTGCCGCCGTGTTCGTGCACGAACTCGATTACGGAATCGGTGGCGCCCTTGCGGACGCGGCGGGCGTCAATGTCCACGCCGCTCATGCGCGTCTGCGCGGTGAAGGGAATGAAGTGGGCTTCGTGCGCCGCCACTTCGCGCCCGCGAATGTTGTATTTCTGCTTGGCCAGCACCACGATGGAGCGGCCCTCGGGGGTTTCGTCGGCCAGGCTGGAGAGCTGCGCGGCATCGGCCAAGTCGGCCTCGGTGACGCCGCCCAACGGGATGAACTCGACGGCCTGTCGGTTCCCGAGCGTAATCGTGCCGGTCTTGTCGAGCAGCAGCGTGTTGACGTCGCCCGCAGCCTCCACTGCTTTGCCGCTCATGGCCAGCACATTGTGCTGCATCACGCGGTCCATGCCGGCGATGCCGATGGCGGAGAGTAAGCCACCGATAGTGGTGGGAATGAGGCAGACCAACAAAGAAATGAGCACAGTGACGGACGGCGCCGTTCCGCTGCCGCTGGCATTGACGCTGAAGATCGCGAACGGGTGCAGCGTGACCACCGCCAGCAGGAACACCAGCGTCAGTCCCGCGATCACGATATTGAGCGCGATTTCGTTGGGAGTCTTCTGCCGCTCCGCGCCTTCCACCAGCGCGATCATGCGGTCGAGGAACGTCTCGCCCGGGTTGGACGTGATCTTCACCTTGATCCAGTCGGAAAGCACCTTGGTGCCGCCCGTGACGGCGCTTCGGTCACCTCCCGATTCGCGAATCACCGGGGCGGATTCGCCGGTGATGGCCGATTCATCCACGCTGGCGATGCCTTCGATGACGTCGCCGTCGCCGGGGATGGTTTCACCCGTCTCCACCCGCACCAGGTCGCCGCTGCGCAGTTCGGTGGCGGCCACCGTCTCGGTCTTCCCGTTGCCGTTCACCAGGCGGCGCGCGGTGGTTTCCGTCTTGGTCTTGCGCAGCGTGTCGGCCTGCGCCTTGCCGCGACCTTCCGCCATGGCTTCGGCGAAGTTGGCGAACAACACGGTAAACCACAGCCACAGCGTGATCTGGAAGGTGAACCCGGCAATGCCGGCGCCGGAAGCGATGTCTCTCGCCGCCAGGATGGTGGTCATGGCCGCGCCCACTTCCACCACGAACATGACCGGGTTCTTCATCATGGTGCGCGGATTCAATTTAACGAACGAGTCCTTGAGGGCCCGCTTCATGATGGTCCGGTCGAACAGCGGGCGCGCCCGCGAGCCCTTCTTGGGCATCAGCGTAACGGGATCGGCGGCCGGAGGAGTCATAGTGGTTGCCATGGGTTCATTAGCTCCAAAGTCTGCCTGCATGCATCAGGAAATGTTCCACAATCGGCCCCAGCGACAGCGCCGGGAAGAAAGTGAGTGCGCCCACAATCACCATCACACCCACCAGCAGGGCCACGAACAGCGGCCCGTGCGTGGGGAAGGTTCCCGCCGATACCGGGACCAGTTTCTTCTGCGCCAGGCTGCCGGCGGCAGCCAACAGCGGGATCAGCATCAGGAATCGGCCGGACAACATCGCCAGTCCCAGGGTGGTGTCGAGGTAGGGCGTGTTGGCGTTGATGCCTCCAAACGCGCTGCCGTTATTGCCGGTGGCGCTGGTATATGCGTAGAGAACCTCCGAAAATCCATGCGGCCCGTGATTCCCCAGGCTGCCGCCGACGGTGCCCAGGTTGGCGCCGGCGCCCGAGAAGCCGAGAATCGTGAAAGCCAGCACCAGCACCGACAGCATCATCATCTTGACTTCCTTCTGCTCGATCTTCTTGCCCAGGTATTCGGGCGTGCGGCCCACCATCAGGCCGGCGATGAACACCGCCAGCACAGCAAACATCAGCACGCCGTAGAGCCCCGAGCCCACACCGCCGAAGATCACTTCGCCCAGTTCGATGTTGACCAGCGGAATCAGCCCGCCCAAGGGCGTCAAGCTGTCGTGCGCATTGTTCACCGCGCCACAACTGGCGTCGGTGGTAACGGTGGTGAACAGAGCGGAATTGGCGATTCCGAAGCGGACCTCTTTGCCTTCCATGTTGCCGCCGGGCTGCGTGTCGGTTGCCGCAGTGGCGATTCCGAGCTTGGTCAGGTTGGGATTGCCGGCTTGTTCGTAGTGATAAGTGACCCACACGCCGGCAAAGAACAGAACGCTCATGGCGGCGAAAATGGCCCAGCCTTGCCGCGTGTCCTTCACCATCTTGCCGAAGGTGTAGGTGAGACCCGCCGGAATGATGAAGATGTAGAGCATCTGAAGAAAGTTCGCGAACGGCGTGGGGTTCTCATATGGATGCGCCGAGTTGGCGTTGGTGAAGCCGCCGCCGTTGGTGCCGAGCATCTTGATGGCTTCCTGCGACGCCAGCGGGCCTTGCGGAATGGTCTGCGCAACGCCTTCCACTGTGGTGGCCTTGGTATACGAATCGAAATTCTGAATCGCTCCCTGCGACACCAGCAGCAGCGCGCCCACCACGGCAAGCGGCAGAAGGACGTAGAGGTTGGCCCTGGTGAAATCCACCCAGAAGCTGCCCAACGTCTTCACCGAATGCCGTGCAAACCCGCGCACGAAGGCGATGGCCACGGCGATTCCCATCGCGGCGGACCAGAAGTTATGCGTGGCCAGCCCGATCATCTGCGTGAGGTAGCTCATGGTGGTTTCGGGCGTGTACGACTGCCAGTTGGTGTTGGTGGTGAAGCTGGCGGCCGTGTTGAACGCGAGGTGTTGCCCCACGTTGCCGAGGCCTTGGGGATTGAGCGGCAGCCACTGCTGAATGCGTTGCAGCACGTACGTGAACAGCAGGGTGACGACGCTGATCAGCAACACGCCGCCGGCGTACCGGGTCCAGTGCTGCTCGCCATTTTCATCGATGCCGCACATCTTGTAGATGCCCGTTTCGAGCGGCCGCAGCAGTCGATGCATCCACGTGCGCTCTCCGGCGAAGACCTTCGCCATGTAGGCGCCCAAGGGCTTGGTGAGCGCCAGCAAGACCAAAAAGAACAGCGCGATTTGAAGCCATCCGTTGCCAGTCATGAGCGTCTCCTAGAACTTCTCCGGGCGAAGCAGCGCGTAGAACAGGTACGCGCCCAGCCCCGCCGCGACTACCAGTGCCAATATGTATTCCATAGGGTTCTCCTAGAGGCGGTCGCAGCCTTTCACAAACGCCCAACTGACGAAGAAAAACAGAATCGTGAGTAACACGAACACGAGATCTAGCATGATTCACCTATTCGACGTGTATTAGAGCGACTTTGTGGCCGTCGCGGGCCAGGGAGCGCGCCAGCTTTTCTTCCTGTGTTTGCCAGAGATGTCTGCGCGACCCTACCAGCACCGTGGAGGACGATTTGAGGACGTATCGAAAGCCCTCCATACGATCGCGCGCCAGCACTACCTGCGGATGGACCGGCAGCGCGCAGCCGCTGGCCAGTTCCGTCAACTGTTCCACCAGGTGGGCATGCACCAGCGCCGGGCAAACGAAGGGCAAAGGATAGGGCAGGGTGTGCACGGCGATCAAGGAAACCCGCGCGTTCAACCCTGCGGTCAACGCGGGAAGGCGCCGCAAAACCTCCGCGGTCACTAAAGGCTCCGTGTAGGGGATGACGACTTCCAGCTCTCCGCCGACCCCGTCCGTCTCCAGACATCCGGGGTCTATCCGAAACTTGCCGCGCGTCTCCATGGTCGTCCTTGCTCTTCTACGGTAAACAGCGAGGCATAAAGAAGTCGTAAAGAAAGGATCAAGATTGGATTAAGGCCGATTCGGCATCACCCGGCAATCCGAGCGCGCCAAGTCTACCAGGCTCCCTGCTTGCCTCCGAACCACCATATAATTCCCAAAGTGGCGGTATTCTGCTCCTTTTTCAGAGTTCCGAGCGTGTCTGTCAGGAAGTACGCATGGTTGGAAGCGTCGCGGCGCCATTCTCCCCGCATCATCAACCCATCGGTGAGCTTTTGCTCCAAGGTAAACGTGTTTTCCTTGACCACCTGCGTCGTTCCGGTGAAGAGGCCACCGCGGTCAGAGAGATATTCCGTCCTTGCGGCGATTGCGATCCTGGGGGTGAGTTGATACCGAGCGTAGCCGGCTCCGCCGTCTGTGTGCGACGGAGCGGAAGTTGTCAGCAGGCGCTCGATTACGTAGTCGCCTTCCACCGCGAGGGTGAGCTTCTGTGACACCTGCCAGGTCAGGTAGCTGTCGAAGATGTGCAGCTTCCCGTTGGGCGGATTCGGGATCGGTTCGAACGGTATTCCTTGTGCGGTGGGCAGATTCGTTCCCGTGTAATTCGGGAGAAACTGCACGTCAGGATGCTCTTGCCCAAGATAGTAATTCACTGTCCACGCAACGTTCTTATGGGGCTGAATGTTGAGTCCGAACAGTTGATCCTTGAAGCCATTGAAGGGTTCTGTCTGTTGAGTGCCATTCGTGATCCAGTAGTTCAGGGCAACCGTATCATTAAGCTTGTAGTTCAAGCGCGCGCCCATATGATAGAAGGGCAGAAAGTCAAACCAATACGAGCGGGAGTAATTCATCTGGTCTTTGGTATAGTTGCCCTCAATCCCCAAGGAACTGGCCCACTTCCCGAAGTCCACGGTAAGCCCCGAGCCCACCGGAACGACGTACGTGCCATAAGCCTGGAAGATATTGCGATAGACATCCGGATGTGGTTCGTTGGAAGCACTTCCCTGGAGTGTGGCGGTCGCCTGTCCATACTGCAGGTCAAGGCGGAGGCCGAACCGTTTGCCGTGCGCCGGATCGGCGGCGTTCTCTAGAACTAAGTCCGCCTGGTTCAGACTGAATGCGTTGCTGCTCACATCATAAGCGCGAAGTAGATTTACACGTCCAATCGGATTGTTAAAGTTGAAGGCGTAGTAACCATCGAACATGAAATTGACGGTCGTACCACCGAGAAGGCTGGCTCCGCTCCGGGGCGCGCTGGACATCGGCGAAGCTTGCGACACAACAGATGACTGCACGGGCGCAGGTATATTGGAGTCGGACACAGCGGGCTGGCTCGATAGGCGGGGCTTTCCTTCGAGTTCGTCGACGCGCGCCTGAAGCTTCTGAACCAGAACGGCCAGTTCAGTGACCCGCCGGCTCAGCTCAGCGGGGCTTTCATCCGTCTTTTCCTGAGTGTGAGCAACCGCGGGCGCAAGCGACACCAATAGAGACACCGCGATGGTGTTTCTCAAAATGCGGCAAATTCCTTTAACAAACTTACCAAACATGACTGGGACCCTCCTAGACCGTCATTGGAAGCGGTCGAGATTGAGGCGAAGAACGTTCGCATGCCGTTCGCACGCCCGCCTGAAGCGAGCACTGTCCATGGGTGGCCTGACCTCAGCGTATGGGTAGGGATATAAGGAAGTCGTAAAGAAAGGATCAGGATTGAATCAAGGCAATGCCGCGCCGATTCTCGTTTTCCGAAGCCCTGAACGCGGCTACGCACTTTGCGGCAATCGGAGAGATCCCTCAGCCCTCTGTGGGCCCCGCGAACCGGTAGCCCACCCACGGCTCCGTCACGATGTATTTCGGCTTGGCCGGATTGGCCTCAATCTTCTTGCGCACCTGGTTGATGAATACCCGCAGGTATTCCGGCTCGTCGCCGTAATCCGGCCCCCAGACGGCTTGCAGCAGCTCGCGATGGGTCACCGGCTTTCCGGCGTGTGCCACCAGGTATCGCAACAGTTCGAATTCCTTCGGCGTCAGCCGCACGTCTTTGCCGCGCGCATGAACGCGCCGGCTCTGGAAGTCGATTTCCAGGTCCTCCGAATGGAACGCCTGCGGTCCGCTTTCCGGGGACGACCGCCGCAGCGCCGCCCGGATGCGCGCCAGCAGTTCCTCGATGCTGAAAGGCTTGGTGACATAATCGTCGGCGCCGGCGTCGAGCGCCGCCACCTTGTCCTTTTCGCTGTTGCGCACGGAAAGAATAATCACGGGGATGTCGGAACCGGCGCGCAGCGCCCGGCACGTTTCGAGGCCGCCCATTCCCGGCATGTTCATGTCGAGCAGCACCAGGTTCGGCATCTCTTGCGGGGCCTTCTCGAGCGCGTCTTCGCCGGTGCGCGCTTCGATCACTTCGTAGTTGTGGCCCACCAGCGTCGCCTTCATTACCCGGCGGATCTGCGGATCGTCGTCCACCACCAGAATCTTCCCGGCGCTCACGTGTGGCCCGCTCCGGAGCTCGACGCCAGCGAGAAATAGAAGGCCGCGCCCTGACCCGGCTCGCTTTCCACCCAAATCCGTTCCCCGTGCGCTTCCACGATTCCTTTGGCGATTGCCAGTCCCATCCCGGTTCCTTTGGTGTCGAAGCGATGCCGCCGCCCGCGGTAGAACTTCTCGAAGATCCGGACGCGTTCGTTCTCCTCGATGCCCGGACCGCGGTCCGCCACCCCGATCACGATTCTCCCACTCTTCAACTCCGCCGATATGTCAATCGGCGAGTCTTCCGCCGTGTACTTGAGGGCGTTCTCCACAAAGTGCTTGACCACCTGCATCGCGAAATCGTGGTCCGCCTCCGCCGCCGGCAGCCCGTCTGGCACCCGCACCTTCACCGGCCGATGCTGAATCGCCGGCGCCAGGTCCGCGAGGGCACCCGAAATCAGTTCGGCCACCACCACCGGCCCTTTTTCCAAATGCAGTTTGCCGGCCTCGATGCGCGCCATCTCGATGACTTCCGCCGCCAGTTGATTCAGCCGGTCGGTCTCTTCGTTGATGATGGTCAAGAGTTCGCGTTCCGAATGGTCCGAACTGCTCAGCAGGCTCGTCACCGCGGCTTTGATGGACGTCAGCGGCGTCTTGATATCGTGCGCCAGGGAATCCAGCAGCGCCGACTTCAAGACTTCCCCCTGCCGTGCCGCCTCCGCGTGGCTAGCCTCTTCGATCGCCCGCGCCCGCTCAATGGTGAGCGCGATCAGGTTCACAATGGCACACACCGTCTGCTCCGAGGGCAGCCGCCCGATGAGCGTCATGCTCCCCAACGGACGCAAGCCCAGCCGCACCGGCGCCAGCGCCACACCTCGGTCCGAATCGACCGATACGGACTCGATCTCCGCCGCTGCCAGAAGTTCGTGGTCCGTCACCACGTTGCTCTCCGGCCCCGAGCGAAAAAACTCCCCGGTGGAGCGATAATACAGCGCCGCCGCCCGGCATCCGAACACCCGCACCACCGTGTGCACGAATTCGCGGATGGTCTTACGCGCGTTGCCGCTGAGCATCATCGACTGCACCAAAGCGTACAGCCGCTCGATTTCCGTGCGCCGGGCCTCCGCTTCCGCCGCCCGGCGGCGCGCTCGCGCGGAAAGCTGGCTGGCCGTCACCGCCGTCGCCAGAAAGACCAGCAAGGCCACCCAGTTCTGCGGATCCTGGATGGTCAGCGTGCCCACCGGCGGGAGAAACCAGTAGTTGAACCCCAGCACGGCCGCCACCGATGCGACCGTAGCCTCCGACAGGCCCCACCGCGCGGAGATCGCCAGAATGGCCAGCAAAAGGCTCAGCGCAACGGTGGTGTTGTTGACGTGAACCGCGCTATACAGCGCCAGAACCGCCGCCACCGCCAAAACCGAAAGGCCGATCTTTAGCGCCTTCATCCCCGTCCAAACACCCGGTTGAAAAACTCCCGCGTGCGCCCGCGGATTTCACCCAGCGCCGTGTCGATGCGCCGGTCGTGAAGGTGCTCCGGAGTCCATCTCCTTACCAGGTTGGTCAGTACTTCCAACTGCGCCGGCGATGCCGGCAAACTGCCCTCGGCGTGTCCCGTCGAGACGCGCTGGCCATGGTCCACCGCGCGGTAGAAAGTCGCCGCCTCGCGCAGGAAATCGGCATCTTCGCGGTCCAGGTGCCCCATTTTCTCGATCACGTCAATGCGCTCGGGCGTGTTCAGCACTTTATAGAAGATGCCCGCGCCCTTGAGCCGCAGATACATCAGCGCAAAATCGATATCGTAGTAGCCGCCGGCGCCGGCCTTGAACGGATTGCGCGGCCCCTGCTCGCGCTCCAGGCGCGCCCGCATCTCCGCCAGTTCCTTGCGCGAGCGCATGCTCTGTCCGTAGCGGCGCCAGTCCAGCTCCTGCAACTCGTGCAGGAAACCGGTGGCCCGTTCCACGTCGCCGGCCACGCCTCGCGATTTCATGTACGTGATGCCTTCCCAGGCTTCGGCGTGGCCCGCGAAATAACTCTTGTATGCGCCTTCCGGCTGCACCAGGTCGCCCGCGCGGCCGTTCGGCCTCAGCCGCGTATCCACCGCAAACATCATTCCCTCGCCGGTGTAGGCGCTCATGGTCTGGATCATGCGCTCGGCCACACCGGTCCAGAAGGCCTGTTCGCCCGCCTCCTCGTCCGGAATGACGAAAACCAGATCGGCGTCGGAACCGAGATCGAATTCGCTCATGCCGAGCCGGCCCAGCGCGATCACCATCATCTGCCGATGGCGAGAGCCGGCGTCACGCTGCGCGTCCCTCAAAGCGATCCGGTAGGCTGCGCCGATCACGCCGTCCGCCAGCGCCGATGTCTTCTTCAGCGTGGCGAAGATGGGCGCCGCCTCCAGCAGGCTTTCGCTTTGGATGCGCACCATCTGCCGGCGGTAGCAACGGCGCAAAGCGCCACTGTCCTCGAGCGGCTCGCCTTCGAAGCATGGGACCCGGCCGATTTCATCCAGCAATTCCGGAAAGCGCAGCAGGTCGTCGGCAAAGTGGGCGCTGTGCTCGAAAATGTCCAGCACCCCGGCCGCCAGTTTGGCGTCCGCATCCAGGCGGGCGAGCACCTCCGGGTTGGCCATCGCCTTTTCCAGGAAATGCGTGAACCGCTCGCGGCCGCGGTGCAGGCTGGCGGCGGCCGCCGCCGCCAGTCGCGGCGCGCGCTGCTCCCATGCCCGGGTGAGATTGCCGGCCGGCGCCGCCGCTTCCACTTCTTCCTCGACCGCGGCCGCCCCCGCCGCCGGCCAGTCCTCCGCGGGCTGCTGCATGTGGACCACCCGGGCGTAGGCTTCCAGCACCGCCGCCTGATGTTCCGCCACTCGCTGCTTGAGCGTTTCGCCATCGAGTGGCGCGCCGGTGGCTTCGCGCGGCATTTTGCGCGCCAGCAGGTCGAGTTCCGCGGCGTCCGTGGGCAGAGTGTGGGTTTGCCGGTCCTCGTCCATCTGGAGACGATGCTCCAGGTGGCGCAGAAACTGGTATGCCGCAACCAGCCGGGCGTATTCCGCGCCCGAGAGCAGCCCCTTGTCGCGCAAGCGGAAAAGCGCAAACATGGTGCCGCCATGCCGCACCCATTGTTCTCGCCCGCCGTGCAAACGCTGCAGGCACTGCGCCAGAAATTCGATGTCGCGGATGCCCCCCGGCGCCAGCTTCACATCCAGGCCCCGCCGGCGGCCCTTCTTCGCCGCCATCTTTTCGCTGATGCGCTGCCGCGTCTCCGAAACGGCTTCCACCCCGCGGAAATCCAGCGAGCTCCGGTAAATCAGCGGCTCCACGAAATCCAGCAGCGCGGCGCCCGGTCCGGGCTCGCCCGCCGACACCCGCGCCTTGATGAGCATCTGCCTTTCCCAATCGCGCGCCCGCTCCGCGTAATAGGCCCGCGCGCCTTCTTCGGAGATGCAAATCTCGCCCAGCGTTCCATCCGGCCGGAGCCGCAGATCCACGCGGTAGCACTGGCCCTCGGCGGTATAGGCCGAGAGCAATGCCGTATAGTCGTTCGCAACCTTCTTATAGAACTCTTTGTTGCTGAGCCGAAGCGGGCCATCCGTCTCGCCGCTCCCGCCATACACGAACATCAGGTCGATATCCGAACTGTAGTTCAACTCCTGGCCGCCCAGCTTCCCCAGCGAAATGACGGAAAAACCGCAGGCCGTTCCGTCCGCCAGGCGCGGCTCGCCGTGCCGCCCCGCCAACCCCGCGCGAATTCGGCCGTAGGTGACATCCAGAATCGCGTCCGCCAGGTTGGAGAGCTCTTCGGTCACTTCCGAAAGCGCCGCAACTCCCATTCCGTCGCGCAGCACGATGCGCAGCAACTGCTGCCGCCGGAACCGCGCCAGATCCACCGCCGCCGGCGCGCCGGCGGGATCTTTTCCCAGAAACTCGATCAGCCGCTGCGCGTATTCTTCGGCCGAGAGCACCCGGTAGAACCTGCCCGAATTGGCGACCCGCAGAATCCGCTCCGGATTCTGAAGAACCGTTTCCGAAAGGAACTGGCTGTAGGAAAACAGATTCACCGCGCAGCGTAGCGCCGCGGGGGAACTGGCGATGCGGTCGAATGCCGAAGGCGAATCCTGCCGGAGCCGCTCCAGCAACCGTGCGGCTGCTTGCGGGTTGGGCGCAGCGGCCAGCAACATTTGAATCCGCGCCGCTACGCGCTCCGGCAGCCCCGCCCCCAACCGGAGGACGTCCAGCGAACTCTCCATGGGTCAGGCTAACTGGGCCACGACTGCAATTATATCCGACACGGCGATCGGGCCCGCTTCCACCACGCTGGCATAGAAGCCGCTCATGCCCCAACGCGGCGACGTGTGGTCCAGCGCCTTGACCTGTTTGTCATATATGGCGCGGCCCAGCGTTTCGCCGTAAATGTCCAGCGCCCGACACGGCCCGCGCGGTTGCGTGATTTCGATCAGCGCACCGCCCGCGCGAAGCCGGTCGCCGATCCGCAGCCCGCGCACGTCGATCCCCCGCGTGGTGAGGTTTTCGCCCATGGCGCCGAAAAAAACCGGATAGCCGGCGGCCTGCAATTCCTCCACAACTTCGGAGGCGATCAGCAGCAGCGCTTTGCGCGGCCCGCCGTGGATCTGAGGATGCGCGTGCTGGTCGCCTTCCAGTCCCAGCGGCGTACAAGAGCCTCCCAAAACCGGACGTTTCGGAAGGCCCCCTGGAGAAATATTAATCTGTACGATCATGCCCTGCATGCGCGCTCGCCCGACCGTGGGTGCCGATTGTAGATTCTTTGCCGGCCATTCCTAAACAAGACTGCTTCAACAATTCCCCGGTCTTGCCCTGTGAAGACTCCACCGCCTTTGCACTTCTAGCCTGTGACTTCGAGTCAACGGTCCGTTGGTCGGACGCGGCCGGAGTCACAGGCTGTTCAATCCGGCGTCGCCGGAGGCAGGGCTGACTTCTGACTCCTGCCTGACTTCCTAACATCGACCGCTTTTGTCGATGTTAGCGTCGCAGGCGCCTGCGGCGACAAAAAAGAAACGGTTCCAAGTGATCCGATTTCCAGCCTCGCCCACCACCGGCATGCACGGCACTGAGCTTCGCGTTCAGGAGCGCCGGACGTTTCGCCTCTCTGCTCCCCTAAAGCCG
>JBEKDA010000049.1:0-43713 GCA_050014595.1 Bryobacteraceae bacterium
GCCACGCCCGCCAGTGCGTGAAGTATTCGGGATGCTCCAGGAAGCTCACGTCGTGGACCGTCGCTACCACCGGCACCGGGCACGCCAGCGGAGCCGTATACTGCACGTGCAACAGGTCCGGCCGGTCTTCCCGCACCTTCATCGACAGGTCAAAGCCCAGCCGCGCAAACGGGTTCAACGCCACTCGCCGCGTCCGGATGCTGGCCGGAATGCTGGCGCATGATTCCTGCGCCGACACGTATGCCACAATGTCGCAGTCGCGATCTTGCGCGGCGAAGGCGTTCAGCAGGCTACGAACGTAGACTTCATTCCCCGTCAGGTGCCGGCCGATCGCGTGAGCATCAACAGCGATGCGCATGGATCGTACCAGTATAACGGACCGTCATGCCGGCCGAAGCATCAGAAGTCCAACTTTTTCCATACCTTTTCCCATGTAAATTCCCGTTCCAGCAAGAGCCGGCCGGCCCTGCCCAATTCCTGCCGAAGCGTAGAGGAACTCAACAGCCGGGACACTGCCGACGCGAACGCCGCGCCGCCTTCGGCCAACAGCAGGTTCTCGCCGTCGCGCCCCGGCAGGCCTTCGGCCCCGATCGGGGTCGAAACCACCGGCAGTCCGGCCGCCCATGCCTCCAGGATCTTTAGCCGGGTGCCGCTCGCCGCCAGCAGCGGGACCACCGCCACGCGGCACCGCGCCAGTTCCTTCACCGCGTCGTCAACCGGGCCCTTGGCTTCAATGCGCGGGTCGCCCGAGATCCATTGCCGCACCGCTTCCGGATTCTTCCCGATCAGCCTCCATACCAGCCGCGGCCACTCCTGCCGCAGATGCGGCCAGACTTCCTGCCGGAAAAACTGCACCGCGCCCCGGTTGGGGTGGTATTCCATATTGCCCGAGAAGGCGATCACTTCCTCATCCGCCCGCGGTGGCAACTCGACCGCCGGAAGCGCGTTCGGATATACCATCACGCGTGCCCCGGGCGCGATCCTCCGCACCCGTTCGGCATCGCTCGCTGACGTCGCCAGCACCTCGGAGAACTGTGGCAGCCAGCGCCGCTCCAATTTACGCGACGCCGCGGCAAAGACCCGATGGGCGAATCCCGTCGCGCCGCCTTCCACCGCTCCGCACCGTTCGTGCAGCACCGATTCGATGTTGTGAAGATCCAGCACCATCCGCGTGCAGGCCTCGCCCAACACCGCCGCGTACGGCGCGCACCAGGAGTGTTCCACCACTCCAATTTGGTATCGCGCGCCACCGATGGCCGCCCTTACTTCGCGTTCGAAACCAGCGAAGCGGTCGACCAGCGGGGGCACCTTGCGCGCCAATCGGCCCGCGTTCCTCGCTGCCCGCGCTGCCCCGCCGCGGGAATGCGCCGGCAAGTCGATCACCGTGATCTTTCGCACCAGGCCGGCGGGCAGTTCTTTCCCTGGGTCCGGCGCTCCCGGCTGGCGGAACACGATCAGGTCCACCGCGCCGCGCTGCCCGAGGTAGTGCACCAACGAAGCCGTGCGCAACGCGCCGCCGCCCGCCAGCGGGTAGGGAGCTTCCGGGGCGAGCACCAAAGCCTCAGTTGCCAAAACGCCTCCGCGCCTCTTCGTAAACCTCGCGCGTCAGCCGGGCGGTGCGTTCCCAGGTGAACTCCCGCGCCCGTTCGAGCGAAAGCGCTCGCCGCTCCGCGCGCCACTCGGGCCGCTCCGCCGCATGGCACATCGCGCGCGCCAGTTCCTCCACGCCATCGGCGTAAACCGCCGCCCTGCCCGCCGCCTCCGCCACCGCGCGCGAAGCGATCACACCCGTGCCGCATTGCATGGCCTCGATCACCGGCAGCCCGAAGCCCTCGTAGAGCGACGGGTAAACAAATGCCAGCGCTCCCGAATACAATCCCGCCAGTTGCGCGTCCGGCACTTCGCCGGCCAACCGCAGCCCGGGTTCCTCGGCAAAATCCGGCGCATCCTTGCGCCGCCTGCCGGCCAGCACCAGGTCGATCGGGTGGCGCCGCCGCACCTCGCGCCACGCCTCCACCAGGGTCTCCAGATTCTTGCGCGGTTCCAGAGTCCCCACAAACAGAAAATATGGCGCGCCCCCGCTTCGCTCGAAGGGCCGTGGCTCCACTGGTCGCAACCACGGCGCAGCCGCTTCCGGTACGGCCACCACGCGGTCCGGGCGCAAGTGGAACCGCTGGATGGCCTCTCTGCGCACTCCCTCTCCCGGCGTGACAATCATGGTGGCGATCCCCAGCTCCAGCAGCACTGGCGTGCGCCGCCGCACCCGTTCCGCGGCGTGATGCCAGCGCGACTTCATCCAGGGGGAAAGGTCGTGGATCGTGAGCACGCTCGGGCGGCGTGGAATATAGGGCACCGCGAAGTCCGGGCCATGCACCAGGTCCGCGCCCAGGCGGTTCATTTCGCGCGCCAGACCCCACATCCACCAGCGCCGCTCCATCGCGTTGCGCGGGCCGCCGCCACGGCGCAGATTCGGCGGGGCGCCTTCCGGCATGTGGAACGGCTGGTCCGAGACCAGGTAGAACTCATCGTCCGGGAAGCCACGCGCCAGCGCTAGGCTCAGTTCGGCCGTGTATCGGGCCAGCCCTCCGCTGGTCAGGCCCAACGACGACGCTTCAATCGCCACGCGCATTCTATTCCGCTAGCCACTCGTGGGAAACAAGTTGTCAGAAGTGGGGCGGCCAATTCCGGCCGCAGCCGGCTTTAGCCGGCTCAGCCGGGCGCGAGGATTCTCGCCGATCCCGCACAGCCGCCTGAAAGGCGGCTGCGGGCAAAATTGCCCGCCCCACAACGATAGCCAGCACACTACCCCACCGTCTCCCGGCTCGCGTAGTTCTTTTCGTAATACTCGCGATACGCGCCGCTCCGCACCCGCGCCACCCACTCGCCGTTCGCGCGGTACCACGCGACCGTCCGCGCGAGGCCGGTCTCGAAATCCATCGCTGGCGCCCATCCCGTCTCGCGCATCAGTTTCTCGCTCGATAGCGCGTAGCGCCGGTCGTGGCCCGGCCGATCGGTCACGTACTGAATCAGGCTTTCCGGTTGGCCGGTCAACGCCAGAACCTGGCGGACCACATCCAGGTTCGGCAGCGAGCGGTTGCCGCCGATGTTGTAGATCTGGCCCTCTCGTCCCTTCCGCAACACCGCCAGAATTCCGCGGCAATGGTCGTCCACGTACAGCCAGTCGCGCACCTGCTGCCCGTCGCCGTAGACCGGCAGCGGCCTGTCATCAAACGCGTTGGTGATCATCAGCGGAATCAGCTTCTCCGGAAAATGGTGCGGCCCGTAATTATTGGAGGCCCGCGTGATCACCACCGGCAGCTTGAACGTCACGAAATAGGACCGCACCAGCAGGTCGCTTCCGGCCTTGGAAGCCGAATACGGGCTGCTGGGGTTCAGCGGAAAATCCTCGGTGGCTTCGAGCGGCGCTTCCAGGCTGCCATAGACTTCGTCGGTGGAGACGTGCACGAAGCGCCCCGCCTTGTGCTTGCGCGCCCCTTCCAGCATCGTGAATGTGCCGTTCAGATTCGTGCGAATCACCGGCTCGGGCGAGAGAATGCTGCGATCGACGTGCGATTCCGCGGCGAAATGCACAATCGCTTCGGGCTTCTCTTCCTCGATCAGCCCGTCCACCAGCGCCCGGTCGCAGATGTCCCCGTGGACAAATCGGTACCGTTCGTTCCGCTCCACCGCCTTCAGGTTTTCCAGGTTGCCCGCGTAGGTCAGCTTGTCCAGGTTGACCACGCCGAGATCCGTCTCCGCAATCGCCATGCGAACGAACGCCGATCCGATGAACCCGGCGCCGCCCGTTACCAGAATCTTCACAAATCGTCTGCCTTTATCGACGGGCCGCGGCTACTTCCGCTGCGTCTCCCAGTCGTAATTGATGGATGGATCGTTGTACGGCAGGCGCCCTTCGTCCGCGGGATTGTAGAGCTGGTCGGTCATATAAACCAACATCGCGTCCTCGCTTCCGATCACTTTGTAGCCGTGCGCCACGCCGCGGGGGATCAGCACCTGCCAGGGTCGCAGCTCGCCCACGTACATCGTGTTGCGCTTCCCAAAGGTGGGCGATGCGAGCCGCAGATCCACCAGGGCCACCTGCAGCATGCCCTTTGCCGGCGTCCAGCAATCGGTCTGATGCAGATGGAAGTGAAACGCCTTGATGGTGCCGGCGAAATTCATGGCCGCGGCCACTTGCGTGGTGGCCGGCGGAAACGCCGCCGCCAACCCCTGGCCCATGCGCTGCACTTCCAGGAAGTATCCCCGGTCGTCCGGGTAAATCGAAAACGGCTGGATCCGCACACCGTCGATGAGTTCCGGCGAATCCGCCTTGATGATGACCGCGCCGATGCTCCGGGCGCACTCCGGCACCCCCAGTTGCATGTCGGGTGTGGATGCCACCCGGCGCGAAGCCGCAATCGATTCCGCCGCCATCAGGCCCGGACCGTTCCTTCCTCGGCGCTCGCCGGCGAGCCCGCTTCCGCCTGCCGCTGGGCCACCGATTGCGCCACCAGGTTGGCCGCCCGCAGCAGCGAATCGAACGTCCCGGCGTCCGTCCACCAGCCGTCGAGCAACGAGTGCGTCATGCTTCCTTCGCGGATATAGGCGTTGTTGACGTCCGTAATCTCCAGCTCGCCGCGCCGCGAAGGCACCAGCGTCTGGATCTTGTCGAACACGGTGGCATCGTACATATAGATGCCCGTCACCGCGAAGTTCGATTTCGGACGCTTGGGCTTCTCTTCGATCCCCACCACGTTGCCGCCATCCACTTCGGCCACGCCGAAGCGCTCCGCGTCGGGCACTTCCTTGAGCAGGATGTGGGCTCCTTTTTCCTGCGCGCGGAATTGCTCCACCGCGCTCTTCACATCGCCTTCGATGATGTTGTCACCCAGCACCACGCAGGTTTTCTGCCCGTCGGCGAAATGTTCCGCCAGCGCCAGCGCGTCGGCGATCCCGCCCTCGCCTTCCTGGTACGTGTAATTGATGTGCTTCAGCCCGAACTCTTTCCCGTTGGCCAGCAGCCGCAGGAAATCGCCCGAGTTGCGCCCCCCGGTGACGATCATGATGTCGCGTATCCCGGCATCCACCAGCGTCTGGATCGGGTAATAAATCATCGGCCGATCATAAATGGGCAGCAGATGTTTGTTGGTTATCTTGGTCAGCGGGAACAGTCTGCTCCCCGACCCGCCCGCGAGCACAATGCCCTTCATAAGTTTTCATCATACAATACCGCTCCGGCGGCCCGGCGAAACCGGCTAGAATACTCTCACATGCAGCTCTACGATTGGAACCGGTTGCCGGCCGAGCAGTTGAATCCGCTCGTCACCCGGCGTATGATCCACAGCGGCCAGATGACCATCGCCCGCCTGGAATTACAGAAGGGCGCGGCTGTTCCCGAGCACAGCCACATCAACGAGCAGGTCTGCACCGTGGAGCGCGGCGCGCTCGAATTCTCGATCGATGGCCGCCACCAGGTGGTCCGCGCCGGCGAGTCCCTGGTGATCCCGCCGGATGTGCCCCATGCCGTAGTGGCGCTCGAAGAGAGCGTGGCCATGGACATCTTCACCCCGCGCCGCGAAGATTGGATCAGCGGCGACGACGCCTATCTGCGCCGCTGAACCCGAGGCGCGCGCCCGGAGTGTTACGTGGGGCGAACGCCCTCGTCCGCGCGCGACCCTGTGTTACGTCCCCGAACCGCCCGCGTACCTTTGTTCTCCGATGGCTCCCATGCGGGCACTTGGCTGTCAAGCGCCCAAACCGCCGGGGTGTTTGTGCTTTTCAAAACTGACCCCTACCTGCAGTCCGGCGCCCGATTCAGCCCGCGCTTCTTTTCAACCGGGGCAGAGCGGTCAGCACCGCGCCATAGAGCAGTAAAGAGAAGAAAAGCGCTCCATTATGGCCCTGGTGCAGGTCCTGCACCAACAGGCGATAACCGCCCAGAACCATGGCGGGGTAGACCAGCAGCGACAACTCCGGGCGGTTCCATCGCGGGCCCGCCCAGGCGAGCAGCAGGGAAAGGCCCGCCAGAACGCCCGTGCGCAACGCGGCGCGATACGCCAGGCTGGCGCCGGCGCCCAACACCAGGTGATAAGCCCCTGTCAGAATGCCCGCCGCGATCCCGGCTGCCATCCAGACAAAACTGGCGGCCACCGCAACGCGGAAAACCTGCATGTTCCTCGCAGGGCGATCCGCCGGGCCGTAGTACGTTACCAGGGCATAGGCGGCCGCGGTAGCCGCCAGACCGGTCCACAGGGCCATTTGCCGCTCGCCCGGCCAGGATGCCGCGCCCAGCAGCAGGCCGGCCACTTCCTGAAATGCGCCCGAAGTGGCCAGCGCCAGCAACAGGTAGATTCCCCCGTGCACCAGAAGCGTCATGCGGCCAAACGAGCCGCCCGCCCAAATGCAAGCGATCGCCAGGGCGGACCAGACCCAGGCCGCCATCGAGCCGGAAAGCAGGATCCGGCTGCCCGCCAGCGCCAACAGGATCCCGAAGGTGGAATAGGTATAGAAGTTGCGGCTGGAGGCGCCTTGCCGCTCCAGCAGCGCAAAAGACGCCAGGTAGCAGGCGGCCGCGCACACCAGCATGACCGCGGCCATCACCGGAGCCATCTGCAAACCGCCGCTGAGGCTGATGGCGAAAGCCACGGCGCATTGAGCGGTCTCAAAGCCGGTGAATGAGAAGCCGCGAAACAGCGTCCGGACGATGGTGCTGGAAAGGTAGATGGTGAGCAGGGCGACTTGCGCGGTCAGCAGCCAGGCATGTGGAATGGGCGCGTAACTTGGGGGCAGGCCGCGTTCATTGGTCACCAGCCAGGTGGCCAGCAGAACCGCCAGATCGGCGGCGGTGGCGCCCAGCCAGCGCTCGCTCAACCAGTGGTCGAGGCAGGCGGAGGCTTCGATAGCGGCGGCCATGGCGAGGAACAGGAACGTGAAGGGCAGGACGTCGTGAGTGGCCAGCAGGAGCGCAGCGGCGGTTCCCAAGGCCGCCAGCGTGGCGAATGTGGAAACGATCAGCAGGCTCTTGCGCCAGGAAATCGCCATGCCGAAAGCCGCGAAGACCAGCAGGACGGCCGCGGCTGTCCACGGGCCAATCGCGTGGAAACGTACGGTCGCCTCCCAGAGCAGGGGACAGAGCACCAGCACGGCGGTCAGACTGTGGATCGCGGTTGTCAGCCGCTCCGTGGCCGGGCTGCGGGCTGCCCAGGCGAGCCACAGCAGAGCATAGACGATTCCGGCGACAATTCCCACCTTGGGGGACAGGGTATTGGATTCGGTGAGGGCGCGGAGCAGGTATGCGCCGGCAAGCCCCAGTAGCGCCCTTCCCACAATGGGCAGGAGGCCGGGCATCTCGGCTAGCGGGTGGTTTGCGGGAATTTCCGGCGCGACCGCCGGCGGCGCCACTGGGGCGCTCAAACCGGCGTGCTGCTCGAGAAAGGCCACGCGCTCGCTGAGCCTCCGAACCTCGCGCTCCAGCGCTTCCCACTCGGGTTGCGGCATGGCAACCTCCTCAGGCTTCGTGAGCCTTGCCGCCCTGCCATGGGGGCAGGAGTTTCACCAGCACCAGGAAGATCGCAAAGGGAAGAAGCATCAGCAGGACCGCCGCCACCAGTCCTTCCCGCGACGCCATTTGCATTTTGTAGCTTGTGTAGCCGAGAAAGCTCTTGGAAAACAGTTGCCCGCCGATCACCACGTTCCAGCGCATGGCGAAGATGCCGACCAGGGTCAGCGCTCCCGCGGTCATGTACATGGCTTTTCGCCTGGCCTCCGAGTATCTCCACAATTGATTGGCGGCCAGCAGCGCCAGCGGCACCAGCGTCCCCAGGAAGATCTGCAGAATCACGTGCGAGAACAAGAGCCGCGTATGCACCATGAAATCCAGGCTGCGGAAGGATTCGTCGGACTCATAGGTGCGGTGGATCAGGTCCAGCATTTCCAGGGTGAAATCGATCACGAAGGTGTAGAACAGGTAGCGCGCGATGGTATCGAGACAGCGCATGTCGATGGGCGTCTTGCGTAGCTTCATGCATACGACGTACAGCACCATCACCGCGGCAATGCCCGAGACCATCGCCGAAAACAGAAACACCACCGGCATCAAGGGCGTGGACCACCACGGGTTGGCCTTCACCGAGCCGAAAATGAAGCCCACGTATCCATGCAGTAGAAATGCCGACGGTACGCCGATGACCGTCACGGCATAGCCCACCCTCTCGTCCATGCGGCGCGCCGCCGGGCTGATGTTGTAGGAACCCAGCGTAAGCGCGCGGTAGATCCAGCGCTTCAGCCCCTTGGTGGATTGCGCCAGTCCGACAATCTCGGTGCGATACTCCAGCCAGATTTCCAGCAGCAGCACCACCGTGAGGTACCACAGGTATACGAACCCGAACATGGCCATGGCCGACGAACTGTGGGGCGTCAGGTACATTTCAAAGGAACGTTCCGGATGCCCCAGGTGAAGTTGCAGGGGTAGCGGCGCCACCAGCAGAAAAGCCAGGGCCGTGAGCAAGGCCAGCCGGTACGTGGGCCGCACGGCAGCCACATTGAACACTCTTTCGAGCGAGGCGAGAATGAACGCGCCGGCAACCAGGCCCGTGATGTAGGGGTAGAGCACAATGAGCACGCTCCATTGCAGCTCCACCTCGTTCGGGTACATGAAACCGTCAACGCCGGGTATCATCAATCGCTCCTATTCAGCGGACTTGGCCATCCAGGTTCTCATAGTAGACCTTGGCTCCCGTGGCCATGTAAGGTTTCAAGACCTGGACCTTGTTGGTGCGCAGGATCTCGTGGACAGGGTCTTTGGGGTTCTTGAAATCCACCAGCAGACGGGCGCCGGTGGGGCAGTTTTCGCAGCAGGCCGTGGTGAGGCCCTTGGTGATGCGGTGGTAGCACAGGGTGCACTTGTCCACGGTTTGCGTTTCCGGGTGCAGATAGCGGCAGCCATACGGGCAGGCCTGCACACAGTAGCGGCAGCCCAGGCAGTAGGTTTGGTCGACCAGCACCACTCCGTCCGGACTGACGAAGGTGGCGCCCACCGGGCACACCTGCACGCACGGCGAATCCGCGCAGTGGTTGCACAGCTTGGGAACGTAGAAGCTCTTTCCGTCGGTGCGCGCGAGCGGCGGAAAGCCATCGATCGCGCCCTTGGGCGATTCCACGTGAGGCTGCTTGACTTCTTTGATCTGGTCGTCGATCTGGTAGCGCTCCACCCAGGTGCGGAAGTACCCCTCCGGCACGTTGTTCTCCTTGGAACACGCACGCACACAGTTGCCGCAGCCGATGCACTTGTCGATGTCGACGATCATGCCCCACCAGTGGTCGGCCATGCGGTAGGCATCGCTAGGAGGTTCCGCGCCGGTGATCTGCTTGAGGGTGGCTCCCACCGAGGCCAATATCAGCAACTTTCCCCCTACTGTGAATATGTCGCGCCGGCTGATGTCCATGTTCGTCTCCTTGCCTCAGAGGTGGGGATTGTGGGGTTGGTGGCATGCGTTGCAGAGCGCGCCGCCGGAGTGTTCGGCGGTGGCCACCTGCGGAAAGTTCTTCGGTTTGGCCGCGTCCTTCTCATGGCAGCGGCGGCACAGGTCGGCGACATCGGGCAGTTTGGGAACGTGCGCCGCCGGGTCATCCGCGTGCTGCGCCAGTGCGCCGTGGCACGCTTCACAGGCCACGTGGGCGTGTTTGCCTGCGGCTCTGGCCTTGGCCTGGTCATCGTGACACATGACGCAGGTATCCTGCCCGGCGAAGGCTATGGGGTGCTCGCGAACCAGGTCGAGGGCGCCAGGCCGGTAGTGACCATACTGCCCGAAAGCCTTGGGAATGATAGCGCTGCGGACGACCAGAAAGAGCGCCAGAGCGGCCAGCAGGACTAGGGCCGGTCGAACTAAGTGAGCGGAATCGCGGAACAAGCGGCGCATCAGCATCCCTTTTCCCGGGCGGGTATTTGCCCCACCCAGGCACAAACTTCGTAGTGGATCAGGCAATAGTATAACCAAAAGGTCTGTTTATCTCTAAATTGCCGAGTCTACAGCGGGGATGTGTGGATCTTTGCGACATTTGATGATCGGAAATGTGGGGCAATTGGGGCAACTCACACAGATCAATGGGGCAAATCGCCAGCGGAGGGGCGGGATGGCCCCCACCCATGCCAATGTCAGAATGTTGCAGTTCTCGCTAAAGCATGCTCCACCAACTGGGTTGATTTCCTTGGTGATGGGGCATGCTTTAGACCGCGTTCAGCGGGTCTGGCGTAGGGGTACGCTCATCAACCCGCGCGTCCCTCCGCAAATGAGCGCGGCGACCATTTCTGGATCGCGCCATCTGTGTCGCGCAACCCCGGCTGGCTCGCCCTTGGGAATAAACTAGTATCCTGAGAGGAGTCGAATTGCTTGCCGCCGCGGAGCGGAGGCGGCAGGGGGGCACGCATGTTTACATTAGATCGTCGGACTTTCCTCGCCGGGCTGGCGGGCTCCTGGCTGGTTGGAGCGGGAGAAACCGCGCATGGCTCGCCGCAATACCCGGAAGCATCGAAAATGACCCAACCTGCGGCCGGCGCCTGCTGGCTGGACGTGGCCGCTCCGCTGGTTGTGGTGGATCCGGCGCAGCAACTGACCAGCGACCTGCTGCTGACCGCTACCTGCTTTCCAGGAATCGAAGGTTACCGGGATTCGCATTACTCGACCGAGTACCAGATCCTGCTGTTCGATGCCGCCGGCAAAGAGATCAAGCTCGATCGGGGTGGGCGGCTGAATATTCCCGCGCTGCGGCCCACGCTCGTCAGCATGAAGGATCTGTCGCATCGCGACGCATTCTTCGGCGGCGCCAAGATCCGCCTCGCGCCTTCCGCCAACCAGGTGGCGCGCGCGGGCGATTTGTTCAGCGCCGGATTCATGCGCTGGGACCTGCCTTCCAACTTCGATAACGTGCATGCTCATCCGGCCCCGCCACAGCAGGTGGTCGGCCATTTCAACTATTCCATGCCGTTCCCGGCGCTTTCGGAATACCATTGCGCGCTCGCTTTGTTCAACCCCAACGAGGAGGAATCGCATGGCTCGGTGCGGGTGGTGGACCGGCTGGGCCGCGCGGTGGGCCAGCAGGCATACCGGTTGAATCCCCACCAGACCGTCCTCTACCGGCTGGGTGAGCTGGAGACGGTGGCGACTCCCGGTGAAGCGTTGGCCGTCAAGCCGCTCAAGGAAGCCAAACTGGCCGATGGCGGCGTGGTAGTGATCCACAACGACAGCGAAAAGGTGGCATTCGGCTATACCTTCATGAAGGGCCGGCAGGGCAATAGTTTTACGGTCGAGCACCCGCTGCACTTTTCGGCTGATGCGCCCATGAAGCCGGCGCGCGCGACGCCGTATGGGCCGAACAAATCGTTCCCGGCGTCCGCGCTGCTGTATACGCCTCTACTGTTCCGGGGGCTGCGCGTGGGCGGCCTGCAACTGGATTCGCGGATCTACCTCAGCTCCAGCCGCTGGGTGGAGGAAGCCCTGTGGCTGATGCCGTTCGCCACCATGGGGAACGGGGAGATCGCATGGGTTTCGAACCGCGACGACCAGTTCGCGGAGCGCGTCGAGCCTTCGACCCTGACCGACCAGGGCGTGGTGCGCCTGACGGAGTTTCAGAGCTGCCGCATCGACGCGCGCGCGCTGCCGCTGCCCGACGGTTTTTCCGGAGGCTTCGGAGTGGCAACCCTTCCCAAGACCTCGCACTCTCTGCAGAAGGTCGAAGTCATGGCCAAAGAATGGGGCCGCGTGGCGTTTACGCACTTCCGTCCGGGCGGCGCTACGGCCAAGGCTTACCGCGAGGTGGCGGACCGGGGCAACCTGGCCACTGATTACATCGTTTCCGGCGCCCACATCATCGGTGGCGCGTCCAACCGCAAGCGCGATTGCGTGCTGGCGGTGATGAACATCGAATTCGAAGACGACCGGACCGGCGCCCCCAAACTGCAGCTTTTCGGCCCGTCCGGTCTGGTAGCGGAGAAACAGTTGGACGATTTCCCGCCCCTGGCCTGCCGGCATCTGGTGCTCTCGGAACTATTCCCCGGCGTACAAAGCGATCCGGCGCACCCGTTCACCGTGCGCATGCAAGTGCCCACTGCCTTGATGGTGGTTTCGGCGGTTCATATCGACTGCGAGCGTCGCGACCTGGCATTGGAACACGGTTCCGACCGCCACTCGACGTTCGCGGATTTCAAGTGCTGAGGCTCTGCGCTACGCTCTCGTATAATGAAGGAATGAAATTCCGCATCGCCATCGCCGCGCTGCTTGCGGCCGGGTGCTTCGCACAGACCGCTCCTCCCGACGCCCCCAAACCGCCGGCCGATGTCGACCAGGCTCTGCGGGCGCGCGTAAACGAGTTCTATGGTCTGCTGCTGAAAAAGGAGTTTCGCAAAGCCGAGGCCATTGTTGCCGAGGACACCAAGGACTACTACTACGGCATTGGCAAGCCGGACATCACAAAGTACGAATTACTCGAGATCCACTATTCCGACGATTTCACACACGCCACCGCCCTGGCGATGTGCGCCCAAAAAGTTCAGCAGCCGGGCTTTCCGCTGGGCGAGTGGAACCTGAGGGTTCCGAGCCTGTGGAAGTATGAGAATGGCAACTGGTATTGGTACGTGAACCAGAAGGAAGTGATGACGCCGGTCGGCATCGTCAAAAAAGTGGAAGCGGGTAATGCAGCCGGCGGCGCAGCGCCGGCCATGGCTGGCGGGCTCCCTAAAGAATTCGCCCAGACGCCGGATTTCGCGCTCGGCAAGGTGGGTGCCGACAAGAAAATCGTCACTCTGGAGGGAGACAAGGCCGAGAAGGTTACCATCGTCAACGGGGCGTCCGGCCAGATCCGGCTGTCTATGCTCAAGCAACTCGGCCTGGACCTTCAATTGGAGCCGGTCGAGCTCTCGGCGGGAGAGAAAGCGGTCTTGACCTTGCGGGCAACCAAGGGTTCCGTCAGCGGAGTCCTGAGCGTCCAGATCATTCCGACCGGCGAAATACTGGCGATTCAGGTCGTAGTGAAATAACCGCTACTTGCCGCCTGCTGGCGCTGGAGCGGGTGTCTCCGATTTGGGGAATTCCACTTTAGTGCCGGCGTCCAGTTTCTGGGTCCATTCCTGGAAGTGTTGCTGCTTCAGTTGTTGGAAGATGGAGTCGCGGACCTGCGAAAGCGGGGCAAAAGAGACTTCGTCGGCGCGGAAGATATAGTATCCATGAGCTTGCCGCACCGGCTCGCCCACTTCACCCTGCTTCAGTCCGAACACCACCGGCCGCATCAGATCGGGGACGTTGTCGCTCATGCGCCAGGTGCCGAAGTCGCCGCTTTTATCGCGGGAGGTTTCGTCGTCGGAATTCTCTTTCACCAGCGCCTTGAAGTCCGCGCCCGCGCGAGCCTGCGCGAGCAGTTTCCCCGCCTTGGCTTTGGCTTCTTCTTCGGTGAGTGTCTTCTTGGTGATCCTGCTGGCCGAACTCGAGGAACTGGCCGGGCTGGGAGACGATTCCGCGTCTCCGAACGCAATGTAAATCGCGCTGACCTTCACTGATTTATAGGGCTCCTGGTGCTCCTTGTAATACTTTTCCACCTCTTCCGGCGTCACCGTCATCGCATCCAGAACATCCTTCAGCTTGATATCCGTCAATGTGGACAAGCGGCTGTAGGCCAGGACCTCTTTGTACGGGCTGCGCTGATCGAGTTTTTCCTGTTCGGCCATCTGCGACAGTCTGCGCATCATGGCGTAGTAATGCAGGAACCTCTGACGATCCTGCTGGGCCATCTGCTGAAACTGCTGCGGCAGCCCCGGGATGAGCGCCCGGAATTCATCCAGAGTGATCTTGCCGCCGTCTTCAAAGATGGCGATGACGGTGTCGCCCTTTTCGGCCGGAGGGGGCGGTGGCGGTGCCGGCGGGGCGGTCTGCGCCATGGCGGCGGCCAGACATAAGAATAGGGATAAACCAAGAGATTTCATAGCAAGACTCGTGTTTCTCCCAGTTTATCATGCGCCAATCAGTGGCCTGAGCGCGGCGGGTCGGCGTCGGAGCGGCTGTCGCCGCGCTTTACCTGGGCGCGCCGCCGGCCCTGGTCCAGATTGTCGGCGGCCTTCTTCTTGGCGGCATCGCTCGTCTGGATGCGATTGTTGACCGCCAGCGCCCCGCCCGTCTTGGCCAGGCGCGTCGCCACGCCTTTGTGCTGCACGACCTCGGTGCGGCCCTCGATGGTCGCCACGCCGCCCTGCACATGCACCTGGAACTTGTCGGCGTTGATCTTGGACTTGGCGAACTTGGCGCGGATGGCCGCTTCGATCTCCTTGTCCGATTTCTTCGCCGCGCCGGCCGTTTTGGCGGGCGCCGGGGTAGTTTCCCGCTGATGCGCGGGGGCCGGCTTGGTTTGGCCGAAGCCCCCGGCCGCCATGGCGAGCCCGATTGCCAGCAAGGCTGGGACTTTTCGCATATCCTACAGTGGCCCGGGGACTCCGAGGTTCTCAGGAATCTGTGCTACAGTGAGGGATTCTCAAGGCTTTTTCTGGTCGAATGTCCCAACAGATCCTACTGCAAGGTAAGATTCTGGGCACGGAGGAGTTCCTTTTAGCGGGGCACGCGGAAGGACGTTCTGCGCGCTCTGCCGGTGAAGACTTGCTGTCAGGCAGGTCGCAATGGATCGCCCTGCTGTGCGAAGTGCTTCCCCGGGCGCTGCTTGCCGAACTCGGGCTGGCCCGTATTCTGCTTGGGTCCAGCGGCGGCGGCCAGTTCCTGGTGGTGCTGCCCGGCGAAGCTCGCGAATCCGCGGAGGTTTTTCTTGGCGCCGCGGCGCGTCAGATTGCCGAACTCAGCTCCGGTTGGGTCAAGCTGATCTGGAGCGCTACCGACAACCTGGGCGATTGGGCCGTGATCCGCCGGCGCCTCAACGAGGAACTGCAGGGCAAACGCAACGCTCCTTTTGCCGCTACGGGAGCCGCCGCGTTCCAACTTTTCACTCCGCCCAGCCAGCTCGCCGCCGATGCTTACTTCGCCAAGGAAATGGGGGCCAAGGTGCGCGAGGCTGCCTCCATCGGATGGTCCCCGGAAAACCCCGGAAAAGTCACGCCGGGAGAAGGCAAACACACCTGGAGCCTGACTTCCAACCTGTCGCCGGACGGCATCCTGGTGGCGCGTCACGCGGCCCCCTCGGACGACGGCAAAGTGGCCGCCCCGGTGCAGACCCTCGCCCGGCGCGCGCAAGGCCGCTCCATCTGGGGCGTGTTGCGCGGCGATGTGGACAACTTCGGCCTGCGCCTGCGCCGCGTGCACAGCATCGAAGAGCACGTGCCGCTGTCCGTGCTCTACAAACAGTTTTTCGCCGGCGAGCTGGAAGTGCTCTGCTCGCTGCCGGAGTTCTGGCGCAAGGTGAGCATCATCTATTGCGGCGGCGACGATTTCGCGGTTTACGGGTCGTGGGACGCGCTCATCGCGCTGGCGCGTGAAGTGCAGAGGCTGTTCCATCGCTTCACGGAAGAGAATCTCAAAGAGTACCCCGGCCCGGAAGGCAAAACGATTTCGATGGCCATCGCGTTGGCGCCGGAGACGCATTATCCGCTGGCGTCGGTGTACGAAGACGCCGGCCGTAACCTGGAACTGGCGAAATCGGCGGATAAAGACTGCATTTTCCTGCTGGGCCGGATCCTCGAGTGGCGGCACCTGGCGGATGCGGCGGAGCTGAAAGACACCGTGACGCGGCTGATCCACGATTTCCGGATGTCCAAACAGTTCCTCTACCAACTGCGAAGCTTTTACCGGCGCGACGCGTATGCCGGGGGCGAAGCCGCCACTGAGCGCACCTGGCGCGTCCAGCGGCGCTTCAACCGTATTCTCAGCGGCACGCGCGACCGCGAATTCCAAAAACTGCGCACGCACCTGATCAGCGAAATGGTGGGCCGGAAATCGGCCGAAGTGAAGCTGCGGCCCGCGGGCCTGGTGGCCCTGGAGTGGGCCAGATTGGTGACAGAGGTTTAGCACATGGCACAAGAGCAGGAACAACCGAAGCAGAATCGCCCGCCGCGGGAAGGCGGCGGACCGGGTCGCGGCGGACCGCGGGGCGACCGTCCCGGTGGCTCGCCGCCGCATGGCGACCGCCCCGACCGGGCAGACCGCGGAGAGCGCCGCGGCTTCGACCGCGGCCGGCCGGAAGGGCCGCCCGAGATCGAACTGGAAAAACTCATCGGCGACAGTCTCTATCTCGACAACCAGGCGCATGCCGTGGTCAGCCGCATGCGCGACATGGATTCCGGCACCAAGAGCCAGTTGCGCCGCCTCTACAGCGCGGTGCGGCGCGCCGTCCGCGCGCCCGAAAGCGAACGCCAGCACGAGTTCGTCATGCTGCGCGCCCGCCTGGCATACACCATTGCGCGGCACGGCCTGCGCAGCCTGGATCAGCTCGAAAAACTGCTCCTCCAGGTGACGCGCAAGAACGACAACCGCGGGTACGAACGGTTCAAGGATCTTTTCGAGGCCATCGTGGCCTACAACGAGTAAAGCATGAGCGCACATACACCCCAAACCGAGTTGAAATTGATCGGCAAGCTGATTCTGGAAGGCGAAATGACGTGCGAAACCGGCCTGCACGTGGGCGCCGGCAAGGGATCGCTCGAGATCGGCGGCTCCGATAACCCTGTAGTCAAGGACGCCTTCGGCCGTCCTTACGTGCCGGGCAGTTCGTTGCGCGGCAAAATCCGCTCGCTGCTCGAGCAGTCTTCCGGTATGGCCGTTCCGGCGGAACTGGTGTACCTGTCGCGGCGCAAGGGGCAGGAAGTGCGCATCCACCAGAGCGACCGCCCGGACGACGACATCTGCCTGCTGTTCGGCCGCAATCCCGGCCGCATGGAGCGGGTGCAGGGCGAATCGCTCGAAACCACGCAAGCCACGCCGGCGCGCCTGGCCGTGTTCGATGCGCCGCTCGACGCGGAGAGCATCACTTCGCAAATGCGCGAAAACCTGGACGACGAACTCACCGAGGTGAAGAGCGAAAACGCCATCGACCGGATCACGTCGCAGGCCAACCCGCGCACCCTCGAGCGCGTTCCGGCGGGCGCGCGTTTCAAGACGCGCCTGGTCATGGACGTTCTGTGCGAAGAGGATGCGCCGCTGTTTCTGCGCGTGCTGGAAGGCCTGCGCCTGCTGGAAGACGATTCACTCGGTGGCGGCGGCTCTCGCGGCAGCGGCCGTGTGAGTTTCTCCAAGCTCCGCCTGGTGTGGCGGGGCAAGAGCCACTACGCGTCCGGGGCGCCTGAAAAGGAAATCGGCGCGGGTGCGACGCTGGCCTCTATCCAGACCGCGGTCAACGATTCGGCTTTTGCCTTTCTGCGCGAGGAGTAATGAACCCGGGACTGGTCGTTAAACTCCGTCCCACCGGCCCCTGGCGCATCGGCCCCGATTCCGGGGCGCGCAACCGGGTGGACTTCATCTACCACAGCGACTCGCTCTACTCCGCGGTCACCGCGGCGATGGCGCGCATGGGTTGGCTCGAAGACTGGCTGGACGCGACCGCCCGCGCGAGTGAGCCGGCGGTCTGTTTCGGCTCCTGCTTCCCCTTTGTGGACGACCTCAGTTTTGTGGCGCCGCCGCGGACGGTCTGGCCGCCGGCATCGCCCTCGGCTTTGTCGGCGCGCGTGCGCTGGAGAAGCGCGCGGTTTGTGCCGCTCGAAGTGGTGCAGGAAATGCTCGCCGGGCGCCCGCTCGACGACAACCAGTGGAGCGTGGACGGCCCAAGCGAATGCCTGGTTCCGGCTGGACGTCCCGGCCCGTTCCGCACCGCGCTGCGCTGGAGCGCCGCGGTGGACCGTTTGACCGGCGCTACCGAACGCCATTCCACGGCCTGCGTCGAATTTCGCGCGGGGTGCGGGTTGTGGACCATCGTCTCCTTCCAGGATCTGTCTGTCCATGCGCGTTGGGCCGAGCCCGTGAAAGCGGCGTTTCGGCTCCTGGCAGACAGCGGTTTTGGCGGTGAGCGTTCGCGCGGCTGGGGACGCGCCGAAGCCCCCGAGTTCACCGAAGGCGATCTCCCCGAGATGATTCTGCCGCTCGCGCGGCAACCGGAGCGGCCAACTACCGTGGCTGCCTTGGAGCCGGGCGACGAAGCGGCCAGTCCCGCCCCGGAGCAGTCTCCGGACCAGCCGGAAATGCCGCCGGAGAGCCCGGCGCAGGCACTCGCGCCCGCCGAATCGACGCCGGTGGGACAGGCCTCCTGGCCTGTCTTCCCCAAGGCACTCCCGCCCGCCGGACCGCCGATTGTGCCGCCGGTATCCGAAGTCGACATGGCCGGAATCACCGCGGCCGAAACCACCGCCGCAGTCGAAGCTTCATCGTCCATCGCCGTGCTGGAAATGGAAGAGGAAGCCGAGGTTGCGGAAGCCCCCACGGAGCCCGAACCAGTGCTCGCCCCCGTTGCGGAAGAAATCATAGTCGTCCAACCCGGCTCTCGCGCCCATTGGCTGCTCTCGCTGTTCACGCCGGGGGAAGGCGACTCCGTCGACTGGCGTCGCGGGAATTACACCGTGCTGGCGCGCGGCGGCCGCGTGGAAAGCGCCGCCGGTTCCGGCGAATTAAAGAAACAGATCCAAATGGTGGCGGAGGGTTCGGTGCTGTATGCCGAAGCCGCGCCGCGCGGGTCGGCCGCCAACGTGGCGCCCGACGGCTTCGCGCATCCGGTGTACCGAGCCGGCTTCGCGCTGTCCATTCCGCTACCCGAGGTGCGCTGATGCGGTACCGTGCCACATGCCTGACGCCGCTGTTGGTGGGTGATGGCCGCAAGCTCAGTCCCATCGACTACATGGTCTGGAAGGACCACGTCAACGTGCTCGACCAGTGGCGCATCTTCCGCCTGCTGGCCAAGGGGCCGCGCCTGGAAAGTTATCTCACGCAGCTCAAGAGCGCCGAGAAGCTGGACTTCGCTTCCTGGGGCGGATTCGCCCAGAATTTCGCCGGCCGCCGCATTCCATTCGAGAACGCCGCCTATTCGGCCTACTGGAATCGCGCCATGGGCGACAGCCTCCACATCCCCACGTTCGCCGCGGGCGCTTCCGGCCCGTACCTGCCAGGCGCCGCCCTCAAGGGCGCGCTGCGCACCGGCATGGTGTTTGCGAACTGGCGCGACGGCATGCTGCAGGATGTGCTGGGCCGGGTGAAGGGTGAGCGCGCGCCGCGGCGCCCGGCGGAAATCGCCGAGGACACTGCGCTTGGTTCCGGCGGCGCGAACAAGATGCGCCTGCTGAGCGCGGGCGATTCGGGCACCGTCCCGACCAGGAATTTCAAGATCTATTTGTTGCGCACTTCCACCATACAGCCTCGCGGACCGGGCTTCGTCCTAGGCTGGAAGCGCAGCCCCAGCGGCACCGTGGATGGCGCGCGCCCCGATGAGAGCACGCCATCGTTCGCCGAAATGGCCGTGCCGGGAACCACTTTCGAGGGTGTTTGGAACGAGAAGGACTTCCTGCTCAAGCCGGAAGTGCGGCGCTCGCTGCGGTGGCCCGAAGGGTTCAACCGCTCCAAGATCTTCGAAGCCGTGAATGTGTATGCCGGCGGCCTGCTATCGCTGCAACGCCAGTATGCCTCCTGGGCCGGGATGGGTTTGTTGGATCAGAGTCTCGATGAGTTGGAAAAGCGCTTGGCGCAGGCGCGGGAAAACGGCGCGTGCCTGTTCTGCCTGGGATGGGGCGGCGGCCTCACCGCGAAGAGCGGCTGGCTGGACGCCACCAACCCCGACTACCGGCAGATTCTGGAGCAATACCAGCTCTACAACCGCGCTTTGGCGACGAACCTTCCGTTCCCGAAGACGCGGCGGATCGTGTTCCTAAATAACCGTCCGGCCACGCTGCCGGGGTGGGTGGAACTGAAGATCGAAGAGTGAGCGGGATTGCTGGCTCGGCGCGGCCCGTGATGGACGCGAAAAATGCGTGTGTCCCCTTTTTGCCCCCTTTTCGCCTGCGCAGCGAACTCGCAAAGCTCAGGCCATGAAGCCCTTTCTCTGCGAATCGTACTCTTCTTGCGTTAAAACCCCGGCATTGAGAAGCTGTTTTAGCCGCTGAAGCTCAGCCGGTTCTTGCTGCGCCGGCGTCCCCTGTAGGATAGCCCTCTTCTGCGCATCGAAATCCGCCTGCGTGATGGCGTGCTGGTCGAGCAGAGTTTTCAGCCGCATGAGCTTTTCCATGCTTTCGGGCGACAAATCCGCGCCCGCGCCCGTTCCGGCCGCCGCGGGCATTGTCGCTTGCATCCGCGGTCCGGCGCTCGGCGGCTCCGGCTCGTGCCCCTGCCCTGCGCCGACGGAGGTGGCTTTGTGGAACAGAAGATCGCTTACCGCTTCCAGATTCCGCGCTCCGATGAGGACAAGCCCGGCCACGGGAATAGCGGCCAGAAGCAGGAATATCCAAGTGTAGAGCGTGTGGTTCTGAAGCATGTACGGCTTCAGCCACGTATCCAACGTGTCCGCGGTGGTGCCGGCGGCAACATTTACACTCTGGGGCGAAATGAGAACGCACGCGATCGGCAGCTCGTATAGGTAATAGGCGAGGACCAACACCAGCAGCACGACGAGCAGCAGAACCGCCTGCCCCAAGTGGGGCGATTTCGGATAGAACTGCCGCAGCTCGCCGCTAGCCCCCAATCCAAATCCGAAGATGGCGGCCAGGATTAGCGTGTCGATAATCGCGTTGGCCAGCACCCCAGGGGTCAAAAAGGTGCCACCGATATACGAAGCGTTTTTCAACATCGGCAGTGAGCTAAGCACCGCCCGTAGGAGCAGCAGTCCCACGATAGCCACGACAACTCGCATTGCCTTCTTGCCGAGCCGTGAACCGAAAGACGAACTTGAATCCGTCATTGCTTTCTCTCCTTCTCGTTGATTTGGGATTTTCCCGCGTCCTCCCGGAAGACTGGTTCCCGAGTTTCAGCATGCCAAAGACGATACACCTCGCGCAGCCAGACCGCATGCGCCAGCGGGAGGTCTGCGTCGCGCGCCTATTCCCTCCTCCCTGATCTTCGCTGCCGTCGCTCGGGCCGGGGTCCACGATTTGAAAGGTACAATGCTCTGGTCTTCCAATCCTGGCGGTACTCCTTTCCGAAGTGGCCCGGCGATCAAGGTTTGACCGGATTTCCGTTTTGAACAACCTGTGGCGATATTCTGCACCACTTTGTCGCGAGAATCAAGGGGGAAAAGATCTTGGCATCTGAACATCTCAACCAGATGCGCCCAGGAGTAAAAACGCGGGCAACGCCGGACGAGGATTTGGCATTGGCGCGCAAGCGCCAGAAGGAGTTAATGCAATGAGCAAGAAACACATGGGTTCCAGCATTGATGACTTCCTGAAAGAGGAGGGGGTCTTCGAAGAGGCGCAAGCACAAGCGGTCAAAGAGGTCGTCGCGTGGCAGCTCGCCCAGGCGATGAAGGAAAAGAAAATATCGAAGAGCCGCATGGCCACGCTGCTGAAGACGAGCCGTACGCAGGTTGACCGGCTGTTGGATGCAAAAAACGACATCACGCTGTCGAGCCTCCAACGGGCTGCGTCCATGGTGGGCCGCCGAGTTACGATCCAACTGGTGTAGCACCGAAGCACGCGATGGGCAGGTACGGCCAACCCGGAGTACCGGCAGATTCTGGAGCAGTACACCATCTACAACCGCGCTCTCTCGACGAACCTTCCGTTCCCCAAGACAAGGCGGATCGTGTTCCTGAATAACAGGCCGGCGACGCTGCCGGGGTGGGTGGAACTGAGCGTTCAAGAGTAGGGCAGACCACAGAATTAGGTAATTGGTTACTGCCCCGGTTTCCGTACGAAGGTCATTCTGTGGCTTGCGCTTGCGGGGGTAATGACCGGGGTCGGAGGGCTCGTCTTGGGCATCATCGCTCCGGCGAACCTTGCGGATCCTCAAAACGCTGGCCCGCTACGCCCAGACCGGCGAGGGGAACACAAAGCAGACGGAACGTTTCACGTAGTTTCAGGCCCCTTGTTCTCCAATACTCTGATAATGCCACAGCCCCGTTGACCCGAATCTTCCGAATCATCTCCGAATCCGAATCCTCTCTTGACGTCTCGCGCAACGTGAGATATCATATACTACTCAGCCAGAAAAGGTGCAGGGCGTAATGCCGCGCCGCCTCGGGCGACTGCAAGACCGCTCATCTTCACGGAGACACGCATGGACATTCACTTTGTGGTGCACGACGAGAACGACTCTGTAGGGGTGGTCGTCGTTGAAGGCGTGAAAGCCGGTGACCGGCTCAACGGATGGATCATGGACCAGGACCGGATCATCACCCACCAGGCGGTCAGCGAGATCCCCATCGGACATAAGCTCGCCATCAAGCCGCTGGGTAAGGGCGACACCGTCATCAAGTACGGCGTCGATATCGGCCGGGTGGTCGCGCCGATCCAGGCCGGAGAGCACGTGCACGTGCATAACCTGAAGACCAAGCGTTGGTAGAGCGGAGGAGAGCAAACGTGGCTATCGATTTGAGCAACACGGGCTTTTGGGGTTACCGCCGGGAAAACGGACGCGCCGGTGTGCGCAACCACGTCATCATCCTGCCGGTGGACGATCTGTCCAACGCCGCCTGCGAGTGCGTCGCCAACAATATTAAAGGCACCCTCGCGCTGCCGCATCCTTATGGAAGGCTGCAGTTCGGCGCGGACCTGGACCTGCACTTCCGCACACTGATCGGCACGGGGTCGAATCCCAACGTCGCCGCCGTGGTGGTGATCGGGATTGAAGACGGCTGGGCCAGGAAAGTGGCGGATGGCATCGCCGCCACGGGCAAGCCGGTGGCATACTTCGGTATCGAACTGCACGGCGACATCGATACGGTGGCGCGCGCTTCGCGTGCGGCCAAGGAATTCGTCCAGGCGGCTTCGGCGCTGCGGCGCGTGGAGTGCCCGCTGAAGGATCTCTGGGTATCGACCAAGTGCGGCGAGTCGGATACCACGTCCGGCTGCGCGGGCAATCCGAGCGCCGGCAATGCTTACGACAAACTCTACGAGCAAGGTGTGACGCTGGTCTTCGGCGAAACCACCGAGATCACCGGCGGCGAAGCGCTGGTGGCGAAGCGCTGCCGCACTCCCGAAATCGCCGCCCGGTTCATGGCCATGTTCGACCGCTACCAGGACCTGATCAACCGCCACAAGACCAGCGATCTTTCGGATTCTCAGCCCACCAAGGGCAACATTGCGGGCGGCCTTACTACCATCGAGGAGAAGGCGCTCGGCAACATCCAGAAGATCGGAAGGAAGTGCGTTGTGGACGGCGTGCTCGACAAGGCCGAAGCGCCCACGGGACCGGGCCTGTGGTTCATGGATTCTTCCTCCGCCGCCGCCGAAATGGTGACGCTGGTGGCGGCCGCGGGCTTCGTGGTCCACTTGTTCCCCACCGGCCAGTGCAACGTGATCGGCAACCCCATCCTGCCGGTGGTCAAGATCTGCGGCAACCCGCGCACTGTCCGCACTATGAAGGAGCACATCGACGTGGACGTGAGCGGCCTGCTGCGGCGGGAAATCAACACGGACCAGGCCGGCGACCGGGTGCTCGAGTGCATGCTGGCGACCGCCAACGGCCGCCTGACGAATGCCGAAGTCCTGGGGCATCGCGAGTTCGTGCTGACGCGCCTGTACGAGAGCGCCTGATTCTCCGGGAGGTGCGTATCGCTACCGTATCGATTGAAACGCTCGCGGAAGGAATGTTTGCCATGGTTACGGAGTGCGCCGGCAAGCGCAATCTGAAGGCCGGCGACCTGACCAAAGCCATGATCGCCCGCTACGGCGACGCCAACTGCGGCAAGGACGATTGCCGCCAGGCAATCCGGATCCTGATCGACTCCGGGCGCTGCATCTACAGCTATCTGGGCGGGTCCTATATCCAGCTTCCTCAATCCGGCGAGCCGCAATAGCCCGCGCGTAACCGTCGCCGGCCTCGCGGGCGACGCCGGAAAGACCCTGGTTTCGCTGGCGGCGATTCTGCTGGCCCGGCGCGCCGGCGTGAGCGTCCGCGCGTTCAAGAAGGGGCCCGATTACATCGACCCGGCGTGGCTCGGCTGGGCCTGCGGGCGGCCCGCGCGCAACCTCGATACCTACCTGATGGGCTTCGATCGAGCCGTGGATTCCTTCGCGCGCCACGCCGACCCCGCGGGGTTGAACCTCATCGAGGGTAACCGCGGCCTGCACGACGGCGTGGACGCACGCGGCACTCACAGCACCGCGGCCCTGGCCCGCGCGCTCGCGGCGCCGGTCATTCTGGTGGTGAATGCGGCCAAAGTGACCCGCACGGCGGCGGCATCGGTTTTGGGGTGCCGGATGATGGACCCGGAGTTACGCATCGCCGGCGTGATCCTAAACCGGATTGCGGGGGAGCGGCACGCGGCGGTGCTGCGGGAGGCCATCGAAGAGGTGTGCGGCATACCGGTTTTGGGTGCGCTGCCGAGGACCGGCGAGAACCTGCTGCCCGGCCGCCACCTGGGCCTCGTCGGTCCCCAGGAGTGCGCCGGCATCGCGGAACTGGAGCGGGAGATCGTGGAGTTCGCCGAAGGCCGCTTGGACCTGCCGGCCATCCTGAAGATCGCCGCTGATGTTGCGGCGCCCGTGCCGCCGGCCGGTATGGCAGGCGAGCGCCGCGGCGAGCGCGTGCGGATCGGTTACCTGAACGATACGGCGTTCAGCTTCTATTACCCGGAGAACCTGGAGGCGCTCGAGGCGGCCGGGGCGGAACTGGTGCGGATTTCTTCCCTGCTGCCGAATGCGCTGCCGCGCGGCCTGCACGCCCTCTACATGGGGGGCGGCTTTCCGGAGACGCACGGAGCGGTGCTGGCCGCCAACACGGAGCTGCTCGGGAGCATTCGGGCCGGGGCAGCGGCGGGCATGCCGATATGGGCCGAATGCGGCGGGCTGATGGCGCTCGCGCGTGCCATCCGGTGGCGCGGCGACCGCTGGGCCATGGCCGGCGTGCTGCCATTCGAGGTGGAAGTGCTCGCGCGCCCCCAAGGCCACGGGTACACGACCCTGCGAGTAGATCACCCCAACCCCTTTTTGCCGGTGGGCGCCGAACTCCGCGGCCACGAGTTCCACTACTCGCACATCGCGGAAGGCGAACGGCCCGAGACGGCGTGCGCCGTGCTGCGCGGCGTCGGGTGCTACGACCGCCGGGACGGCGTGATTGCGGGCAACGTTTGGGCGGGCTACACGCACCTGCACGCCACGGGAACGCCGCAGTGGGCGCCGGCGCTGGTGCGGGCGGCGGAGAACCAGGTGGGATGATGCGTATGATGCGATGGCTAAGTGGTGACATCATCCGTGATATGATATCATCGGAGATGTGAGATTCGTATTGGACACTGACGCGGTGGTTGCCGCCATGCGGAGTCCAACGGGCGCATCCGCCGCCATTGTTCGGGCGGCGCGTCAGAGCCAGGCTACGTTGTTGCTAAGCGTGCCTCTCGCCCTGGAGTATGAAGCCGTGTGCCGGAGGTCCGAGCACCGGTTGGAGGCTGGGCTATCGAATCGGCAGGTGGAGGTCTTCCTGGATGCCATCATCGCCATGGCGGAACCCGTGCCAACGCACTTTCTGTGGCGGCCCCAGTTGCGCGATCCCAACGATGAGATGGTTCTGGAAGCGGCGGTCAACGGCGGGGCTCGTGCTGTGGTGACATTCAACGTGCGGGACTACGGAACCGCCGCATCCCAGTTTGGGGTGGAGGTTCTGCTCCCGCGAGAGGCGATAGCGAGGATCGGACGATGAAAGACATGCAAACATATCCCTTACGGCTGCCGCGTTCGCTCAAGGAGACGGTTGAACGGTTAAGCCGGGAAGACCGGACGAGTATCAACCAGTTCGTGGCCACGGCGGTAGCGGAGAAGGTCTCGGCGCTCCAGACGGCGAAGTATTTCGCCGACCGGCAGGCGCGGGCGGATTTCAACGCATTCGACAGGATCATGAGGCGGAAGGGCGGAAAGGCGCCTCGAAAAGGTGATGAAATGTCAGCGTAGTCCCAAGGGCGCCGTGATCAAACCGAACAGCACCGCGATGGGCGTGATACGACCGAGTGGTCCCCAAAAGCGTGTTAGTAAACCGTGTTGGGAACTCAAATATTGCCCCTACGGTTCCCTGGTAGAATTCTTTCCGTTGCTATCCCGCGGCGACGAAACGGTTAAGTCTTGGTGGCCCGACAACGAAGTAATGAAATGGGTCCACCCGGGTCACGTAGATCTACTTAAGGCCTGCGATCCGTTCGAGATTTCCTGCAATGTCTTCGGGCATGTCTGTCCTGTTTTCGCTATGGCAGAGGGAATGACGGAAACCAAGGAAGAACGATACTCAGCTCTCAAACCAGGGGAACCTATTGTCCCCGAGTCTCTGATCTGGACCGGGCGCACTTCGCCTAAACATATTTTCAGGTCCTTAAACCTGATATGTTACAGGTTGAAGTGATTATGCTGCTCTCCTGTCTCGCGTACCTGGCCGGCGCGGTCTTCCTGGCCGGCAGCGTGTTCCGCGCGGTGCAGTATGCGCGTACTCCTGTCCCGCTGCGGTGGGAGTTGTACCCGATTCCGCCCGGCGCCGCGGGCCAGATCCGCTACACACTGGCGGAGATCCTCCTGCTGCGTGGAGTGTGGGAGAACAACCGCAAGCTGTGGTTCCGCACGTACCCGTTCCACATGGGAATCTACCTCTGCGCGGTGTCGGTGGCGTCGCTGGCGGCGGGGGCCGAACGATTCACCGAGGCCGCGGCGCTGGCGGGGCTGGTGCTGCTGCTGGCGGGGTCCTGCGCGCTGCTCGCCGCGCGGCTGTTCGATCCCGCGCTCAAACCCTATACGAGCCCGGCGGACCTCTTCAACCTGGGGTGGTTCGCGGCGGCGGCGGGTGTGCCGCTGGCGGCGTTCGCGCTTGAAGGTGCGGCTCCGGCTTCGGTCTGGCGCGCCGTTTTCACGTTCCATCCCGCGCCGCCGTTGGCGGGCGCGGGCGTGGCCCTGGCGGCGCTGTTGGCCGCCTACATCCCGTTCACCCACATGGCGCACTTCGTGGCCAAGTATTTCGCTTTTCACAAGGTCCGCTGGGACGACCATAAGGACCCGGCCGTCGCCGCGCAACTGCTCTACACGCCACACTGGTCGGCCCCGCACGTGGGCGCGGGCGAAGGGAAGACCTGGGCCGACGTGGCGAACGCCAATCCGACCTTCGCGAATCCGGCCAAAGAGAAGAAGCCGTGAGCCCGGATCGCTACGCAGCCCTGGCTCTGCCGCAGCCGAAATCGCCGGAAGAGGAGCGCCTGTTGTTGGATGCGTTCCTGCGCGGCCTCGAAAAACTCTTCAACCGCGAGGACAACTGGACGTTCCTTCGCCCGCTGCTGATCACGGTGGAGCACTGTGTGCGCTGCCAGACCTGTTCGGAGGCGTGCCATATCTTCACCGGCAGCGGCCGCCGGGAGATCTACCGGCCGATCTACCGCTCCGAAATCCTGCGCCGCCTCTATTCTAAGTACATCAAGCACCGGCGCTGGCAAGGCTCGGTGGAACTCAACTGGAAGACGGTCTGCGATCTGGCCGAACTGGCCTACCGCTGCAACCTGTGCCGCCGTTGCGCGCAGGCCTGCCCCATGGGGGCTGATAACGGCCTGGTGGCGCATGAGCTTCGCAAGCTGTTCAGCCAGGAAATGGGGATCGCGCCCAAGGAACTGCACGCGGCGGGTTCGCTGGTGCAGCTTCGCACCGGCTCCACGACCGGCATGAACCCGGCCGCCGCCCGCGACAACTTCGATTTCATCGACGGGGAGATGACCGAAAAGACCGGCATCTCCGTCAAAACGCCATGGGACGTTGAAGGCGCCGACGTGCTCCTCATCCACAACGCCGGCGAGGTGCTCTCGTGGCCCGAGAACCCGGGCGCCTTCGCCGTCATGCTGACCGCCGCCGGCGTGAGCTGGACGCTCTCCTCCGAACTGACCGCCTACGACGCCGTGAACTACGGGCTGTGGTACGACGACGTGCAGTTCGCGCGCGTGGCCCTGCGGCAGATCGAAGCCGCCCGCAAGCTCAAGGTGAAACGAATCGTGATTGGCGAGTGCGGCCACGCGCACAAAGCCCTGACCGTGATCGCCGATCGTCTCTTGCCCTCTGACCTCAACCTTCCGCGCGAGAGCTCTATGACCCTGATGCGCGACCTGCTGCAGAGCGGACGGCTCCCTGTTGACCCCAGCCGTAACGACTTTCCCGTGACCCTGCACGACCCCTGCAATATGGCGCGGCTGATGGGCATCACCGAGGCGCAGCGCGATGTGCTCCGCGCCGTCTGCCCGGACATCCGGGAGATGACCCCCAACCGCACCGACAACTATTGCTGCGGCGGCGGCAGCGGTTTTGCCTTGATGAACGGCAAGAACTTCGTCGACTGGCGCCTCGAAATCGCGGGCGCGAAAAAGATGGAGCAGGTGCTGGCCGCCTTCGCCGATTGCATGGACCCGTCCATCCCCAAGTACATCTGCGCGCCGTGCAGCAACTGCAAAGGGCAGTTCCGGGATCTGCTGGCCCATCGCGGGTTGTGGAAGAGCAATCGGATTCTCTATGGCGGCCTGGCCGAGCTGGTGGTCAACGCCATGCGCGACGCCAAGCCGGGCTTTCTCGAGTGGGAATGGCGATGAAGAGTCGCGCGGCGGGTCGGCTTGAACCGCGAGCGGACGTCGGGGCGGCGCCCGCGTAAACTGGACATATGGCGGCTTGGCAAGAGTTCTCAGCAGTAGCCCCCAGGTCTGCGGCGGTGAAATCCGTGCAACGGGAACCCGAATTCCCGTCACGGTAATCCTCGACAGTCTTGCCGAGGGCGCCACCAAGGATGACGTCTTGGCGAGCTATCCCTCCCTTCGCCTCAACCACGTCAATGAAGGGGTGAAAATGCGTCTGCCCCATTCGGCCGCACGAAATCGGCAAAAATCTGTAAGGAGCCGCTCCTGGTGTCGACTAACTCTAATGTGGGGAAGAGGTGAGCGCAAAATCCGGACAGGAAGAGTACTGGCGGCAGGCTGCGGACGAATATGGCGCGGCCTTGGAGCGCCTCGCGTGGGCCTATGAGGCGGACCCCGACCGCCGACGCGACCTCCTGCAGGAAATTCATCTGGCGTTGTGGCGCAGTTTTGAAAACTTCGATGCGCGATGCTCGTTGCGAACCTGGATCTATCGGGTTGCGCATAACGTGGCGACATCCCACGTCACCCGAAAGAAAAGGAACGCGCCGGTCTTTCTCACGCTCGAAGATATCGAAGCTCAGGAGGCCCCGCAAAACGTCGAGGAATCGGCGGACCGTCAGAAGGCGCTTGCGCGCCTTCTGGCGTTGGTCCAGCGGCTTGAATTCGTCGACCGCCAACTGATTCTGGCTTATCTGGAAGGTCTTGACGCGGAATCCATGAGCCAGATCACTGGCCTTTCCGCGGCAAACGTCTGGACAAGAATTCACCGGATCAAGAATGTTCTCGTCCGGCAATTTCATTCGGGAGGCACCGATGCGAAGTGACTATTTACCGGACGACCTGAAGCGTCTCTGGAAGGAACTGGCTTCGAATCCCGTCCGGATCTCACCGGATGACCTTCGGCGCGAGGCACGGAAACTGTGGGCCGGAGTGCGCTTGAGAAATTGGTTTGTAGTCGGCGTGTGTTGCATCATCATTGCCGCGTACGGCGTTTTCTTCTTTGCCTCCAAGACTGCCCTGGAGCGCATCGGATCGGTGCTTAGCATCGCGGGAGCAGCAAACGTGATCGTCCAGTTCCTGAAGCGGCCGGCGCGAACCATGCCTGACTTCGCCGCGATCGAGTGCATCCGCTTTTATCGCGCCGAATTGCAACGCCAGCGCGACTTTCATCGCGGAAGAGGAGTCGGTTCATGGCTGCTGCCGCTTCTGCCTGGGCCGATTATCTTCAATGTAGCCTTTGCCCTGGACCGCCCGATGTTTGCGCCGCTGGTCAAGCTGCAAATGGCGGGCTTCCTGATGGCCGCCGCAATCGTCGTTCCCCTGAATCTCAGGTTGGCTCGGAAGTACCAGCGCAGACTCGACGCGCTGGATGCAGCGCAGAACCAATAGAGTACGCATTCGTCCGAATTGTCAGCCCGGAATTGAGTTTCGGGGCCGTGTTTACCCGCAGGTAGTCCTCTGCCCCGCCGGTTTGACACGACCCGTGATATATGAAATATTTAAGCTATTGAGATTAGAATGTCTGAAAATCAGCCTAAGCCAACCCCGCTGCTGGATCAGCTCGAGGCCGGTCCCTGGCCGAGCTTTGTAACCGAGATCAAGCGGGCGGCTGAAAAGAGCCCCGCCGCCGGCGATCTGCTGGGTCTGCTGGAGCGCTCCTACGAGGATAAGAAGGGTCATTGGAAGCACGGCGGCATAGTGGGAGTGCGCGGGTACGGCAGCGGTGTGATCGGCCGCTACAACGATATCCCGGAAGAGTTTCCCAACGTCGCCCATTTCCACACCCTGCGGGTCAATAACCCGTCTGGATGGTTCTATACCAGCGACGCCCTGCGCACGCTGGCGGACATCTGGGAACGGCACGGGTCGGGGCTTACCAACCTGCACGGCTCCACCGGCGACATCATCTTCCTGGGCACCCGCACGGATGAACTGGAGACCACATTCCAGGAGCTGACGGCGGCCGGGTTCGACCTCGGCGGCTCCGGCTCGGCCATGCGGACGCCATCCTGCTGTGTGGGGCAGGCGCGCTGCGAATGGGCCTGCTTCGACACCATGAAGTTCTGCAACGACCTCACGCAAGCTTACCAGGACGAGATGCACCGCCCGCCGTTCCCGTACAAGTTCAAGGTGAAGGCGTCCGGCTGCCCCAACGATTGCGTGGCGGCCATCGCCCGCGCCGACCTTTCCGTGATCGGCATCTGGAAAGACGACATCCGGCAGGACGACCGGGCCGTGGCGGAGTACGCGGCCGGAGGTCTCGATATCGCGCGCGATGTATGCGCCCGCTGCCCCGGCCAATGCATGGACTGGGACGGCGCGAAGCTGACCATCGACAATCGCGACTGTAAGCGCTGCATGCACTGCATCAACGCCATGCCCAAAGCGCTGCGGCCGGGCGTCGAGCGCGGCGCGGCTATCCTGATCGGCGCCAAGGCCCCCATCGTGCAAGGCGCGCTGCTTTCCTCGGTGCTGGTCCCCTTCGTGCCGGAAGCTGAGATCGAGGGTACCGTGCGCGAGCTGCTTGCGCGCATCTGGGAGTTCTGGGACGAGTACGGCAAGAACCGCGAGCGCGTCGGCGAGATGATCCAGCGCGTGGGCATGTCCGCGTTCCTGGACGGCATCGGCCTCGAGCCGCGGCCCGAAATGGTAGCCTTCCCGCGCGACAACCCGTACGTGTTCTTCCAGAAGGAGGACGCGAAATGACGCCCACCCAGGCGCCCAAGCGCATCACCGACATCGGTCCTCCGCACTATGAGAAGTTCCTGCACCCGCTCATCAGGCGGAACTATGGCCAGTGGCGCTATCACGAGACGCTGGCTCCGGGCGTGCTGTGCCACGTGGCCGAATCGGGCGAGCGCATCTACACGGTGCGCGCCGGCTCGCCGCGGCTGCTGAGCGTGACTACCATCCGGCTCTTCGCGGACCTGGCCGACAAGTATTCGGGCGGCTTCCTGCGGTTCACCAGCCGGAACAACATCGAGTTCCTGCTGGACTCGCCGGCCAACATCGCGCCGCTCAAGCGCGAACTGCGGGAAGCCGGCTTCCCGGTGGGCGGCACCAACAATTCCATCAGCAACGTAGTGCACACGCAGGGCTGGATCCACTGCCACTCGGCGGCCACCGACGCCTCCGGCATCGTCAAGGCCCTGATGGACCAACTGCACCCGCACTTCACGCGCCAAGACCTTCCCGCCAAGCTGCGCGTGGCGCTGGCATGCTGCGTGAACATGTGCGGCGCGGTGCACTGTTCCGATGTCGCCATCCTGGGAATCCACCGCAAGCCGCCACAGATCCGGCACGACGCGCTGCGCAAGGGCTGCGAGATCCCCACCCTGATCGCCTCCTGCCCCACCGGCGCCATACGGCCCGCGGTGGTGGACGGCAAACGGACGGTGGACGTGGTCGAGGAGCAGTGCATGTACTGCTCCAACTGCTACACGGTATGCGCGGCCATGCAGATGAACGACCCGGAGAACGACGGGCTCTCCATCTGGGTGGGCGGCAAGGTGAGCAACGCGCGCAGCCAGCCGAAGTTCTCCAAGCTGGCCATTCCGTTCCTGCCCAACAACCCGCCGCGATGGCCGGAGGTGGTGGATGCGGTGGTCAACATCGTGGACGTGTACGCCAAACATGCCCGGCGCTTTGAGCGGCTGGGCGAATGGGCGGAGCGCATCGGATGGCCGCGGTTCTTCGAGCTGACCGGCATTCCGTTCACGCGCTACCATATCGACGATTTCCGGTACGCCGGTCTGAGTTACGCGCGCTCCACGCACCTGCGGTTGCGGCCATGATGACGGGACTGTTCAAGCCGGTGAAGAAGCCGGTGATCCGCCGCCTGTCGTCGCCGGGCGGCGACATCGGCCCTCAACGGCCCCAGTATGCCGTCAAGACGGCGCCGTGCACCGCCGCCTGCCCGAGCGTGGGCGATATCCGCGGATGGCTGACCGCGGTGGCCGACGCTGAGGCCAACGCCCGCAGCCCCGAGCAGGCGCTGCGCTCGGCTTGGGAAAAGATCGCCGCGCGCAATCCGTTCCCGGCCGTCTGCGGCAGGGTCTGCCCGGCCGATTGCGAAAGCGCCTGCCCGCGGGAAACCAAGGACGGCGCGGTGGCCATTCGCGCTTTCGAGCGGTACGTCGGCGATTTCGCCCTGGAGCGCGGGCTGACGCCGGCCGCCCCGGCCACGCCGCGCGGTGAAGTGGCCGCGGCGGGCGCCGGTCCGGCTGGTCTCTCGTTCGCTTACCAACTGGCTCGCCGGGGATGGCGCGTCACGGTGTTCGACGCCGCGGCGCCGGGAGGTTTCCTGTGCTCCTTGCCCGGGCTGCCGGCCGAAATCCTCGATCGCGAGATCGCGCGCATTACGGCGCTGGGCGTCACGCTGCGGCCGGAGCCCGCGCCCGGTGATGCCGCCTTCACCGATCCCGGCGGCACGCTCGAGAAGCTCCCCCACGTGATCGCGGAGGGCCGCCTGGCCGCGGAAGCCCTCGACGCCGCCGCCCGCGGGACGGCGCCCGACAAGCGCGATGCCGCGCCCCGCGCCGTGGCGGACCGCATCAAGACGTCGTGGTACGTGGAAACGCCGCGCCACGAAGAGATTCTGAATGAAGCCGACGCCGTGGCCGAGGCCCGCCGCTGCTTTGCCTGCGGCGCCTGCATGGGCTGCGGCAATTGCTGGATGTACTGCGCCAACGGCTGCTTCGAAAGAACCCCCAAGGGGAACCGCTTCAAACTTAACGTGGAGCTGTGTCACGGTTGCAGCCGCTGCGCGGAAGAGTGCCCGTCCGGCTATATCGACATGCAGTGATCCAACCAGAGAGGTATTTCAGTTGCCCATATACGAACACGACGGACGCGTTTACGAGGTGGATGAGGACGGCTTCCTTCAGGAACCGGAGCTATGGAACGAAACCGTGGCCCGCGATTTCGCGGCCTCGGAGGACGTGGCCGAGATGACCGACGCGCATTGGGTCGTCGTCAACTACCTGCGCAACTATTACCTGCAATTCGGCATCGCCCCCATGATCCGCAAGGTCGTTAAGGAGACCGGCTTCAAGCTCAACCAGATTTACGAGCTGTTCCCCTCGGGCCCTGCCAAGGGCGCATGCAAGGTGGCGGGACTGCCCAAGCCCACCGGCTGCGTGTAGCATCATGGTCGCCGCCGCCCTCATCGCGTACCTCGGCTTCGCGGTCTTCGTCGCTGGCATGGTCTGGCGCGTGGTGGCGTGGGCGCGCGTGCCGGTGCCGTTCCCGATCGCGCTCACTTGCGGCCAGCAGAAGTCGCTGGCGGGCATTCGCGCGGCGTGGCTGGAGAATCCGTGGACGCGCGCGGGTGCGGGCTGCCGGACGGCGCTCGAGGCGCTCGTGTTCCGCTCGCTCCTCCGGAATTCGCGCGCCCAATTGTTGCCGGGGCCGCGCTTCGTGTACCGCGGCGACCGCTCGCTGTGGGCCGGTGCGCTGCTGTTCCACGGTTGCCTCCTGTGGGTGCTGGTCGGCCACCTGCGGTTTTTTCTCGAACCGGCGCCCCTGGGGCCGGCCAATAAGTTCGTGGACGCCGGACTGCTGGCGGGACTGGCGTTTCTCTTCCTGCGGCGCGTGCTCGACCCTCGCCTGCGGTACGTGACTCTGGCCGCCGATTACCTGCCGCTCGCGCTGCTCGCGGCGGTGGCCGGATCGGGCGTCCTGATGAAGACGGACGTGGCCGCGGTGAAGCGCTTCGCGCTCGGCCTGGTCGCTTTCCACCCGGTGGCGCCGGCGGGCTTGGGCGCGCTCTTTTACATCCACGTGATCGCCGCGAGCGCGCTGGCCGCATCCATCCCGTTCACCAAGCTGGCGCACATGGCGGGCATATTCTTCAGCCCCACGCGCAACCTGCCCAACGATTCGCGCGCGCGCCGGCACATCAATCCGTGGCTCGAGCCCGCGCGGGTCCATACCTATGCCGAGTGGGAGGACGAGTTCCGCGACAAGATGCGGGCCGCCGGCCTGCCGCTGGAGCGCGAATGACCATGGCTGAACCGATGCCCGAGCAACCGGTGCAGATAGTGGGACACACGATCGGGTTATGTCGTCTGTCGCCCGCGGCAAGACGGACCACGTACAACGATGGTCTGTCCCACAGGATCTGGTGAGACATGCCGGTTGACCCCGACCAACTGGTGCAAATCGACTACGCGCAGCCGCGCGCGCCGTGGCCCGGCGCCGCTCCCGAATTCCGCAAAGGCACGTACTCGCACGCGGGCGCGGCCAAAAACCTCAAGTACCTGGGGCTGCCCAACCCGCGGGACTGGCAGCCCGCAGACCTGGACTGGAAACTCCCCGAAAACTGGCGGGAGATCGTGCTCGAGGGCATGCGCGAGCGGCTGGAAAAATACCGCTCCTTCCGGCTGTTCATGGATATCTGCGTGCGCTGCGGCGCCTGCTCCGACAAGTGCCACTTCTATCTCGGCACCGGCGACCCCAGGAACATGCCGGTGCTGCGCGCCGAGTTGCTCCGCTCGGTCTACCGCCGGTACTTCACGCCCGCCGGACGCGCGCTCGGCAGGCTGGCCGGCGGCCGCGACCTGACGGTGGATGTGCTCAAGGAGTGGTTCTACTACTTCCACCAGTGCACCGAGTGCCGGCGCTGCTCGGTGTACTGCCCCTACGGCATCGATACGGCGGAGGTCACCATGGTGGCGCGCGAGCTGTTGAACCTGGTGGGCTGCAACATCAACTGGATCGTGGAACCCGCGGCCAATTGCCACCGCACCGGCAACCATCTCGGGATCCAGCCGCACGGGTTCAAGGACACGCTCGATTTCGCCGTGGGCGAAATCGAGGAACTCACCGGCATCCGGGTGGACGCGCCGGTCAACCGCAAAGGCGCCGAGATCCTCTTCGTCGCGCCCTCGGCCGATTTCTTCGGCACGCCGCATTACTACACGTTGCTCGGCTACCTCATGGTGCTGCACGAGGCGGGCGTGGACTACACGTTCAGCGCCTACGCCTCCGAGGGCGGCAACTTCGGTATGTTCGCGTCCCACGAGCTGATGCAGCGGTTGAACGCCAAGATCTACGGGGAGGCCAAGCGGCTGGGCGTGAAATGGGTGTTGGGCGGCGAGTGCGGCCACATGTGGCGCGTGATGCACCAGTACATGAACACGCTCAACGGGCCGCCGGATTTTCTGGCGCAGCCGGTTTCGCCGGTCACCGGGACCGTGTTCGAAAACGCGCGCTCCGCCCGCGCGGTGCACATCTGCGAATTCACCGCCGACCTGGTGGCGCACGGCAAACTGCGGCTCGACCCCGCCCGCAACGACCGCTGGACCGTCACCTTCCACGATTCCTGCAACACCGCGCGCGGCATGGGGCTGATCGAGGAGCCGCGCCTGTTGCTGCGCGCCGCCTGCAACCGCTTCTTCGAAATGGCCGAGAACACCATCCGGGAGCGCACGCTGTGCTGCGGCAGCGGCGCCGGGCTGGGCGGCGACGAGAATTTCGAAACCCGCATGCGCGGCGGTTTGCCGCGCGCGGCCGCCGTGCGGCAGGTGAAGCAGGCGCGCGGCGTCAACCTGCTGGCCTGCATCTGCGCCATCGACAAGGCGTCGCTGCCCAAGCTGCTGGACTACTGGGTCGGCGGTGTGGAGGTGGCGGGCGTTCACGAGCTGGTGGCTAACGCGCTGGTGATGAAAGGGGAGAAGCCGCGCGCGGCCGACCTGCGCGGGGAGGCGTATGTCTGAGCGGGCCATCATCGCGGCGGGAATCGCGCTGTTTCTGGCCGGCGCGGGCTTTCCGTTCTGGCGCAACGCCGTCGAGCTGCCGCGCCCGCTCGAGCTGCGACTGCCACAAGGCCAGCGCGAGTGCGTTCGCCCGGTGGCCTACATGCGCACCTCGCACGGCGACCTGCTGGAAGACTGGCGCGACCGCGTGGTGCGCTCGGGCGAGCGCTTCTTCACGGCTCCCGACGGCCGTGTTCGCGAGCTGAGCCTGGTGCGCACCTGCCTGGATTGTCACGAAAAGGCGGGGTTCTGCGACCGTTGCCACCAGTACGTGGCGGTCGCGCCGGACTGCTGGAACTGCCACGTGGACCCACGGAGCCCGAGATGAAAATTACCCGCAAAGCCTTTCTCGCGCTGCTGGCCGTCGTCACGCGCGCCTTCGGCAGACCGCGCCGCATGGCCATGGCGATCGATCTGGCGAAGTGCTGGAAAGACCGCGGCTGCACCCGCTGCGCGCAGGCGTGTCACGCGGCCCATAACGTCCCGCGGATTCCCGACCCGCGCCGCGAAATTAAGTGGATTTGGAAGGACCGTTTCGAAAACGCGTTCGGCCGGGAGAGCGCGGGCCCCGCCGTCGCCGGCGCTCCCGTGCCGCTGCTCTGCAATCACTGCGAACATCCGGCGTGCGTCAAGGTATGCCCGACCGGCGCCACCTGGAAGCGCGATGGCGATGGCCTCGTCATGATGGACGAGCACCGCTGCATCGGCTGCCGCTACTGCATGGCGGCGTGCCCCTACGGCGCCCGCAGCTTCAACTGGAGCGACCCGCGGCCGTTTCTGCGAACGATTGATCCGGCGTATCCCACGCGCACCAGGGGCGTAGTGGAAAAGTGCACGTTCTGCGCCGAGCGTCTGGCGCGCGGCGGGCGCCCGGCGTGCGTCGAGGTGTGCCCGCCCAAAGCCATGGTGTTCGGCGACGCGGCGGACCCGTCCTCCGCCGTCGCGCAGCTTCTGCAGGCGCGGCACGCGTTCCGCCGCAAGCCCGAGCTGGGGGCCGGGCCGAACGTCTTCTACCTTCTTTAGAGGCCGCATGACCGTTCTTGCCAAAGCCATGTCGGGAAGCCGGGCCTACCGGTGGTGGATGGCCGCGCTGGCGGCCGCCATCGTCGCCGGCGTTCTGCTTTGGTTGCGCCAATGGAACCGGGGGCTGGTGCTCACCGGCATGAGCCGCGACGTGGCCTGGGGCCTGTACGTCGGGCAGTTCACGTTTTTTGTGGGGGTGGCGGCTTCGGCGGTCACGGTGGTGCTGCCGTATTACCTGCACGCCTGGAAGGCCTTCGGCCGGGTGGTGATCCTGGGTGAGTTGCTGGCCATCGCCTCCATCGTGGTTTCACTGCTGTTCATCGTTGTCGATATGGGACGGCCGGACCGGCTGCTGAATGTGCTGCTTTATCCGTCGCCCTCGTCGCTGATGTTCTGGGACATGCTCGCGCTTATGGGTTACCTGGCGCTGAACGGCATTGTGGCGCGCGCGGTGCTGGCGGCGGAGATCGATGGCGCGCCGCCGGCCACCTGGACGCGGGCCATCATGCTGATCTCGATCCCCTGGGCAGTGTCTATCCACACCCTTACCGCATTTCTCTATGCGGGGCTCGCGGGCCGGCCCTTCTGGCTGACCGCGGCGATGGCGCCGCGATTTCTGGCGTCGGCGTTCGCCGCCGGTCCCGCGCTGCTGATTCTGCTTTGCCGCGCCTTTCGCTACGACGCCGGCGAGGAAGCCCTCCGCAAGCTCAGCCTGGTGATGACGTACGCCATGACGGCGAACGTGTTCCTGGCCCTGATGGAAGTCTTCACGGCATTTTACAGCGGCATCCCCGAGCACGCCGCGCACTACAGCCCGTGGACCTGGCTTTCCGGCGGCTTCGCGCTCGCGGCGCTGGCCATGGCGCTGGGCCGGAGCCGCTACGCGCCGGCGGCGGTGTTCGCGTCGCTGGCCATCGACAAAGGCGTGGTGCTCATCCCCGCCGGTTTCATCCCGTCGCCCGCCGGAGCGGTGACGCCCTACCTCCCTACCGCGGTCGAACTGGGCATTGTGCTGGCCATCTGGTCGGTGGGCGCATTGCTGGTGACGGTGCTGTTCCGCATCGCCATCGCCGCGCGCGCGGCGGAATCCTCGCTCACCGGGTTCGACGGTCCCTCTACCCTCCACTCTACGCCACGCGCCGTGGCGGAACGGGAGATGTGAGCCGCTGCCTCGCATGCCGCGAATCGGCGATGATAGGGAAGTCCCAGTCTGAACCGATGCCTTACGCATACACTCGCCGGGAGATCCTCACGTTGCTCGGAGCAGCCGGCGCCTCGCTTGCCGCGCCCGGACGTCCGCTGCCCAACATCCTCTATATCATGGCGGACGATCATGCCGCCCACGCGATTTCCGCTTACGGCAGCCGCATCAACCGCACTCCCAACATCGATCGCGTGGCCGCGGGCGGCGTGCGATTCACCAACTGCTTCTGCACTAACTCCATCTGCACGCCGAGCCGGGCAGCCATTCTGACCGGCCAGTATAGCCACAAGAATGGCGTCTACACGCTGAACGACCCGCTCGATCCCAAGCGCAATCACGTCGCCAAGGAATTGCAGCGCGCCGGCTACCAGACCGCCATGATCGGCAAGTGGCACTTGACCAGCGATCCCACTGGCTTCGATTACTGGAATATCCTGCCGGGCCAAGGCGAATACTACGATCCCGTGTTCATCGATGGCGGCACAAGGAAACCGCACAAAGGCTATGTCACCGATCTGATTGGTGGCTTCACACTGGACTGGCTGAAGCAGCGCAATCCTCGCAAGCCTTTCTTCCTGATGTGTCACCATAAGGCGCCGCACCGTCCCTGGCAGCCCGATCCGAAATACCAGGGCCTGTTCCAGGGACAGACCATCCCCGAGCCCGATAACCTCTTCGATCACTACGAAGGACGCGCCCGCAGCGTGTCCACGGTGACCATGCGAGTGGGAGAGGACATGACTGAGACCGACTTGAAGCGGCCGATTCCGGCCGATCTCCGTGGCGATGCGCTTCGCAAGTGGGGCTATCAGCTCTTCATCAAGGACTACCTGCGGTGCGTCCAGAGCCTGGACGACAACGTGGGCCGCGTGCTCGATTACCTGGATGCGGAGAAGCTCGCCAACAATACCATCGTGATCTACACCTCGGACCAGGGCTTCTTCCTGGGCGATCATGGCTGGTTCGACAAGCGCCTGATGTACGAGGAATCGCTGCGCATGCCCTTCCTGATGCGCTATCCGGGCGCGATCCGGCCGGCCTCGGTCAATCGCGACATGGTTCTCAATATCGATTTTGCGCCGACGTTTCTGGACTACGCCGGCGTCCGGACTCCCGCCGAAATGCAGGGCCGCAGCTTCCGCTCCAACGTGGAGGGCCACACGCCGCGGAACTGGCGCAAGTCCATGTACTACCGCTACTGGATGCACAACACCAGCGATCACCATGTGCCCGCGCACTATGGGTTGCGCACCGATCGGTGGAAGCTCATCTACTACTACGGCAAGCCGCTCGGCATGACCGGCGCGAATCCGCCCGATACCGAGCCCGATTGGGAACTCTTCGACGTACGCAACGACCCGCGCGAGATGCACAATCTCTATCACGATCCGAAATATGCGGGCCTGGTGAAGAAGCTGACCGCGGAGTTAGCACAGCGTCAGAAAGAAGTGGGCGATAAGCCGGTGTAGCCCGTAGGACAGACCATCGTTTTTTGTAAGCGCCCGAGAATCACCAGGAGGGGGGCCAAGGGAACCGGAGCTGACACCTGTTTTTGTACGGTTCGGAGTTTTGGGACCGGAAAGTCCCAGGCAGACTACTTCAATTGAATTCTCAACGCTCTAAAATCGAGCGTGAACTCTGTGGCCTGGGTCGAGACATCCATGCAGAGCTGACCGTAGTGCCAGTTGCTGGCAGGAATGGTTGTGCGGAACAGCGCTGGAACATCCCGCAGAACGATTGGAAACCCAGCCACCTTCAGCCGTAGCTCCGGCATGACTGCGGCATCCAGAGCTGTCGCTCCAGTAGCCCCAGCCAGTGTCGTGACCTCTTTCCGGGAGTCGTGGAGCAACTCCGGAAGTTCCTTGACGAACAGCGGCCACATGTCTGAAATTTCGCACCCTGTATCCAGGTCGACGGCAAGCCTGCGCCCTTCCACTTCCACGGTCGTCAGCGGGTCGAGTTCCTCGAACGACAGATTGGCGGTGCGCAGGTCGGCACGTCCCGGAGGAAAACCGACGCTCAACTCACGGTTACCGTTCCAGCGAATGGTCTGGAGAGCCAGCAACACCGGCAGACCGATCCCGCCCCGTTGTCCCAAGGGAACGTCCGCAAGAACCTCCAGGTCGTCGGGAAGCACCAGGAAGGCCACGTTGCGAATTTCCGTATTGCCAATTCTCAGCCGGTCCGCGACGGCATAGCGCCCATTCGTGCTGCGTTCCCCAGAGATTCCATCGAACAGGGCTTGACCCACCGTCATCTTCATACCCAGACGTTTGGCCTCCGCTTCAGTCGTGACGGATATACTCGCATCGGTATCGATGGCGAACTGCGCGGCCTGCTCGTTGATTGTGAGCGGGGCGATCACTTTCGCCGAGCCCGGCCAGTGCGTGAAGGTGGTAGTAGCGGGCCGGCGGGATGCCACTTCCAAATCGGGCAGCCGCTCGACCACCTCCGCGTCGGCTTTTGCGGCCGCGGACGGTACGAAGTCCGGCGCCAGCGCCCAGGTTTGCCTCTCCTCCAAGGCGGCTTTGCGGTAATGGCCGTTGCGATAATACAGGCGGTAAAGCGCGTGGTGCATGTCGGCGAGCTGCTCACGGCTGGCCCCTGAACGCGCCACGGTGCTCAGTTCCTTTTCGGCGCCACGCTCGTCGTTGAAGGCCACCGCCACGAAAAAGCGATAGAGCGGCGGCACTTTACGGGAGCACATGGCATCGCGCAGGTCGAACCACCGGTGCGCATCCAGGGCGGCACGCAAATCGGCCTCCTCGGCGGCTGTTGCGAATCCGCTGAGCACGAGTATCAGAGCGGCCAACCTCACCAGATCACCTCCGAGGAGGATATTGGGCCGGCTGCCGCGAATGGGAGCGCGGCCTTCGATCGCCGCGCCGGCGCCCATGGACCAAAGGAAGCGACGCCGCGAAAACCAACCGGGGCACTGTGCTTCGCGTAACAATCTGGTATTCACCATAACAGAAACCCCCGCGATCAGACGCCCGCAAATGAACGGGGCGTTTCCGCTTCCAATGGTAGACTCTGGCTATGGATAACGCGGCATTCCCGCTGTATCAGGAGAGTCTCGCGACCACTAACGGACAGCCGCCGCGTATTAGCTCGCTGCTGATCAAACCCGCCTCGGCCGTCTGCAACCTGGATTGCCAGTACTGCTTCTACCTGGACCGCGCAGCCGACCCTTATCGGGCCATGCCGGCGCGGCGCATGTCGGAGGAGACGCTGGAGCGCCTGGTGGATACCTACCTTTTCTATTCTTATCCGCAGAGCACATTCGCGTTTCAGGGCGGCGAACCGACGCTCGCGGGTCTGCCGTTCTTCGAGAAAGTGGTCGAGCTGCAAAAACGTTTCGGGCGGAACGGGCAGTCCGTGTCGAACTGTTTGCAGACCAACGCCATGGTGCTGGACCGCACATGGTGCCAGTTGTTCCGCGATTACCAATGGCTGCTGGGTGTCTCGCTGGACGGACCAGAGGATGTGCATGACCAGTACCGCCTGAATAAGTCCGGCCACGGCACCTGGAAGCGGGTCGTCGAGAGCGTCGAACTGCTCAAGAAAGAGCGAGTCGAATTCAACATCCTCTGCGTGGTGAGCCAGGCCAACGTAAGCCGCGCGCGGGATCTCTACCGCTTCTTCCGGAGCTTGAGCGTCGGCCACCTGCAATTCATCCCGCTGGCCGAGTTCGACGCCGCGGGCAACCCGCTGCCGTTTACCATCACCGCGGAACAGTATGGGCGATTCCTGCTGGACCTGTTCGATGCCTGGTGGCCGGATCGGCGCAAGGTCCGCGTCCGGTTTTTCGACAACCTCGCCGAAGCTCTGGCGGGGCAGAGGCCGGGCTGCTGCGAGCTGCTCGGGACCTGCGACAGCTACGTGGTGGTGGAGTGCAACGGGGACGTTTTTCCGTGCGACTTTTTCGTGGAAACCGCCTGGAAACTGGGCAACATCGGCTTCGATTCCTGGAGCGAGATTGCGCGCCGCGCGCGCCGCTACAGCTTTGCCGCGAAAAAAACCATCGCCCATGCGGAATGCCAGGTGTGCGAGTTTCAGTCGATTTGTCACGGCGGCTGCCCGAAACTTCGCCATGGGCCGCGCGGCCGGTTTGAAGACCTGGACTATTTCTGCCGGGCTTACAAAATGATCTTCGAACATTGCACCGCGCCGTTGCGGGCGGAAGTGGCACAGATCCTCGCCGGGAAGCATACAGCGGACGCCGGCCATTAGACAGGCATCGTTACGAATACAAGCTGGTGAATATCTCGGTTCGGCAGAGACCGTAACGACCTTTGTCAGCGGTGGAACCTGCGCTGCATTTCAGCCTGGAGGCGATTCTTTTCCTCGTCCGGATTCGGCCCGGCGACAAAGATAGTGAGTTGCGTATTTCTGCCCTGCATAAGGCCGCACACCATTACGGCGCTATGATTCCCTTTGAAGGCTAGAGCCCAGCCATCCCCGCTTTGTTGCACAGCGTAGCCATATTCGCCGAAAGCCGCGGTGATATGGGAGGTGCAGCGATCATATGGGGCTGGAATCATTATTTGTGAAAAGGTAACGGCAGGAGCCTGAGCAAAGCATGGCGAAGCCAGGCTGGAGACAGTGAGCGTGCCTACAAGAATCAGCAGGAGTGCTTTGGCCATGGTGTTCAGCGTCATCGTTTTCATCGGTTTCTCCTATCCTCGGAATGAAACGAAATTTCTATTTTGGACTCCTTTGTCCGGTTAAGTATACACCCAGCCGCCATCCTTGATCCAGCGAGTTTCGGTTCTGGCTTCACGAGCGCTTTTCAACTCCGCCAGGGGCCATATTCGCCCGCCGCAAGCAACCAAAACGGGAAGTCCTGCCCAATTCATGACGCCCCCGCAGCAGCCGCAACGCCGGCTCCGGGGCGATCCGCCGCACTTCGCTATAATGCGTCGATGGTGCGTCCTGAAAGACGCGTTGTTCTAGCAGGTGCAAGTCCTGTCCGGGTAAGCGCCGGAGCGCCCGGTAGCAGACTCCAGCCGAGCGGAGAAATCCGCCCGCGCCGAGCGGAGTGTC
>JBEKDA010000050.1:0-42158 GCA_050014595.1 Bryobacteraceae bacterium
AGTGGTTGACGTTCATTGGGTTCTCCTGTTTGAAGTTTCTGAGCCGGCTGTTCAGAGCCGGTCTCGGCATTGTACCCTTCAGGAGAACCCTTCGCCATCTCAGGCCTTATACATTCAAACAGCTCTCATGGCCTGTCCGGCAAGGGCTCCTGGAAATCCGAAGAAACCCATCCAGGCCCTTTTCCGAACAGGCGAAGGCGGGTCCTGGGTAACCCACCGCCTGGTACTTGCGCCATCCTCTAAGATAGTCGTCGCTTCCAGCAAGGAGAAAAGATGAACCGAAAGATTTTTGTCATTCTAGTGGGTCTGTGCGCGGCCGTTGGGCTGTACGCTCAGGATACCCCGCCGGATACGCCGCAACAGACGCCGGCAGGCGGCGCGGGGCGCGGTGGCCGCGGCGGCGCCGCGGCAGCCAACGCGGACCCGCAACCCTATGACACCGTAATCACCAAAGACACCAAGAGCACCAAGGGGATCTTCACCGTTCACCAAAAAAAGGAGACCTTTTACTACGAGATTCCCAAGAGCGAACTGGGCAAGGAATTCCTCTGGAATTCGCAGATCTCGAAGACGGCGATCGGCGTCGGCTACGGCGGCGGGCAGTTGGCCGAGATGGTGGTCCGCTGGGAACTGAAGGGCAACCGGGTGCTGCTGCTGGACGTGAACTACAGCGTCACGGCCGACCCCAAGTCGCCGATCGCGATGGCGGTGAAGAACGCCAACAATGATGCCATCATCATGGCGTTCCCGGTGGCGGCGTTCGCCAAGGATGGGGCTCCGGTGATCGACGTGACGCGGCTGTTCACTTCCGATGTGGCGGAATTCAGCGCGCGCCAGCACCTGGGCGCCGCGGGCGTGGATGCGACGCGCTCCATGATCGAGCACGTGACGCCCTTCAGCGAGAACGTGGAAGCCGAAGTGACCATGACGTACACCAACACCGGTGGACGCGGCGCGGCCGCGGGCGGTGGACGGGGAGGCGGGCTGGGCGGCGGCACCATGCGCGGGTCGAGCGCCACCGTGGTGCTGCACCATAGCATGGTGAAGTTGCCGGAGAAGCCCATGATGCCGCGGCTGTTCGACAACCGCGTGGGCTACTTCACGACCCGGACCATGGACTACACGCACGACGAGTACAAGGCCGACAACGTACAGTACATCGCGCGCTGGCGGCTGGAGAAGAAGGATCCCAACGCGGCCATCTCCGACCCGGTCAAGCCGATCGTCTACTACATCGACGCAGCGACGCCGGTGAAGTGGGTGCCGTGGCTGATCAAGGGCGTGGAGGACTGGAACATCGCCTTCAAAGAGGCCGGTTTCTCGAATGCCATCAGCGCCAGGAAAATGCCCACGCCGGAGGAAGACCCGGCCTGGAGCGCGGAGGATGTGCGCCATTCGGTGATCCGCTGGCTGCCGTCCACCACGGAGAATGCCAGCGGGCCGCATATTTCCGACCCGCGCACGGGTGAGATTCTGAACGCGGACATCCAGTTCTATCACAACGTGATGGTGCTGGCGCGCGACTGGTATTTCACGCAGGTGGGGCCGCTCGATCTGCGGGCGCAGAAACTGCCGCTGCCGGACGACCTGATGGGAAGGCTGCTGGAATACGTGGTGTGCCACGAAGTGGGCCATACCATCGGTTTCCAGCACAACATGAAGGCCAGCTCGGAATATCCGTTCGAGAAGATCCGCGATCCGAAGTGGGTCCATGAAATGGGCCACACGCCGTCGATCATGGACTACGCTCGTTTCAACTACGTGGCGCAGCCCGAAGACCACATCGCGCTGGAAGACCTGGTGCCGCGCATCGGGCCGTACGACATTTGGGCGACCAAATGGGGCTACGCGCCGATTCCGGGGGCCAAGACGCCGGACGAGGAGAAGGCCACGCTCAACAAGTGGGCCAGGGAGCAGGACGATAAACCGTGGCTGCGGTTCTCGACGGCCAACGCGGCCGGTTCGGACCCGGGCGATGAAACCGAAGCCGTGGGCGATGCCGATGCGGTGAAGGCGACCACGCTGGGGGTGAAGAACCTGCAGCGCGTGGAAAAGATGCTCATGACGGCGACGGCCTGGAAAGAAGGCGAGACGTACGACGATTTGAGCGAGATGTACGGCCGGGTGATCAGCCAGTGGCAGACGGAGATGAATCACGTGACCCAGATCGTGGGTGGATTCAACAGCCAGGAAAAGGCGATCGGGCAGGAAGGCCGGATTTTCAGCCTGGTGGAAAAAGACCGGCAGGCGGAAGCGGTGAAGTTTCTGGTGGACAACGCCTTCACGACTCCCATGTGGCTGATCGATGAAGAGATTCTGCGGCGCATCGAAGCGGTAGGGGCGCTCGACCGCATTCACAACGCGCAGCAGGCGGTACTGACGAGCCTGTTGAACAGCGCGCGGTTCGGGCGGCTGATCGAGCAGGAGACTTTGGACGGCACGCGGGCTTATTCGCCGGTGGAGTTTTTGAGCGCGGTGCGCAAGGGCATCTGGAAGGAACTGGATGCTCCGGCGGTAAAGGTCGACGCGTACCGGCGCGGGTTGCAGCGTTCGTACTTGACCTTGGTGAACGCCAAGATCAACCCTCCGGCGGTGGCGGTGGTGGCGGCGGTTCCGGCGGGTGAAGAGCCGGCTCCGGCGCCGGGCGGACGCGGGGGACGCGGAGGCGGCGCTCCGGGAGACGAGAAGGGGATGTACCGGGCGGAACTGAGGACGCTGAGCGCGTCGATCACGGCGGCATTGGCCAAGACGACGGATCACGAAACCAAGGCCCACCTGGAAGCTTCGCGGGACGAGATCGCGAAGATCCTGGATCCGAAGTTTCTGCCGGCGGCGCCGGCGGCGGCTCCGGCAGCGGGCGGCGGCCGGGGCGGAGTTTATTTCAAGAACCGTTAAACCGGGCCGATAAGCTCCATCGGGGGGCAGGTGCATCCTGCCCCCCGACGGAGACCAATGCCGAGCTTGGCAACTGAAATCGACCAGTTGTTCGAGAAGGATTCTCTCCGGCGAAATCCCTATCCCAGGAGAGATGCATGGTTCGAGGCACTGTCCGGAGCAGAGTATTCGGTGGCGCCCTAGCGGGCGCCATTCTTTTTTTCAGCGGGTTGAGCGGTGAACTGTTGCAGGCGCAGGTACGGGCGCGGATCACCCAGCGGCCGGACAATTCGGTGGTGGTGCGGTTGAACCACACCACGCATCCGGCGGTGGGCGCGGCGCGCGACCTGGGCCGGGTGGCGCCGAAACTGCCGATGGAGCGGATTCTCTTGCAACTCCAGAGCACGCCGGAGCAGGAGAGCGCGCTCGAACAGCTTCTGGCCGAACAACAGGATATTTCTTCGCCGCGGTACCATGCGTGGCTGACTCCGGACGGGTTTGGCGACCAGTTCGGGGTGGCGCAGCAGGATCTGGACGCGGTGGCGGCATGGCTGGCCTCGGCCGGTTTTCAGGTGACCGAGATGGCGCGCAGCCGCCGCACGATCGAGTTCAGCGGCGCGGCGGGGGATGTGGAACGGGCGTTCCACACGGAGATCCACAACTACGACCTGAATGGCGAGCGGCACATTGCCAACTCGACCGACATTTCCATTCCCGAGGCGTTGGCTGCGGTGGTGGCGGGAGTGGCGTCACTCAATGATTTCCAGGCGCGGCCGATGCATCACATGGTGCAGGCGGCGCAGGGAGCGCGGGGCGGGCCGTCGGAGGCGACCGCCCCGCAGACGGACCTTGGGAACGGGGCACACGGCATAGCGCCTTACGATTTCGCCGCCATCTATAACGTGAGCAGCCTGTGGAGCGCGAACTACGACGGCGCCGGGCAGAGCATCGCGGTACTCGGGGAGTCGAATATCAAGCTGAGCGACGTGGCAAGTTTCCGCGCGATGTTCGGCTTGCCGGCCAGCCAGCCGCAGATCATCGTGAACGGCAGGGACCCCGGGGATGTGGGCGGGGGCCTGGAGACGGAAGCGGATCTGGACGTGGAATGGTCGGGCGCGGTGGCCAAAGGGGCCACCATCAAGTACGTGGTTTCGGCGAGCACGCCGAGTTCCGACGGCGTGACGCTCTCCGCGCAGTACGCGGTGAACAACAACGTGGCGCCGGTGATCACGCTGAGCTTCGGGCTGTGCGAAGCGTTGCTGGGCGGGAGCAACCAGTTCTATAACGCCTTGTGGCAGCAGGCGGCGGCACAGGGGATTTCGGTGTTTGTGGCGGCCGGAGACAGCGGCTCGGCGGGCTGCGATACGCCGAGCCTGACGACGCCGGCAAGAAATGGATTCGGGGTGAACGGGCTGGGGTCGTCGCCTTACAACGTGGCGGTGGGCGGCACCGAGTTCAACGACAACGGTTCGCCATCGACCTATTGGAACAGCAGCAACAGCGGCAACCTGGCGTCCGCCAAGGGCTACATTCCGGAAGTGGTGTGGAACGAGAGTAGTTATACGAGGGGCGCGGCGAGCAACGATCTGTATGCGGCCGGAGGAGGATCGAGCAACCAGTGGCCGAGGCCGGCCTGGCAGACCGGCGCGGGCGTACCGGCCGGGACACTCCGGCTGGTGCCGGACGTCTCGCTGACGGCGGCGGGCCATGACGGCTACCTGGTCGAGCAGGAAGGCGGGCTGTACCTGGTGGGTGGGACGTCGGCATCGACGCCGTCGTTTGCGGGGATCATGGCGATCCTCGATCAATACACCGGGGCGCGCAACGGCAATCCCAACGCCAAGTTCTACAGCCTGGCGGCGAGCACGCCGGCGGCATATCACGACATTACAACGGGCAGCAATGCGGTGCCGTGTACGGGAGGGACGCCCAATTGCTCGGCCGGGCTGCCGGCAACCAACGTGGGAAAGATGACGGGATACAGCGCGGGCCCGGGCTACGACCTGGCTACAGGGTTGGGCTCGGTGGATGCGTATGCGCTGGCGCGTGGCTGGGGCGGCGCGCAGGTGGCTCCGAGCATCACTTCTCTGAGCCCCAACCCGATGAAGGGGTCGAACACGGCCCAGGCGCTGACCATCACCGGCACGGGTTTCGTGGCCGGCTTGAGCATCAAGGTGGGGACGATGATATACGGGCCGTCGCAACTCACTTCGGTGAGCGGCACGAAAGTGGTGCTAAACGTGACGGTGGGGACGGCGGCACAAAACCTGGCGGTCGAGGCGATCAATACCACGGGGCCGGCTTCCAACATGGCGACCTTGCAGGTGACCGGGACACCTCCCGCAATCGGCGCGCTGAGCCCGAACCCGATGACGGGTTCCAACAACGGGCAGGTTCTGACGATCACGGGGACGGGATTCCAATCGGGATTGACGCTACAGATCGGTTCGACCTTGCTGACGAGTTCGCAATTGATGTCGGTGGCGGCGACGCAAATCCAGGTGGATCTCATCGTGGGGCTGACGACGCGGGCCTTCGCGGTGACGGTGACCAACCCCGACGGACAGGGTTCCGGCAGCGTGAACTTCCAGGTGAACGCGCCGCCGGCGCCTTCGATCAGCTCGCTCAGCCCGAGCCAGATGACGGGGTCCAACGCGGCCCAGACCTTGACGGTCAACGGCACGAATTTCCAATCGGGCGCGGGCCTCACGGTGCTGGTGGGCGCCACCAACTATACGGGCAGCCAGGTGACGTTGGTGAGCGGCAGCCAGATTAGGGTTCCGGTGGTGACGGGCGTGGGAGCGCGCACGCTGAACGTGAGGGTGACGAATCCGAGCGGGATGGCTTCGAATGCGGTGACGCTGGCGGTGAAGTAGGGAGCTAGCCCAGCTAATTCCACGGCTTGGCTGGCGGCCACCAGCCGGCGGGCGTGTTCGTCCATATGCGGCCACATGCCAGCAGAGTACTGGACGAGTTGGGCGTTGGTGTCCATGCCCGCTGTGCGCCGCGGCTGTTAACAAAGACGGCGATAGACCGAGCCCCCATGGTGTCGGCCATGCGAACAAGTCGGGGCGGACGGAACGTTCCCGGGGGGCGCCCAAGAAGCCGCGCGAACAGAGGCGGTCTTTGCGCTACGCGTGCCGCAGCATGCCCAGCACGGCGTTGATCAGCACCGCCGCCATGCCTACGGGTATCGCGATCTTCCAGCCGATGTTCATGAGCTGGTCGTAGCGGAAGCGGGGGAATGTGCCGCGGAACCAGATCATCAGATAAATGATGGTAAACACCTTCAGCAGGAACCAGAACAGTCCGATCACCGCGTGATTCACCACCGGCACGATAAAGACGCCGGCCACCAGCACCAGCGCCAGCGCGCACACCACCAGCACCATCTGCTGCATGGTGTCCTTCAGCTTTTTCACCAGCGTCAGCGTCAGGGCGCCGGAGCCCACGAACAACAGGACCGGGAACGCCACATTCAGCGGCACATCCAGCCACCCGACGCTGGGGAACGGGCGCAACCAGCCACCCCAGAACAGCGCCACGGCCACCGAGGAAACCACGAAAATGTTGGCGTATTCCGCCAGGAAGTAGAGGCACCAGCGGAAACCGCTGTACTCGGTATGGAAGCCGCCCACCAGTTCCGACTCCGCTTCCGGCAGATCGAACGGCGCGCGGTTGGTCTCCGCGGTAGCGGCGATGATGTAGACCGCGAACGGCACGATCATGAAGCCCCAGTTGTCGAACACGAACCAGACGCCGCGTTGCGCCTGCGCCAGAACGATCGATTTCATGCTCAGCGTGCCGGCCGCCATCACGCCGGAAAGCAGCGCGAACGAAAGCGCCACCTCGTAACTCACCAATTGCGCCGCGCTGCGCAGCGCGCCCAACAGGGAGTAGTGGCTGTTGGATGCCCAGCCGCCCAGGATGATTCCCAGGATTCCCACGGCAGAGACCGCCGAAATGACCAGCAGCCCCACGTTGACATCGGCCACGTAAATCGTCTTTGTGAAGGGAAGGACCGAGAAAGCGGTCAGCGCGGTGATGGTCGAAATGCAGGGCGCAATCCAGAAAATGGCCTTGTCCGATTCCGCGGGGATGATGTCTTCCTTGAGCAGCAGCTTCAGAGCGTCGGCGATGGGCTGTAGCAGGCCATGCGGCCCTACCCGCATGGGCCCGAGGCGCACCTGGAAGTCCGCCAGAACCTTCCGCTCCATGAGCACGATATAGCCGGCCACCAGCGGGAACGCCGCGACGATGACGAGCGTCACCAGAATCGGCGCGAACAACGGATTCGAATAAACCGTTTGCCACATATCGTCTCTATCTCGGCATCCTTATCGCAACAGCGAAGTCTGTGCCAGCCGCAGAAACGGCTCGGGGTAGATGCCAATCGCCAGGGTCATGACTCCGCTCACGGCGAGCGCCAGGCGCAGGCCGAAACTGGTGGCCAGCGGGGCCTTTTCGGTCTCTTCGCCCGTGAACATGCTGCGGACCACCTTGAAGTAGTAATAAATCGCCACCGCGACATAGAGCGTGGCCACCACCGCCAGCGTGTAATGCCCGGTCTGAATCAGCGACAGGAAAATGTAATACTTGCCCAGGAAGCCGGCGGTGGGCGGGATGCCGGCCAGCGAGAGCAGGAAGATCAGCATCAGCAAGGCATAGCCGGGGCTCTTGTGCATGAGCCCGCTGATATCGTCGAGGTCTTCGCCGATGATATTCTTCCGCCGCAGCGCGACCAGGACCAGGAACGCGCCCAGATTCATGAAGGTGTAGACCATCACGTAGACCGCGATGCCGTTGATCCCCGTCTCATTGCCGGCCACCAAGCCCAGCAGCATGTAGCCGGCGTGCGAAATCGAGCTGTACGCCAGCAGCCGCTTGATGTTGGTCTGGTTGACCGCCGCCAGGTTCCCCACCGTCAGGGTGAGGACGGCGATCACCGCCAGCATGGGCTCCCATACTTCGCGCGCCGACGCAAAAGGCGCCAGCGGGCCGTGGAACAGCCGCAGCAGGAAGGCTATCGAAGCCGCCTTCGACGCCACCGAGAGATAGGCCGTCACCGTGGTGGGCGCCCCTTCGTAAGCGTCCGGGGCCCACATATGGAAAGGAACCGCCGAGATCTTGAACAGCAACCCCACTGTGGTGGTCACCAGCGCCAGGAAAACCACCGGGTCCCACGGCGGGCGCGAGGCAATCGCCGCGGCGATATCTTCCAGCTTGGTGGAGTGCGCGATGCCGTACATCACCGAGAAGCCATACACCAGGAAGCCGCTCGAAAAGGCCCCCAGCAGCAGGTATTTCATGGCGGCCTCATTGGAGCGCTTGTCGGCCCGCAGGAAGCCCACCATGACGTAAAAGCACAAGGCCATCAGCTCGAGGCCGATGAACAGAGTGATCAGGTCCGTACCGGTGGCCAGGAAGTACATGCCGCACTGTGCGAACAGGATCAGGCTGTAATACTCGCCGTGGTGCTCGCCGGCGATCTCCAGGTAGTGATACGACACCAGCGCCACCACCATGGCGGCGATCAGGAAGATCCAATTGAAAAAGATGCCAAACCCGTCGACCGTCACCGATCCCTGGAATCCCTGCAACTGCGCCTGGCCGCTCGACGCCAGCCAGGCCGTCTGGCGGTAGAGCGCAAAGCCCGTAAAGCCTTCCGCCAAGGCCACGAAAATCAGCAGCCACTTACGCTGCCGGGGGTCCGGGAAGATGAGGAAGTCGAAGAGCAGAATGGCGCACCCGAACAGCGCCAGCATCACCGCCGGAATGATGGTGAAGTGATCAGTGGCGGTATAGAAAGACTGGATCATCGCGCCACCCCCGCCCGTGTCATCGGCCGAGGTATGGCGGCGTTCTGCACACCGCCCGAGTAATATCCAGGCCTCACGCGCTCGACGATCTCAGCCACCGGCTGCCGCAGAATGTCGAAATAAGGCTTCGGGTAGACGCCGATCCAGATGGCCCACGCGATCAGCGGCAGGAACATGGCCACTTCGCGGAAGCTCATGTCAGGGATCACCAGGTTCCTTCCATTGGTGACCTGTCCCAGCATGGTCCGCTGGTAGAGCCACAGCAGGTAGGCGGCGCCCAGGATCACGCCGGTCACGGCGAAGGCCGCCCAGATCCGATTGGCTTCGAACGCGCCCATCAGAATCGTGAACTCGCCCACGAAGCCGTTCAGCAGCGGAAGCCCGATCGAGCTCAGCATGGCAATCGCGAAGATGACCGCGAACTTGGGCATCACGTGCGCCAGACCGCCATATTCGGAAATCTCGCGCGTGTGGCGCCGCTCGTAAATCACGCCGACGACCATAAAGAGCATGCCGGTCGAAATGCCGTGGTTGATCTGCTGGAGCACGCTGCCCGCGATCCCGTTCGGGTTCATGGAAAAAATGCCCAGCGTGCAGAAGCCTAGGTGGCTCACCGAAGAATAGGCGATCAGCTTCTTCCAATCCTTCTGCATCATGCACACCAGGGCTCCGTAGATAATCCCGATGATCGAGAGCACGGCCAGGATCTGCACGATGGTCTGGTCCATCGACGCTTTCGGCAGCAGCGGCAGCGAAAAGCGCAGGAACCCGTACGTTCCCATCTTCAGCAACACCGCCGCCAGGATCACGGAACCGGCCGTGGGCGCTTCCACGTGCGCGTCCGGCAGCCAGGTGTGGAAGGGGAACATCGGAACCTTGATGGCGAAACCCAGGAAGAAGGCCCAGAACACCCACTGTTGCAAACCCAGCGGCATGGCGGTCTTCATCAATTCGGAAATCTCGAACGTGTAGGCGCCGAACTGGTGGAAGTGCTGGAAGTAAAGCGTCAGGATGCCCAGCAGCATCAGAACCGAGCCGGCCAGGGTGTAAAGGAAGAACTTGATGGCGGCGTACAGCTTGCGCGGCCCGCCCCACACTCCGATGATGAAGTACATCGGAACCAGCACCAGTTCCCAGAAAACGTAGAACAGGAAGAAATCGAGCGCCACGAACACGCCGATCATGCCCGTCTGCAACAGCAGGAACATGGCGTAGTATTCCTTGGTGCGATCCTGGACGGCGCTCCACGAACAAAGAAACGCGACGAAGCCCATCAGGGTGGTGAGCATCACCAGCAGCAGGCTGATGCCATCCATGCCGATGTGATAATGCGCGCCCAGCGAGGGGATCCAGTCGGCGCGTTCTTCGAATTGGAAGCCGGCCACACCCACCTGGAAGCGGGAGACCAGCGGGAGAGAAACCAGGAACCCTGCGAAGGCCGCCAGGTTCGCCCAGATCCGGATCAAGTCCTTGCTCTTCGACGGAATGAAGAGCAGAACCAACAAACCGGCCAGCGGCGTAAAGAGAACAATGCTGAGTAAGTGCTGGTCCATAGGTTTACCGCACCACGTAATAGCCGAACATCGCCAGAACGCCGACCACCACAAAGAAGGCGTAGGTCTGCAGGCGCCCGGTCTCCATAATGCAAACCGGGTAGGAGAGCATCTTCACGCAGAAGGAAGTGAATCGCACGGCGCCGTCGACAATCCAGGTATCCCACCACATCGAAAGTTTGGCGGTGAAGCGCGTCAACCAGCCGGCGCCGTTGACTCCGCCATCCACCACGTTGCGATCGAGCGCGCCCAGCGCCAGCCCGCCCCCCTTGCACAAGCCGTCGACGAACAGGAAGTCGTAGATCTCGTCCACGTACCACTTGTTGTAGAGCACCGTGTACAGCGGTTGGAACCTCGCCTCGATGCGATCCGGGATTTCCGGCTTCTGGTGATACAAAACGCGCGCCATGTAAATGCCGATGACTGCAACCAGCACGGAGGCGCCCATCAGCGTCCATTCCATCGAGGTGTCGTGAGTGGCCTCCCCGGCCGCCTTCACCAGCGGCGATTCAAACATCGGCGCCAGCCACGATTCGAAGCTGCGGAAGGCCTCCGGCAGATTCCACAATTGGGGCGTGCCCAGCCAGCCGGCCACCACACTGCCGAATGCCAGAATACTCAGAGGCCCGGTCATCGCAAAAGGCGATTCGTGGATGTGCTTTTCCACTTCCGGCGCGACGTGCGACTTGCCGTAGAACGTCATGTTCATGAGCCGCCACATGTAGAACGCCGTCATGCCGGCGGTGGTCAGGCCCACGACATACAAGAGGGTCGATCCCAACGGCGAACTATACGCCTGCCACAGGATCTCGTCCTTCGAGAAGAATCCGGCGAAACCCGGAATCCCCGCGATGGCCAAGGACCCTACCCACATGGTCCAGTGGGTGATGGGGATCTTATCCTTGAGCCCGCCCATACGCCGCATATCCTGTTCCCCACCCAGCGAGTGGATCACCGAGCCGGAACAAAGGAAGAGCAGGGCCTTGAAGAAGGCGTGCGTGAACAGGTGGAAGATGGCCACCCAGTAGGCGCCCACGCCCGCCGCCAGGAACATGTAGCCGAGCTGGCTGATCGTGGAGTAGGCCAGCACGCGTTTGATGTCGTTCTGCACCAGCGCGATGCTGGCCGCCAGAATCGCCGTGAAAGCCCCTATGATCGCGACAATCATCGACGTCTGCGGGGTCAACTGGAACAACGCCGCGGAGCGCGCCACCATGTACACGCCCGCCGTCACCATGGTGGCCGCGTGGATCAGAGCCGAAACCGGCGTCGGGCCTTCCATGGCGTCGGGCAACCAGATATACAGTGGCACCTGCGCCGATTTGCCGGTGGCGCCGAAAAACATCAACAGCGACATGGCGCTCAAGACGCCGAAGGTGGTTTCGCGCGCGAACTGGCCGCTATGCAGGATGGAATTCACGTCGGTGAATCGCACCGTGCCCAGCACGCTGAGCATCAGCAGCATCCCCAGCACGAAGCCGGCATCGCCCACCCGGTTCACCACGAAGGCCTTCTTGCCCGCGTCGGCCGCCGATTTCTTGTGGAAGTAGAATCCGATCAGCAGGTAGCTGCACAACCCGACCCCTTCCCAACCCACGAACAGCAGCGTGTAGTTGTTGGCCAGCACCAGCATCAGCATGAAGAAGACGAACAGGTTCATGTAGCCGAAGAAACGGTAGTAGCCGTTGTCGTGCGCCATGTACCCGATGGAGTACACATGGATCAGGAACCCGATGCCAGTCACCACCAGGATCATGACCGAGCTCAGCGGGTCCAGCAGAAAGCCCCAATCCACGGAGAACGTGGCCAGGTGCCCGTTCGCCATGTGGAACGGCAGCCCGGCGATCCAGGTGAACTGGATGATCTGGTGTACGCGATCGGCCTTCTGCGAAAGCTGCCACACCGCGCCCACCGAAAAGAGGAACGAAAGCAGCACCGTCCCCGGGCAGATGAAACTGATCAGGGTCTTCAGCGGCGACGCATGATGATGCCCGTGTCCGTGTCCGTGGTCGTGACTATGCTCGTGTGGGTGCCCGTGGGCGGCGTGTTCCGCGTGCCCTTCATCGACCGGCTCCACACCGGGAGCGACCGCCACCTGGGAGGCCGGCTGCGGGTCGAGCATCTTGCCCAACAGCAACATGAGCGCCGCCCCGAACAGCGGGAACAGAGGAATCAGCCAGATTTGGTCTAGGAAGTTCACGGCTCTCCTACCACTTCAGCAAATCGATTTCATCCGCCAGCACGGTTTCTTTGTTGCGGAACAGGGCGATCAGAATGCCCAGCCCGACGGCGGCTTCGGCCACCGCATCGACGATCACGAAGATCGCGAAAATCTGCCCGTGGACGGCGTGCGCCTGGCGCGAAAAGGCCACCAGGTTGATGTTCACGGCATTCAGAATCAGCTCGATGGACATCAGAATAATCACAATGCTGCGGCGCGTCAGCACGCCGACGGTGCCGATGAGCAGCAGCGCCGCGCTCAAGGCCAGGTAATGAACTGTGGTTACCGGATGCATCGTCAGATCCTTTTCTTGGCCATCACAACCGCCCCCACCACCGCCACCAGCAGCAGGACGGAAGCGATTTCGAAGGGGAGCAGGTATTCCTGGAAGAGCACGTCCGCCAGGATTTCCGTGTTGCCCGCCCCGGCGGCGGAAACTCCGCCCGCGCTATCGGCCAGGCGGAACGCGCCCTGCCCGCGATACAGGAACCAGGAGATTTCGGCGCCCACGGCGGCCACGGCCACCAGAGCCACCATCCACTGGCCGTTGAACTGCCGCTGCTTGGCCGACTGGTCCAGGTTCACCAGCATGATCACGAACAGGAATAGCACCATGATGCCGCCCACATACAACACAATCTGCACCGCGAACAGGAACTCCGCCCGCTGCATCAGGTACAGCCCCGCCACGCCCAACAGCGACACAATCAGCGAAAGCGCGCTATGCACCGCGTTTCGCCGCGTGATGGTGAGGAGACCGCCGCCCAGCGTCAAGAGGGCGAACACATAGAAAAAAACCGTATCGATCAGCATTTGTATTGAGTCGGCTTCGGCCCCTCTTCCAGCATCTGCCGGTCCCAAACCTGGCCTTCCCGGGTATAAGTGGCCAGTTCGAAATCCTGTGTGAGCTCCAGCGCGTCCACTGGACAGGCATCTTCGCACAGCCCGCAGAACATACACCGCGAGGTGTCATAGGTAAACGTCGTCAGTTCCTTGCGCCGCGTCGCCTCGTTGCGTTCGCTCGAGACCACGATCAGGTTTTCCGGACAGGCCAGCGCGCACAAATTGCAGGCGATGCACAAGGTCTCGCCGTTGTCCGGGTTGTTATTCAGCCGCGGCGCGCCCCGGTACCGCTCCGCCACCTGAGGCCGCTCCGCCGGATACTGCTCGGTATAGATGTACTTGGGATTCTGATTCCGGAACGTTACCCGCAGTCCCTGGAACAGGTCCACAAGGAAAATTCTCTTCAGCAGATTGACCATAAATTCTCTCAGGGAAGACACAAGTCGGAATTCAGAAGTCAGAAGAACCGCGCGGCCTCCATTCTGACTTCTGACTCCTGACTCCTGACTCCTGACTTCCTTCCCTCATCGATCGATCTCTCCCAACACAATATCCAATGTTCCGATGATCGCTACCACGTCGGCTATCAGCCCGCCCCGGATCATCCGGTCGAGGGCCTGCAGATTCACGAACGATGGCGGCCGGACGCGGCACCGGTACGGCTGCGTGGATCCGTCGCTGACCACGTAATAGCCCAGCTCGCCCTTGGCCGCTTCAATGGAAACGTACGCTTCGCCCACCGCCGGCTTGATCACCTTCCCGACTTTTCCCATGATCGGGCCTTCGGGAATGGCTTCGACGGCCTGCTCCATGATGCGCACCGCTTGCCGCATTTCCTGCATGCGGACAATATACCGGTCGTAGGTGTCGCCGTTCGCCCCCGTGGGGATTTCGAAATCGTATTTCTCGTAGCCCGAGTACGGCTGCGCCTTGCGCAGGTCCCACTTCACGCCGGAGGCGCGCAACACCGGCCCGGTGACGCCGTATTCCTTGCATTCCTCGGCGCTCAGGATTCCCACGCCCACCAACCGCGCCTTCCAGATGCGGTTGTTGGTCAACAGTTCTTCGTATTCGTCCACCTTCGGCACGAACATTTTGCAGAAGTCCCGCACATCCTGCTCGAAGCCGTCGTACGTCTCATACTGCAACCCGCCGATGCGGAAGGCGTGCGTGGTGAGCCGCGCGCCGCAGTACTTCTCGAGAATCTTCAGGGCTTCTTCGCGCTCCCGCAGGCAGTAAAAGACCGGCGTGATGGCCCCGATATCGAGGGCGTGCGTGCCCAGCCAAACCAGGTGGCTGGCGATGCGGTTCAGTTCCGTGAGAATCACCCGCACGGCCTGCGCGCGCGGCGGCGCCTCCACGTTCAGCAGCTTCTCCACCGCCAGGCAGTAGCCCAGGCCGTTCGACACCGCCGCCACGTAGTCCATGCGGTCCACATAGGGGTTGAACTGCGTGTACGTGCGGTGTTCCGCGATCTTCTCCACGCCGCGATGCAGGTATCCGATGACGCAATCCGTCCCCAGCACCTTCTCGCCGTCCAGCTTGAGGATCACTCGCAGCACGCCGTGGGTAGACGGGTGCTGTGGACCCATATTGAGCACTAGTTCGGTGGAATCTAGAAATGTCGCATCGGGCATACTGATGTCACTGGCCGCTCTCGATACCGAGGTTTTCCTGAACCCAACGGTCGTCCTGCTGAAGAATGCCGTAATCCTTGCGCAACGGGTACCCCTGCCACTCCTCGGGCATGAGGATGCGGCGCAGATCGGGGTGGCCTTCGAACTCGATGCCGAACATGTCGAAGACCTCGCGCTCCAGCCAGTTGGCCGTCAGGTGCACGCCCACCGCGGTTTCCAGCTTGAAGCCTTCGGGAATATGAGTCTTGATCCGCACCCGCTCGTTTCGCGCGAAGCTGTAGACCACGTAGACCACGTCGAAGCGCTCGGGCCGTTTGGGCCAATCCACCGCGGTGATGTCCACCAGGTAATCGAAGTTGGCTTCGATCTTTAGGTACTCCAGCAGGGAGACAGGCGCGTCCGGCTTGGCGACGATGAAATTCTGGCCCAGGTAGGTGGATGTTTCGCCGACCCGGTCGCCGAATCTTTCCTTGATTTCGCGGGCGAGATCGCTGTCCCAGGGGGTGGCCGCCATCACGGCGGGCGGCTTCGGAGGCGCGGCCGCCGCGGCGGGCTTCGGAGGCGGCGCTGGCTTGGCCGCCTCGCCCCCGGCAGGCGGAGGCGCTTGCGAGCCCTCGGGCTTTTGCTCGTCAGCCATCGGATCTCCTCGATTTCTCGATTTAAAGAACCCTACATTTATCACCGGCGTAGGACGGGTGTCAAATTACGAAACGGCGCAAATCCAAGCGGGCGGCAGGCTCCCAGATGAAATGCTTCATCGGCCGAATTCGCGCAGGATCTCTTCGTGCGACATTCCAGGCGAGGGATTCGCGCGCGCAGCGTCGATGCGGGCCAGCGTCTCGGGTTCGACGGGGGCTTCTTGAGCGGTCAGGAATTGCAGAAACCGCTTGGCAGCCACGATTTCGGAATCCGGAAGCTGCTCGATGAGGTGGTGAAGTCGCTCTTTCCCGCTCATCTCAATCTGTGCCCGGAGGCCTCCCTGAGGTGGACCCCAGAGGTTGGACAAAATTTTGCCCTTCCTTAGGTGGTGAAGCGGGCTGACTCAGGAGGCGGCCCGAGGAGATAGCAGCCAATTCCGCGGAGTGGGCGGCAACCAAAAGGGTGATCTCGATTACCCTCACGTCTGCGGCAGCAACTTCGGCCCTCCCTTACTGGCCGAGGCACGTTTTCGCTGGCCCTCCCAGCCAGCCCATCGCTAATCAGTCGCTTCAGGAATTCTTGGCGCGCCACCCCGCCTATAAGATACGAGGGAGCATTTCGGGAATCGTGCGCTCAGCGAACCCGGCCCAGGTGCAGCGCCACCATTCCGCCGGTGAAGTACTCGAACTCCACATCGCTGAAGCCCGCGCGCCGCATGTCTTCCGCCAACTCCGCCGCTCGCGGAAACTTCCGCACCGATTCCGGCAGATACGTATAAGCATCGCGGCTTCCCGAAAGGGCCCCGCCGATCCACGGCAGAATCCGCCGCGAATAAAAGTGGTAGACCGCCGCGAAAGCCGCATTGGGTGGTTGCGTGAATTCCAGGATCGCCGCCATCCCGCCCGGCCGCAGCACCCGCCGCATCTCCGCCAGGCCCGCCGCGTAGTTCGCCAGGTTGCGGAAGCCGAACGCCACCGTCAGCAGATCGAGCGAGCCGTCCCGCAGGGGCAACTGCAGGGCGTCGGATTCGAACAACGCCACGGCCGGGCTTCGCCGCGCGACATTCGGTCGCGCTATTTTCCGGCGCGCGGCGAGCAGCATGGGATGGCAGAAATCCGAACCCAGCACCGGCCCGCGGCTCGAGCGCTGCAACTCGATCGCCAGGTCGCCCGTGCCGCAGCAGATGTCCAACACGCGCGCGCCCGGCCGCGCCAGCACCGGCGCCACGCGCCGCGCCGCGCGGGCCCGCCACAACCGGTCGATGTTGAGCGAAAGCAGGTGGTTCGCCAGGTCGTAGCGGTGCGCCACGCGCCCGAACATGCCGCGAACCCACGCCGCGGCTTCCCGCTCGCTGTCTGCCCCTTCCGGGGTGGCGCCCTTCATGCCAGGGCTCGCTCAATCGCCGTGAGCACCAGCTTCTCATCCACACCCGAAACCACCTTCACTTCCCCCACCCGAACCGGCAGCACAAAATGGATGGCCCCCTGCACCGTCTTCTTGTCGTGGACCAGGCGTGCCTGCAAGTTCGTCGCGGAGATGCCGTCGACTGGCGGAATCGGCCCATACCGCCGCACCAGTTCCAGCATCGCGCCGCCATCCGCGGCCTCCAGCGTTCCGGTCAGTTCGCCCAGACGCACGGCCGCGCACATCCCCCAGGCCACCGCTTCGCCATGCAGGAATCGCGTGTACCCGGTCTCCGCCTCGAGCGCGTGCCCGAACGTATGCCCGAAGTTCAGAATGCGCCGCAGATCCCCCTCGCGTTCGTCGGAGGAAACCACCTCCGCCTTCATCCGCACTGCATCCTCGATGATGTGGTCCACCGCCGCCGGCCGGCGCGCCAGCACGTCGGCGCTCGAATCCGACAGGTAGCGGAACAGCGCCGGTTCCCGGATGATCCCGGCTTTCACAATCTCCCACAGCCCCGCGCGGTACTCGCGCTCCGGCAGGGTGTCGAGCGCAGCCGGGTCGATCAGCACCGCCAGCGGCGGATGGAAACTGCCGATCAGATTCTTACCGGTCTCGAGGTTCACCCCGGTCTTGCCGCCGACGGCCGCGTCCACCTGCGCCAGCAACGTGGTGGGAATCTGCACCACCGGAATCCCACGCATGAAAATGGCGGCCAGAAACCCCGCCATGTCGTTGACGATGCCGCCTCCGAACGCGATCACCACGCTCGAACGGTCGCCGCCCCGCTCCACCATGCGCTCAGCCAGCCGCTCGATCGGCCCCAGGCGCTTCTGCTCTTCCCCACCCGGCAGAAACAGCTCTTCGTGCGGCGTCCCCGCTAGCGCCTGCGCGAGCGCGGTTCCCTGGTGCCGCCACACATCTTCGGTCGAAACCACGAAGACCTTGCCGGCCTTCGCGGGAAGGTGTTGCGCCGCCGAACGGATGACGCCGCGTTCGACGATCGCCGGATAGCGATGTTCCGGCGTCTCAATTTGATAAGTGGGCATAGAGTCGCGCTATTTCTCAGTACACCCTTTCACCAACACCCTCGGCTTGGTGGGGCAGGATGGTATCCTGCGCGCCGGTTGGCAACCTGCCCCACACGCCGGCACCTTCCGTCACTGCATTTGGCGAGCCTCAATGGCTACTTCTTATCCGGCGCGCCGGCCGGCAGCAGGCGAGTGATCTCCGCCGCCAGTTGGTCGCCTTCGAATATCTCGCGCGTCAGCGGCCCGTACAGATAATCGCGCCGGATCGTGCCGGCGCCATCGATCATGTACAGGTGCGGAAAGGCCAACGTCTGGGTCAGTACGTAAGAGTATGCCACCTGCCCGATATCGAGCAAAATCGGGTATTTGATCCGGTGGCCGGCAATGAAGTCCGCCACCTTGCCCGGGTCGTCCGGGTAAATCGCGACCGCCAGCACCGCAACGCGGGAGCCATATTTCTCCTGGGTCTGTTGCAGCAGCTCCGCAAAGCCGGCGCAGTGCGGGCAGGTGGTCTGGAAGAAAACCAGCAGCACCAGTTTGCCGCGGTAATCGGCCAGGTCGTGTTCTGCGCCTTTTGAATCCACAAGCGAAAAACCGGGCGCCCGGCGGTTCACATCCGCCGCGAAAAGCGCGCCGGCGCAAAGCAGGGTAATCAGAAGTTTTTTCATGGTTGATTTGTTCATCCCACTAATTTTCTCAAAGACTCTTCGTATGGTGCACGCGCCACGCCGCGTTCCGTGATGATGCCGGTCACGTAACGCGCCGGCGTCACGTCGAACGCCGGGTTCTGGACGGCCGTCCCCTCGGGCGCCATCTGCCGCCCGTAAACGTGTGTCACTTCCGCCGCGGCGCGTTGTTCGATGGGAATGGCATCGCCCGACGCGAGCGTCAGGTCCAGCGTCGATATCGGCGCCGCCACAAAAAACGGCACGTTGTTTTCTTTCGCCAGCACGGCCACCGAATACGTGCCCACCTTGTTGGCGACGTCGCCATTCGCCGCGATGCGGTCCGCGCCCACCACCACGCAGCCGATCCGGCCCGACTTCAAGAAGTGGCCCGCCATATTGTCGGTGATCAGCGTCGTCGGAATGTGGTCCTGCTGCAGTTCCCACACCGTGAGCCGCGCGCCCTGCAGAAACGGCCGCGTCTCGTCGGCGAATACATCCACCGTTTTGCCGCTCTCGATGGCCGCGCGAATCACACCCAGGGCCGTTCCATAACCCGCAGTGGCCAGCGCGCCGGCGTTGCAGTGCGTCAGCACGGTCTTGTGGTCCGGCACCAGGGCCGCCCCGTTGCGCCCGATCGCGCGGCAGATCGCGATGTCCTCCTGGCGCACGCGCAGCGCCTCTTCCACCATGCGCCGCCGGATCTCCGCCGGCGCGGCGCCGCGCAGGGATGTGTACAGCCGTTTCATGCGGCCGATGGCCCAAAAGAGATTGACCGCCGTCGGCCGCGTGGCCGCCAGGGTGGCGCAAATCGTTTCCACTTGCCGGTCCAAGTCCCGCTCGCCGGCGTGCAGCACGCCCAGCGCGACCCCCATGGCCGCCGCCACCCCGATGGCCGGCGCGCCCCGAATAATCATGTCGCGAATCGCCGTCGCCACTTCCTCATACGTCCGGCACGTGACATACGCTTCTTCGAGCGGCAGTCTGGTCTGGTCGATCATGACCACTCGGTCGTCGATCCACTGAATCGTTTCCACCATTAGTGCGGCAGATTCCTTCCTGGCGTGAACAACGAAACAAACGAGAGCGCGTTGAAAGATGCGTGCATGATGGCCGCCGCCCGCGTCGACCCGGAGGCCTGCCGCATCCATCCGAACGTAGCGCCCGCCAGCCCAATCTGCACCGCGGAGCGCCACGAATCCCCGTATTCCCAATAATGCAGCATCCCGAACGGCGCGGCAGCCATCAGGATGCCGGCCACCGCTCCGAAACTGCGCACCAGCAGCGGCTGCAAAAACCCGCGAAAGGCCAGCTCTTCGCACACCGGCGCGACAATCGTGCCGAACAGCGTCACCACAACCAGCGACGCCACCGGGCCCTTCATCATCTCCACGATCGGACCGCTGCTGGGCGGCGTCGCCATCAAGTGGCCCACGAAACCCACCGCCAGCGCGGCTGCCAAACCGGCAATCACGTTCCACAGAAACGGTATGCGGGTGGAGTTCCAGCCCAACGACCGCCAAAAGGGCCGGTCGTACTGCACCCGGAGAATCACCATCAACGCGCCGAACAAGAGCGCGTAGCCGATCAGCGTTTCCGGCACCGCTTCTTCCGCCGGCGCGGTCGCGCGCCAGTGCAGCAGCGTCATCGCCAGCTTCACCAGCGCAAGTCCGGCGAACATGCAAGGCAGCGATAGCCCGGCCATGAGAAACAAATCGGAGTATCCCCAGAACGGCACGCGCTCGGGCTCCGCCGGCGTTGGAACGCCGCCCTCCGGTACCGGCCCGGGATCGGGAAGCGCCAGCTCTTCGCTCATGAATCCTTCTCGATCAGCGCCGCCGCCAGCAGCGGAATCATCAGCTCGTGGTGTCCGGTGATGGCATAGCCTGAGCCTGGCGGGCTAAAGCCTGCCCCGCCATGCGGCCGTTCCACCACGTTTACGCGTGGCCGGTAGTGCTGCAGGAAATCGAAATTCGCGGTCGTGAAGCCGGCCAGCGGATGCCCCAGGTTCCGCACCGCCGAAACTGCCTTCAGAAATACTTCCGGCATCACCACGGCCGATCCCACATTGAGATAGACGCCGCCATCATTCAAATCGGCCACGTATGCCGCAAACAGCCGGAAGTCGCGATGCGACGCGCTCCCGATGGCCGCCCCGTCCGCCGCCGGATGCATGTGCGGTGTATCGGTCCCTATCGCCACGTGCACCGTCACGGGCGTCGAGTGCCGATAAGCCTGGAGCACCAGGCTCGAGCCGGCGCCGACGAGCGAGGCCTGCTCCGCCAGCCACTTTCCCAACGCCTCACCCATTCCCAGCCCATCGCGGTCGCCCTCCGCAATCGCCCGGTTCATGTCGCGCCCGGTTTCTTGGGCCGCGCCAAAGCGTCCGTCGGGCAGCACCGCCCCCACATCTTCACTGGTATGTCCGGCCAGGGCGATTTCGAAATCGTGGATGGACACAGACCCGTTCATCGCAAAGGCCGTGGCATACCCGCGCCGCATCAGATCGATCAGGACCGGAGCCAGGCCGCACTTGATCACGTGCCCGCCCAGGCCCCACAGGATCGCCCGCCGCCGCGCCCGCGCCGCCGCCACCGCTTCCACCACCGCGCGAAACCCATCCGCCGCCAGCACGTGCGGCAGCGACTCGAGCCATCCGGCCACTCCCGAGCCTTTCGCATAGGGCCAGGCGAAATCCGCCAATTTGACTTTCCCGCCGCGCTCCGCAAGCCCTACCGTGCGCAGGCCCGCAAAATCCAGAGGACGTTTGGAATACTTGCTCATGCCGCCACTCCGTTGCGCAGCACCTTGCGCAACGCCTCCGCCGTATAGCTCTTCTTCGACCGGCTCACCTGCTCCGGCGTCCCGGCCGCCACCACCCGCCCGCCGTATTCGCCGCCATCCGGTCCCAGGTCGATGATCCAATCGGCCGTCTTCATCACGTCCAGGTTGTGCTCGATCACCACCACCGTATTGCCCAATCCCACCAGCCGCTGCAGCACGTCCAGCAGCTTCCGCACATCGTCGAAATGCAACCCCGTGGTCGGTTCGTCCAGCAGATAGAACGTGCGCCCGGTCTGCCGTTTGCTCAGTTCCTTGGCCAGCTTGATGCGCTGCGCCTCGCCGCCCGAAAGCGTCGTCGACGATTGTCCCAGGTGCACGTACCCCAGCCCCACGTCGAAGAGCGTCTGCAGCTTGGCGCGAATCTGGGGCAGGTTCTCCATCAGCGGCAGCGCTTCTTCCACCGTCGCATCCAGCATATCCGCGATCGAGTGGCCTTTGAATTTCACCTGCAGCGTCTCGCGATTGTAGCGGCGCCCATGGCACACGTCGCAGGTCACGTAGACGTCGGGCAGAAAATTCATCTCGATCCGTTTCAGCCCGTCGCCCTGGCACGCCTCGCACCGCCCACCCTTCACGTTGAAGCTGAACCGCCCGGGTTTGTATCCCCGCTCGCGCGATTCCGGCAACATGGCATAGAGATCGCGAATGGGCGTGAAGAGCCCCGTGTAGGTGGCCGGATTGGAGCGCGGCGTCCGCCCGATGGGCGCCTGGTCGATGCGAATCACTTTATCGATCTCACCCACGCCGTCGATGGCCTCATGCGCGCCCGGCTCTTCGTGCGAACCGTAAATCTCGCGCGCCAGCGAACGGTACAGGATCTCGTTCACCAGCGTCGATTTGCCGCTGCCCGAAACCCCCGTCACCACCGTCAGCAGCCCCAGCGGAATTTCGGCGTCGATGTTTTTCAAATTGTGCTCGGTGGCGCCGCGAATGATGAGCTTCTTCGAGCCCGGCTTCCGCCGCTCGGCCGGAACTGGAATTTCGAGCGCTCCGGAAAGATAGCGGCCCGTGAGCGAGTTTGCGTCGCGCCGGATGTCGTCCGGCTCGCCGGCCGCCACCAGTTCCCCGCCCAGCCGTCCCGCGCCCGGCCCCAGGTCGATCACGTAGTCCGCCCGCGCAATGGTCTCCGCGTCGTGCTCCACCACCAGCACCGTGTTCCCCATATCGCGGAGCTGCGCCAGCGTCTCCAGCAACCGCCCGTTGTCGCGCGGATGCAGCCCGATGGAAGGCTCGTCCAGCACGTACAGCACGCCCCGCAGCTTCGAGCCGATCTGCGTCGCCAGCCGGATGCGCTGCGCCTCGCCACCCGAGAGCGTCGCCGCCGATCGCTCCAGGCTCAGGTAATCCAGCCCCACCGCCGAAAGAAACTCCAGCCGCCTGCGGATTTCATCCAGCACCCGCCCGGCAATCTGCATTTCGCGTTCGTGGAACTCCCAGTTCCGCACCGTCACCAGCGCGCGGGCCACCGGCAGGGCGGTGAACTCCGCAATCGAGAAATTCTTTACCCGCACCGCCAGGCTCGCCGGCCGCAGCCGCCTCCCGTGGCACGCCGGACACTCCACCGGCGACATGTAATCCGTCAGCCAGTCGCGGTAACCTTCGCCCACTTCCCGGTAGAGCTGGTCCAGGATCTTGAGGATCCCTTCGAACCCGTTGCCGCCTTCGAGCAGCAGGTCGCGCGTCTTCCGCGGCAAATCCTCGAAGGGCCTCTTCAAATTCACGCGCGCCCGCTTGGCGAATTCCTCAAGCTGGCTCTGCATCGTCCACGAACTGGCGGCCGGCCCCAGCCCGCCATCGAGCAGCGGCTTCGCGCCGTCCACAATCACTTTCGCCGCGTCGAAGGTCCACTTGCTTCCCAATCCGTGGCATTCCTCGCACGCGCCGTATGGGCTGTTGAATGAGAACGAGCGCGGCTCCAATTGCGGAATGCTCGCGCCGCACTCCATGCACGCCAGCTTCTGCGAGTACAGACGCTCCTCGCCGTTCACCACCACAATCAACACCAGCCCATTGGCCAGACGTGTGGCCGTTTCGATGGAAGCCTCCAGGCGCTTCTCGATCCCCGGCTTTACCAGCAGCCGGTCCACCACCACTTCGATGGTGTGATTCCGGCGCCGGTCGAGCGGTATATCCTCGTCCAGCGACCGCAGCACTCCATCGATCCGCGCCCGCACGAAACCCTGCCGCGCCAGTTTCTCCAGGTCTTTCTTGTATTCGCCCTTGCGCCCGCGCACCACCGGCGCCATCACCATGATCCGGTCCTCGGGCTTCAAGGCCACCACGTGCTGCAGAATCTGCTCGGTGGTCTGCCGCGAAATCTGGTTGCCGCACACCGGGCAGTGCGGCGTCCCGATGGAAGAGTACAACAGCCGCAGGTAGTCGTAAATCTCCGTGATGGTCCCCACGGTCGATCGCGGGCTGCGGCTGGTGGTCTTCTGTTCAATCGAAATCGCCGGACTCAGCCCGTCGATCGAATCCACATCCGGCCGCTCCATCTGGTCCAGGAATTGCCGCGCGTACGTCGAAAGCGTCTCCACGTACCGCCGCTGCCCTTCCGCGTAAATCGTATCGAACGCCAACGACGATTTCCCCGACCCGCTCAGCCCCGTAATCACCGTCAGGCTGTTGCGGGGTATCTCCACGTCGATGTTTTTTAAATTGTGCTGGCGCGCGCCATGCACGGTGATCCGGTCCAGCATAGTGGTTTACGAGTGGAAAGGGCGAATCTCTTATTGTGACGCGGCTTGTGCCGGTTCCGCAAATTGCGCTATAAAAAGGTCAGCCATGCTAAAATGCCCGCGGTGTGGAGCGCACCTACGACGCGTCCACCGAACGTTCATCGAACGTTTTAGTTACATGGCGATTTACGAGTGCAAGAAGTGCGCCGTGGAGGAGTTCGTTCCCCGCCGCTTCCGCCTCCACTTCGGCGCCAAGGCCCGTTGCCCGAAGTGTGGCACCTACCGCATTGTGCGGCTCAAAGCCCCCGATCACATCGATCCCATGTTCACCGGCTTCTTCAACCTGTTGGAAAGACTGTCCGGCGGCCGCCTGTACCACTGCCGCTTTTGCCGCATCCAGTTCTATGACCGGCGCAAGCTCGCTGCCGAAGCAGCCGATGAACAGACCGCACCCGAAACCGCAGCTCCCAATGGCGCCCGGTCGGATGCATGATCCCACCGCTCCGCTTCACCGCGTCTCCTGAGGACGCCTCCAAGCGGCTCGACCAACTGCTCCGCGAACGCTTTCCGCAGTTCAGCCGCGCCCGGCTGCAGGAGTGGATCCGCTCCGGCGGCGTCCTGGTGGCCGGCCTTCCCAGCCGCGCCTCCCACACCGTGCGCGCCGGCGAAACCATCGACGTGGCACCCGCCGATGCACTCCCCTTGCGCGCCACGCCCGAATCTATCCCGCTCTCCGTCCTCTACGAAGATGACGACCTGGTTGCCATCGATAAGCCCGCCGGCATGGTGGTCCACGCCGGCGCGGGCGTGCGTACCGGCACCCTCGTCAACGCGCTGCTCGGCCGCTTCGACGCCTTGTCGGGGGTCGCCGGCGAACTCCGCCCCGGCATTGTCCACCGCCTCGACCGCTTCACCACCGGCGTCCTGCTGGTCGCCAAGAACGACCACGCGCACCGCAACCTCGCCGCCCAGTTTGCAGACCGCCAGGTCGAAAAGGTGTACTTCGCGCTCGTCCACGGCCACGTCAAAGCGGACCGCGGCCGCATCGACCGCCCCATCGCCCGCGACCCCGTTCGTCGGGCCCGCATGACCGCGCGGCTCGCCGAGGGCCGCGCCGCCTGGTCCGAATACCGCGTCCTGCGCCGCTTCCGCGGCTTCACCCTGCTGGCAGTCAAAATCGGCACCGGCCGCACCCACCAGATCCGCGTCCACCTCTCCAGCATCGGCCACCCGGTGGCTGGCGATACCCTCTACGGCGCGCCCTCCACCGTCGAAGGCATGCCTCCGCTCGGCCGCTATTTCCTGCACTCCCACCGCATCCGTTTCCGCCTGCCCTCCACCGGCGAAGAGATCTCGATCGAATCCCCGCTCCCGCCAGAACTCGAATCCTGGATAGCCCAACTGCCCCCCACGCTATAATCGGACCATATGAGCTCCCGCGTTCTCCTGCCGGTCGCAGGCGTGCTGGCCGCGACCGTCTGGGCCGTAGCGCAACAGACTCCGCCGCCGCCGCCCAAACCGGACCCCGCCCAGCAGCAGGGGGACGATACCGCGCGCATTTCCGTCGAGGTCACGCGCGTCAGCATGCTCTTCTCCGTCGTTGACAGGAAGGGCCGCTTCGTCACCGATCTCACCAAGGACGATTTCGACGTTCTCGAGAACAAGCATCCCCAGACCATCCAGGAATTCGCCGCCGAATCCAACCTGCCCTTGCGCCTCGGCATCCTGATCGATACCAGCAACAGCATCCGCGAGCGTTTCCGATTTGAGCAGGACGCCGCCGGCGAGTTTCTGAAAGACTCCATGCGCACCAACAATGACAAAGCCATGGTGCTCAGCTTCGACAGCAACGCGGAGATGGTTTCCGATCTCACTGCCGACACCGATAAGCTCGATGCCGCCATCCGCGGGCTGCACGCCGGCGGCGGCACCGCACTCTACGACGCCATTTATATGGCCTGCCACGACAAACTGGCCCAGGAACAGCCCAGCTATAAGTTCCGCCGCGTGGTCGTGGTGGTCTCCGACGGAGAAGACAATAGCAGCCAGTACACGCGCGATCAGGCCCTCGAAATGGCCCTCAAATCCGACGTCGTGATTTTCGCCATCTCCACCAACATGACCCGCATCGAGTCCGACGGCGACAAGGTCCTCAAATACTTCACCCAGCAAACCGGCGGCCGCGCTTTCTTTCCCTTTAAGGTGGAAGACCTCGCCCAGTCCTTCGAGATCATCGCCGAAGAGGTGCGCCACCAGTACACCCTCCTCTACCGCCCCGAGCCGCTGGTGGCCGACGGCCTGTTCCACCAGGTGGAGGTGCGCGTGAAAGGCCACAAAGAGTTGATCGTGCGCGCCCGCAACGGGTATTACGCGCCGAAGAAGTAGGGATCCCGCTGCTGCTGCTCCCTTGGCGTGGGAACTTCCTGGACGCGCACCGGGCACTTTCCAGAAAACCGGTTTGCTGGCCTTATCGGAGAAAAGTCCGGCGCGCCGGTCGGATGCCCCCAAGCTTCCGTATTCCCAATATTTCGCGATGGGCCAGGAGCACCTTGCGCGCCGATCAAAAGCGCCGCTACGGGTCCGTGATCCGACGCTAGTGAGACAGCGCATCGGCTTCCACACGGTAACTCGTCAGGATGACCGTGTTTCCCATGATCCGCCACTCAAAATGCTCATGAGCCGTGCCGTGCTCGTAATCTGTCTCGTAATCCAGTCCGACCCGAACCGTGCCATCGGGCCGGCGATCTCCAATCAATGGTAATTGCGTGCGCCTGGCGCTGACTGGGTCACCCAGTTTCTGATGGAAATAGACTAGGTACTCCGGGCATGGCAGGTTCGTGGCACCCGAGAACGCGTGGGACTCGGCGGCTTGGCACATATCCTGGTAGCGCTGCTGCTTAACCCCACTGTGGAATCGATCTGCTGCCTCAACGGCTTGAACGACAACAGGTTCGTTTGGCTCGCCGACGCGAATAGCATTACTGGGGCCGCATCCGGCGATCAGGACGGAGGACAGTACGATAAGCCTCCGTTGAAAGAAATCACCAATCTGCATGAGGCGAGTGTAGCGCAGTAGTGGTGGACGCATTCAGTGGACGTGGGCTTATCGGAAAGTGGCCCAGGCCGCCGATCTGGTAGCCTCTCCTGATATGCCTGCGCTGCCCCGCTCCTGGTGAACGTATTAAGTCGAGCAGCGCTAGCCCGGCCTACATTGCCAGCTTTCCGTGATACATCAGACCCTTCGTCCGGAACTCCACCTCACGGTCGGGGAATTCCACCCCCGGCAGGTACAGCCGGAATACTACCGTCTTGTCCGAAGCCTCTACTTCCCGCGGAAACACCAGCCGCAAGACCGGGTCCCCGTCGGTCGGAGGGAAATGGCCTACCATCTTATACGTTTTGTGGCCCACCAGCATCAGGCTTTCATCCTCCATACGGTGCAGTTCCCCGGGTTTGGCTAACGCGCCCTTCGCCGAATACGGAATCGCCACCACCAGTCTCGTATCCCGATTCTCCCTGAGGAAATCCAAATAGTCCGGATCGGGTTCGTCCAGCGGATTCTTGGCCCGTACTCGCGCCTCGGCCTCGGCATCTTCGATGGGAGCTGCTGTCGCCAGGTAAATCACGATCTGCGGATCCGGTCCCACGCGCTGCGCCCAAGGGCTGTCGTGCCGCATCTCTTCGATTTCCTTGGCCGTCCACCGTTCCGGCGGCCTGGCCTCCCAAAACGGCTGCGCCAGAAAGAGGAAGAGCGCCGCGATCGCTACGCGCATAATAACTAATATGACAGTAATCCGGCCCGGCTGTCCGCGCGATCTCGCGGAAGTCGCCGCCATCCAGGCCTCCAGTCCCGAAGCCGCCCACTGGGATGCCGCCGATTATCTGCAGTACGATTTCCGCGTCTGCCTGTGCCACGGCCGTGTCGCCGGGTTTCTCGTGGCGCGCCGCGTGGCCCCCGACGAATCCGAGTTGCTCAATCTGGTGGTGGCGCCCGAATTCCGTAGGAAAGGCCTCGCGCGGGCCCTTCTGAAGGAACTCCGGACCGCTCCCGCCGCCAGTCTGTACCTGGAAGTCCGCGAGTCCAATCAGGCGGCCCGCAACCTCTACAAGTCTATGGGTTTTCAGGAGGTTAACATTCGCCCGGAGTACTACCAAGCCCCCCCCGAAGCGGCTATTGTCATGAAGTTTCATTCATGTTAAGGTGCCAATAGACGGTGATCCGTCTGCACGAAGATGACGAATAGAGATTACCCACCGAGCCTTGTTTCCGTACCGACCGACTCGGCGTGGCAACCTCACTGGGAGGAATTGCCTATGATGGAACGGAACGCACAAGAAGAGTTGAAAGCGCATCTGATGACGACAAACGAGGAGTTTCGCCGGCTCGCCAGCCAGCACTCGGAGTTTGCGCACAAGCTGGACGCTTTGGAATCGCTTCCCCATCTGACTCACGAAGAGCAACTGGAGGAAACGCGATTGAAGAAGCTGAAACTCCGTTTAAAGGATCAGATGGAAGCGATCATGAGCCAGAATCGGTCTCGGCAGGTCGCTTGACGTCAGGTGCGCTGCTTTTGCGGCGATCGTTATTGGGCCCGGTTGGCTTCGGCTGGCCGGGCCTTTTGATTTCAGGATGGCATCTTTGGAGCCCGATTCCGAACCGATCCGCATTCCCATCACCGACGTCTTCGACCTCCACTCGGTCCCGCCGCGCGACGTGAAGCCGGTGATCGAAGAATACCTTCGCGAGGCCCACCGCCTGGGCTTCAAAGCCCTCCGTATTATTCACGGGCGCGGCATCGGTGTGCAGCGCGAGATCGTCCGCTCCGCGCTCGCCCGCCTTGAGTTCGTCGCCGATTACCGCGACGCCCCGGCCGAGGCCGGCGGTTGGGGCTCGACCGTCGTCACGTTGCGCTGAGCCCGCCGTGAGATACCGCACTTCTCTCCCCGTTTTCCGCTGTCCACCAGCCTGGCCGCCGCAATAACCGTTTGCATTCTGAATGGTTTAGACAAATAATATGGAGACGCGTATCCTACGGAGGGACCATGCGCACACGTCGGAGATTCGGCAAGCTGTTGCCCTTGCTACTGGCCGCAAGCGTAACGCTGCTGCACGCTCAAGTCGCGCCGGTCACTATCACCACCAACGCGCTTCCAAACGCGTTCCTGAACACTTCCTACAATTTCGTCCTGACGGCGGCCCACGGAGTTCCGCCCTATACTTGGAGCGCCACCGGCCTGCCTCCCGGGCTGATTCTCGACAGCGGCACCGGCGCGATTACGGGAGCCCCCACCGCCGTCGGCGCCTTTCTCGTCGGCTTGTCCGTGCTGGATTCGCAAAGGAGCCAGGCGTCTCTGGTGCTCACCCTCACCGTCACCGTTCCGCCGCTTCAGATCACCACCTACCCGCTGCTGCCCCAGGGAACGGTCGGCGTCGCATACAGCGGGAGCATAGGAGCCACCGGCGGCACAGCCCCCTACACTTTTGCGATCATCCGCGGTTCGCTGCCTGCCGGGTTGACGTTCTCTCCCGGCGGATCTTTCGGTGGCACTCCCACGGCCTTCGGCGCTTTTAGCTTTACCGTGCAGGTGACCGATTCTGCCGGCAACACCAACGCCCGCGACTTCACGCTCGGCATCGCTCCGCCGAAACTGACCCTCACCACCCCGCCGCTCAGCAACGTGATCCTCGGCAAGCCGCTCAGCGTCCAGTTCACCGCCACCGGCGGTGTTCCACCCTATACCTTCGTCGAGTTTGGCACGCTGCCTCCCGGAACAAGTCTCTCCACGAGCGGCGCCCTCACGGGCACTCCCACCACGCTCGGCACTTACCAATTCCAGGTTTTCGTAGACGACACCACCACCGCCTCCGCCAACCAGACCTTCTCGATTACCATCGTGGAACCGGCCCTCGTCATCACTACGGCAACGCCACTGCCCGGCGGCGTGATCGGCTCTCCCTACTCCACGACTTTCGCGGCCGTCGGCGGCAGGCCACCCTACCTCTGGTCTGCCAAGGGCCTTCCCACCGGACTGGTCCTGGCCAACACCACCGGCCTGCTGACCGGCATCCCGACTCAAGATGGCGTGTTCACCGTCGCCGTCACGGTGACCGATTCCAGCCTCGTCGCGTTTTTTTCCACAACCCAGAATTTCGGCCTCACCATTAACCCCATCAAGCTCATCTTCACCAATGCCTCGCTGCCGAATGGAACGGTCGGCGCGGCTTATGCCGCGATTCTGAGCACCTCGGGCGGCGACGCCCCCGTCAACTTTACGGCCACGGGATTGCCACCCGGCATTACCTTGTCGGCCGCCGGATCTCTCACCGGAACGCCCACCACGGCCGGCAGCTACACCGTCATCATCAGCGCCACGGACGTCAATGGCCTGGCCGCCAGGACGTCGTATACCGTCACCATCGCCCCACAGTTGGTCATCACCACCACATCCGCCGGCAACGCCGTGCTCGGCTCTGGCTTCAGCGCCAAGCTCGCCGCGACCGGTGGAACGCCGCCCTATATCTGGCTGGGAGCGAACCTCCCGGCCGGCCTCAGCCTGGCACAGGACGGCACACTCTCCGGAACACCCACCCTGGCGGGAACCGCTTCGTTCAGTGTGACCGTCATCGATAGCAACAGCGTCTTCACTTCGAAGACGCTGTCGGTGACTGTCGGCCTTCCCACCGGACCCGGTGTTACTTTCAGCGGCATCGGCAGCACCGCCGCAGCCGCCACCCAGCCCAGCCTGCAAGTTGCCCTGGGAGCTGCCTACCCCACCGATGTCGCCGTCAAGCTGACCATGACGGTCGTGACCGATTCCGGCCTCACCGATCCCGCCTTCCAGTTCGCGAGCGGCGGACTCACCGCCCAGACGGTGGTCCCGGCCGGCTCCACGGGCGCTCTTACCGCCGTCGCCGTGCAGTTGGGCACCGACGCCGCCACCATCACCATCACCGCGCAATTGCTGGTTGGCACGCAGGATGTCACCCCGAGCCCCGCATCCAAACTGACCTTCCGGCTCAACCCCGCGGCGCCCGTGATCACATCCATGACGGCCGCCCGCACCGCCACCGGATTCACCGTCACCATCGTCGGCTACGCCACGTCACGCGACGTCACCACCGCCAACTTCCAGTTCTCGGCCACGTCCGGTTCGAACCTCGGGACCAGCCAGCTTTCGGTTCCGGTGAGTTCGATCTTCGCGCCGTGGTATTCGAGCGCGCCGTCCGCGCCCTACGGCAGCCAGTTCACGTTCACCCAGCCGTTCACCGTCACAGGCAGCAACTCCGTCATCCTGTCGGTGAGCGCGACTCTGACCAACAGCGTCGGCGTTTCCTCGGCGGCGTCGGCAAATCTACAGTAGGACAGACCATCGCCTTCTGTGGTCTGTCACCCCACGCAAACCGCGACCGTTCAACAGACGACATAAACCGATCGCCCTACCGCCGCACCATCAACTCGGCTTCCCACTTGGGCGATGCCTTCTTGATCCGCGCGATCGCCTCCATCAGGTTCTCCATGGAATTCGCGTAGCTGAACCGCACGTAGCCCTTGCCGTACTCGCCGAAGCACCGCCCGTCCAGGCAGGAGACGCCGGCTTCGTACAACAGGTAATCGGCCAGCTCTTTCGAATCCATCCCGGTGCCGGTGGTGTTGGCAAACGCGTAGAACGCGCCGCCCGGCACCGCGCAGCGGAAGCCCGGAATCTCATTCAGGCCCTTGCAAATGGCATCGCGGCGGCGGCGGAACTCCGCCACCATGGCCGTGACGCAATCCTGCGGCCCGGTGATGGCCGCCAGTCCGGCGCGTTGCGTGAAGCTGGCCGTGCAGGAATTCGAATTCACCATCAGCTTGGTGACCGCTTCCACCAGCCACTTCGGCATCACGCCATACCCTATCCGCCAGCCCGTCATCGCATAGGTCTTCGAGAAACCGTCCAGGATGATGGTCTTTTCGAGCATCCCCTGAAAACTCGCGATCGACACCGGCGGCGAGTCCGAGTAAACGGTCTGCGAATAGATTTCGTCGCTCAGCACCATCACGTCGCGATCGCGCAGCATCTCCGCGATCTGCTTCAGATCCCCGGCCGGTATCATCCCGCCGGTGGGATTCTGCGGCGAGTTCAACACCACCATCTTGGTTTTATCGGTCAGGCGCTCGCGGAACAGGTTCAGGTCGAAAGAAAAGCCGCGCTCCTCTTCGAGCGGCATCGGCACGGCTTTCGCTCCCAGGAAGTTGATCATCGATTCGTAAATCGGAAAGCCCGGGTTCGGGTAGATCACTTCATCGCCCGGCTCGAGCAGCGCCATCATCGGGAAGAAAATGATCGGCTTGCCGCCCGGAACCACCGACACGTGTTCCGCTCCCACCTTGATCCCGCGCGTGCGCGACACTTGGGCCGCGATGGCTTCCCGCAGATCCGGGTAGCCCTGCGTAGGCCCATAATGCGTCCACCCCTCATCCAGCGCCTTCTTGGCCGCTTCGACGATGTGCGACGGCGTCGGAAAATCGGGCTCGCCGATTTCCAGGTGAATCACGCTCTTGCCCTGCGCTTCCAGGGCGCGGGCTCTGACCAGGACATCGAAGGCCGATTCCACTCCGATGTGATTCATTCGTTCTGCCAGTTTCATCTCGTTTCACGCTTTCAGCCCGCCGCTCGATGGCACCACCTGGGCGTTGTGCAGCCATTCTTCGCCCGCCTCGACGGCAACAGGTCTCATCTTCCTAGAGCTTAGCAGCCTTACGGGTCCATAAAAGCAACCTGCCCTTCTCAACGTTTCCGCCCCCATTGGCGTATAAGGGTAGTGGCAGACGCTGGCATGGCATTCGCGGCGAGGATGGACGAACAGCCGGAACAACTGGCTCCCGAGGCCAGATTGCTGTGCCTGGCTCGGAGCGGTGATCTCGACGCCTTCGAGCAGATCGTCGCCCTGCATGAACGGCGCATCTTTGCCCTCGCTTTGCGGCTCACCGGCAGCGTGGAAGATGCCAAGGACGCCACCCAGGAGACCTTCATCCGGCTGCATCGCAAAATCCACCAGATCGATTCCCGCCGCTCCGCCGGGCCGTGGCTCTACACCGTCGCGGTGAATGCCTGCCGTGATATCGGGCGCGAGCGGCAGCGGGCGCGCATGGTTCCCGTGGATATCGGGTTGGTGGAACCGGGCGCCAATCCCGAAGGTCTGTATTCCGATCAGGAGCGCGAAGACCGGTTCCGCGCGGCTCTGAGCCGCCTGCCGGAGAAGGAGAGGTCGGCTTTGCTGCTGAGGGAAATGGAAGGCTTGAGCACCGGGGAAGTGGCGCGGATTCTGGGATCTTCGGAGGCTACTGTGCGCTCTCAAGTTTGCAACGCCCGGCTGAAACTGCGCAAGCTCTTCGGCCGGCGATCGGTGGGGAAGCTATGAGTTGTCCGTCATTCGAAGAAAAGATCGCGCGGTACGCGGGCGGCGATCTGGAACCGGCGGAAATTCGAACCGTCGAAGGGCACCTGCGCCAGTGCGCCGCGTGCGCCGAACTGGCCCGGTTATTGGAACAGGATCGGGCATGGCTCGGCAGCCGGCCGCCGGAAGCCGCAGACATGGATTACGCGGCGATGCGCAGCCAGATTCGCCGCGCCATCGTGCACCGGCGGGGCGCCAGAAGATGGGCGTGGGCGCTGGCAGCGGCAGCCGCGGTTTTGCTGGCGACTGGTGTCGGCATGACGCGGCGGGCGCCGCGAGAGACCGTCACAGTGGCGGGTGTGCGGACGGGCGCAGCGCAAGAAGCCATGACCGGACCCACTGTAGCGGAGGACGTTCCGGCGGTCCAGCCGGCGCCGGCACGAGTGCCGGCGCGGCACGCAGGAGTGCGTGCGCCACGGAACGGCGGAGAAGACATCACACTCGAGGACGCCATGCGCATGCTGGCGGAGCTGGAGCCGCCGGAAATGCCGGAGGGGTCCGATTCGCCGGTGGAAATGCGGATCGTCACGCGCGATCCTAATGTCACCATTACGGTAGTGCAGGAAACCAAGGGAGGTTCGTTATGAAGAGAGTGGTTGTAGCTCTGGCGATGCTGGCGTTCGGCGGACTGGCGGCGGCCCAGACCAAACCGGACAACCAGATTTCGCCGACCGTGCGCATCTATGAGCCCAAGGTGGTCGATGGCTCGGGGCAACTGGCGATGTTTGTCCAATCCGTGGTGAAGGGCGTGACCATCCAGTGGGAAAGAGCGGTTCATGCACTGGTAATTCGCGGCGACAATCCCGCGGATCTGGACATGGCAGAGGCGTTGCTCAAGCGTTTTGATGTGCCGGAACGGAAGCCGGCGCCTCCGCCCCAGGTCGAGCTCACTACCTACCTGATTCGCGCGTGGCCGGGGACGACACCACTGCAGGTCGGCGAACGGCCCATCCCGGCGGAATTGCAGAGCGCCATCGAGGAGATGAAGCACACCTTTGCCTATGGGCAGTACGGTCTGTGGGACGTGATTATCAGCAATATCGACCCGATGAGTGGCGCCGGGGAATTCTTCAACTCGGGCGGTGGCCCCGGAGAATTCGAGGGCTTGCTGCCGGGGGAGAACTCGGTCAAGCCTTACACTTATTCGTTGACTTACCAGAACGCATGGATGAAAGATGCCAAGAGTGTCGCTCTGAGGGGCTTTCAGTTCACGCTCAAGATTCCTTACGGGATGAACGACATCAAGGACGGCCTGGAAGCCAAGATCAAGACCGATCCGGTGATTCACGAGGGCCAGAAGGTGGTTCTGGGCAAGATCCGGCTGCTGCCGGGCGAGAACGCCGATCTTTGGCTGGTGCTCACGGCCAAACTGCACTGATCCGCCGTAAAGGCAAAGCGGGGAGCTATCCAATTCCAAGAGCGGAATTGGTAGCAGTCACCGTTTTGCGGCGAGGCCGCGATAGAATGTCCTTAGCGGCCCGGTCCGCGAATCGATTCCACGTTTTCCAGGTTTTGGCGTCATCAGTTTAGAGACCTGTGAAAACTGTAGTAGTTTGCGAGATGAGCGACGTCATCGAGCCCGGCCTGGAGCTCCTGGAGCGGCAGAACCGCTTTGTTTCCGAGCACTTCCGGCGAATCTTCGTCCAGATATATCACCTCGTGCAGAACGTCGCCGACGCCCAGGACCTCACCCAGGAGGCCTTCATTAAGGCCCTCCAGCACCAGGAACAGCTCAAGGACGGCCAAAAAGCCGCCCAGTGGCTTTCCCGCATCGCCACCAATACGGCGATCGATTTTTTGCGGCGCAGCAGCCGCGCCACGTTTAGCGAACTGGAAGATGCCTTCGAGAGTGGCTCGGAAACCCCCGAGCAGATTCTGCTCCGCTCGGAGCATCGCGAATATTTGGAAGATGGATTGCGCCTTCTCAGCCCGCGCGAACGGGCCGCGCTGATTATGCGCGACGTGGAAGGCCTGCCGGCTGAAGAAGTGGCCCAACGGCTCAATTGCTCGAAAGCCACGGTGCGTTCCCACATCGCCAACGGACGCACCAAGTTCCGCCGGTACATGGAAAAAAGGAAGCGGTAGAACAATGAGACACCCCAATCAGGCAACCTTGGCGTTGCACGCCGGCGGTGACCTCGGGCCCTTCGCCCGGTGGCTCACCTCCCGCCACCTCGCCAGGTGCGAAAGTTGCCGCGAAGAGGTTGCCGCCTTCGATGAAGTGCGGCAGAGCCTCCCCGGCCTCGCCGAAGTCCCCGACCTCCCATGGAACCGGCTGGCCGCGGAAATCAAAGCCAACGTCCGGCTCGGCCTCGCCGCCGGCGAGTGTGTTCGCTCCGTCGATCCGCCCTTGCGCCAATCTGGCCTCATCCATGGTGGACGCGCCGCCGTCGCATTCGCCTGCGCCGCCGTTCTGGTGGTCACCGGCATGGTCCTCGAACGCCCCTTACCGCCCGCCGCGCGCGAGGAAGGTCCGCTCGTCCAAAACACGCCATACGGAATTGAAGTAAGGGCCGGTGGACAAACCCTCGGCCTAACCAATAACGGCGTCCAGCGCGTTACTTACTCGCTGGATGCGCAAGGTTCCATGGGGGCTCGCTACGTAGATCCCGAAACCGGGGCCGTAACGATCAATACCGTCTATGTTCAATGATATGCAGACTCGCCTGTGGCTGTTGGGACTCCTGGGCGCCGCCAGCCTGCTGGCACAGGATGCCGCGCTGCCCAACTGCTCCGTCAGCGTCGACGTGCCCAACGACGCTCCCGTAGCGTTGCTCGGGGTTTCCCCTGCGCCTTGCAGCGCTACCGCCCATGGCGCCGCGCTGATGCTCGATCTGCATCTGGCGCTCACGCTCAAGAACACCGGCGTCAATCGGATTCATGGCGTCACTCTGCGGGTGGTCTCCCAGGAAGTCGCCCTGGGCGGCGTCGGCTCGGTCTATCAGCCCAGCCTCAACGTCGGCCCCGGCGAAGCCTTCCCCGTCCACATCGATACGCAACTCATGCGGCCCGCGCAACTCGCTGGCGGCCCGGCCGTTCAGGTCCACCTCGATGGTGTCCTCTTTCAGGACCTCACCTTCTATGGCCCCGACCGTCTGCATTCGCGCCGCATCATGACCGCCAGTGAAATGGAAGCGCAGCGCGACCGCGACTATCTGAAGCGCCTGCTGGCCGAGCAAGGCCTCCCCGCGCTCCGCCAAGCCATGTTGCGCATCCAGGCCCGCCAGGATTCCGTCCCGCGCCTGCAAGGCCGCGTCGTTCGCGGCCACACCGTCACCACCGCCGGCCTCGGCGCCGCGGCCCCCGAACACGAGGAGAAGTTCGCGTTTCTGAAGTTCCCCGATTCTCCGGTCGAGCCCGTTCAGGGTTCCCTGCTGATTGCCGGCAATGAAGCCCGCACGCCGGTGATCGACGTTCGCAACCGCTCCGGCAAAGCCGTCAAGTACGTCGAGCTCGGTTGGGTGCTCACCGATCCCGCCGGTCACGACTACATGGCCGGTTCGATGCCGTCCACCGATGCCAATTTCTCGCTCGCGCCCGGCGCCACCGCCCGAGTCCGTCAGGATTCCACGCTCGGCTTCTCCACCAGCGGCCAGCCCGTCAGCATTCTGAAGATGACCGGTTTCGTCACCCAGGTGGAATTCGCCGATGGCAAAGTCTGGGTGCCCAACCGCCAGAACCTGGAAGACCCGTTCCTGGCCAAAGTCCTGGCTCCTTCCATCGAAGAGGAGCGCCTAGCCTCTGTCTACGTGCGCAAAGGCGTCGAGGCGGTCGTGGAAGAACTGAAGAAGTTCTAAGAACGGCCTGAACCCGGGCGGCCTAGGTCCTTGACCGCGAGGAAACATTCGCGGGACGGGCGCCGCTCCCTCACGGTCGTGCGACAAGTCGCGGCTCGCCTCGGGGCCACCAGCGTGAGCGATGGGTTGCGCAAAGGCACCAAACCAGCCGGTCAAAGCACTAGAAGAAGGGGACGGACAATCGGCGCTGTCCCATCTGGCCAACGTAAATCCCGGTCGCGGCGGGTCGGGCTTCCCCACGCTGGCTGGCGGCTGGAGCGACATTCAGAGGGTGCCGGACCACCGTTTCTGCCGGGGCAATCGCAGGCGGAGCCGCCGGAACCTCCCGAATCCGGACTGGCTCACCGGATGCGGCCCGCACCCCAGAGTTCCACGTGAGTATGGAATGCACGGGGTGAGCGGGCCAGTCGACGGCGTACTCCCGCAAACAGCGAGAGCAGACATATCTCCCGTTCATGGGCCACATGACGGTGGAGTGCATCGTCCGGCACCACCGGATGGCGATCCTACGCCACATAACTCCCTTTCCCAGTCCTTTCTGGACATCTTTCGGCAGTTTGTGGCTGGAACTTGAGAGAGTGAGTTAAGTCAATGCGCCAGCAATCGCGGCGTGGCCGTGTTGCGTCCAGCAAATCAAAAGGCGCCATCGCACCATGCCGGAGATTATACTGGATAAACTCATGCCCAGCCGCGACGACCAACCGCCCCTCACCGCCGCCCAGGCCGACCACAGCTTCTTCGGCCATCCCCGCGGCCTCGCCACGCTCTTCTTCACCGAAATGTGGGAACGCTTCAGCTACTACGGGATGCGCGCCATCCTGATTTATTACATGACCCACAAGATCGTCGAGGGCGGCCTGGGCTTCGGCGTGGACAAGGCCGGCTCGGTCTACGGGCTCTACACGTCCATGGTCTACTTGCTGTGCCTGGGAGGCGGATGGATCGCCGACCGCGTCACCGGGCAGCAGCGCGCGGTGCTGATGGGCGGCATTTTCATCGCAACCGGCGAATTCTGCCTGGTGGTGCCCACGGAGTTTTTCTTCTATGTGGGGCTGGTTTTGCTCATGATGGGCACCGGCCTGCTGAAAGGCAACGTGAGCACCATCGTGGGTCAACTCTACTCCAAGGGCGATCTGCGGCGCGATTCCGGTTTCTCCCTTTTCTACATGGGGATTAATATCGGCGCCTTGATCTCGCCGATCTTTTGCGGCTGGGTGGGAGAGACCATCAGTTGGCGGTTAGGATTCGGCGTGGCCGGCCTCGGCATGCTGGCCGGCCTGCTCCAGTTCGTGCTGCAGCGTAAGCATCTGGGCTTGGCAGGCCTGCATCCGCCCAGTTCGGGAAACGCCGCGCTCGACCGCCGACAGAAGCGCAACGCCGTTTTGACGGTAGGTGGCGGGTTGGGAGTCTTCGCCCTGCTGGGGATTCTGGGGGCTGCCGGCGTGCTGACATTCACCCCTAAAATCATCGGGGACGGCTTGGGTTGGTGCCTGCTCGCCATCTCGGTCGCGGTTTTTTCCTGGCTTCTGCTGGGCGCCGGTTGGTCGCCAACGGAGCGCAAACGTTCGGCCGCCATCCTGGTGCTCTTCGTGGCTTCGGCGCTTTTCTGGGCCTCCTACGAGCAGGCCGGCTCCACCCTCAGTCTCTTCGCGGAGAACAATACCGACCGCCATCTTCCCTTCGGCCTTCTCTTCCCGGCCAGTTGGTACCAGACCGTGCAGCCGGTTTTCGTGGTGACGCTGGCGCCGGTGTTCGCCTGGCTCTGGCTAGTGCTCAGCCGCCGGCGGCGGGAGCCATCCAGCCCGGCGAAGTTCACGCTGGCCCTGGTTTTTGCGGGATTGGCCTTCGCCATCCTGGTGCCGCCGGCGGCGGCCGCCACTCACGGCGCCCAGGCTGCCATGTGGTGGTTGATGGGCACGTATTTCCTGCAGACGCTGGGCGAGCTGTTGCTCAGTCCGATCGGCTTGAGCGCCATGAGCAAGCTGGCGCCGGAGCGCGCCGCGGGATTCATGATGGGTATCTGGTTCCTCTCCACCAGCATCGGCAACTGGCTGTCCGGCAAGGCCGCGTCACTGACCGCTTCCTTGCCCATGTTGACGGTTTTCGAGGCGGTGGCGGCATTCAGCCTGGTGGCCGCGCTCATTATGGCGATCCTGATCAAGCCCACCGTGAAGTTGATGTCGGGAGTGAAGTAGGCGCCTGCCGGCGCCAACATCGACTTCGTCGATGTTTAGAAGTCAGAAGTCAGAAGTCAGAAGTCAGAAGTCAGAAGTCAGAAGTCAGAAGTCAGAAGTCAGAAGTCAGAAGTCAGAAGTCAGAAGTCAGAAGTCAGAAGTCAGAAGTCAGAAGTCAGAATGGCGGCGCCGTAGGCGTTCAAGAGGCGGCTGACTTCTTCCAGCGACTTGGTGAGTTTGGCGCTGTCGCCGTAGCCGAGATCCCTGGCTAGGATCAGATAGTAACGGCATTCCTCGATCGATCCTTCGGCGATGTTCATGAATCGCGCCTTGTCAGGTTTCCCGCGGCGGCGGAATCCCTCGGCGATGTTGGCGGGAATAGACACGGCCGCGCGGCGCATCTGCGAGGAGAGTCCGTAGATCTCTTGCTTGGGAAATGCGGCGGTGAGTGCGTAGGCGGCCAGTGCAAATTGGTGTGCCTTCTGCCAGACCACCAGATCTTGAAATGTCCGGGCTGGCCGTGGACTGGGCATAAGGTAATCAGAATAGCATCCAGCTCAACGCGCGGCTCCAGCGCCATTCTGACTTCTGACTCCTGACTTCTGACTCCTCAACATCGACAACGTCGATGTTGGCGCCTCCAGCGCCTAATACCCCTCCCACACAAACGCAAAAAACTTCCGCCCCGTGTGGAAGCCCATGCGCTCATACAGCGACACGGCGTCCTCATTCGCCGCCGTTACCGTCAAGCTTGCCGACCGGCATCCCATGCCGCGAAGCGCGATCAGCGATTGGCGCATCAATTCGTGCCCCACGCCTGTGCCGCGCGTCGCCGGCGAAACGCAGATTTGCGTGATGTGCCCGCAATCCGGCGCGACCAGGCTCGCCAGCGAGATCCCGCACAAGCCCCCGCCCTCGGGTTCGAACGCCGCGAACGATGCCGGCCGGTGAAAGACGCCGCACCCCGGGTACTGCACGATGTTGAACAGGAACCGGCGCGCCCCCGCCACGCTCTGGTACTGGTCGTTGATGCGGCTGTCCACGTGGCCCTCGTAGGCCGCCGCGATCAGGTGCGCCGCCAGGTCGTTCCACTGGTCGTTCCACCGCTCGATGCGCACCGGCTTGCGCACCGCTCCCGCCCCCAGCAGCGCGCGGCTCAGCTCCACTTGCATGAAGTTGCGCTCGAACGTGCTCACGCAATCCGCCCGCGGAATCACGCGATCCTTGCCGTAATCCATCATCAGGAGCTGCGATTCGATGCGCGTGATCCCCGGCCCTTCCATGATCTCCTCGAGCCCGGCTTCCATCAACCGGTTCTCGTGCTCCACTGTCCGGCGGTCGCGCCGCACGTAGAGGTCGCCCAGCAGTCCCTTGTTATCCTCCAGCACATAGTAGAGGTACCCGGCCACTTCCCCGTCTTCCAACAGCGCGCGCCCGTTCAACGCGTGCATATCGACAAACCGCCGCACCAGGTCCGCCGATTTTTCGAATTCCCAATCGAGCGTCTCGCGCCACGCCGCGGTCTCTTCCGCCAGCAGGCTTTCGAGTTCGCGTGCGCCTAGCTGCCGCAGGTCGACAATCTCCGCGCGCCTCGATTGCACATCATCAGCTTACCGCCCGCCACCCCACCACGCCACCCGCACATTCTCCCCTCGCGGAGCCCAGATCCGCGGATCGCTGGCCCCGAACAGCGCCAGCACGGGCGTCCCCACAGCCGCCGCCAGGTGCGTGATCCCCGAGTCGTTCCCCACGTACAATCGCGCTCGCGCCAGCCAGCGCGCCAGTTCCCATAAATCGTCGATTCGCACCGCCCCCTCGAGCGGTGGATCCTCCGCGCCCGCGCACCACCGGACCGGCATCACACGTTCCAGTTTCGCCGCCATGCCGCGAAACTTCTCCAGCGGCCAATTCTTGCGCGGGCTCCCGGAAAACGGATGAATCACCGCCAAATTTTCCCTGGCCTCATGGCACCGAATGCGTGGCACCGCGTCGCACTCGCACGGCGCGATGCTCCTCGCCTGTTCCAGATAGAAATCGGTGGCATGCGTCCCCGAGCCCTGCGCCGGCAGCGCCGGAAAGAACTGAAACGGCAATCCCAGCTCCCGCACAAGTTCGCGAAACTCCTCGCGCCCCGTCCCGTACCAGGACACGATCGAATCGAAGCTCCGCAATTCACCGATCACCCGTTCCAACCCGCTGGTCTCGCGAATGCCCAACAGGTCGATTCCAGAGCTTGCAATCGGGCGCGCCGCGTTCGCGAACCGTACCAGCGGCACATGCGCCGACGCCGTCCACACCTCCAGGTAATCCGCTCGCAGGCACTCCATGGCCGGCAGGGAGACGATAAAATCCCCGATCGCTCCCGGCCGGATGATCAGTCGTCGCACTGACGCCAGTATCGCAAACCCAGCCCAAAACCAAGACGTGCGGCTCTTGTTTTATCCACACAAGATCCACTGCCGGAGCCATGTAACCCATTCGAAACAAGAGAGATAAATCCTGAGGATTTTGCGTCTCGTTTCTCACAAAAGCATTGACCC
>JBEKDA010000051.1:0-41516 GCA_050014595.1 Bryobacteraceae bacterium
AATTCGGCAATTCGGAGCAACCGTCACCCTATCGACTATCGCGCTTCGGAAAAATCTTCCGTTAGGTTCAGGGAAAGGTGTGTTTTCCCTTGACAAGCCCTTATCATGGATGTCCCACATTGCGGCCCGCGCTTTTGGGGGGCAGGCGCTTTCGCCTGCCAACCGATTTTTTTCACTTCTCCCTAAGCGCCGCCGCCCCACTCCCTCCGCCGTACCTCCGCCCCCACTCCTCGCGCGTGCACAAACTATTGCGGTCCAGCGCCCGGTCGATCGCCAGCACTCCGTCCAGATGGTCCATCTCGTGTTGCAGCAACTCCGAGAACGCTCCCGTGGCTTCCAGCCGCTCCACTTCCCCGGCCTCGTTCTCGAACCGCAGCCGCGCGTCCACGGAGCGCTCCAGCCGCACCAGCAGATCCGGAAACGAGAAGCAGTCGTCCCACAGTCGGAACTTTTCCCCGCTCTGAAATTCGAACTCCGGATTCCGCAACCGGTATGCGCGCCCGCCCAGTTCGATGTATATTAGTCGCTTCGGTTCGCCAATCTGCACCGCGCTGATCCCCCGTCCGAATCCCTGGGTGCGGCGGAACTCGGCGAGAGTGGCGCGGAGGTCTTCGAAAACCGCGCCGGCTTCTTCCGGCGTGGCGACAGGGACCGAGACGGTCCGCAAGAGCGGGTCGCCCAGTTGGAGGATCCGGCGGGCAGGCATACTACTGATGACGATACCAGCTAAAGCGGACGGCAGGCTGGAGTCCCTGCCTTTAATCGTTCACGTCCTGGTCTACATAGCCATCGCCTGGCTGGGCGTGGAGATCTTCGGTCGCATTATGCCCTGGATCGGCGGCTATTTCTGGGGCTCTTTTGCCGCCAGCTTCGCCACCGCGGTCTTCGCCAACTGGTTCACCCTTCGCATCTACACCAATCGCCGCCTGGTCGAACTGGGTCTCTGGTGGAACCGCGCATCGGCCGATAATCTGGCGCTCGGCCTCATTGGCGGCGCAGGCGCCGCCCTGCTGGCGCTGGCGCTACCGCTAGCCATCGGGACCGCGCGCCTGGGCCCAATCCCGGCCGCGGAGCAGCCGTCGTTCGGCGCCGCCGTCTTTCTGACCACCGGCCTCATCATTGCCGCCGCCGCCGAAGAGTTACTGATGCGCGGCTACGCCTTCCAGGTGTTGCTGGCCTCTTGCGGCACCTGGGCGACCGTCATCCCCGTAGGCGTGGTCTTCGCCCTGCTGCATTCGGGCAACCCCAACGCCACCTGGTTTTCCGTCGCCAACACCGCCGGCTTCGGGATTCTCTTTGGTTATGCCTTTGTCCGTACGCGCGACCTTTGGCTCCCCATCGGCCTGCACTTTGGGTGGAACTTTACATTGCCCCTGTTCGGAGCAAACGTCAGTGGGCTTAGAATGAGAATGACGGGCCACGAGATGGTCTGGAGCGCCGGGAAGCTGTGGAGCGGCGGCGATTATGGTCCGGAAGCCAGCGTGCTGACTTCCGCCGTCATGATCCTGCTGGCATTCTTTATTTGGAAGGCACCCGTACGCCGGCAGCCCTCGCCGTTGACCGACCCGCCCGAAGCGAGTGAAGTATGCGAGCCTTCGCCTGCATTGCCGTCGTAGCCGTCGTGGCTTTGGCCGCGCCGCTGGCGCCCGCCGCCGACAAACTGAGTCTCGAGGACCGCATCGAGCTCACGCGCGGCCTGATGGCCGAATACGCCAACGCCAAAGTCCTGCTGCCCCGTTCCAAAAAGGCCCTCGAGTTCGACGCCACCACCGCGACTTTCGATAAGAAAGCCTGGACCCTGATCGCCAAGGAGAACGGCCCCGCGGCGCGCACCGGCGACACCGTCCAGATCACCAAAATCGATCTCGAGGCCGACCGTATCGTCCTCCAGCTCAACGGCGGATACAAGGGCGGCCGCCATTGGTACGACAGCGTTCAAATGGGCGGCGGCATGGGCGGACCCGTCAACACGGTTCCGGTCAATCCCAACTCCGATGTCAACGCCCCAGGTGGAACTTCCATCGCCATCGTCTTCCATAAGCCGCTCGAACCCATCAAAGCCGCCGCCATCAAGAAAATGCTGGCCTCGGTTCTCGATTTCGATCGCCACAGCGTCACCGAAGTCTTTTCCCAAACGCTGCCCCCCGAAGTCCAAAAGGCCATCCGGGATAAGCACGTCATCGTCGGCATGGATCACGAACAAGTCGTCATGGCCATGGGACGTCCGGTCTACCATTTGCGCGAAACCAAGGACGGCATGGAACTGGAAGACTGGATCTACGGTCAGGCTCCCGGCAAGATCACCTTCATCACCTTCAACGGCGACAAGGTGATCAAGGTGAAAGACGATTACGCCGGCCTGGGGACCCAGGTCGATCCCATAAAGAAATAGTCTCCGCTGCCTGGCCGGCTTTCCCCATCCGCGTTTTCAATCGCACCTCCCGCCGCTCGAGCGCCGGCGAGACTTCAATCTCCAGGGCCGCCCGCGTCATCTCGAGCGCCATCGCGTAATTCCGCTCCGCATGTTCGTAGTGCTTGGCCAGCGCTTCGAGCGCCCGCGCGCGATACGGATTCCGCGACGCCGCCAGTTCCGTCATCGAGGCCAGCGCCGCGTCACTGCGCCCCAACTTCTTCTCCATGGTTCCGATATCCCACAACGTGCGGAACAGCAGGTCGTCCGCGATGCCCATTTCCACCGCGCGGCGGAAGAGCCGCAGCGCCTCTTCGCCACGCCCGGCCCGCTCCACCCACCGGCCCAGCCCGATCAGGTCCGCGCCGTGCCGCAAGCCGGCATTCTCCGGAGAGCGGAATGCCAGCGGCACGATCGCCGTCAGGCAGGCCAGCGAGAGAATATCGAGTGCGTTGTGGTGGAAAATCGGCACCAGCTCGAATGCCCGCAGCGTCCGCAGGTATCCGAAATAGCAATAGGGAATCATCTCGCCAGGCAGATCGCCCTGCCGTTCCACACCCAGAATCTGGTTTTCCAATTCCACCAGCCGGCAACTTTCGAGGCGCAGCTTCCACAGCCGGCGCGCCCCGAACAGCAGGTCCAGGTGCTGCATGCGGTCGAAAGGATGCCGCGCGCGCGACATGCGGTAGCGCGTCTCCAGCAATGGCTGGTCGTAGGCCTTCCCGTTGTAGGTCACCAGCACGTCGAATTGCGCCAGATGCTCCGCCAACCGCGCCAGCATGGACGGTTCTTCGCCGTAATCGCGCATGAAAAACTGCCGCAGCCGGAAGCCTGCCGCTTCGATCGACCCTACCCCGATCAGAAACGGGTACGTGCCCGTGCCGCCGGCCAGCCCCGTCGTCTCCGTATCCAGGAAGGCCCACCGCTTGGGATTCGACCGCGCGATGGCGCCGTCGGAAAGCCCCTCCAGCAGATCTTCGGGCAGTTCCGCCAGGTCGGCGATATCCACGCTGCCGTGCCGCCGGTGCCGTTCCCACAGCTTCTCGGTTTCGAAATGCTCCCCAAACGCCGTCCGCACCACTTCTCCGCTGATTAGGTCCTGGATGAATCCAGCCGCTTCCTTCGGCCGCGGTGGCGCAGGCGTGCCTTCATAGCGCCGGTCGATGCGGGCGACACGGCGGCGTAAAGCCGCGAGCTGCTGCTGGAGGTCTTCCATTCGCCTTTTCTTTGCCTAGGATAGCGCACCTTGCAACGCGCAGCGATAAGAGCGAACCTGGGTTGCGAGGGACCTATGCGAAGTGCCATCGCAATGCTCTTGTGGACCGCGGCCCTCGGGGCCCAGGACGCGCCTGTGCCGCCAACCCCGGAAATTCACGGCGTGGTGCTCGAAGCCGGCACGAATTCTCCCGTGGCGGGAGCCGAAGTCACCATCGTGGTGATGCCTCAGACTCCCACACCTGTTTCCAATCCGACCGAAGCGGGCAAGACCACCACCGACGACCGCGGCACGTTTCGGGTAGTAGTGGACCAGTTCGCAACCTACCTGGTGCGCGCCGAAAAAGCGGGATACACCGACGACGGCAAGACCACCCTCTATCAGGCGCCCAGCAATCAACTCCGCACGACCTTGGACAAAGATAAGCCCACCGCCAGCGCCCGGCTGCTCTTGACTCGTGCGGGGGAACTGACCGGGCGCGTGGTGGATACCGACACCGGCAAGCCGGTTCCCAACCTGCGCGTCTTCGCTTTTGCGGTTGTCTATGACCGCGGCCAGCCCTTACAGTATGGCGGCAAATCCTCAGTGACCGACGCCGAGGGGCAATTCGTGGCAACCGGCTTGCGGCCCGGCAACTACCTCGTCGAGATTCGTCCCCAGGGTTTCGACAAGGAGCAGATCCTGGAGAAGTTTTCCGAAGACGACCTCCAAGCCAGCGACCACGACTACCAGCGATCCTACTGGCCCGGGGGTGGCGGGTTCGATTCCGTGCTCCCGGTGCAGGTCATGTCTGGGGGCTCGTCCAACGTAGGAACTATGCGCGCGCGCAAGGTGGACTTCCACCGCATTCACCTTTCGATCCCCGATTTCAGTTCGCGGGATTGGGTCCCGGCGAGTGCCGCATCCTCGCCGTTTCGCCAGAGGCTGCCGGTAAACTCGATGAGCCTCGCGTCCTGGAGCGCCTGCTGAACAACGCCGAGCGCGTCGAACTGTCGCCAGGCGGCTCACAGAACCTAACGCTGAAGATTACCGCTCCGGCCCGATAGTCTTACCGCCCTGTCCAGCACGGCGTCCGCCTTCCCAGGAACGTTCCGATGCCTTCCTGCGCGTCGGCCGCCAGCGCGTTCATCGACAGCAGCCGGCGAAGATCCTGGAGAGAGATCTGGCGTTCCTCTACGCGGGCGAGAATGTGCTCCCAGACGGGCCGCGGAAGACTAGAGAATCGAATCTTCGGCAATCGCATCCTTCCCGAAGATTGCCCGGATCAGATCCTTCCCCGCTTCGCCTTTGCGGTCGGGATCGGCCTCAGACATGAACCGGCGATAGGTCGCATTGAGACTAGCTCGTGCGGATGCCTCGGCCTCCACTCCGCGTTGCGCGAGCACAACCAACGCCCGGCTCATCGTAAGATGCTTTTTCCTGGCCACGCGCCTTACCTCAATTGCCAGATGCGCCGGGATGGTGACGCTCTGGCGGACGGACGGCGCCGTTCGAGTACGAGTCCTTGACGGCCTGTTCATTGCTTTAATAATATCAGGTGCACCAGCCTGGTGCAGTTGGCGGCAGCGCCTTTACCGCCCCGACCAGCACGGCGTCCGCTTCCCCAGAAACGCGCCGATGCCTTCCTGCGCATCCGCCGCCAGTGCGTTCATCGACATCACTTCCTTGGCGTAGTCGTAGGCCTTGGACTGGTCCAGATCGATCTGCGTGTAAAAGGCCTGCTTGCCGATCCCCACCACCAGCGGGCTGGCCTCCGCCACTTTCGCCGCCAGTTCGCGCGTGGCGTCGTGCAGTTCGCCGGCTGCCACGGCCCGGTTGATCAATCCCCAATCGGCGGCCGTGCGCGCGTCCACCGGCTCTCCGGTGAGCAGCATTTCGAGCGCGCGCTTGCGGCCGATGGCCCGCGTCAGCGCCACCATCGGCGTAGTGCAGAAGAGTCCGATCTTCACTCCGGGTGTCGCGAACCAGGCTTCTTCGGCCGCGATCGCCAGATCGCAGGCGGCCACCAGTTGGCAGCCCGCCGCGGTGGCCACGCCCTGCACTTCGGCGATGACCGGCTGCGGAATCGCTTGAATCTTCAGCATCAGCTCGCTGCACACGTCGAAGACGCGCCGGTATTCGTTGATGTCGCGCCCGGCCATCTCCCCCAGGTCGTGGCCCGAGGAGAAAACCTTTCCGGCCGCCGCCAGAATCACCGCTCGGAACTCGCGCCCGCGTCCGATCTCATCCAGGCAGCCCTTGAGTTCCAGCATCAATTCGAGCGAAAGCGCGTTGCGCCGTTGCGGCCGGTTCAGGGTGAGGACGGCAATCGCGCCCTCCGCCGTCAGAAGCAGGTTTTGATAATCCATTATTCTGCGATTGTATGTCTTTAGCCTAAGTGGCGCACGCACTCGTGCGTGCCGCGTCGGCACTCATGCCGACGCCCGGTTCCGCCAGCAGGTCCGTACCTCACGAGCGTGTCGAGATGAGTCTCGACACGGCACGCACGAGTGCGTGCGCCACGACATCGTTCACGCCGCCCAAGGCACCTTCGCCAGCACGTCCTGCGCCACCGCCGCCGTGTTGGCGTGAATCGTGATGGTGTCTTCCACGTTGAGCGCGTATCCGCCGGCCAGCACAATCGCCACCGGCACATGGTGCGTCAGCGCCGTCCAGATTACCAGCCGGTCGCGCTCCATCAGCCCGTCAAAGGTCAGCGAAAGCCCGCCCAACTGGTCCTCCAGATACGGGTCGGCGCCCGCCACATAGACCATCAGCTCGGGTTTGAACAGGGAAAGCGCCGCGCGGTACCCGTTGCCCAGGCGCTGCAGATACTCCGCATCGCCGATGCCATCCGCCAGATGAATGTCCAGGCTCGAGGGCGGCTTCTCCGTCGGATAGTTATTGAATTGGTGGATGGAAAGCGTGAATACCGATGGGTCGCCCGCAAAGATGGCCGCCGTCCCGTTGCCGTGATGCACATCGCAATCCACCACCATGGCCCGCTGGATGGCGCCGTCTTTCTGCAGCCGCCGGATGGCTACCGCCATATCGTTGATCGCGCAGAATCCTTCGCCATGCCCCGGAAACGCGTGGTGGAAGCCGCCGCCGATATTGAATCCCACGCCCCCGGCGAGCGCCTGTCGCGCCGCCATCAATGTGCCGCCGGCCGCCAGCCAGAACGCTTCCACCAGCTCCTCGGAGTACGGAATCTCCAGGGTCAGAATGTCCTGGTAAGTCAGCGTGCCGTGGCGCAGCTTGTCCACCCACTGCGCCTCGTGCACCAGCAGGATGTCTTCGTCCGCGGCCGGCTCCGGCTCCACGAAACTTTCCGGGGCCGCAAACTTCGTGCGCACCAGGCGGTCGTGCAGCCATTGGTATTTCTTGGAGGGGAAAACGTGGTCTCCCAGGTGCAGGTCGTACCGCTCCGAGTAGACCAGCGGGAATGGCAGAGCCATCTCAGGCCCGGTCCGACTGCACCGCGGTCGCCACCGCGACGTTGAACACATCTTCCGCCGAGCAGCCGCGCGACAGATCGTTGGCCGGTTTCGCCAGGCCCTGCAGAAATGGCCCGATGGCCATCGCCCCACCCAATCGTTCCACGAGTTTGTACCCGATGTTGGCTGCCGAGAGGTTGGGAAAGATCAGCGTGTTGGCGCGGCCCGCCACTTTCGACCCCGGCGCTTTCGACCGTCCGACCACCTCGGAGACCGCCGCGTCGGCCTGCAGTTCCCCGTCCACGTTCAGCTCGGGCGCGCGCGCCCGCACAATCCGCAGCGCCTCCACCACCTTGTCGACTTCCGCGTGCCTGCCGCTTCCCTTGGTCGAAAAGCTGAGCAGCGCCACCACCGGCTCGGTATCGAGCAGCGCGCGGGTGCTCTCCGCCGTGGCGATGGCGATATCCGCCAGTTGCGTGGAGGTCGGGTCGATCACCACCGCGCAATCCGCAAAGGCCATCAATCCCCGGTGCCCCTGCGAGCGATCCGGCAGCGCCATGATGAAGACGCTCGATACCAGCCGCGCGCGCGGGTCCGGGCCCACCGCGTGCAGCGCCGCGCGCACCGTTTCCGCCGTGCTGTTCACCGCGCCGCCCACGCTGCCGTCGGCGTCGCCCGCCCCCACCATCAGGGATGCGAAGTAGAGCGGCTTGCGCGCCATCTCGCCGGCTTCGATTTGCGTGATGCCCTTGGCGCGGCGCCGCTCATAGTAGAGCGCCGCATACTTCTCCACCAGCGGCGAGCGCGCCGGGTCCACAAACGTCACGCCTTCCGGCGCGTTCGCCGGCCGTGGCCCGATCAGCACCGGTTTGGCCGCCTCTTCCCCCACCAGCCGCGCCGCCGCCTGGAGCACGCGCGCATCGCTTCCCTCCGGGAACACGATGGTCTTTTTCAGCTTGCGGGCCCGCGCTACGAGCCCCGACATGAACGATCTGGCCGATTCCGGAATTGCCGCCATTGCGCTGAGCCTGAGTCTAACAGGTGGCGCGCCGCGCGTCAGTCGCCCAGAAACTTGCCGATGGGCCGGAGCCCCTTCACGTTGTCGCAGACCGCCTTCAGCCCGGCCGTCAGCGGAATCGCCAGCAGCAGCCCCGGCGCGTCCCACAGGAAGCCCCACAGCATCAGCGAGAACGTCACCACCAGCGGGTTCAGGTGCACCCGCGAGCCCACAATTTTGGGATACAGCAGGTTCAGCGCCAGCAGGTGCAGCAGCGCCACCGACACCACCACCAGGATGTACACCGGCACCGTGTTGATCCCCAGCGCCGAAAACAACGGCGGCACCATGGCCAGCGGCAGCCCCACATAGGGCACCAGGCTCAATATGCCGCTCAGCGGCCCGATTAACAAAGGATACGGCAGGTGCATCATCCAGAACATCAACGAGCTGAGAAACGCCAGCAACAGCCCCAACAGAAAGTTGCCAACCACAAAGGCCCGCACCATCTCGGCGATTCCCTGCAGGCTCCGCGCCGCCACCAGCCGGGCTTCTCCCTGAAAGAGCTGCAGGAATGCCCGGTTGATGTGGTCGCGCCAGCTCAACATGAAATAGACCAGGAATGGAATGAACGAGACCATCAGCAGGATCTGGTAGAACGAGTTCAAGTGCGCGTAGACGTAGCCGCCGATGGCCGAAACGCTATCGACCGGCGGGGCGGCCGGCGCGGGCGGGGGTGTTGTGTCGCCTTTCTTGCTGCCCTTCTTCTTTTCGGCCGCCTTTTGCGCGCGCTGTTCTTCTTCTTCCAGTTGCTGCCGCTGCCTGGCGGGAAGAAAAATCTGGTAAGTCTGCTTTTCCACGCCCTGAATCTTTTCGCGCGCCCCGTCTATAATGTCGCCGATCCGCTGCCCATAGACGGGTAGCTCGGTATAAAGCCCGGTAAGTTGCGAGTAAGCCCCCAAACCGATCACATACAGGCACGCCAGCGCGAAGCAACAAACCACGAAGCTGGCCACGCTGCGCGGCAGCCGCAGCCGCATCAACAGCGTAACCAGCGGTTCGAGAATGAATGCAATGGTCACCGCCGTCATCGCGGTAATGAAGAAAAGACGCCCAAAATACAGGATCGCGATGATCGTCCCCAGCGCCACAATCGGCATGGCGAACTGGCGCGCGTCTTCGACGGCCCGGATGCTGCTGGCAGACTTGGTAATGGTCGCCACGGCGGCTGTAACACCCTTGCCTCGAATGTAGCATGGCCGCGTCTATAATGAAATTGATTTGACTCCCGCGCCTTCCCGCATCCTCGCACTGGACCTCGGTAAGCGACGCATCGGTCTGGCCATCAGCGATCCGCTGGGCATCACCGCCCAGGGTCTGCCCAACCTGGTGCGCACCACCAAGCGCGCCGACCTGGCCTTACTCCAGCAGCTCATCCGCGAACGCGAGGTCGGCCTGGTTCTGCTCGGCAACCCCATCGGCATGCGCGGCACGGAAGGCCGCCAGTCCGGCTGGGTGCGCGAATTTGCCGACGCCATCGAAAAATATACCGGTCTCCCGGTCAAGCTTTGGGATGAGCGCCTCACCAGCGTCGAGGCCGGCCGCGTGCTCCGCTCGAGCGGCATCAGCATCGAAAAACGCGCCGCCGCCGTCGACCGCCTCTCCGCCGTCATCCTGCTGCAAAGCTACCTGGATGCCGCGGCCTTCGAGGCCGCCCGGTGAGGCTCTTCCGCTCTCTCGGCCGAGTCCTGCTGTTCACCGCGCTGTTCACCGGTTTGGCCTACCGCCTGTATCGTCCTTACCAGGGTTCAACCGGTGAGACGTTCGTCGACCTTCCCCACGGCACATCCACCAGCGCCATGGCCGATGCTCTTGCCAAAGCCGGCGTCATTCGCAGCCGCTGGGACTTTCTGCTCGCCCGTCTGTTTACCCCCGGCCATGTCTTGCAGGCCGGCGAGTACCGCTTCGACCACCCCGCCTCCGCCATGGACGTGTTTCGCCGCATCGCGCGCGGCGACATCTTTTATTTAGAGCTGGTGGTGCCCGAAGGTAAGAACATGTTCGATATCGGCGCCGCCGCCGAACAACTCGGCCTCTTCAAAACCGCCGATTTCCTGACGGCCGCCTCCGACCCCGCCCTGATTCGCGATCTGGATCCCCTGGCCCCCACGCTCGAAGGTTATCTCTTCCCCGACACCTACCGCCTCAGCCGCCACACCACCTCCGACAAGCTCTGCCGCATCATGACCGGCAAGTTCCGCGACGCCTGGCACGGCATCCACACCACCCGGCCCGTGCATGAAGTGGTCACCCTGGCCTCGCTGGTCGAAAAGGAAGGCAAGCTGGCCGAGGAGCGCCCGCGCATCGCCGCCGTCTTCGAGAACCGCCTGCGCATCGGCATGAAGCTGGATTGCGATCCCTCCACAATCTACGCCGCGCTCCTGATTGGCCGCTACCGCGGCGCCATCTACCGCTCGGACCTCGATCGCAACCACCCGTATAACACCTACAGCCATCCCGGCCTGCCGCCCGGTCCCATCGCCAATCCCGGCAAGGCCTCTATCGACGCCGTGTTGAATCCGGCCGCGACCGACGCGATCTACTTCGTGCTGCGGCCCGACAACTCCGGCGGCCACGAATTTTCCACCAATGTCGCGGCCCACGATGCCGCGGTTGAGCGCTACCGCAGTGGCCTCCACAACCACAAAATCCGTTAAGCGGCGCTTGCGCGACTACCTCGCCGAGCACCAGCCACCCGCCATCACCGCGGCCGTTTGGAGCCACCTGCTGGCGCACCTCGCGCCGGTCTCGGAGTCTTACCTGCGCGACCTGCTGCGCTCGACTGCCCTGCCCTTCGAGCAGCCCTATGCCGGCATCCGCCAGCACACCTTCGAGGAACTGGAGCAATCGCTCGGCGAGATGCTGGCCGTCTACACCCAAGCCGTTGCCGCCCAAGACCGGGCGCGCGCCCGTTACGCCCGCCGCCAGGTGATCGCCGCCAAGGACCGCGCCCGCTTTTTGACCCGCAGCCCGCGCACCCCAACCGAGAGAAAAACGCAGAAGGAAGAGATGGTGCAATGGATGCTGGTCTGGCTGGAGAACCCCGAAGTCTTCCCCGCCTGGGTGGCGGCGCGCAAGCGCATGAACCCCTAAACTAACATAGATTCTAAACCGCAAATCGCACGCCAGGGGCTACTCGCCGGCATGCGACGCGGCGGGCTGGAACGCGCACGCAGGGTTAAGGGACTGCCGTGTCCCGTTTTCGGGGACTCGCTCAATCCGTGAAGAACTGGTTGCGAAGTTTGGACTCCGGGATGAACCGGGATGCCTGCCGGTAGATGGCATGCAGCGTGCCCCGATCAATTTCTTTGTGGTTGGGAACCGTTAGTGTCTGGGCCCGGCCAACCGGCGGAATGCGGCGCAGCTTGATGTGACTCCCTCGCTGTGCGAAATCCTGGAAGCCAAATTCGCCCAGGATCTTCAGAACATCACGCCCGGAAAGGACTCGCAGTTTTGGCATCACGCTACTGCGTCAAGTTCCATGGTCGCGAGGATCGTCGGGTCGCTGGAGAAACCGAGTTCGGAAAGGTCTTCGCCCTCTAGGTGCAGGCCGATGGCCTCGCGGATATTGAAAGCCAGTTCATCAAGCGTGGCAGCCTGAGTGACCACAGGAAGATCGAGGCACTCAGCCACAAACTGGCGCTCGCCTTTGGTAATGCGCACTTGGATTGTTCGCTTCATCGGTGTCTCGCCTCAGATTCCAGTATGCATCAACACCGCTCTGGCCGAAAGTTCGGGCAAGCGCGGGACGTCAGCGAGGAGACGCGTCTGCGCTGGAAGACCGCGATCTACTTCGTGTTACGGCCCTGTCTTGGAAATCCGCCAGGTCTTGCCTTTGCTCCTTTTTTCTCTGCGTCTCGGCGTCTCTGCGGTGAATAGCATTTTCCTACTTCTTCTTGCTCTCGAACCTATATCCCAGGATGGCTTTCACCAACAGGTGATCCGTCCCCGCAGTCACGCCCACGCCGACACCGAAATTGAATTCCCATCTTTCGCCGAAATCGATGTCCACCGCCGGCACGATCTGCTGCTCCTGGTCGCGCAGCGGGTCGAAGCCGGCGATGGGACCGTAGGCGCCGTAGTATTCCACTCCCATCGCAACCTTCTTGGTGACGTCGTAGCTGAATTTGAAGTTGGGCGAGAACTCGTAGCCGCGGTGCGCCTCAGGGCCGTGGAACGATTTGTCGATGGCTGGATTGAATGCCAGATACCACTTTTCGAGTTTCTTATCGACGATCGGCCGGATTTCCCACGTCCAGGTATCCTGCGAAATGTTCGGCCGCTGGTAACCGATTTCGTTGGAGATGCTGACGCCCACCGGCCAGTTCCAGCTCTCCGGAGCGGCGAACCGCGGCCGGATGTGCGAGCCTACGTAGATCCAACTGCCGTCGGCTTGCAGGCTGTTGAAGATATAGAGGCCGGTCTCGAACCAGTCGTTGAAACCGTGCGTGATCTCCACGGTTTCATGCAGGGCGTGATTGGTGGGGAGTACGCCATCCACCACTGCCTTGGTGCCGCTGACGGTGAAGTTGCTGTGCAACTCCACCATGGTGGCGCCGGGCTTCACCAGGTCGTATCCATAGACTTGAACTTCGTAGTTACCCTGGGCACGCAGACCCGCCGCACAGCAACCCAGAAGAATCGTCGTCGCGATCAAAAAACGCAAAAGGCCCCTCGTTTCTGCAAGCATCCGCTCCATCTACTTTAGCCTCAATTACTGGTCAGTTCAGTGGGACAGGCCATCGCCTTTGGTGGCCTGTCATGCCTCGCTGAAGCACGGGCGCTTGACAGGCGACAAAACCCGATCGCCTGTCCCACCCTCGAGGTGCCGGCGATTACGAAGGGTCCTGCGCCAGTCCCACCAGCGCGTTTCGCAGGCGGGCCGGGTCGATGGGCTTGGTCAGGTAGTCGTCCATTCCAGCCTCCAGGCACTTGCCGCGGTCGTCCTTCATGGCGTGGGCCGTCAAAGCCACGATCCACAGATGCCGGCCGGTACCGCGTTCGGCCGCGCGGATGGCGGCGGTCGCTTCGAACCCGTCCATCTCCGGCATTTGCAGGTCCATCAACACCACATCGAAGGAATCCTGGGCGACGGCCCGAACGGCCGCATTCCCATCCCCCACCACGGTCACGTCGTGCCCTTCGCGTTTCAATAACAATGCGGCCAGCTTCTGGTTCACGGCATTGTCTTCGGCGAGCAGGATGCGGAGCCCCTGGGCTGCCGCCGGCGGCTGGTTGGCGCACGGTTCGCTCCCGGAATAGTGGCCGGCCGCGTCGGCGTTGGCGAGTTCCAGCGGCACGGTAAAGAAAAAGGTGCTCCCTTGGCCCTCGTCGCTGCGCAGGCCGATGCCGCCGCCCATGAGACCCACCAGGTGCGCGGAAATGGTGAGTCCCAGGCCGCTTCCCATGTGGCGCCGGGACATGGAACCATCGGCCTGGCGAAACCGGTCAAAGACCAACTGGTGCTTTTCGGCGGGAATGCCGATGCCGGTGTCGGTAACTTCGACCCGCAGAAGGATGGTGGAACCGGTCCGCGATTGCACCATCAGGCGCACGGCCACGCTGCCGGCATCGGTGAACTTGATGGCATTCCCCACCAGGTTCAGCAGGATCTGCCGGATGCGCAAAGGGTCGCCAACCAGCATATCCGGTGTGTCTTCCGCCACCGTGCTGCTGAGCGCGAGGCCCTTTTCCTGCGCCCGCACGGCGAACAATCGCACGGCGCTCTCGACCGACTCGCGGATGGAGAATGCCACGGGAGCCAGTTCGAGGCGCTTGGCTTCGATCTTGGAAAGGTCGAGAATCTCATTGAGCAGCACGAGCAGCGAATCGGCCGAGTCCCTCGCGGTCTCCAGATACTCTTTCTGTTGCGGAGTGATCTCGGTCGCGAGCACCAGATCGATCATCCCCAGCACGCCAGCCATGGGGGTGCGGAGCTCGTGGCTCATGTTGGCCAGGAATTCGCTCTTGGCGCGGTTGCCCGCCTCGGCCTCGTCCCGGGCGCGCCGCAAAGCCTCTTCCGCCAACTTCCGCTCGGTGATGTCGGAATGGCAGCCCACCATGCGCAGCGGGTGTCCGTCTTCGTCCCACAGCGCCTGGCCGCGCGCCAGCACCCATTTATAGCTGCCGTCCCGGGCGCGAATGCGATATTCGCTGGTGTAGAACCGGGTCTTGCGGTCCAGGTAGTCCTGCAACTGGCGCTGCACGCGGGGAAAGTCATCGGGATGAACGCGGCTGTCCCATTCCTGGGTGCTGCTGGGCAGTTCGTGTTCCTGATAGCCGAGGATCTGTTTCCAGCGGGCCGAAAGGAAGACCTCATTGGTGCGCGCGTTCCAATCCCACAGGCCGTCGTTGTTGCCTTGCAGGGCCAACTGCCAGCGTTCTTCGGAGGCCCGCAGGTCCTGCAAGGCGCGACGATATTCGGTAAGGTCGCGGAAGGTCCATACCCGGCCAGCAATCTCGTCGCCCACTTTTTGAGGTCTGGAGCTGCGTTCGAAGATGCGGCCATCGCTGAATTCGAGGAAATCCAGGGTCTCTTTGGCCGGGTTCGCATAGGTTTCGGCGACGGCCCGCCGGAAGTGCGCGGGGTCCGTCAACTGGCTTTCCACAAAGGCCAGCAAGGTGGAGTCCTCGCGGACCACGGCCATGGCCGGCGGAATCCGCCACAGGTCCAGGAAGCGTTGGTTGCGGCTGATGATTCTCCCATGCAGGTCGACCACGAGGATGCCGTCGGCGGTGGCTTCCAGCGTGGCTTCGAGCAGCGAAGCGGATTCACGCAGGTCTTTTTCCGCTTTCTTGCGCTTGGTGATATCGAGCATCGCGGTGCGGATGCCGCTGAGGTTGCCGGCGTGGTCGCGAATGATGCGTTCGTGCACCTGCAGCAGCAGCACGGCGCCATCGCGCCGGGCAAACTCGCGCTCGAAGGGCGCCAGCGGCCGTTCGCCGTTCAACTTCTCGCGGGTGGCCCTTTGGCTTTCCGCCTGCGATGCGGGCGCCGCGAACGACCAGGCCGGCTTGCCCAACATCTCGGCCCGCTCGTAGCCCAGCATCTGGCACTCGGCGCGATTGACCCGCCGCACGATGCCTTCGGTATCCAGCTCATGATAGGCCACCGGCGCATCTTCAAAGAGCGCGCGAAACTGTTCCTCGCTCTTCTCCAGTTCCTCCTGCACGCGCATGCGGAAGACCACCACCTGCTGATAGCGCCACCAGAGAATCGCCAGCACGGCTGCGATCATGCAGGAAGTCAGCACCAGCCAAACCATCTGGCGCCACTCCAACGCCAGGGCCGAGGAGAGCATGGCCTGGCGGGCGCGCACCACGTCGACCGCCTTCTCGAGCGATGCCTGGGCTTCCGCCAGTTGGCCGTGAACCAGCAGCGCCTGCTGCGGATCGGCGGCATTCGGCGGCGGGAGCGCGGCCACACGCGCGACGGCGCCATCCACCGCGGGAAGGAAGGCCTGGATGGCGCGGTAAGTGTCGTTGTCCTTGGCCATCGCGCCAGCGGTTTTGCGATAGCTGGCCTGGAGCGCGGTCCACTGGTCCGGGGTAGCGGGATAACGGTCCGCTTCACGTAACAAAGTTCCGATGGAACTCAAGCCGCGCAGCAGCCCGATGTTGACTTCGATCTGGTCTTCGCGAGAACTTACCGACAGAGCGAGCCACGTGCTCCAGACGACGAACAGAGACGATGCCACCAGGATACCGATGAGCCAGCGACGGAGCTGCGACACCAATCTAGACATGGAGTTCCCGGATTCGCGGCGGCCGGCGGGATGGAGCAACTTGATTGTACTCCACGTCTAATCTCCCTGAGCGGCGGCCTCCTGGTAGATTTCGAGAACTTGTTTGGCGGTGCGGGCCCAGCTATATCGGGATGCCTGCTCGCGGCCGCGGCGGATCAGCTCGGCGCGCAAGGCCGTGTCGACCAGCGCGTCTTTGATGCCGTGGGCGATATCGAAAACGTTCTCGGGATTCACCAGGATGGCGGCGTCGCCCACGACTTCCGGCAGCGAACTGGCATTCGAAGTGACCACCGGCGCGCCGCAGGCCATGGCTTCCAGCGGCGGCAATCCGAACCCTTCATAGCGCGAGGGGAACACGAATGCCGCGGCGGACTGGTAGAAGCAACGCAGCGTCTCGAAAGGCACGAAGCCCAGGAAGCGCACCATCTGCTCGCCGTGGGTGCGGATGACCGTCTGGCGCACCGCGGGGTGGTGGGAAAGAGTGTCGCCGATGATGATGAGGTGGAGGTCGCGGTACACCGGGTGCGAGGCCAGCTCCGCTCGCACCACGGCGAAAGCTTCCACCAGGCGGGGAATGTTCTTGTGGCGGCGAATGTTGCCGGCGTAGAGCAGGAAGGGATATTGGATCTGGTAGCGCTCCATAATGAGGCGGCGCTTTTCTTCCGCCTCGGCGCCGCCGCATTCGAGGAAGCCGGGATCAGGCGCGTTATAAACGCGGCGGATGCGCTGGGCCGCCACGCCCATGGTATTCTCCACGTCGCGGCGGGTTGCGTCGGAGACCGCTATCACGCGGTTGGCGCGTGCGAGCCCGCGGCGCAGCCGGAAACGCCGCAACTGAATCCGCAGCTTGGAGTGATCCGGGTCGAAGAAGAGGTTGGCCAGATCGTGCACCGTGACCACGTAGGGTCGGATCATCAGCAGGGGGACGTGGTTGAGCGGGATGTGCACCAGATCGGGAGCGAGGCTGCGAAGGTACCAGGGGAACAGGACGTGATCGAGCCGGGATAGATCGCTGCGGCAGTAGATCGCGGTGCGAAAATTCTGCGGCAGATCGGAGAGCCAACGCTCGTCGCCCGGAGCGCTCACCAGGGTATAGCGGTTGGCCGTGTCGATGGCGCCGAGCGCACGGACCAGGCTGCGGATATAAGTGCCAATGCCGAAATCCTGGAGGCGCCGGGCGTCAATGACGATGTGGAGCGGCGTCATTCTACGCCCGGACGGGGTCGAGCTTCCAACGGTACAGCGGGAAGCGGGCAGTGAGCGCGCCGACCTTGGCCCGCACATCGGCGATGGCGTCGGCGTCGGAAATGTGGTTCAGCACTTCGGCGATGAGCTGGCCGGTTTCGCGCATTTCGGCCTCCGCGAAGCCACGCGTGGTGACGGCGGGCGAGCCCAGGCGTATGCCGCTGGGGTTCATCGGAGGATTGGTATCGAAGGGAATGGCGTTCTTGTTGACGGTGATCCGGGCTGCGTCGAGCGCCTTTTCGGCTTCCTTGCCGCGCAGCCCCTTGGAGAAGACGTCCAGCAGCATGAGGTGGGTGTCGGTGCCGCCGGAAACCATGCGGAAGCCTTCGGCCACCAGCGTGGCGGCCAGCGCGCGGGCATTCGCTACAACCTGCTTCTGGTAGGTGATGAACTCGGGCTGCATGGCTTCCAGGAGGCAGACCGCCTTGGCGGCCATCACGTGCACCAGTGGGCCGCCCTGGGTGCCGGGGAAGACCGTCCTGTCGATGGCCGCGCCAAACTTTTCCTTGGCCAGAATCAGGCCGGCGCGCGGGCCGCGCAGCGTCTTGTGCGTGGTGGAGGTGACGATATCGGCGTAATCGCAGGGGTTGGGATGCACGCCCGCGGCCACCAGGCCGGCGATGTGCGCCATGTCCACCAGCAAGAGCGCGCCCACCGCATCGGCGATCTGGCGGAAGCGCGCGAAATCCAGAATGCGGGGGTACGCGCTGGCGCCGGCGATGATCATCTTGGGCCGGTGCTCTTCGGCGAGCGCCTGGAGCGCGTCGTAATCGATGCGCTCGTCTTCCTGGCGCACGCCGTAGGGAACAATCTTGTAGGTCTTGCCTGAGAAATTGAGCGGGTGGCCGTGCGTGAGATGGCCGCCGTGCGCCAGGTTGAGGCCCATCACCGTGTCGCCCGGCGAGAGCACCGCGCCGTAGGCGGCCTGGTTGGCCTGCGAACCGGAGTGCGGCTGCACGTTGGCGTACTCGGCATGAAAGAGTTTCCTGGCGCGTTCGCGGGCCAGGTTCTCGACGACATCGGTGAACTCGCAGCCGCCGTAGTAGCGCTTGCCGGGATAGCCCTCCGCGTACTTATTGGTGAAGACGCTGGCGGTGGCCTGCATCACCGCTTCCGAAGTGAAGTTCTCGCTGGCGATCAATTCGAGCTGCGAGTGCTGGCGCTCCACCTCGTGCTGGATCGCGTCGAAAACTTCGGGATCCACTTCGGAAAGGGGACGTTCAATCGGTGTCATGGGCTCGGTTCCTCCACCGGCGGCCGCTTCCTTACGGACGCGGTCCGGCGCCGTGTTCCAGTTGTGAGATCTTGGCGACGCGGCGGGCGTGGCGGCCGCCGGCGAAATCCGTATGCAAAAAGAGTTCGATCAATTCCATGGCGCGGGCTTCTTCGAGATACTTGGCGCCAAGGGTCAGGACGTTGGCGTCGTTGTGTTCGCGGGTGAAGCGTACTTCGTCATCGCTCTGCGCGGGAGCCGCGCGGACCCCGTAGATCTTGTTGGCGGCCATGGCCATGCCGATGCCAGTGGAACAAACCAGGATGCCGCGGTCGGAGCGCCCACCGGCCACTTCGCGGCCCACCGGCTGGGCGAAATCGGGGTAATCGCAGGACTCGGTGGAACTGGTGCCGAAATCGATGACCTCGTGGCCTTCTCCGGCGAGGCGCTGCCGCAGTTTCTCCTTGAGGGCAAATCCGGCGTGATCCGCGGCGATCGCAATCTTCATAAGAGGAGGAGAAGCTCGATTTTAGCATGCTAGAATTGGGGTTTCCTTCACACCCCATATGATCTGGAGCAAGCTCTTCATTCCGACGTTGCGCGAGAACCCAGCCGAAGCCGAGGTTGCCAGCCACCAGTTGCTGCTCCGCGCCGGGTACATCCGCCAGCTTTCCGCGGGAATTTACAGCTACCTGTTTCTGGCGCAGCGCTCGCTGCTGAAAATCACGCAGATTGTGCGCCAGGAGATGGACGCCATCGGCGCGCAGGAGATGCTGCTGCCGGCGCTGAACCCGGCGGAGGTCTGGCAGGAGTCCGGCCGCTGGGACGTCATGGGCGACAACCTGTTCAAGCTGAAAGACCGCTTCGGGCGCGACCTGTGCCTGGGCATGACCCACGAAGAGGTCATGACCACCATCGCGCGCGGTGAACTGCGCAGCTACAAGCAGTTGCCGCAGATCTGGTACCAGATCCAGACCAAGTTCCGCGACGAGCCGCGGCCCAAATCGGGCCTGCTGCGCGTCCGGCAGTTCATCATGAAGGACTCGTACACCTTCGACATGGACGCGGCCGGGCTGGACGCGGCGTACGAAAAGCACTACCAGGCCTACTGCCGGATCTTCCAGCGGTGCGGCCTCGAGTACATGGTGGTGGAGGCGCACTCGGGCGCCATGGGCGGCAGCCAGTCTCACGAGTTCATGGTGGCGTCGGAGGCGGGCGAAGATCTCGTGGCGGTGTGCGCGGGTTGCGGGTATGCAGCCAACCTGGAGAAGGCCGCGGCGGCGCCTCAGCCGCCGGCGCTCGCCGACCCCCAAGGCGACCGCGCTCCCGAGGAATTCCACACGCCGGGGCACAAAACCATCGCCGAAGTCGCGGAATTCACCGGGCTGCCCGAAACGTCGCAGATGAAAAGCCTGGTCCTGGTGGCGGACGGCAAGCCGGTGCTGGTGCTGCTGCGCGGCGATCATCAACTGAGCGAGGCGAAATTCGGAATGATCGCCAACGATCCGGAATTCCGCCCGGCGCAAGCCGACGAAATCCAGGAATGGTTCGGCGCGGCGGCCGGTTCGCTGGGACCGGTGGGCGTGAAGAACATGCCGATCCTGGCGGACCGGGCGCTGGAAGGGCGGCGCAACATGATCGCGGGCGCCAATAAGGACGACTACCACTTGCGCCACGTGACGCCGGGCGAAGACTTTCGCGCGGAATTCCACGATCTGCGGCAGGTGGCCGCCGGCGACGTGTGCGGCAAGTGCGGCGGCACGCTCGACGTCCGCAAGACGGTGGAGGTCGGGCACATCTTCAAACTGGGATACAAGTATTCGGACTCCATGGGCCTGCGGGTGCTCAACGCCGACGGCAAGGAAGTGACGCCCATCATGGGCTCGTACGGCATCGGCATCGAGCGCATTTTGTGCGCGGCCATCGAGCTGTTCCACGATAAGGACGGCATGATTCTCCCGGCGGCCATCGCGCCGTTCCAGGTGGTGATCACTCCGGCCAACAACTCTGATGCGGCGCAAGCCGAGGCGGCGCAGGGGATCTACGAGCGGTGCTTGGCGCTGGGAATCGATGCGCTGCTGGACGACCGCGACGAGCGGCCGGGCGTGAAGTTCAAAGACGCCGACCTGATCGGCGTGCCGTGGCGCATCGTGGTGGGCAAGAAACTCGCCGGCGGAATGGTGGAGCTGGTGGAGCGTAAGGCGCGGCAGGCGGTGGACGTGGCTGTAGGCGAAGCAGCGGCGGCGGTGAAGCAACGGCTGGGGTAGGCTGTGGGCAGGAAACGGTAGCGCCGGCGGTCTTGCCGCCGGTTTCACAACCCAGAAACGTCCGGCTTAATTGCCTCGATCGGAGTAAAGTTTCAGAGAATCAAGCATTGAATTGGGGAGCCCGGCGCCATCCAGCGTCGTCAACCCTGAAGATGCGGTTCAAATCACTGGCGGCCGCCCCGTAATAGGGTCCGAGAGAATCCGGAGACACGCCCGGCGATAAGTCCGAGAGCCCCGGCCGCCGCAACGCCATCTTCCCATCCCGATCTCACGCCACAGGTGTCTTTTCTCCGCGCCTCCGCGTCTCTGCTGTGAATTCCTGATTCCTGGCTCCTGACTTCCGGCTCGCATGGCCACTCCTAATGCCGCTGCAAGGCATTCTGAATCGTAAGAATGTTCTGTTGGGCCAGCTTGGCTTCGTCCATGTCGGGATTGATGGCCAGGACTTCTTGAAAGTGCACAAGCGCCGGGCCGAGGTCCGCGATGTTGCCGGTGTCGACGGCTTTGTGCATGAAGGAAAGACCCAGGGCGTAGTGGGCGAATGGATCCTTGGAATTATAAGTAAGAGATTTCTGGCAGTAACCGATGGCTAAGTCGTACTGCTTCTGCAGGTATTGACAATCGCAAAGGCCGAAAAGGGCCAGGCTGCGCAGTTCCTTCCAGATGTCGCGCGTGCCGGCGTGGTGTTTCTTGCCCATACCGAAGAGCGATCCCAAAACATAGTAATTCAACTGCCCGGCCAGGTGGCTGTCGAAATTGCTCAGGGCGAGGTACTGCTGGTATTCGGACTGCGCGTCGGCGAGTTCGCCGGTGAGGCGCAGGCTGTCACCGAGCCAGAGGTGGGGCTCGGCATCTTTAGGCGTGAGGCGGATGGCTTTGCGGGCGGCGTCGATGGATTGCCGGTACAGCTCCTTGAGGCGGTAAGCCTGGGCCAGCATGGTGAGAGCCACGCCATGATCGGGCTGGCGCTGCAGCACGATGTTGACCTGGCGGATGGCTTCATCCACGTCGCCGATATCGAGCAGCATGCCGGCGTAATTGGCGTGGGCCTCGAGATAGTCGGGGTCGATTTCGATGGCCTTCTTGTAATACTGCTGGCCCTTATCTTCGTCGAACAGGGCGCTGTAAGTCAGGCCCAGGTAATAAGCGGCCTGGCTGTAAGTAGGATCGAGCTGAAAGGCTTTCTCGAGCTGCTCGGCGGCCTTCTTGTAATTCGCCGCGCCGCCTTTCTGGTAATATTCGATACCCTTATCGAGGGCATCGGTAGCGGCTTTGTCGCGGTGGCGGGGGATCAGGATCTTGATGGTGACTGCGGAGTCGGTGCCGGGATAGACCGTCTCCTGGCGGGGGCCGTCGGGTTCGTAACCCATCTTCACGCCTTTCACGGTGTGCTGGCCGGGCGCCAGGCCGGGCACCGCGAAGGGCTTGCCCTTGGGCACTACGCCGATGGACTTGTTATCGACGAAGACTTCGACCCCATCGGTATTGGCGGTAAAGATCAGCGAGCCGAACTGCGGCGCGGGCGGGGTGGCCGGAGCGGCGGCGGAAGGCACAAAGGAGAGCCACATGTTGGCGTCGAAGCTGCCGCGGTCGGAGGTGGGGTTCTGCTGTCCCTTGGTGGCATCGCGGACTTGCGTGTGGACATACTCGGACAGTTCGTCGGCGGTAACTTTGCCATCATGCGAATAATCGGCTTCGCCTTCCAGGCCCTTCACGACATAGTAAGTGAAGACGCCGTGGCCGCCCTGCAGGTCGGGACTTTCGAAGGATTGTTCGCGGTCGCGGCTGGCGGTTAAGGAGAAGAGCGACGCGTTGAGGGTCGAGAGCGTCTGGTTGAGAGTTTGGGTGTCTTCGGGGGAGATGGCGCCGCTATGGCAGGCGTCGGTCAGCAGGATCTTCCATTTGGCGTGAATCCTGGAGCCGATGACGGCGCCCAGCTCATCCATGGGATAGCCGGTGGTGCCGGCCTGGTCGAGCTTGAAATCGGAAGGCGCCAGATAGCCCTTGCCCCGATACATGAAGCCGTGGCCGGCGAAGTAGATGAGGACGCGGTCGTCGTCCTGCGCGACGGAAGGCAGCCAGGTGTCGATCCGGCTTTTCATGGCGGCGAGAGTGGCCTGGGCGCCGGTCAGAAGCTTGACGTTTTCCGCTTTGAAATTGCCGCCTTCGGGGCTGATGAGGATGGTGTAGATGGACTGGGCGTCGCGCTCTGCGAACTGAAGCTGCTTGTCAGCGGGCAGGTTGGGGTATTGGGAAATGCCCACGACCACGGCGTAGCTGTGGCCGGAGAGTTTGGCCGGCAAGGTGGGATCTTCGACTTTTTCGAGCTTGAGGTCGCGCTGCTGTTGCGGCGGCTGGGCCAAGGCCAGGGCGAGAGAGGCAAGGGCCGGCAGGAGATAGCGCGTCGGCAACATAACATCACCGGTGGGCGAGGTGAAACTCATAGAGGACCGGGCCGTTGAGCGGCGCGGGTGAAGAAATGACGGCCGTGTCCTTCTGGCGCATGAAGAGCAGATCGCGGCTGCCGGCGCCGGCGGCGGCGGCAATGTTCTGGGGAAGATCGGCGCCGCGTGGAATGAGTTTGGGGCCGGCGGAAGTATCGATGCAGTCTCCGCGGGCGCGCATAATGGTATCGTCGCAGCGCGGAATAAGCGTGATGGGCGCCGGCATACGCGGCGGCGGCGGGGCCAGGTGGGGCGGAGTACCGGTGAGGCGCGCCGGCGTCACCAGCCAATAGACCACTTCATGGCCGGCGGGCCCGGCGACGCGGAACACGGTGGAAGTGGCCGGCACGCAATAGTCCGTCGAGGCCACGATGCGGTTATCTTGGCCGGTTTCCTCGCGCGGGAAAAGCTGTTCGTACTTACCGGAGGTGCTTTGGTTCATGACGTAGAGATAGCCGTCGAAGTTGGTGCGGAAACGGAAGCGCACGCGATCGCCCCGGTTGAGAACCAGTCCGGGGTCGATGCTGCGCCAGGTGGCGCCGTCGAGGCGTTCGAGCATCAGCTCGATGCGGTGCGCGCCCTCCGCCATAGTGTGGGTTTGGGGTAATGCCGGCGTGAATAGTACGAGCACGGGCAGCAGGGCCTGTGCGCCCCGCCGGATCATTGGTGCACCAGTGTGAGGTCGGCTATCACGCGCGAATCGGAACTGCCGCTCGGGTTGACCACATAAACCGCGTTTTCCTGTTTGTCGCTCTTGTCGGCGGGAGTCTTGTCGTCGACGCGTTCGATGATCAGGTCGCGGGCGTAGGTGGTGCGCAAGCGGCCCACGGTCGAGTCATCGATGTTGAGGCCCCCAATCTGAACCATCTGTTTGGGCTTGAGCGCCTCCTGCGGCTGGGCGGCCGGGTGGGGCTGGTTGCCTTGCAGGGAGTAGATCATGTTTTCGAGATCGGTCTCGGGCTCGCGCGAAAAGACGATGAAGATCTTTTCGACGCCGGTCTGCTCGTCGAAGACCATGCGGGATTTCGGCGGCATGGTGTACGTATGCCAGCCATCCACGCGGTTGTTGCCATCCTCGATTTCGGTGGACGGGAACATGGGCTTCCAGGTTCCGCTGGAGCCCTGGCTGACGATGTAGAGGTAGCCGGGACCGTTGGTCTGGACGCTGAACTGGATGCGGTCGCCGGCATGGAAGACGGTGTCGGGCGGGACTTCCACCATGTCGCTGCCCGACCGCTTCAGGATGGTGTACTTGAGACCGAGAGCGGCGCCGGTCGAGGGCGCGGGCGCAGTGGACGGCGCGGTAGCAACGGCCGGAATGACGGAGCCGTCCAGGGGCAGGCGCCCCAACACGATGTGCGGCGGCGTCGTCACGGGAGGCATCGGCTGAACGCCGGTGACGATCCGGGCGGGCGCCGAGGTGGTCTTCTTCGGCGGAGCCTTGGCCGCGGTCTTCAGTGGCGCTTTGGCGGCGGGCGCGGGCGCGGGCTCGGAGGCGGCGGAATAGAACAGCTCGCGGGCGGTGAGTTGCGGCGGGGGCGCTTCCTGGGCGGCAACCGCGAGGATCCAACCGGCAACGCAAAGTGGCGTGAAACGCGAGGTGCAGGACATCCGTGAGGTCCCCCCTTGATTACTACGATATCACCCGCGGTAACAGATGAAGGCGAACGACGGGTTCTGCCAGGCCGCCTCCATTCTTGTGCCGCGCACCCGGAGGCTTACGCGAGGGAGTCGCAGCGAATCGACTGCAGCGGGCCGAGCTTGGGAAAACGGCCGGGGGCGCGTTCGATGGCGCTTCGGATGGATTCGAAGTCGGCGGGGTTGTTGTGAATCAGCGGCATGCCGGCCACCAGGGCAGTCGCGGCAATCATCACATCGAAGCGCCATCGGACCAGTCGTTCCTGCCGGGATTCGACGAGTGTGTGCGCACCACGGGGAGGCGTCGGCGGGTCCGGAAGGAGGGCCATGATTTCACCGGCGACGATCGAGATCGAGCCGTCGAGCGGCCACACTCGTCCGAGGCCGGCTAGATAGGCGATGCGGGCGGCTTCTAGCATCAATTCATGCATCAGATGTCATCACGGTTGACGGGGCTTTGCGGACCCGGCAAAACGGAAAGGGACCGTTCCCCTCCGAACGGTCCCGGCCCTACTTCATCCATTTCCAAAAGAGAAACAGCACCCCGGCGGCGAATCCAGCCCCGGCATTATATTCCTGGTTACTTAGATAAAGGGACCAGCGGAAAGGACTCGGCTTTCTTTGGGGAAACGCAGTGAAGCGCGGCCAGAGGATGGGAACCCGGGCGGCGTAATCCGCGTAGTCGGCGAAAAGATTGCGCAGGTGCTGCTGTTCGTTTTGGATGACGGGAAGGTAGACGAGTACGAAGATGGCGGCGAAGAGCGCTGCCAGGCCGGGGCTGCGGGCGGCGGTTGCCAGGCCGGCGGCCACCACCAGCGTGCCGATATAAAGAGGATTCCTCGTATAGGCGTACGGACCGCCGGTCGAGAGTTGCTGATTCTTGGCCAGCGAACCGGCGGCCCAGGCACGCAGCGCGAGACCAAGCACAGAGAGGGGAAGGCCGATGGCCAGCGAGAGAGCGTCGGGGTGGGAGAACCAGGCGAAGACCGCGGCGATCAGGAAGCCGCTGGGCACACGCAGCCGCGCAACGACGTCGGCGTAAGGTTTGGGGAAATGGATCATTGGCGGGCGAAGCCGGCGAATCTGCTCAACGTGGCATTGAGGATTTCGAAGACCTGGTCCGGCGAGATGCGTTGCATGCTTGGGTCGATGGCGGCGCCTCTCTTATAGGTGGTGCCGGCGGACGGGCTGCGGAGGACTTCGAGCGAGTTGCCATAGGGGCCGTTGCGGGCCGGGTCGGTGGGGCCGAAGATGGCAACCCCGGGCTTGGAAAGGGCGGCAGCCAGATGCAGCGGGCCGCTATCGATGCCGACCACGGCGGCGGCGCGGCGCGTGGCGTAGATCAGGCCGGGGAGGCCGGAACAGTGCACCACGGCCGGCTCCACGTGGTGGAAGGGAGCGCCGGGCGGACCGTTGAGAACCAGCGGGATGCCGCATTCCGCAAGCAGGCGCGCAGCCAGGGCGCGGTAATGATCGAGGGGCCACTGCTTGGCCGCCCAGCCGGCGAGCGGTGAAGCGAGCACGAAATCGCCGCTGGGAAGATCGCCTTCGGGAGTGCCGGGCGGGAGAGGAAAGGAAGCGGGACCGGCCGGCTGGGCCGTGCCCGCCGCAAGTGCGGCAGCCAGTTCGAGATTGCGGTCCACCACGTGAGCGCAGCGGGCGAAGATGCGGTCGGTGTAGAAGATGGCCGCGCTGCGTTCGCGGATTTGCGCGGGATCGAAGCCGTAGAGGCGGCCGGGGTGGGCGGCGGAGGCAGCCAGAGCGGACTTGAGAAGGCCCTGAAAATCGACGGCGTAATCGCAGCGGATTCGAGAAAGAGCGCGCCAGCTCTTGAACAGGCCGGCCAGAGACTCGCGGTGGAGATCGAGGACGCGGTCCACGAAAGGATTGTCATCGAGAAGCGGCGCCCATTGGGGTTCGACCAGCCAGGTGAGATGGCGATCGGGGTGAGCAAGCTTGAGCGCAGTCACCGCGGGCAAAGCGTGGATGATGTCTCCCATGGCGCCCAGCCGGACGGCCAGGATGTGGAGGCTGGATTCTTTGCCGTCCATTCCTAAACAAGACTGCTTCAACAATTCCTCGGTCTTGACATGTGAAGACCCCATTCGCCGCACTTCTGACTTCTGACTTCCGACTCCTGACTTCCAAATCCCGCAGGGATTTCAAGGGCGAAGCCCTTGCCTAGCAGTTTTGCCGACGATGAACATGCTCGATCAACTGCCGGGCGCGGCGCATATCGGCGTCTTCCAGGCTGACGGTTTCCGCGGGACCCAGCGAGGACACAAGCCGATTCAAGTCTTCGCAATCCCCGAGTAACACGTAGTCTACCACGCGTAAAGCCGCCACCAATTCGGCGCGGCCGGCGAGCGGAAGCAGGCCATGGTCGAGGGGCATGACGGCGGCGAGCAAAGTGGCCGCGTTGGTACGGCGGCGGATTTCGTCCAGTTCCCGCGCGTGCCCGGCGCGCAGGAGATCGAAGTAGCCCTTGACGACCACCAGCGGACGGGCCGGGGAGAGCGCCAGCGCGGCGGCAGGCGTCAGAATTTTGTTTCGTGTGTCCACGCGGGGGCGGATTCCTCCCAAAGTTGAAGCGCCGCGGCCACGGCCATTTCCGTGGTAACGGCCGTCATGCAGCGGTGGTCGATGGGACACTCGCGGAGCAGGCAGGGACTGCACTCGGCATGCGCCCGGACGACGCGCGCGAGCGGGCCGGCGGGGCCGGTGGTGGTGTCATCGGTGGCGCCGAATATGGCAACGGTGGGAACGCCCAGCGCGCTGGAGACGTGCATGGCGCCCGAATCGTTGGTCAGGAAGAGGCGGCAGGCAGCGGCGAGATCGATGAATTCGCGGAGCGTCGTCCGGCCGGCGAAGTTGTGGGAATCAGGGAGCTGGGCCGCCACGGACTGGCAGAGCTCGCGTTCGGCTGCGGATCCGAAGAGCAGGATGGAAGCCGCAGGGAATGACCGGGCGACCGCGGCGAAGCGCTCGGGGAGCCAGCGTTTCGCGTTGCCGTAGGCCGCTCCGGGGCTGATGCCGATGGCCGGCGTCGAAATTCCCAGCGCGGCGAGATGTTCGGCGCCGCCGCGGCGGGCGGCGTCGATGCCTTCGAGGAGGATGGCATCGGAGGGCGGGAAGCGTTCGATCAGCGCGGCGCGGCGGAGGAGTTCGAGGTAATAGAAGCGCTCGTGGCGGGGAATGTCGCCGGGTTCGGGAACCGGAATGGCGCGCGTGAGCAGCAGGCCGCGCGCATCACGATTGTAACCGATGCGCTCGGGGATGCCGGCCAGCCAGGCGATCAGCGCGGCGTCGAAGGCGTTTTGCAGCAGGATGGCGGCGTCGAAGCGCTCCTCCCGGAGGCGCGCGGCGAACTCGCGTTTGGCGCGGAGACCCTTCTGCACGGGGTAGAGAATGACGCGATCGATGGAAGATTCGCGAGCGTAGAGATCGGCTACCCAGGGGCGGGCGACCACCGCCACCTGGGCGTGGGGAAAAACCTGGTGGATGGCCCGGATGGCGGGCAGAGACATAACCGCGTCGCCGAGCCAGTTAGTCGAGCGCACCAACAGTCGGGACACCGAGGACGGATTCAGAGCCACTATTCTTCAGGATAGCAGCCGCTCTCTTGCGCGGAAATCCAAGCCTATGACAGAATCGACTTGGGATGTCTTCCTCCGGCAAGACCACCGAAGTGACCCTCTTGCTGAGGCGATGGCGGGAGGGAGACGAACACGCCTACGACCAGGTGGTGGATTCGGTTTACAAGCGCCTGCTGGCGATCGCATCCAGCCTGGCGTCGCGAGACCGTCACAGCATCAATCCGGCCGCCCTGGTCAATGAAGCCTACATGCGGCTGCGGCAAATGCAGCGCATGGACTGGAAGAGCCGGCACCATTTTTTCGCGTTCGCGGCGACGCAAATGCGGAGAATCATGATCGAGCAGGCGCGCCGGCGGCTGGCCGGCAAGCGCGAAGGCCAGTGGGAGCAGGTGCCGCTCACGGCGCACCTGGCCTGGACGGAACTGCCGGAGCCGGCGATTCTGGACCTGGAAGCGGCGCTGGAGCTGCTGGCGAAGAGCGATCCGGACCTGGTGCGACTGGTGGAACTGCGGTATCTGATGGGGTACACCGTGGCCGAATTGAGCGAGCTGATGCACTTGTCGGAAGCCACCGTCGACCGGCGGCTGCGGTTTGCCCGCGCGTGGCTGAACGCCCGGCTGAGCGGGTAGGCAAGGGCTTCGCCCTTGCAGTGGAGTTTCTACATTTTCAAGTTCCGTTAAGACCAACTGGTAGCGCCGGCGGTCTTGCCGCCGGTGTTCGACCGGCCGGAGGCCGGTCGTGGCAAGGGCTTCGCCCTTGCAATCCCTGCGGGATTTGGAAGTCGGGAGTCAGGAGTTAAGGAAGTCGGAATAGCGTGGCCGTGGGCGTTGAGCCAGCATCTCGCGAAGGCTTCTGGCTTCTGACTCCTGACTTCTGTCTCCTTGCAGTTGTGCCAATCTGGAAGCATGGGCTTTCGATTGGCGGTCAACTACCGGCCGCGCGGCGACCAGGAAAACGCCATCGCCGAATTGATTCGCGGCGTGCGGGAAGGCGAGCAGCACCAGGTGCTGCTGGGCGTGACCGGATCGGGAAAGACTTTCACCATGGCCAAGGTGATCGAGGCGATGGGAAGGCCGGCGCTGATCCTCGCGCACAACAAGACACTGGCGGCCCAACTTTACCACGAATTCAGAAGCTTCTTCCCGGACAATGCGGTGGAGTATTTCGTCAGCTACTACGATTACTACCAGCCGGAAGCCTACATTCCTTCGAGCGACGTCTACATCGAAAAAGAAGCCACCGTCAACGATGAGCTGGATAAGCTGCGCCTGGCAGCGACCAAATCGCTGTTCGAGAGACGCGACTGCGTGATTGTGGCCAGCGTAAGCTGCATTTACGGCCTGGGATCGCCGGAAGCCTACTACGGGATGTTGCTGATGTTGGAGAAGGGGCAGAAGATTTCGCGCAACCAGATCGTATCGAAGTTAGTGGACATTCTGTACGACCGCAACGACACGGATTTCCGCCGCGGGACGTTCCGCGTGCGGGGAGACGTGATCGAGCTTTATCCCACCTACGACGACCACGCGTACCGCATCGAGCTGTGGGGCGACGAAGTGGAGAGCCTGTCGCAGATCGATCCGCTGCTGGGCCAGGTGAAGCAGACCTATCAGCGGCTGCCGATCTATCCCAAGACCCACTACGTGATGAGCGACGAAACCCGCTTCGGCGCCATGGAGAGCATTCGCACGGAGCTGGAGTGGTGGCACAAGGAGCTGGAGAAGCAGGGGAAACTGATTGAAGCGCAGCGGCTGCACCAGCGCACCATGTTCGACCTGGAGATGATGAAGGAGATCGGGTACTGCCACGGGATCGAGAACTACTCGCGGCATTTCTCGGGGCGGCTGCCGGGAGAAGCGCCGCCGACGCTGCTGGATTACCTGCCGAACGATTCGCTGATCTTCATCGACGAGAGCCACCAGACCGTCCCGCAACTGCACGGCATGTATCACGGCGACCGCTCGCGGAAGGAGATGCTGGTGGCGCACGGATTCCGGCTGCCGAGCGCCTTGGACAACCGGCCGCTGACCTTCGAAGAGTTCGAGCATCGTGTGAACCAGTTGGTGTACGTTTCGGCGACGCCGGGGCCGTACGAGCTGACGAAATCGGCGGGAGTGGTGGTGGAGCAGATCATCCGGCCCACGGGACTGGTGGACCCATCGGTGGAGATCCGGCCGGTGAAGGGGCAAGTGGATGACCTGCTGGGCCAGATCCGCAAGCGCGTGGAAGCCAACCAGCGCGTGCTCGTGACCACCCTGACCAAGCGGATGGCGGAAGACCTGGCGGAATACTATTCCGAAGTGGGAGTGCGCTGCCGGTATCTGCATTCGGAGGTGGACACGCTGGAGCGAATCCGGATTCTGCGCGATTTGCGGCGCGGGGAGTTCGATGTGCTGATCGGGATCAACCTGCTGCGCGAAGGTCTGGACTTGCCGGAGGTGTCGCTGGTGGCGATCCTGGACGCCGATAAGGAAGGCTTCCTGCGATCGTCCGGCGCGCTGATCCAAACCATGGGGCGGGCGGCGCGGCACGTGGAGGGGCACGCCATTCTGTACGCCGACGTGATGACGGACAGCATGCGGAAGGCGCTGGAGGAGACTTCGCGGCGGCGGCAGGTGCAGGTAGAATACAACGAGCGGAACGGGATTGTGCCCCAATCGATCGTGAGGCCGATCGATATGAGCCTGGTGGCCGTGGCCGAAGGCGACTACGTGACGGTGCCGCTCGAGACCGACGAGGAGGTGGAAGGTCTGACGCCGGAGCAGCGGGCGCACTTCATCGGCGAACTGGAAGAGAGCATGCGGGAGGCGGCGCGAAAGTTCGAGTTCGAAAAGGCGGCGCAGTTGCGGGACCGGGTGAAAGCGTTGAAGCTGGCGTGAGAGGATGCTCGCAGATCGAGCGGGGAGTGCACAGCCGGCGCACCGATCCCTCGCAGGACCGCGCCGTGAAAGGCTCCCGTCGATGAACTCACCCGAATTCGACAAGTTCGCCGGCAGGTACAACCACCTGTTGAAGGATCCCATTCGTGGCTGGTTTTCATCTGCCGGCTCCCGGTTCTTCCATGTGAGAAAGCGCGATTTGATCCTCGCGCACTTTCGCCACCACAAGATGGACCCTTCGCGCATGACTTACCTCGACTTCGGGTGCGGCCAGGGCGAACTCCTCGGCCTGCTTGGCGGATCTTTCTCCGAAGCCCGCGGATGCGATCCTTCTCCGCAAATGATGGCGGAGATTCGCGGCTTTGAGACCCGAGTACAGCAGGATCCGCTGCGCATTCCCTATGAGGATGGGCGGTTCGACTTCGTAACGGCCGTCTGTGTGTACCATCACGTTCCGCCCGCCGCTCGCGCACGGCTCACTACGGAAGTCCGGCGCGTCCTGCGTCCCGGCGGAACCTTCTGCATCATCGAGCACAACCCGTGGAATCCGGTAACTCGAGCCATCGTGAGCCGCACTCCGGTGGATGCGGATGCCATCCTGCTCACCGCAGGTTCCACCCGAAGCCTGATGCGGCGCGCCGGGTTCCAGCCGCACAAGACGGAATATTTCCTCTATTTCCCCGAGCGCTTATACAAAACCTGCGGCCACTGGGAAGGGCTCATGAGAAGGCTGCCGCTGGGTGGCCAGTATGCCGTCTTCTCCCGGCTGGCCAACGGCTGACCGTACCCACCGCACTTCCAATCATTAATATTCTTCGGTTGACAAATGCTTCGCGCCCTCACCCCGGCAGCTCTTCGTCGAAGCAGACGGCCACTTTCCCGCAGCGGCCGGAACTCATCAGCCGGTATGCTTCCCCCGCCTGGTCAAGCGCAAAACGGTGCGTGATCAAATCCGCCGGATGCAGATTCCAGCGGACCAGCCGCTCCACTAGTTCTTCCATCAGCCAGATGGAAGTGACCCACGAGCCGAAGATGGTTTTCTGATCGTGGATGATGTCGGGCGAAGGGTTGAATTCCACGCGGCCGCCTTCACCCAGAAAAACGATGCGTCCCCACTTGCGCGTGGCGCGGATGGCGGCGGCGCGAGCGCCGTCGTTGGCGGAGCAATCGATGGCGCGCTCCACACCGCGGCCTCCGGTAAGATCGCGAACCTGGGCGGCGTTGTCCGCGCCCGACGGCAGCACCAGGTCGCACAGCCCGAGCTTCCGCGCCAGTTCCAGCCGTTCGGGAACCACGTCGATGCCGATGATCTTTTCCGCTCCCATCTTGCGGCAGAGCGCGCCGGCGGCCAGACCCAGCGGTCCGAGGCCGGTGATCAGCACGGCGTCATCTCCCGAGATGCCAATCTTCTGCAAGCCTTCGTAGACCGTGCCGAAGCCGCAGGCCACCTGCGCGCCATCGGCATAGGTGAGCTCATCGGGAAGCGCCACCAGGTCCTTCTCTTCGGCCAGCAGGTAGCCGGCCATTCCGCCATCGCGCTGCCAGCCGTAAGCGCGGCGATAGCGCTCGCTGGTGCAGGAAATCATGTAGCCGCGGCGGCAATCGTTGCACACCCCGCAGCCGGAGATGTGATAAACCACCACGCGGTCGCCTTCGCGAAAGCGCCGGCATCCGGGTCCCGCGGCCACGATCTGCCCGCTGGGTTCGTGGCCGGCAACCACGCCCTGGTAGCCTTCCGGCCCTTTGCCCAGGTGCTCGTGGTAAATGCAGCGGATATCGGAACCGCAAATCGTCGAGGCTTTCATCCGCAGCAACACTTCGCCGTGGCCGGGGGTGGGAACCGCTACCTCGCGAAGTTCCACCGTGCTGTTGCCGGGTAGAAACGCCCCTCGCATGGACTGGTTCATGGTTTTCAAATTCCTTTCGTTACGGAGGCGTGATGAAGCCCTCGGGATCCCACAGGTCTTCCCAACGCTGCCCGTCCTTCCACAAGAAGACCTGGCCCTTGATGAGCCGGCAATGGCGGTCGATGGCGGCGATTTCACGCATGTCATCGCCGGTGAGCGCGGCCGCTGCGGCGCCTTGCAGGTTGGCCAGGTAGTTGCCGCGCCGGGTGGAAAACGGAATCGGAATCTGGCCGCGCGTGATAGCCCACTGGATGCAGACAACGGCCGGAGCGACGCCCAGGCGGCGGGCGATCCTCACAATCACCGGATCTTCGGCGGGCGCGGTGTCTTCCGGGGTGCGGTCGCGTTCCGGGCGGCCGGGTGAGCCGATGGGGCAATAACCCACCGGCTGGATTCCGTGCTCCACGACGAAGCGGAACAGCTCCGGCTGCTGGAAGTGCGGATGCAGTTCCATCTGGTTCACGGCCGGCCTGATGCGCGCGTCGCCGACCAGCGGCGCCAGCTTGGGAATGGTCATGTTGGAGGTGCCGATGTGGCGGGCGAGACCCAGGTCCACCAGTTGTTCCATCTTGCGCCAGGTTTTCAGAAAACGCTGGTGGAGGTAAGGCCGCGCGGACTGGTTGCGCGCGCTCACGTCGCAGCCCGGCGGGTGATGGTTGGGAAAGGGCCAGTGGACCAGAAAGAGATCCAGGTAGTCGAGTTGCAGATCGGCCAGGGTGCGGCGGCAATCGGGGATCACGTCATCTTCGCCGTGGCGGTCGTTCCACAGCTTGGAAGTGATCCACAACTCGTCGCGGTCGACGCCGCCATCCCGGATGTCGCGGAGCGCGCGGCCGATCTCCGCCTGGTTGCCGTAGACCGAGGCGCAGTCGAAGTGGCGATAACCGACCGCGGCCGCTCCACGAACGGCGTCGGCCACGGCGGCGGCGGAGACGTGGTCCGAGCCGAACGTGCCGAGCCCGATAGCGGGCATGTGCGCGCCGGTCGATAATCGATGGCGCGGAATGAGTTGGGGATCGACGGCATCAGGGGCCGGCGTCCAGCGGTGACACGGGTGGTTCATTCGAACTACTCATTCTGGCATCAATCGCGCGGGTTGAACAGGCGAGTAGGACAGGCCTGGCCCGTCGGGCCTTTTCCGCAACTTGCTACAGGTCGAGCGTTTCGACGATGGCTTCGACATCGGCCGGACGCACGCGCACGGCGTCCTTCATGAGACCGGGGTTCGAGCGGTCATCGAAGGCCTGGAAGAGCGCCATCTTGGCGATGGCATAGCGCTCGTTGTTCGAGAGCTCGCGAGCGTGGGACCGTTCCCAATGCGCGACGGCTTGGTCGCTGACGTGCACGCTAGCCTCGCTCCAGCTCTTACGGTCGGCCGAGATCGTAAACACAAACTCCGAGCCACTTTCCCCGCCCGAGCGGAACGGGCGATGACCTTCGTAGTAGTACTGATACACGTACCCGCTTTGCGCCGAGTAGGTCTTCATCCGCCGCACTGGCGGAGCGCCGGTAAGCGCCGCCGGCTTTTTAGAAAAAAAGTTCCGAAACACGACTCCATCCGATCTAAGGGAATTTCCTTTGCCTTCGGTACTCGAAGATCTCTTGACAAGAATACCAACCGGGCGCAAACTGAAGTTGGAATCAAGCCGGTTTCACTGATTCCGACGGCGTTTCAAGGCCGGCCCACGTGGGCTGGCAGGAGGTGCCAGATAGAACCGGACGAAGATGGGGGCGGCCTCATCCTCGGCTAGTGAGCAGGCAGTACGGAAAGTTTGAGTGATCGGATCCCAGAGTGCCCACGGCATAATCAGGGCCTGGCGCGTGATGCGCAATTCGGATGATCGCCAACGAAGTTTCCGGGTTCACACGCCGTTGGATGACCGCCCTTTTCGTTTTGTCACACGGTTTTTCTCTGTTCTGTGATGGGCAATCACTCGCAGTAGTGTAAACTGGGTGAAGCCTCATCCCATTTCTTATGACATCGGTCGAATCCCGGGAGATTGTCAGCGCTCACAGCCCTGATTCCGACGACGCATTCATGTTCTACGGACTTGCAACCAAGAAAGTTCGTTCGGCCAGGGTCTCGTTCCGGCACGTGCTCGAAGATATCGAGACGTTAAACCGCAAGGCCAGAGAAGGCCTGTACGATTTGAGCGCCATTTCTTATCACGCGTATCCCTACGTGGCGGATAAGTACGTGCTGATGGCCAGCGGCTCCAGCATCGGCGACGGCTATGGTCCGATGATCATCGCGGCCAGGCCGATGGAGCCGGAAGAGATCAAAGGCAAACGCATCGCCGTTCCCGGCTTGCTCACCACCGCCTATCTGGCCTGTAAACTGTTTCAGCCGGATTTCGAACCCGTGGTGACTCCCTTCGACCAGATCACCGACGCGGTGCGCGAGCACTCCGTCGATGCCGGCCTGATCATCCACGAAGCGCAATTGACCTTCGACCGCGAGGGCTTCCACCGCATCGTAGACCTGGGCCGATGGTTCAAGAACACCTACGAACTGCCGCTGCCGCTGGGCGCCAACGTGTTGCTGCGATCGCTCGATGCCGACGTGCAGAGCGAGTGCTGCCGGTTGATGCGCGACAGCATTCAGTACGCCCTGGACAACCACGACGAAGCGCTGGAATATGCCATGCAGTTCGCGCGCGATATGGAGCCGCGCCTGGCGGAGAAATTCGTGGGGATGTACGTCAACCACTACACCCTCGATGCCGGCGAAGTGGTGCCCAAGGCCGCGCAGAAACTGCTCGACCTGGGCTTCGAAGCCGGCCTCATCGATCGCCGCGTGGAAGTCGAATTCGTGCGCTAGAAAAATCTCACCGCGGAGGCGCGGAGACGCTGAGAAAAGCAAGAAGAAGAAGCCATATCTGCTTCCCCTCCTCGCTCCCTGCTTTGATTTTTATTTTTGGTTTTCTCCCCGTCTCTGCGTCTCTGCGGTGAAGTCTTCGGTTCGCCCTCTCCGGAACACGCTAGCATAGAAATATGCGTATTATCCCCATCGCATTGCTCGCGCTGGCCGCGTTGCGCCCACTCACGGCGCAAGAGGCGAAGCCGAAAGACGTGCGCGAGGCAGCCAAGGCCGGCTCGGCATCCATTCCCAAGCTACAGGAGTTTCTCAAGAACCCGTCGAGCGATGTGCGCAACCAGGCCGTCCGCGAACTGATCGATATCGGCACGGCGCGGAGCCTGGACCCGCTGATCCAGGCGACCCGGGACAACGATCCCGAAATCCAGATGCTGGCCACCGACGGGCTGGTGAATTTTTATTCGCCCGGCTACGTGAAGGGCGGCGTCGCCGGCACCGTGCGGCGCGTGGCCACCAGCATCCGCAGCAAGTTCACCGACACCAACGACCTGGTGATCGATCCCTTCGTCGAGGTGCGTCCGGAAGTGATCTCCGCCCTGGCGCAACTGGTGACCGGCGGCGCCAGCCTGGAATCGCGCGCCAACGCGGCGCACGCCGTCGGGATTCTGCGCGGCAAGGCGGCCGTCGACCAGTTGGTGGAGGGCGTCCACTCCAAGGACACCGACCTGATGTACGAATCGCTGGTCGCCTTGCAGAAGATTCGCGACGAATCGGCCGGGCCGCGCGTGGCATTCCGGCTGCACGACCTCGATCCCAAGGTGCAAATCGCGGCCATCCAGACGGTGGGCGTGCTCCTCGACAAGGCCGCCGTGCCCGACCTCGTGGATGCGCTCAACCGCGCCCGCGACCCCAAGGTCAAGCGTGAGGCGCTCACCGCCATCGCCATGCTGCCCGTGGAGCAAAGCCGCGCACTCTACACGCAATACCTGCACGATAAGGACGACCGCCTGCGCGCCGCCGCCGCCGAGGGCTTTGCCCGCTTGCGCAAACCGGGCGACCTGCCGATGCTCGAACAGGCGTGGAAAGACGAACAAAAGGCTTCGCCGCGGCTCTCGCTGGCCTTCGCCCAGGTGATGCTCGGCAAAACCGGGTTGAGCGAATTCAGCCCGCTACGCTACCTCATCAACAATTTGAATTCGGCGGCGTACACCGGCGTGGCCCTCCCGTTTCTGACCGAACTGGCGCGCGACCCTGCCATTCGCCAGGCGCTCTACGCGCCCATTGGCAGCGGCACGCGGGACGAGAAAATCGGCCTCGCGCGCGTGCTGGCCATGAGCGGAGACAGCTCCAGCCTCGACGTCTTGCAGAGGCTGAGCAAAGACACCGATCCCCAGGTCGCGCAAGAAGGATTGCGGGCCCTGCGCAGTCTGCAGAGCCGGATGTAACTACTTCGCCTTCTTCTGCTTCTGCTGGCCGACGCGCACCTTGACGTGCAGTGTCTTGCCTTCCTGGAAAGCCTTGTGATCGTGACGCGCCACCGCGTCCGACAGGTACTTATCGATATCCGCGTCCCTCGGCAGGACGGCCATCAGGGTGAAATTGTCGTCGCAGGTCGGGCAGAAAGGCCGGAACCGCTTCACGTTCGGAATTGCCATAACTTCATCCAGTCTAGCAGAAGTTCGGCAAGCGCCGCCTCACCAGGTCCGATGTGGCGTTTTGGCCGATGTGGCCGGATTAGGGATTTGGCCCCGCAGCTTGGTTTCATGGTTCTAACTGTCCGGAAATGGGATTGGGTTCGTTTGGTACCGCGGCGATGCGGAGGAGGAGGAGGTTGTGGAGGGCGCGCTGGTACATGAGGTGGAGGCGGGCTTCGTAGCGGTGGATGAGAGCGAGGGCGGGGCCATCGGCGAGACCAGAGAAGGCGTCGGCCATGCGGTCGAGGTCGCCTCCCGGGGGTTGAGCGGCGGTCTGTTTGTCGATGAGGCGGGTTTCGATGGCCCAGGCGCGGCGCAGACGCCAATGGGATGCGACCATCTCCTCGACCATGGCGAGTTCCAGGCCGGTGGCAGGCCGCAGGTGGTCGACGTGGTCGGAGAGCGAGGCGGCGAAGGTTTGGGGGCATTCGTTTTCCAGGACCACACACTTAGCCAAGAGGCCGTGGCGGAGAGCGTTTTGAGCGGAGCGCTCTTTCCCCTGCGGGGTGAGCGGGCCGCGGGAGAGAGCTCCGTTGGCGCGATTAGCGAGCATGCGGCGAAGTGATGACATAGACCTCCAGGCGGGGACGGGCCGAAAGAGCAGGGCGCCTTCGGTGTGGACCAGCCAATCCAGGCTGCCGGCCGCCTTTCCGGCGGCTGGACCCGCTGGAAAGCGGGTCCGCGGGCTGAATAGCCCGCCCCACAAACCAGGGTAGAACGAGGGTGTGAGAGGGCGAGGCCAAATTGGGGTTAAGCGCTTTGTTTTGTGGGTGAAGATTTTTGTGAAGGGAATTCCGGAAGAAAGCGCGGAGAAGCGTTCACAAGAAATTACTTAATTCTGCATTTCACGGTAAAGCGGCTGAAACAGAGGGGGTTGCGGGATGGCGGCGGGGTCGATAATCAGGCAAAAAGGCCTGAAATTATCAAATGAGATGGTAGGGTGGGGTTGAGGGTTGAGATGTGGAATCTGAAGAGGGGTTGGGAGCGAGTGCAGCGGCCAGCGGCGGGGAGCGAGGCAGCGGGGAGCGAAACGGGGAGCCGGGGACAGAGCAGCCGGTCCCCGGAGCTCCTGGAGTGTGCGTCGGAATGGGTAAGACGGCGCCTGGGATTGGCAGTGGACGATCTGCAAGGGCTGGTGCTGGACACGAAGAGCCGGCGGGGGATCCTGAATTGCAGCCGGCAGTGGGGCAAATCAACGATTACGGCGGCGAAGGCAATGCACCATGCGGCGCATGAGCCGGAGAGCCTGACGCTGGTGGTGAGCCCGAGCGGGAGACAGAGCGCCGAGTTTCTGCGGAAAGTGGAGGGATTCGCGCGGAAGGCGGAGTACCCGGTGAAGGGAGACGGCGACAACGAGCTGTCGCTGGAACTGCCGAACCGGTCGCGGATTGTGGGGTTGCCAGGAAACGAGGCGACGGTGCGGGGCTTTTCAGCGGTGTCGTTGTTGCTGGTGGACGAGGCGTCGCGGGTGAGCGACGAACTCTACCTGACGATCCGTCCGATGCTGGCGGTGAGCGGCGGGGCCTTGTGGCTGATGAGCACGCCGTTCGGGAAGCGGGGGTTTTTTTACGAGGTGTGGACGGGCGGGGGAACGGGGTGGGAGCGGGTGCGCGCGCCGGCGACGGAGTGTCCGCGGATTTCGCAGGCGTATCTGAAAGAGGAACGGGAGGCGATGGGGGAGAGGTGGTTCCGGCAGGAGTACTTGTGCGAGTTCGAGGACTCAACCAGCGGAGTATTCGACCGGGACCTGGTTGAGGGGGCGGTGCGAGAGGGTGTGAGGCCGCTGGAACTGTGAAGAGCCGCAACCAAACGACCGAAGGAAAGACTTCAACGCGGAGGCGCGGAGACGCGGAGAAAGGCAGAAGAACAAAGACCAAAACAGAGAGCGAGGAGGAAGCGGAGAAATCTTCGCAGGGGGAGAAGAATTCAAAGAATGACAGGGATGAACACGGAGGAATAACGGATGATGAAAACAAATATGAACCGGTTTTTTGTGGGGGTGGACCTGGGGAAGGTGCACGACTATACGGCGATCGCGGTGGTGGAACGGGCGGAGCTGACAGGAGAGTGGGACCCAGTGATGTACACGTATCGAAAGGAGGTTGCGCTGCGGCTGCGGCACCTGGAGCGGATACCCTTGGGGACACCGTATCCGGTTGTGGCGGACCGGGTGACGGAGGTCACGCAGTCGCCGGAGCTGACGGGGAGATGCGAACTGGCAGTGGACGCGACGGGGGTGGGAAGGCCAGTGGTGGACCTGATCCACCTGGCGCGGCCGGGGTGCAAGATGATGCCGGTGCTGGTGACGGGCGGGGAGAGGGAGACGTCAGTGGAGGGCTGCTACGGAGTGCCGAAGCGGGACCTGATGGTGGGGCTGCAGGTGATGCTGCAGATGGGAGAACTGGAGATCGCGGGCGGGTTGAAGCATTATGCGGACCTGCTGGGGGAGATGGGGGCGATCCAGGTGAAGGTTACGCAATCGGGGCGGGAGCAATACGGGGCGTGGCGGGAGGGGACGCACGACGACCTGGTGTTCGCGGTGGCGCTGGCGTGCTGGGCGTTGCGGAAGAGGTATCCGCGGCGGCGGGGGAACGGCTGGTGGCAGAACGGATACCAGGACGAGGCGCGGAAGTTGCTGTTGTTTTAAGGAGACTGTTATTCACCGCGGAGACGCGGAGACACGGAGGAAAAAAGCAAAGTTAAGACCCGAGAGCGCTGAGGAAGCGGAGATCCTGCCGCCGAGGAACCGGGGACAGACAGCTCTGTCCACGCGGCGCAAAAACGGCGCCTTGGGACAGAGTAGTCTGTCCACGGGGTTTTGCGGGGCTTTGGATCTTCCGCGGCGGGTTGTGGCAAACTATAAATGGATCCAGACAATGCAAAACGCACAGACGGAGATGATGAAGCCTCCCTCGGTTGACGATCCCGTGCTGAGAGAGATCGTCCGCCGGTTGGTGGGAGTGTATCACCCGGAACGGATTTACCTGTTTGGCTCCACTGCACGCGGGGACGCTGGGCCGGACAGCGATTATGACCTGATGGTCATTCTCCCCGATGAAGCCCCACAGCATCTCCGGCGAGGGAATCCTGGATACCGAGCTCTTCGGGGAACCGGGGTAGCCGCGGACGTGCAGGTTTGGCCGCAGGGCGATTTCAATAGGCAGTTGCATCTGAAGGCGTCATTTCCATCCACCATCGTTCGGGAAGGGAAACTGCTGTATGGAGCCTGACCCGGTCCTTATCTCGAACACCAGGGAATGGCTTTTGCGCGCCAAGGAAGACTTGGACAATGCGCAGCATGATCTGAAGGCAACTCCTCCCTTTGTTAGGGACGCTCTGTTCCACTGTCAACAAGCGGTCGAGAAGGCGATGAAGGCTCTCCTTACGTGGCACGACTCGGCCTTTCGGAAGACCCACAATCTGGAGGGAGTTGGGCGAACTGTGCACAAAGATAGATGGCACGCTCGCCCCAGCAATGGAAGACGTCACGCCTTTGACTGAGTATGCAGCGAGGTTCCGATATCCCGGCGCGCCCTGGGAGCCAACCTTGCAGGAGGCGCAGGAATCCATCGAGATTGCACGGACATTCGTCCACACTATGCTCAAAAGGCTACCACCCCATTACGAGCCTTGACGATCACTCCAAAGACTCAATGGAATCTGGAGCGTAGACACACCTCCGCTTCGGTGGGTCACAGCGGAAGGAATCAGATTGCAAGGGGGGGATCAGCCGCGCAGGGGGAATTGCGCGCGGGTCAGAGGAGGGCGATCAGTGCTTACTGTCCTTCCTGGCGACCCACCAGACTTCACCGCGGAGCATGGGGATGCGTGGGGGAGGAGTCGGCGATCTGGAGTGAACCCCAAAACTGAGACAGAAAGTTAAGGACCAAATACATTGAATGGAGTGAGGAAATGGATTTGGCCCGATCAGTTTACAGTCGCGATCTGAAGATCGCCGTGATGCGCGCACT
>JBEKDA010000052.1:0-41157 GCA_050014595.1 Bryobacteraceae bacterium
CCTGCCCCACCCTAACTTCCATTCCCCAGCAGTCTTCGATAGAGCGCCGAGTAATGATCGCTCATGCGCGAGATTCCGTAATGCTCCGCCGCCAGGTCGCGCCCGGCGCGGCCCATCTCGACGAGGCGGGCATCTTGCGTGCTCGTCATCATGGCATCGGCCAGCGCGTCCACGTTGCCGGGCTCGCAATAGCGTGCGACCAAGCCTTCCGGCGCGACTTCGGGAACTCCACCCACGCGCGTGCTGACAATCGGCAACCCCGCCGCCATGGCCTCCAGAATCACCAGCGGCAGACCTTCCTGCACGGAGGAAAACACAAACACGTCCAGAGACTCCAAGACTCGGGCGGTATCTTCGGTGGGACCTTCCAAACGAATGCGGCCCTCCATCCCCAGACTGCGGACCTGCGACTGCAACTCGCCGTGCAGCGGACCGTAGCCGTAAATCTGCAATTCGGCTTCCGGTACCCGGCCGGCTATCCTGGCAAACGCGTCGATCAGCACGGTATGTCCTTTGGCCGGCACCAACCGGCCCACGGTGCCAAACCGCAGCCTCGGCCGGGCACTGCCTGGCGCCGCGGGCCGCGCCAGGAATCTTTCCGTGGCAATGCCGTTGAGGATCACCGAGTATTTCGCGGACGGGTACCGCAAACGCGGTCCGAGTTGTTTCCGCACGTACTCGCAGACAAAAACCACGTGGTCCGTAAGCGGACCGGCCAGACGAAAGTATTTTTCCTGGCAGGGATCACCGCGCGAGGTGGTGGCGCTATGCCGGGAATTCAGGCAGACGCGCACTCCGGCCGCGGCCTTGGCCAGCGCGGCGGCATGGTGCACGCCGGGATTGTGGCCGTGGAGAATTTCCACCCGATCGCGCCGCAGTTGACTGGCCATCCGCCAGACCAGGGCCGGATTCGAGTGCCGCTCCTTATGGAATTCCGTGACGGGTATGCCGGCCGCGTCCAGTTGCGCCCGCAACGGGCCAGCTCCGAAAAAACAATACGCTCCCACCCAATGGCCGGCGGCATGCTGAGCCAGCGCCAGATCCACGGCCATTCGCTCCAGACCGCCTACCTCAAGGCATTCAACGAGTTGCACGATCCGCATGGGCGCCCGGCAACCTACTTCCGGATCCTCCTCACGAAGCTCAGAGCAACCAATGGGGGCTCTTTCTTCCACCTCCTGCTAGTGTAAACCACGGCGTTGATTTGGCGTGGCTTTGGGGTATGTCCCGATGGAATCCAAGCTGCGGGGTTCTTCGCCATTACTGTTGAAGGCCACCCATTGCAGCCGTGGTGTGCTGAAATCCAGGCCTCGCCCAATCAACTCGCTCAACGGCGCGCTCACTACCGTTGTGTTCTCCGTCGCGCCCTCGCGCAGTCCCAGCACCGTCTTGCGGCCGTCGCAGCCGATGCCCACGCCACAATCATCTGACGATCTCTGAATGGACTGCCGGCGATCAGTACCGCACGTCGCGCTCCATACCCTTTTCACTCAATTCAAGTATGTCAGGAGAGTCCTTCATATCCCAAACCCAGCTTCAATACGGATAGAGCGTCTTGAATCGATGTAAGTGATCCGGGCTCAAACGTATCTTTCACCTTTAGGCTGCGATTGTTTGGTTCCCTTGAGGAAGACGCCACGTGCGCTTCATACGCTGCCGAGCGAAATCAGTACTTGCCGTAACGCGCGCGGTGTGGCTGGGGGCAGGTCTTATTGTAGGAGCCCGCGCTTTCCGCGTACAATGGGCTATTCTTTGCAAAATGCAGGATTTCAATGCGTTGATCACGGGCGGCTCAAGGGGTTTGGGTCGCGCCATCGCCCGCGAGTTCCGTGGCAAGGGCGCCAATCTGGCGCTGGTGGCCCGTAATCGGGAGGCGCTGGATGCCTTGGCGGCCGAACTGCAATCGGTCGGCGCCGGGGACATCGAAGTGATTGCGGCCGACCTGAGCGACCCGGAGGCGCCGGCGGCGATCGTGGACCAATTGCAGGGCAAGTGGGGGCGCCTGGACGCCCTGGTGAACAACGCGGCCGTGGGCGGACCCATCGGCCGGGTTTGGGAGAACGGTTGGCGAGAGTGGCGGGAGACGCTCCAGGTTAACCTGCTGGCGCCGGTGGCCCTGTGCCGGCTCTCGATTCCATGGATGCGGCGCGGCGGCAGCATCGTGAACCTCTCCGGCGGGGGCGCCACCGGACCGCGGCCGAATTTCAGCGCCTACGCCACGGCCAAGGCCGGGCTGGTGCGGTTTACGGAGACACTGGCCCAGGAAGTGGCGGATTTGGGCATTCGCGTGAACGCCATCTCCCCCGGCATCATGGCCACGGAAATGCTGGAGGCTGTGCTGCGGGCCGGCCCCCAGCAGGCGGGCGAGGACTATCAGCGCATGACCGAAGTGAAGCGCAACGGGGGCCAGCCGCCGGAAAGGGCCGCGGCGCTGGCGTGGTATCTGGCGTCGCCGGCCAGCCAAGGGATTACGGGACGATTGATTAGTGCCATTTGGGATCCGTGGCCGGAATTGGCAAAACATGTTGATGAGTTGAATGAGTCGGACATCTATACTTTGCGGCGGATCACTCCGGAGGACCGAGGCAAACAATGGAAATGATCAGGGCAGCCGTCGTCGGTTGCGGGTTGATCGGGGACAAGCGCGCCAAAGCCTCGAAGGACCTCCAAATCGTAGTCTGTTGCGACGTGGACGAAGGGCGCGCGCGCAGGCTGGCGGCCCAACTGCCGGACGCGGAAAGTTCGACCGACTGGAGAGCCACGGTTGAGCGCAAGGATGTGGACCTGGTGTTTGTGGCCACGGTTCACGACATGCTGGCGCCCATCGCCGCCGGCGCGGCCGCCGCCGCCAAGCACGTGCTGATCGAGAAGCCGGCGGCGCGATGCGGAGCCGAATTGGCGGTGGTGCGGGAAGCGGCCGCGAAGACCGGCGCGCTGGTGCGGATCGGCTTCAACCACCGCTACCATCGGGCCTTTCGCAAAGCGCGGGAGATCTTCGATGCGGGCGCTTTGGGCGAGCTGATGTTTATCCGCGGGCGCTACGGGCACGGCGGGCGGCCCGGCTACGATCAGGAGTGGCGCGCGATTCCGGAGAAGTCCGGCGGCGGGGAACTAGTGGACCAGGGCATGCACTTAGTGGACCTGGCGCGGTGGTTCCTGGGAGATTTCAACCAGGTCAAAAGCTTTACGGAAACTTACTTCTGGGACATGCCGGTGGAGGACAACGCTTTCTTGCTGTTGCGCACGCCGGGCGGCCAGGTGGCTTCCCTGCATGCCACCTGGACCGAATGGAGAAACCTGTTCTCCTTTGAGATCTACGGACGGAACGGGAAGCTGGAGATTACCGGACTGGGCGGAAGTTACGGCACGGAGCGACTGGCCTTTTACCGGATGCTTCCGGAGATGGGGCCCCCGGAAACGACCATCTGGGAGTATCCCATGGCGGATGATTCGTGGCAGGAGGAAGTAGCCGAGTTTATCGCCGACATTCGTCTGAACCGGCGGCCGGACCCGGGACTGGCGGACGCCGAAGCCGTGTGGGGAATTGTGGAAACCATCTACCGGGAGTCTCGACGCGATCATCGCCGGTAGTCCGCTGCGCATATCGTTGGGAGTCAGCTAACCGCCTTGCCGTGGAACTTCTTCAGCCCCACCACCAGCAGCACTACGTTGATGGCGGCAAGCGCCCCAATCACCACCATGGTGTTGATGTGGTCGCTCTCGGTCAAGGCGCCGCGCAGCCCTTCGCTGGCATAGACCAGAGGGTTGATGAGCACGGCGTATTTCAGCACGGGGAACTTGCTCAAGAAGCTCCAGGGGTAGTAAGCGCAACCGAACATCATCATGGGCGCCAGCACCAGGCTGAACATCAGCCCGATCTGGGTTGGCCCGACACTGCAGCCCAGCGCGAGCCCGCCCGCCGACGAGAACATGGCCACCAGCAGGCAGATCACCGCGAATTCCACCGGGCGGAAGTGGAAATGCACGCCGGAACCCATGGTGAGCCAGGCGGCGGGAATGACCACCAGGCCGGCCACCAGCGCCTGGATCATGCCGGCGACGATCTTTTCGACCGCCAGCCAGCCGATCTCCATGGGAGCGAGCAGGCGATCTTCAATCTCGCGCGTGAACTGAAACTCGGTGATCAAGGGCATGGCGACGGCCTGCACGCCGGCGATCACCATGCTGATAGCCATCACGCCGGGCAGCAGGACGGTTTTGTAACCGGCCTGCATCATGCCGCCGGCCGTGAGGATACGGCCGAATACGAATGTGAGCAAAAGCGGTTGCAGCAGGTTCTGCAGCAGCGTGGGGAGAAGATTGCGGCGCGCCACATGGCCGTCGCGCGAGAGCAGGGCGTAAAAAGTTTTCCAGTTCAATCGCGTAAGCTCCTTCCGGTGTGATGCAGAAACAGCGTTTCCAAGCTGGGCTCGGCAATGTGGACATCGTGCAACTCGGCGCCGGCGGCCTGCGCCGCCGTGACGATGCCGGAGATGAGCGGCCCCCCGCGGTCGGCATAAACGTCGGCGGCCATGTGGTCGGCGGAGCGCACTTCGGTGACGCCCGGCAGGCTTCGCAAGGCGGCCAGCAATTCCTCCGGGGCGCGGTCGAAGCGCAGGCGCAGCAGATAGCCGCCGGGAATGCAGGCTTTCAGTTCCCGCGGCGTGCCCTGCGCAATGATGCGGCCGTGGTCGATGATGGCCAGGCGCTGGCACAGGGAATCGGCTTCAGCCATGTCGTGGGTGGTGAGGACGATGGTTTTGCCGAGGCGGTTGTACTCGCGCACGATTTCCCAGAGCAGCAGGCGGGTTTGGGGATCGAGGCCGGCGCTGGGTTCGTCCAGGAACAGCACTTGGGGGTCGTGCATCATGGCGCGGGCAATGGAGATGCGCTGCATCATGCCGCCGGAGAAATTGCGTACCATGTCGTCGGCGCGTTCGGTCAGCTTGAACTGCTCGAGCAGCGCCTGCGTCTTTTGCTCGCGCTCGCGCGAGCTTTGGCCAAAGTAAGCGCCGTGGAAGAGCAGAACCTCGCGCGCGGTGAGGGCGAAATCCAGATTGGGCCGTTGCGGCACCACGCCGATGAGACGCTTGGCCTTGACCTGCTCTTTCCAGACGTCGACCTCGCCGATGAAGGCGCGGCCGCTGGTGGGCCGGGTGCGGGTGGTGAGCACGCCGATGGTGGTCGATTTCCCGGCGCCGTTGGGGCCGAGCAGGCCGAAGACTTCGCCGGGGCGCATTTCGAGAGTGATGTCGTCGAGCGCCACGACTTCGAATTTCTTCTTTTTATCCTTCTTCTCTTTCTTCTCTTTCGGCCCGGCGGAGCGCTGGGCCATGAAAGAAAAGCCGGCGCCGCGGGCGGCCGAAGGCGGCGGCGTGTCGTAGACCTTGCGCAGATTTTCGATGCGGATGCCAATTCCCATGCGGGGTTCTCTCCGATTGTCAGAGACGTTCCAGGTCTCTGGCGATTCGTTATAGGATAGCGCGAAGGCGGCGGGCGGCGGGGGATGGAGCGCCGGCGAGAGCCTCCGGCTCCAGCGACGCGGTGGCCATGCCGCCGTGGCCCGCGGGACGCCTGGAGTTTCTACATTTCCGGCTGTATGAGGTTATGATCTGGTTTGTATCAGGGCATGAGCCTCGGCCTGGTTGAGGCGCAGTGGGACCATCAGGAAATCCGTGCCCAAATGTGGAAACTCCAACGGGCCTGCCCCGCTGCAAAGCCGCGGGCGTCGCTCACTTGCCGGCGGGGATGCTCTTGAGCCTGAACTGCGGATGGCCGGATGGGTCGACGGTCAATCCGGTGGCTTTGCTGTCGAAGGGCTTGACGAAGTCCGGGTCCAGCCAGGCGCCGGTTTCGACGTCTTCCCAGGCGAAGACGCGGTAGTCGCCGGGGTCGACGTTCCTGATGGTGAACTGGCCTTGCTGGTTGGTGGTGGCGATCTTGTAGAACTGCGGCAGGGCGCGGCGCGTGTCGGACTTGGGAACCAGAACAACGGTGGCAGAGGCCGCCGGATTGTCGTCGTCATCGCCGACCACGCCTTGCACGGTGCCGGCCTTGCCGCTGAGCACGAAGCGCAGAGGACCGCCGGCGCCGTGGCTGAAATCGAGACCGGATTCGAGCACTTCCTGATCGTTCAACTGAATCGATTTGACGTAGAAGCCATCGGGCAGCGGCGAGACGGTGGGGCGCGGCGAATCGGGGAAGATGTCATGGAGAACGAACTTGCCATCGTCGCCGACTTTCTCGGCGACGCTGGTGCCGAAGCCGATGGCGGAAGTCACCAGGCCTCCGGTCGAGACCCGCACCGACGTGGGGCTGGCCAGGGTGACACGCAACGATGCGAAGTTGATGGGGGCGTCGTCTTCTGTTTTGACTTCGCCCGCGAGTTCGGGGCAAGGGCGCAGCGGGATGACGATGTTTTCGAGGTCGCGGTCGACGACCTCGATATCGACGCGGCCGGAGTAAATCTGGTTCTGATCGCTCATGCTGGCCATCAGGATGTAGCTGCCGGGGCTGATGTTCCTGAGGTCGAGTTTATTCTTGGCGTCGACTGGATTGATGCGCGACGAGCCGGGCGTGAACACCGCTTGCCGGGCCTGAAGCATGACCATAATCCGGCCGGCTGCGCCGGTCTGGTTCTGCACTTGAAGCTGGACGCGGTAGACGCGGCTCTTGGCCAGCGTGAAATCGATGCCGGGCAACTGCGCGCCGGCTCCGAGATCGAGGGGCGTAGCGAGTGACTCATCGGAGGTGCCGGGGTAGTAGGCAGGCAAGTAGGCGTACTCGGATTGGACATCCGAGGTTTGACCCATGATTAGCGACTGGGTTTGTGCGCGCAAGATGTAGCGGCCGGGCGCGAGTCCGAAGATACGGTAATTGCCCTGGTCGTCGGTATTGGTGCTGTCGGTCTGCAACAACTGCCGATCCCGGCCGACGTACTGGTATTGCAGGGCGGAGACCTGGGCGCGCTCGACGGAATCGCCCGCGTCGTCCACCACGCGGCCGGCGATCACGCCTTGCCTGTACATGCGCAGCACGAGGGCGCGCAAAGTCTGTTCGGGAGAAAGCGAGATGGTCGAACCTGACCCGCCGGGGCGGCGCGCGCCGTATTCGGTCTGCAGGTAACCGGAGTGCGCCGCAGTGAGCCGGTAAGTGCCCGCAACGATGCCTTTGATGGCGAACTTGCCTTCGTTATCGGTGGAAGCGGCGGAAGCAGTGGCCGATGAGCTACTACCCGGGCCTGGGCGCAATACGATGGAAGCGTTGCGAACGGGCTGGCCGGTGGAAGCGTCGACCGCCGCGCCTTCAATAGTGCAAGCGAGCGTCGGATCGGGTGCGGGTTGCGTGCCGGCCGGAAGCGGTGTGACTACCTGGGCACAAAGAACAGCCGGGAAGAAGAGCAGGGAGAGATAGCGCTTGTGCACGAAATCCTCCGTCAGGGTGGGTGTCCCTACGTAACGACACATAGCGCCTTGGGGAACCCGGGTCAAGGGCGCTCACTCGTAGCGCCAGGCGACCACGGGATCCACGCGGGTGGCGCGACGCGCCGGCACATAGCAGGCAGCTATCGCGACCGCACAGAATAAAATCGCTACGGCGAAGAAAGTGAGCGTATCCGTCGGTGGACTTCGAAGAGCAGGCTCGTCATCCAGCGCGTCAAACCCCAGGCGCAAGAAATGCCCAGTGCAATGCCGGCGAGCGCCAGGTCCCAACCTGATCGTCATCGGCATCGACAGCCCGGCCGAGTTCCGGCGAGACCCCGAGGACGTGAAAGAACTCTCCCGTGACGTGGGAACCGTTGACGCGGACAGCGGCGTCATTCACGGAGAGGTTCATTCGATCCGTGGAGAACAGAGCCAGATTGGTGAATGAGCGCGACTGCTGTTGCCAGTCATAAAAGTCCGCGTTCATTGGTCCCCAGGCTTCAAGCGGCACGTTCGGAATGCGCGGAACAGGCTCCCACAGGTAAACCAGACGGCCGGGATCGCGGTAAGGCAGAGCGCGCAACAGGACCCCGTTCACCAGGCTGAAGACTGCGGTAGTAGCGCCGATTCCCAATGCCAGAGTCATGACAGCCAGGATGGAAAAGCCGGGATTCTTGCGCAACATGCGGAAGCCATAGCCGATATCACCGGTCAGAGATTCGACCAAAGCGGCGCCGCGGGCGGCCGAAGGCGGCGGCGTGTCGTAGACCTTGCGCAGATTTTCGATGCGGATGCCAATTCCCATTGACGACTCCCCCTCGTCAGTAAGCTGACACAATCAAAGCCGCCCAGGCAAGATGCCTGTGCCGCCAAAGCTCAGAGCGCCTCCAGGTCTTTGCGCGCCCGATCCAGGATGTCCCGGACGCGTTCCGATCCGCCGCGGCCCGCGGCGCGCATGCTGGCTTTCGCCAGCGGCCCGAACATCGGCAGGATGGAGAAGGTCTCCGGACCGAAGTACTGGCCCCAATCTTCGCACTCTTCGGCGCGTTCCCAAATGCGGCGGACAGTTTCGGGATCGCGGTCGAGCTCTTTGCGGCCGGCCTCGGTGAGCGTGTAGATCTTCTTGCCGCCTTGCTGCTCGGCGCGGATGAGATCCTCGTCTTCGAGCTGTTGCAGCGTCGGATAGACGGCGCCGGCGCTGGCGCGGTAAACTCCGCCGGATCGGTCGCTCAATTCTTTCATCAACTGGTAGCCGTGCTTGGGGCCCTCGCTGAGCAGAGAAAGAAGCGCCAGGCGCAGCTCGCCGGTTTCAAAGAAGCGGTTTTTGGAACCGAAGGCGAAAGCCGCGAAGGGCCATCCACCACCACCGAAAGTGTAGCTACGCCCGCGGCGGCGATCGGCGAAACAAGCGGTGAAGGGCCACGTGTTTTCCCAAAACTCGTTTCTCATGATATATCTTACGATATATCAACAGCCATATCGAAGCAAGGAATTTTTGGGGGTGGGGCCGCTGGTCCGGGCCGATCAACCCGAAAACGCGGGATATTTTATTGATAATAAAGATGTTGTCTGGATATGCTCGGGCCGGTCAGCCCGAGGAACTGGAGTTGTCTTGAAAGAGACAATGACGCAATGGCGGTCAGGGGTGTCCGGCGATGACGCGCGGGATGCCGGCCAGGTCGGGCGTGATCTGGACGTCTCGCCAATCGGTGAACAGCGACGTGACGTGATCGAGGCTGCCGAAACCCAGCTCCAGGATCAGCCAGCCGTCAGGTCGCAGCACGCGCGGGGCGGCGGCGGCGATGCGGTCGTAGATTTCGAAGCCGGTCTCGCCAGCGAAGAGCGCGACGTGCGGCTCCCAGTCGCGGACTTCCCGTTGCAGGCCTTCCTTCTGGGTGAGCGGGACGTAGGGGGGGTTGGAGACGATCAGATCCACCGACTGGGGGGCGATGGAATCCATAAGGTCGCAGACCACGAACCCGACGCGCGCGGCCAGGCGGCGGGCGTTTTCGGCGGCGACGGTGATGGCGGCGGACGAGATATCGGTGGCCAGGACTTCGGCGCCGGTCTCCAGTTGGAGCGTTACGGCGAGCGCGCCCGAGCCGGTGCCGACGTCGAGAATGCGGCGCGCGGCGGGCGCGGATTGCAAGGCGGCCTCCACCACGTGCTCGGTTTCGGGACGGGGGATCAGGACGTCCGAGGTGACACGGAAATCGCGCCCATAGAATTCCTGGCGATGGGTGATGTACTGAGTCGGCTTGCCCTGCATGCGCTCGTGCAGATAGCGGCCGTAGTGCAGCCACTCCACCTCCTGCAATTCCTGCTCGGGATGCGCGTAGAGATACTCGCGCTGGCGGTGGATGGCGTGGCAGAGCAGCACTTCGGCGGTGAGGCGCGGGACGGCGATAGAGGCCTTCTCCAGGAGTTGGGTTCCCTGGAGCAGCGCCGTCTGGAGGGTCATGAGGCTCAGACCTTGGATTCGTCCGCGGACTGCTGATTGCGATAGAAGGTGGTGAGCGCCTCGATCACCGGGTCGAGCTTGCCGTCCATGATCAAATCGAGCTGGTGGATGGTGAAGTTGATGCGGTGATCGGTGAGGCGGTTCTGGGGAAAATTGTAGGTGCGGATTTTCTCGCTGCGGTCGCCGGTGCCCACCATGCTGCGGCGTTCGGCGCCGAGCGCGGCCTGCTGCTTTTCGAGCTCGAGCTCATAGAGGCGCGAGCGCAGCACGCGCTCTGCCTTGGCGCGGTTCTTGATTTGCGATTTTTCGTCCTGGCAGGAGACCACCAGGCCGGTGGGCAGGTGGGTGATGCGGACGGCCGAGTAGGTGGTGTTGACGGATTGGCCGCCGGGGCCGGAGGAACAGAAAGTATCGATGCGGATGTCCTTGGGATCGAGCTTGATTTCGACCTCGTCGGCTTCGGGCAGGACGGCGACGGTGATGGCGGAGGTGTGAACGCGGCCCTGCTGTTCGGTGGCGGGGACCCGCTGCACGCGGTGGACGCCGCTTTCGTACTTGAGCTTGCTGAAGACGCGGTTGCCGCTGACCAGGGCGATGACTTCCTTGAGGCCGCCGACGGCGGATTCGCTGGAGGAAGTGACTTCCATTTTCCAGCGCTGGGATTCGGCGTAGCGCGCGTACATGCGAAAGATCTCGTCGGCGAAGAGCGTGGCTTCGTCGCCGCCTGTGCCGGCGCGGATCTCGAGTACCACGTTCTTTTCGTCGTTGGGATCCTTGGGCAGGAGCAGGATCTTGATCTCTTCCTCGATTTTGGCCAGCTCGGGCGAGAGGCGCGCGATTTCTTCTTCGGCCATGGCGCGCAGCTCGGGATCTTTTTCCTGGAGCATGGGGCGCGCCTGCGAGAGCGAATCCTCCACGGACTTCCACTGGCGGTACTGGCCGACGATTTCAGAGAGTTCGGATTGCGCCTTAGTGACTTTGCGATACTGCTCCGCGTCGGAAATCACGGCCGCATCGGCCATTTGTTGGGTCAGCTCGTCGAAGCGCTTTTCGAGCTGCGCGAGCTTCTGGGCGAATTGCATGGATGTTTTAGGCGATGACGAGCTCGCCGCCCTGGGCCTCTTCCAGCGCCATGGCGCCTTCGAGGGCGTGGATGGCGACGGCCGCCTGATCGTCGGCGGGCGGTTTGGTGGTGATGCGCTGCAGCCAGAGGCCGGGGGCGGTGATCACCGACAGAAGGGAACCGGGGTGTTTGGCGGCGAAACGGATGATTTCGTAGCTCAAGCCGACCACCACGGGAATCAACGCGATGCGCGTCAGGATCATGGGGATCATGGCGGTGTAGGGGATGAGCGCGTAGACCGGAATGGTGAGGATCATCATTACGATCAAGAAGCTGGTTCCGCAGCGCGGATGATACGTGGTGAAGCGCTGCGCATTTTCGACGGTGACGGGCTGGTGCGATTCGAAATTGAAGACCACTTTGTGCTCGGCGCCGTGGTATTCGAACATGCGGCGCATATCCTTCATGAGGGACGCGCAGTAGACGAAGCCGACCAGGATGGAAATGCGGATGATGCCTTCGACAACCGTGGACGCGAAGTGGCCGGCCAGCACAGGATGCACGGCATGGAGCTGGTTGGCGAGGTAGACCGGCACCACTTTGTACATGACGATGAACGCGGCGAGCGAAAAGAGCAGGGGGCCGGCGATGACCCAGTCCGGCACCGGCTTGGCGGGCGCATCAGCCTTCTCAGCGAGGTCTTCGAGCGCTTGGTTGGTGGAGAAGCGCAGCGCTTTCATGCCCAGCTTCATGGCCTGGAAGAGCGTGCCGACGCCGCGAAACAACGGGAGCTTGAAGATTTTATGCGTTTCCGAGATGCGCGCCAGCGGCATTTGCTCGGTGACGATTTCGCCGCCCGGTCTGCGGACGGCTACGCAGTAGCTGTGAGGCGCACGCATCATCACCCCTTCCATCACGGCCTGCCCGCCGACGAGGGTTTCCTCGCCGCTCTCCATCACGGGCAGAAGTTGAATCTGGGTAAAAAGGCGGACGGACGAACGCAGGGACACAGATACTCTCCGGTAATCTTCTTCATTATACGCGAGTCGGGCCCGCCGGGTGTCCGGGCCGCCACAGAGCCACAGAGCCACAGAGGCCACACAGGCGGGATGGACCAGCGCTTTTGTGAAAGTCGCACCTTCTCCCCTGGGCTCAGGTATTCACCGCGTGTGCGGAGCGATGCCGAGTGCGTTTGTGGATGAAATAGAACGTTTCCATCCCTGCGGTAAAAGCAGGTTCTCGTTCTCTTCGCCACTATCGATGCTAGTACTATTGTACGTAGTAGTGGTTTGATATAACATTCTTCCCCTATGGCGAAAAAGAATCCGCAAGAGACCCCCACCAAAGGTCCGCAAAAGCACACGGGCAACGGGCACGACTCCGGAGACCGAGCCGACCCAGGGCCAGAGCAACGGCAACGCGCATGGATTGAGCGCCGCTTCTCCCGCGCCGGCGACGACCGGCGCGCGAACGCCATCCATCCGGGGAAGAAGTCCTACATCGAAAGCTTTCGGGCATGGCGGGCTCTCCGCTCCGCACCGTCCCCGGTGGTGCCCTTGAAGGCCGGCGCTCCGCCGGCGCCACCCGCGCCTCCTCCGGCCACGAACTGGATCCCCATCGGCCCCTCGGTGGTGCGCCGCGGCCAAGCGGCGGGAGCTCCACCTGTGAGCGGCCGCGCGGTCGATATTGCCATTGCCCCGGGCGCGGCACGCGTTTACGTAGCGACTGCGAACGGCGGCGTGTGGCGTTCGGACGATAAGGGCGCCACGTGGATGTCCACCATGGACGGTCTCGACCTCGGCCCCACGCACGTCGATTCCGACAGTCTGGCCTGCGGCGCGATTGCCATCAATCCGAGCAACCCCGACCGAGTGTATGTCGGAACCGGTGAAGGCGAGTCGGCACACTTCTTCGACTGGGTCCTGGGCGTGGTTTACAGCTACGCGGGCGTGGGCCCTCTGCGCAGCGACACCGGTGGCACGGGCGCCTGGATCACCGAGCCCATAGCCCCGGGCTCGCCGACGTTAAACGGACAAGCATTCTTCGCGCTGGCGGTGGATCCGACGGACGCGGAACGCGTGGTCGGCGCGACCACCGCCGGTATCTACCGCCGCGAGCCGGACGGCATGGGCGGGATTCAGTGGAGACAGACGCAAGCCGGAGACTGCACGAGCGTGGCGGTCGGGATCACAGCCGGCACGGTGGCGTGGTACGCGGCGATGCACGGCGGCCCGGTTCTTACGTCGAGCGACGGCTCGACTTGGAATCCGGTCGGCGCCGGCTTTCCCGCCGGGGTGGCGCGCGTGAGCGTGGCCGTACAACCCACGAACACCGGCACGATCTATGCGTTCTCCTCGGCGGGTGTCCACCGCCTGGATCTGAGCAACGGCACGTGGAGGTTGGTGACCGGCAGCATCACGGTGGACACTGGCGATTACGGCGCCGCCATCGCGGTGGACCCGAACGACGTAACACGAATCTTCATCGGGGCGTATTCCAACGGCCCATCGGGCGACGCCAAGATCTTCCGCGGAGTGGTCACAAGCTCGGGTTCGGGCGCGAGCCTGGCTTATTCATACGCCGGAACGGACATCGGAAGCGGAGTGCACCCGGACGTGCATCGCCTGGTGGTGCGCAGCGACGCCGCCACCGAGATGTGGGTGGCGTGTGACGGCGGCATCTTCGCCACCACGACGGCCGATGCCGGCACCAGCTTCGAATCGAAGAACGTCGGTCTGATGACCATGACGTGCACGTACCTGGATTTTCATCCGACCGAGGCCGCGGTAATCTTCTGCGGGGCGCAGGACAATGGCACGCTGCGCTACACCGGCGAAGAAGCCTGGCTTCACTCGGCCGACGGCGACGGCGGCCCGGTGGTGGTGAATTGGAACAACCCGTACGAAATCCTGCGCACCTACGTCTACGGCACGATTGATCGCGCGACGGACGGGGGCGCCGGGCCCGGCAGTTGGTCCTACGTTTCTCCCGCATCCAGCGGAGCGCTCTTCTATCCGCCGATGGTGGGGACGCCGATCTCGGGAACTCCCTCCGACGCCGACCGCGTAGCCACGGGTGCGGACCGCACCTGGTTCTCGGACACCTTCGGCACGAGCTGGTCGTCGCCGGACGCCTCGGCTCTGGCGGGCACGGTCTCGGCTCTGGCGTTCGCGAACGCCAACCGCTTGTACGCCGGCACGAGCACAGGCAACCTGTACGTGTACACGCGCCCGGGCGCGACGTGGGCGGCCGCCTCGCTGATCGGGCCGGTGGGTGGGTCCGCGTCGGCCGGAGTGGCGCCGATCGTCACGGCCATCGCAGTGGACCCGGCCGACGCGACCGGCCAGTCGTTCTACGTCTGCCTGGGTGGGGTGGGCGATTGGCGGCGCGTGTGGCACTACGATGGAACCTCGTGGGCCGTGAGCAGTGGTCCTTCGGCGGGGGCCGCGACCGCACTGATCGATGTCGATTTCAACGCGCTGGCGGTGGACCCTGCGAACCCGGCGCATGTGTTCGCGGGCGCGGATATCGGCGTCTGGGAGTCGACCGACGGCGGCGCGAACTGGGCGCCCTATGCCCAAGGCCTGCCCGAGGCCGGCGTCACCGATCTACGGATTCATGCTTCGCGCCGCTTGATCCGCGCGGCTACGTATGGCCGGGGTGTGTACGAGCGCGAGCTGGATGCAGTGAGCGCGGCGGGGATTGAGCTCTACGCCCGCGACACGGACCTGGATGTGGGGCTCTGGCCGACGGTGGACTGGCTTCCCGACCCGGAGAGCACCACGACTCCGCCCGCGCAGGTGCGGCACTGGGAGAGTCCTAACGTGAAGGTGGACCCGCCGGCGAGCAGCGGGACATACCAGCTCACGAAACAGATCAACTTCTTTCAGTTCGTGGACCAACTGGTGGACGGAAGCGAAGGCGTGGCGACTATCGATTCCTCGATCGGCACGGCCGTCAACCGCGTGTACGTGGAGGTGCACAACCGCGGGGTCACGCAGGCCGATGGAGTGCAGGTAATGCTGTTGCTGGCCAACGCATCGGCGGGGCTCTCGGCGGCCCCGCTGCCCGCGGGTTACGCGGCCAACGTGCAGGCGGGCACACCAATCAGCAATGCGAACTGGCAGACGGTGGGCATCACCACCATCAACGGACTGCATGTCGGTATTCCCCAGGTGGTGGAGTTCGACCTGCCGTCGACCATGCTGCCGCCGCCGACAAGCCTGCCGGCGCAATCGCACTACTGCCTGCTGACGATCCTGCATCATCCCAACGACCAGTTCAACAACACGCAACAGAACGCCGACGCGCTGACGATCGCCGATCGCAAAGTGGCGCAGCGGAACTTGCAGATTGTCAACTTCACAGGCACGCTGCCGCCGCCCGATTCGCCGGGGACGCCGCTCGGAACGATGTCGACGCTGGTCGGCCTTTTCGGCGGTGGCCGCCGGACGGACCTGGTAATCGACACCAGCCAGATGAAGGGCGCCCTCACGCTACTGCTGCCCAAGGAGATCGACGTCACCAAGCTGGGCGATGGGATCCGCGGGGGCAAGCTGCTCAAAGCGGGAGAACTCGATTCCGTCGTCGAGAAGCAACTGCGCGTGGTGGAGGACGCGCTGCGCGGCGGGCGCTGCTCGGCGACTTGGGCGCGCACGGCGATAGAGGCTCTGAAAGGCCATGCAGGCGGCACGCCGATTCGTTTCGCGGCGCAACCCAAGGCTCGGTTTATGGGCATCAAAGGCCTGCTGTTTACGAAGCCCGCCCGCGCGGTGCTGGCTTTCGACGCGCCGCCGGGCGCGAAGCCGGGTGATACTTGGGAAGCGGCGTTGATGTTGCTGAATCCCGGCGGCACGGTGGCCGGAGGCAACACGTACCGATGCCGTGTGACGCTGCCACCCGACGATCATAAGGACGTGCGGATCGACGCCGATGTGACGGGGACCGACCTCAAGACGTGGCACCTGGCGGTTCAACTCACGTCGAGAGGGAAGGCCGCCGCGGGCCACGATGGACAGGTGTTCGCGGTTGCTTTCACGGCACTGGGTATGGTGCAGCCACCGCAGAAACTGTCGTGGGACGCTGGGCGGAAGGCGTTCGCGGGGACCGTTGCGCGGATGCAGGGCGGTGCGGCGGTGCGATGCCTGACGATTGTCGGGCGAGTAGGGAAATTGGAGGGCAGGAAGACGATCAAGCTCCCCTAGCTGCCCCACGCTTCAGGCTTCAAGCCTTCAGCACGTCGGCCAGGGCCGGCGCCAACTCCGGATAACGGAAGCGGAAACCGGCGGCTTCGGCGGCTTGCGGCAGGGCGCGCTGGCTCGCGAGCAGGATTTCCGACATCTCGCCGAAGAGCAGGCGCAGCGCAAACGCCGGCACGGGGAAGATGGCGGGGCGGTGCACGGCGGCGGCCAGCGCGCGAGTGAACCCGGCGTTGATCAGCGGATTGGGCGCCACGCCGTTCAGGGGGCCGCTTACGGGATTGGCCAGGGCGAATTGGAACAGCGCGGCGAGATCTTCCAGGTGAATCCAGGACATCCAGTGCTGGCCGCTCCCCAGCTTTCCTCCCAGTCCCAGACGGAACGGCGGGAGCATGCGCGGGAGCGCGCCCCCTCGCGCGTCCAGGACCAGGCCGGTGCGGACGCGCACCACGCGAATGCCCGAGGCTTCGGCCGCTTGCGCCTCCTTTTCCCAGTCGACGCAGAGTTGGGCCAGGGTATCGGCGCCGGGCGAGGAAGATTCGTTCAGAATCTCATCGCCGCGGGAACCGTAATATCCGACGGCCGAGGCGCAGACCAGCACTTCGGGCTTGCGCGGCAGTTTGGCGAGAGCCTCGACCAGGTTGCGCGTGCCGGTGACGCGGCTTTCGCGGATGGCCTGGCGGGCCTGCGCGGTCCAACGCTGCGCCACCGGCTCTCCGGCCAGATGCACCACACCATCGACGTCCTGGAGGCTATCGGCGGGCGGCTCGCCGCGGGTGGAATCCCAGACGGAGAGGCGCACGCCGGGCGGCAGGTTGGTTCCGGCGTGGCGGCTGAGGACGTGCAGCGAGTGGCCGGCGGCGGCCAGGTTCTTCAAGAGGCGCCGGCCGATTAGGCCCGAGGCGCCGGTAATGGCGATTCTCACGCGCTAGGCTCCTTGCTATTCGATCTTCCCAATATACGGGGGGATGCGACAATTAAGAATCGACATGAGGGCCTGGAACCGGGCAAAACTTCTTTGGGGATACCTGGCGCAGCGGCCCAGCATGGCGGCGCTGCCGGTCGAGTATATCGTCGAGACCACCGCTAAGTGCAACCTGTATTGTCCCATGTGCCCGCGCGAGACCCATCCGCAGCCCAAAGCCGATATGACGAACGAAGTTTTCGAACGGTTGGTGAGCGAATCGGCATCGACCGCCGAGCACATGATGCTGATCGGGCTGGGCGAACCGTTTCTCGATCCGCACATTTTCGAGCGCATCGAGTATTGCCACCGGCACAGCATTTCAGCGCTGCTTTCGACCAACGGGACGTTCCTGGACGAACCGCACGCCGGGCGGATCCTGGATTCGCCGCTCGACCAGATCACGCTGAGCTTCGATGGCGCCAAGAAAGAGACCTTCGAGTTCTACCGGAAAGGCGCCAATTTCGAAAAGGTGCGCGACAATTTCGTGCGATTCTCGCGGATGAAGCACGCGCGGCGGTCGAAGCTGCAGGTGGTGGTGCAAATGGTGAAGATGCCGGGAAATGCCGCCGAGGTGAAAGATTTCACGAGCTTCTGGAGCGCGGTCGAGGGAGTGGACCAGGTGCGCGTCAAGGAAGACGAGACCAACGTGCTCGGTCCGGCGGGCCACCAGGCGGGCGATTGGAAGCACCCATGCCATTATTTGTGGCGCGGGCCGGTATACGTGAAGCAGAACGGCGACGTCTACCCGTGCTGCCAGAGCTATATGCTGGATGGCGCGCCGCTGGGGAACGTGGCGGAGAAGCCGCTGCTCGAAATCTGGAATACCGCGCCAATCCAGGAGATGCGCCGCCTGCACGCTGCCGGACGCGGGGGCGAAGTGGATATCTGCTCGCGCTGCTGCACCACGATTCCGCATCCGCTGCTGGTGACCGGCAGCCTGATTTTTCACGGCAAGACGGTGCGGCGGCTGATCCCGCTGGTGGAGCGGCTGGTCTATTTTTCGAAGCTGCCGGGCAAACTGTTGCGGCCACCGCAGAGGAAGGCGGAAACAAAACCGTCCTCAACCTAGCCGACAAACGCCGCGGCGATTGAAATCAGGAGGCCGGTCCCTGGAGTTTCCACATTTTTCAAGCTCCGTTAAGACCAACTGGTAGCGCCGGCGGTCTTGCCGCCGGCCTCTCGTGCGCGCTTGACCATCGCCACTCTTCGGGACACGCTGCAAGGCCGCTTCTTACCGGATTTTCCTCAACGTATGCGATCACTGAGCCGAGTTGCTTTTCGGTGCGGATCCACCGGTCGAAATACTCCCTCTGCCAGAACGCCTCTCCTGTTCTTCCCAGCAGGACATTGGCACGGTTCGCGGTTGCGGCTTTCAACCATCGCATGATCTCCAGAAGCGAACGGATCGGTTTCACAATTATATGAACGTGATTCGGCATCACTACCCACGCGAGAAGATCATAGGAACGGCGAACTCTTTCCCCGTGAAGCAGGGCTTCGACGAAGATTGCCGCAATCCGCGGCTGGCTTAACCAGCGCGGGCCCGTGGCAGGAGCAGGCGGAGGCTTCAAGCCGGCTAGCCGCCAAGTGACGAAGACGTTGGAGTTCTCAGGGACCCAATGGGGCAGTCTTCTATACCAGTACATCTTCAAAGAGAGAACCGGCGGCAAGACCGCCGGCGCTACCAATCAAGTAGTACCTTCAACCCTGGAATCTTCTCCAGAAATGTAGAAACTCCGGGCGTCGACACGAGTGTCGACGCGGCACGCAGGAGTGCGACGCATGAGTGCGTGCGCCACACGGCCGTCCCCTCACCCCACGTACTTCGCGTACAAACTCCGCGCGACCGCCGTATCGCTGGTCCCTTTGATAATCGCCCGTCCATCCGGGAAAATCGTCATCTCATACGGCGCCAGCACAAATCGCAACGCAAAGGCATTCGCCCGCACTTCCCCCAGCGGCGCCAGGCGCGTTTGCAACTCCCCCAGATCCATCGGCCGCGCCCGCTCCTGGATCTGTACCGCGTTGCGCCCGCACAGCGTGGCCGCCGGCCGCGCCAGCTCTTCCAAATACGGAAACTCGCCACGCCCGCACGCCGGGCAGTCCGGATCGCGTTCCGGCGCGTCGATCTGCCGGATCGTCCCGCCGCCCCACACGTCCATGGTGGTGATGCGCGCCGGCACCTCGGCCGCCTGCCCGCACAGAATCATCAGCGCGCCCGCCACCTGCCAGGACGCCACCGCCGACACCACCGCGCCGATCACGCCCGCTGTTTCGCACGTCGGTTGCGCCCCCGCCGGCGGCTCCGGATAGACGCACCGCAGGCACGCTGTGCGGCCCGGGATCACCGGCATGGTCAGCCCGTAGCTGCCCACCGCCGCTCCGTAGATCCACGGGATCCCGCGGCTCACCGCAAAATCGTTGATCAGGTAGCGTGCGTCGAAGTTGTCCGTGCCGTCCAGGACGACGCCGGCGCCACCCAAAAGATCGGCCACGTTCGACGCCGTCAAATCGGCCACTACGCCCCGCACCTGAATCGTGGAATTGATGCGCCCGAGGCGGCGCTCCGCCGCCGCCGCTTTCGGTATCCCCTCGGCCGCGTCCGATTCTTCGAACAGCCACTGCCGGTGCAGATTCGCCGGCTCCACGTAGTCCCGGTCGATGATCGTGATCCGCCCGCACCCGGCCCGCGCCAGCGCCGCCGCGTGAAAGCTTCCCAGCGCGCCGCACCCCACAATTGCCGCGTGAGCCTCGAGCAGCGCTTCCTGGCCCCGCTCGCCGATCCCTGGAAACAGGATTTGCCGCGAATACCGCTCCCGCTCCGCCGCGTCCATCAATCCGATGGTAGCAGGGCCCCGGACGCCCGCTTCGACATCGGAACCACATCGCGCGCTTCGTGCCCCACGTAGATCTGGCGCGGCCGCGCGATCTTCTGCTCCGGATCGGTCAGCATCTCCTGCCACTGCGCCAGCCACCCCACCGTCCGCGGAATCGCGAACAGCACCGTGAACATTTCCGGCTTGAATCCCATCGCCTGGTAAATAATGCCCGAATAGAAATCCACGTTGGGATACAGCTTGCGCTTCACGAAGTACTCGTCTTCCAGCGCGATCCGCTCCAGTTCCAGCGCGATGTCCAGCTTCGGATTGCGGCCCACCACTTCGAATACCTGCTCGGCCGTCCACTTGATGATGCTCGCCCGCGGATCGAAGTTCTTATACACGCGATGCCCGAATCCCATCAGCTTGAACTGCCCCGCTTTCACCTTTTCGATATATGCCGGGATATTCTGCTTCGAGCCGATCTCATCCAGCATCTTCAGAACTTCTTCGTTGGCGCCGCCGTGCAGCGGTCCCGATAGCGCCGCCGCCGACGCCGCCGTCGCCAGAAACGGATCGGCCTGCGAGCTTCCCACCGCCCGCATCACGTTCGCGCTGCAGTTCTGCTCGTGATCCGCGTGCAGAATGAACAGCACGTCCAGCGCCCGCGCCAGCACCGGGTTCACCTGGTACCGCCGCTCCATCATGCGCCACAGCATGTTCATGAAGTTCTCCGTGTACGCCAGCTCGTTGTCCGGATACACGTACGGATAGCCCAGGCTGTGCCGGTAGCAATAGGCCGCGATGGTCGGCACCTTGCCGATCAGACGCAGAATCTGCAGCGCGCGAACATCCCCGTCCAGCACGTTGCGCGAGTCCGGATAAACCGTCGCCAGCGCCGCCACCGTGCTCACGAACATCGCCATCGGATGCGCGTCGTAGCGGAATCCCTCCAGGAACTTCTTGGTGGTCTCGTGGATCATGGTGTGGTACGTCACCGCGCCCACCCATTCCTTCAGCTCCGGCGCCGACGGCAACTCGCCCTTGAGCAGCAGGTACGCCACTTCCAGAAACGTGCAGTGCTGCGCCAGTTGCTCGATGGGGTATCCCCGGTAGCGCAGAATTCCCCGGTCGCCGTCGATGTAGGTGATGGCGCTCTGGCAAGATGCCGTGTTCAGGAAAGCCGGATCGTAGGTCATCATCCCGAAATCGTCGGGGCCGGTCTTGATCTTCCGCAGCTCCATCGCCCGTACGGCTCCCTTAAACAGCGGCAGCTCGTACTGGGCGTCGGTGCGCGCATCGGTAATCCGGATCGCATCGTTTCCCATATCGCATACTCCTTTGTGTTAGTGCTGGAGCGACCGGCTGGGGTCGCGGCGAGTGAAAGGCGTCGCAGCCCTTCAGCCCCATGGTAACAAAGTTGCTCTGAACGGCTTACGATATCATGAGGATGGTGTGTCAGACGCTCGCCCGCTTATTCTGCGCCCTGGTTCTTTTGGCTCTCGCCCCTCCTGCCGCCTTGCTCGCGCAATATCAAAAATACGAGGGCCAGACCGTCCTCAACATTCAGTTTGAGCCCAAGACCCAGCCCCTCGAACCTTCCGAATTGCACGACATCCTGCCCCTCCGCCAGAACCAGCCGCTCCGCATGGCCGACGTCCGGTCGAGCATCGAACGCCTCTTCTCAACCGGCCGCTACGCCGACATCCAGGTGGATGCCCAGCCCTACAACGATGGCAAGCGCGATGGCGTCATCGTCCGGTTCATTACCAGCAACAGTTGGTTCATCGGCAATGTCACCGTCTCCGGCCGCCTCTCCAGCCCGCCCCGTCCCACCCAGCTCGAAAGCATCTCCGGCCTCGATCTCGGCCAGCCCTACACCGAATCCAAGCTCCAACAGGCCGTGGCCGGTGAGCAGCGCCTCCTCGAAAGCAACGGCCTCTTCCTCAGCCACATCCAGCCCTTCTTCGAGCATAACGATGCCTATCAGCAGATCGACATCCGCTTCGATATCTCGAGCGGCCCCCGCGCCCGCTTTACCATTCCGCTGCTCCTCGGCGATTTCAAGCTCTCGCCCGAACGCATCCTCACCGCCTCCAAATTCCGCCGCTGGATCGTCAACACCTGGAAGCCCATGACACAGACCCGCGTCCAGCAGGCCTTGGCAGGCGTCCGCGCGCTCTATCAGAAAGACAATCGACTGGAGGCCAAGGTCTCGCTGGAAGGCATGAAGTACGATCCCTCGACCAACGCGGCGCAGGCCACCCTGCGCATTGAGGCCGGCCCGCGCATCGAAGTCCATACCATCGGCGCCAAAATCCCGCAGAGGAAAGTCGAGCGCTACGTGCCCGTTTTCGAAGAGCATGCCGTCGATCGCGACTTGCTGGTCGAAGGCGCCCACAACCTCCAGGATTTCCTCCAGTCCGAAGGCTATTTCGACGCCCAGGTCGTGTTCAAAGAGCAAGGCGTCGTCAATGATCGCGCCTCCATCGACTATCTCGTCAACACCGGTCCCCGCCACAAGCTCGCCGCCATCGTCGTCACCGGCAACCACTATTTCGGCCTCGACGCCATCCGCGAGCGCATGTACCTCCAGACCGCTTCGCTGCTCCAGTTCCCGCACGGCCGCTATAGCGCCAGCCTGCTCCGCCGCGACGTCGAGTCGATTGTCAATCTCTATCAGTCCAACGGCTTCCGCGAAGCCGCCGTCACCTCTCGCAGCCAGGACAATTATCAAGGCAAGCCCGGCGCGCTGGCCGTCTCGCTCGCCATCCACGAAGGCCGCCAGTCCTTCGTCAACGATCTCCAGGTCGAGGGCATCGACCACCTCGACCGCGCCGCCATCCTCTCCCGCCTCAGCTCCGTCGCCGGCCAGCCCTTCAGCGAATTCAGCGTCGCCGTCGATCGCGACACTATCCTGGCGCAGTACTTTGACAAGGGCTTTCCCGGCGCCACCTTCGAATGGAGCTACCAGCCCTCCGCCGATCCCCACCGCCTCGACCTCCACTACGTGGTCCACGAAGGCCAACAGCAGTTCGTCCGCCAGGTGCTGACCAACCCCCTCGCCCACACCCGTCCCAGCCTGGTCAATCGCAACCTGACCCTCAACCCCGGCGATCCTCTCTCTCCCACCGAGGTCACCGAAACCCAGCGCCGCCTCTACAACCTCGGCGTCTTCGCCCGCGTCGACGCCGCCATTCAGGACCCCGACGGCTCGACCGACGACAAGTATGTCCTCTACCAACTGGAGGAAGCCCGCCGCTTCTCGCTGGCCGCCGGCGTGGGCGCCCAACTCGGCCGCATCGGCGGCTGCAGCAATTGCCTGGATGCCCCCGCCGGCGCCCCCGGCTTCTCACCGCGCGTCTCTCTCGATCTCTCCCGCAACAACCTCTGGGGGCTCACCCACAGCATCAGCCTGCGCACTCGCGTTTCCACCCTCGATCAGCGCGTCCTCCTCAACTATTCGTGGCCGCACTTTCAGGGCGCCGACAACCTCAACGTCTCCTTCACTGGCCTGTTCGAACACTCGCGCGACATCCGCACCTTCGACTTCACCCGCGAGGAAGGCGCCGCCCAGCTCTCCCAGCGCCTCACCAAAGCCACCACCCTCTTCTATCGCCTGGCCTACCGCCGCGTCGCCGTCACCGATCTCAGAATCACCCCCTTCCTGATCCCGCAACTCTCCCAGCCGGTTCGCGTCGGCATCGCCTCCATCAACCTGGTCCAGGACCGCCGCGACGATCCCGTCGATCCCCACAAGGGCCTCTACAATACCGTCGATCTCGGCCTCGCCGAACACTTCCTCGGCTCGCAGCGCGACTTCGTTCACCTGCTCGTCCGCAACGCCACTTACCACCCCATCGGCAAGCGCTTGGTCTTCGCCCGCAGCACCGAACTCGGCAATATCGCTTCGTTTCATTACTACGGCGATCCAGTCGACGCCATCCCCCTCGCCGAGCGTTTCTTTGGCGGCGGCGGCAACTCCAACCGCGGCTTTCCCGAAGACCAGGCCGGCCCTCGCGATACCGCCACCGGCTTCCCCCTCGGCGGCAACGCCCTCTTTTTCAACCAGCACGAGCTCCGCTTCCCTTTGATCGGCGACAACATCGGCGGCGTCCTCTATCACGACATGGGCAACATCTATTCCTCCTTCGACCACATCACCTTCCGCACCAGCCAGCACGGCGTCCAGGACTTCGATTACATGGTCCACGCCGTCGGCTTCGGCATCCGCTATCGCACCCCCGTCGGCCCGCTGCGCGTCGATCTCGGCTACAGCATCAATCCGCCTTACTTCTACGGCTTCAAGGGAACCCAGGAACAGTTGCTCGCCGCCACCGTCAATCCCTGCCCCCCGCTCCCCGGCTCGCCCTACTCGTGCACCATCCAAAACGTCAGCCACTTCCAGTTCTTTTTCTCCATAGGACAAACCTTTTGAGACTGAGTGCTCACGTTCGGGATTACGGTGGTGTATTGGGAAACCGCTTGCTGACGCGCGCGGCTCTGATCAGAGCCGCGAACGTAAGAGAGCGGTTGCCGTGGAATACGAATGTGTTTTGGCGAAACGGTGTACTGCTCGCCGCCCTGCTGTTGGCCTTCGCCGCGCATGCCGACATCATCGATAGAATCGCCGTCTCCGTCGGCAATCGCGTCGTCACCACCAGCGACATCGATCGCGAAATCCGCGTCGTCTCCTTTCAACAGCGCGTCCAGCCGGTCTTCGACGCCGCCACCCGCCGCTCCACCGCCGATCGCATGGTCGAGCAGAAGCTCATCCGCCGCGAGCTCGAAAGCAGCAGCTACCCCGTCCCGTCCCAGTCCGATATCGAACCCGCCGAGGCCGATTTCAAAAAGCAGTATTTCCCCGGCGACGACGCCTTCCGCCGCTCCCTCGCCGATTACGGCATCACCGAACAGGATTTCCTCGACGAATTGCTCTGGCAGCGCACTCTCCTGCTCTTCATCGAAATCCGCTTCCGCCCCGGCGTACAGGTCTCCGATCAGGAGATCCAGGATTACTTCCACACCGTCGTCGAGCCCGCCGCCACCGCCGCGCATCCCGGCCAACCCGTCGCGCTGGAGGATTACCGCGACCGCATCCAAGAGACCCTCACCGGCCAGCGCGTCGATCGCCAGGTCGATACCTGGCTCAAGGAAGCCCGCCAGCGCACCGAGGTGGTCTTCCATCTGGAGGCTTTCCAGTGAGCCGCAAACGCATCTTCGGGCGTCTCGCCCTATGCGCCGCCGCGCTGCTCCTGGTTTGCGTCGTGCTGGTCTTCTTCACTCTTCGCAGCCCCTGGTTCTTCCGCCTGGTGCGCGCCCGCATCGTTTCTACCGTCGAAGATGCCACCGGCGGCCGCGTCGAAATCGCCGCATTCAGTTTCGATTTCGCCCGCTTCCGCGCCCAGGTCGATGGGTTCACCCTGCACGGCGCTGAGCCTGCCGCCGATCCTCCGCTCTTCCACGCCGATTCCGTCGCCGTCGGCATCAAGATCGTTTCCATCCTCAAGCGCGACGTCGATATCCGTTACCTGGAAGTGAACTCTCCCCACGTTCGCCTCATCATCGGCGCCGATGGCCGCACCAATCTCCCCGAGCCCAAGGTCCGCGCCAAGAATCCCCGTCCGCCCGTCGAGACCTTGTTGAAGCTCGCCATCGGCCGCTTTGCCCTCCGCAACGGAATCTTCGAGATTGTTTCGCGCGGCCAGACCCCCTTTGAAGCGCGCGGCGGCAACCTGCGAGCCGCCTTCCGCTATGACGCCAAAGGTCACCGCTACCCCATCGATCTCTCCGTGCAGCCCCTCGATCTCCACTGGGCCGGTTATACGCCGCTCCCGCTCGGCGTCGCTCTCGCCGCCACCCTCGAACGGAATCGCATCGGCCTCGGGTCCGTTGTCATCTCCACCGGCCGCTCCCGCGTGGTTCTATCCGGCGCCCTGGAGAACTTCGATGCGCCGCGCGTGTCCCTCCGTTACTCCGCCTCCATTTTTGTCGCCGAAGCCACCCGCGTGCTGCGCATCCCCGAACTCCAGCAGGGCGCCGTGCAGGTCTCGGGCGCCTTGGCCTGGAACGGCGCGCAAGCCTTCTCTCTTACCGGCAAAGTCCACGGCTCCGCTCTCGACTACTCCGATGCCACCATCCGCCTCCGCGGCTTTCAAGCCACAGGCTCGCTCGCCGCCGGCCCCCGGGGCGTCGATCTCAACGGCCTCCAGCTTTCCGGCAAGTACGTCACCGATCTCAGCCAGGCCCAGGTGGATGCCCGCATCGCCGGCGTCTCTCTGCGCGGCCCCGTCCTCACCCTGCGCGACGTCACGCTCTCGACACTCGGCGGCAGCTTCCAGGGCCAGGCGCGCGTCCTCAACCTCGACAACTACTCCATCTCCGGCGAGATCTCGGGCTTCCAAGCCCGTCCCGTGGTGGCGATGTACAGTGCCCCGCGCCTGCCCTGGGACGCCCGCGTATCCGGCAGCGTCAACGTCGCGGGCTCCTTCAAACGCGCCGTCGAATTGCGCGCCTCCGCCGAACTCTCACTGGCTCCCGCTCCGGAGGGCGCTCGCGTCCACGGCCAACTCAACCCCGCTTATGAAGCCGCCGGACGCACCCTCTCGCTCGGCCGCTCGAACCTCTTTCTGCCTTCTTCGCACGCCGAATTCTCCGGCGCCATCCGCCCCGGCCCGGGCGGCCAGTTGCGCGTCCGGCTGGAAACCCGCGATCTCGACGACCTCCTGCCCGCGCTCGGCGCAACCGCCGCCGCTCTACCCGCCAAACTCACCGGCACGGCTTTCTTCGATGGCACGGTCACCGGCAACCTGGACAGCCCCCGGATCGCCGGCCACGTTCGCGTCACCGGCGCCGAATACGCCGGCGAGAACTTCGACGCGTTCGAAGCCGACGCCGAAATCTCTTCCGACACTTTTCACGTCCGCAACGGCTCCGCGGCCCGCGGTCCCTTGCGCGCCCAGTTCCAATTGCAACTGGGCATCCACGATTGGCAGGCCCACGACCAGACCACCTTCTCCGCTTCAGCCACGGCCCGCAACGCCGCGCTCGCCGATATCGCCCAACTGCTCGACATCCCCGGGCTGCCGCTCACCTCGACCGTCGCCGGCTCCGCCCAAATCTCCGGCACCGTCGGTGAACCCGTGGTGGCTGCCGATTTCACTCTGACTCGCGGCAAAGTGCGGGATGAACCCTTCGACCGCTTCACCGGCCACCTGGCCTACACCTCCGCCTCCATCGAGATCACCGCCGGCCAGCTCGAAGCCGGCTCCAAGCGCGCTTCCCTCACCGCCGCCTATCACCACCCGCCCGGCCACTACCGCAACGGCAGAATCCACTTCGACGTCACCACCAACCCCATGCCGCTCGCCCAGATCTCCGTCCTGCTGGCCGAGTATCCCAACGCTCGCGGAACCTTGCAGGCCACGGGCTCCGGCGATATCGACGTCTCGCCCGATGCCCAGGACAACGCCTCCTATCGCCTCGCCGCGCTCAACGCCTCGCTCACCGCCCACAGCCTGCAAATCACCGACCTCGTCTTCGGCGATGCCCACCTTTCCATCTCCTCCGAAGGTGGCATAGCCCGCGCGCGCTTTGAATCCAACATCGCCAAATCCGAAATCCGCGGCTCCGGCGAATGGCGTTTGGAAGGCGACTATCCCGGCGGCGCCACTATCGATTTCTCCCAAGTCAATCTCGCCCACCTCCGCAATTGGATCCAGCCCTCCACCGCCGAGCAACCCGATGCCTTCGCCGGCTCCGCCCAGGGCCGCCTGCGCATCGACGGCCCCTTGCTCCAGTTCCGCAATCTCAAGGCCCAGCTCACCATTTCGGAATTCCACCTCGGGCCTGCGCCGTCCAGCGGTTTGCCGGCCGACGCCGTCGTCCTCGAAAACTCCGGCCCTATCGTCATCACCCTGGCCGGCGACTCCGTTACCATCGAGAGCGCCCGCCTCACTGGCCGCTCCACCTCGCTCACCGTCACCGGCAAACTCCTGTTGCGCGACAAGAATGCGCTCGACCTGCGCGTCAACGGCGCCATCGATCTGGCTCTCCTGCACGACGTCAACCCCGATTTCGAATCCTCCGGCGTGCTCACCGCCAACGCCACCGTCCGCGGCTCCTTGGATGCCCCTCAAATCACCGGCCGCATGGAATTTCAGAACGCCGCCTTCGGCATCGTCGGCGTGCCCAACGGCATCTCCGCCGCCAACGGCGTCATCGCCTTCACCAAGGAGCGCGCCAACATTCAGAGCTTCACCGGCCAGACCGGCGGCGGCCAGATCTCCCTCACCGGTTTCGCCGGCTATGGCGCCGGTCCCATGATCTTTCGCCTGCACGCCCGCGCCCAGCAGGTGCGCATCCGCTATCCCGAGGGCGTCTCCACCGTCGCCGACGCCGATCTCGATTTCACCGGCTCGTCCGACCGCAGCACGCTCTCCGGCTCCATCACCATCATGCGCACCGCCTTCAATCCCAATTCCGATTTCAGCTCCCTGCTCGCCAAGTCCGCCGAACCCATCCAAACCGCTTCCGCCCGCACCGGCCTCCTCGGCGGCCTCAACTTCGACGTCCAGATCAACACCGCTCCCGATATCCAGTTTCAAAGCTCGCTCACCCAGGACGTGCAGATGGAAGCCAACCTCCGCCTGCGCGGCACCTTCAGCAATCCAGCCGTCCTCGGCCGCATCAACATCAACCAGGGCCAGGTGGCCTTCTTTGGAACCCGCTACACGCTCACCCAGGGCACGGTTTCTTTCTTCAACCCCGTGCGCATCGATCCTATTCTCGATATCGATCTCGAAGCCAAGGCGCACGGCATCGATGTCACCCTCAACATTTCCGGCCCCTTCGATAAGCCTAACCTCACCACGCGCTCCGATCCGCCGCTCCAGTTCAACGAAATCGTCGCCCTGCTGGCCACCGGCCGCACCCCCACCTCCGACCCCACCATGCTCGCGCAGCAGAGCACCGCGCCCCAATCCTGGCAGCAGATGGGCGCTTCCGCCCTGCTCGGCCAGGCCATCGCCAGCCCGGTTGCCGGCCGCCTCCAGCGTTTCTTCGGAGTCAGCCAGCTTCGCATCGACCCCACCCTCCCCGGCGTGGAAAACAACCCGCAAGCCCGTCTCACGCTGGAGCAGCAGGTGACTCCCGAGATCACCTTCACCTACATCACCAACGTCACCCAAAGCAACCCGCAGGTCATCCGCGTGGAATGGGCCTTCGCCAAGCAGTGGTCGGTGGTGGCGCTGCGCGAAGAAAACGGCCTGTTCGGGCTGGACTTCTTCTTCAAGAAGCGTTTCTGAGCAGTAGGACAGACCATCGTCTTTCGTGGTCTGTCATGGTTTGCCAAACCACGGCTGCTTGACAGACGACATACGTCGACCGTCTGTCCTACCATCACAGATATGAGCGGTGCCGCCGCGGCGTCGGGTGAGGCCAGGTTCCAACCGGTGTTCGCGCGGCGCTCGCTCATCGTGCTGGTGGTGTTGCTGCTTGGGGAAACTTCCATCAACTACATCGACCGCCAGGTTGTGTCGGTGCTGGCGCCCACGCTACGCGCGGAATTCCACTTGAGCAATGGCCAGTACGCCGCGGTGCTCAATGCGTTCATGGCGACCTACGCGGTGGCCTACGCGTTCGCCGGTTGGGTGCTGGACCGGCTGGGCGTCGGGCGCGGGCTCTCGCTCTCGGTGACGTGGTGGTCGGTGTCGGGGATGGCGACCGCGCTGGCACGCGGCCCCTTCAGCCTGGGGATCTTTCGCAGCCTGCTGGCGGTAGGGGAAGCCGGAGCCTGGCCCGCGTTTGCCAAGGCGGTCGCGATGTGGGTGCCGCCGGAGGGCCGCACGCTCGCCATCGGCGTATGCAACAGCGGTTCCAGCCTGGGGGCCATGATCGCGCCGCCGCTGGTGGCGTGGATCACCTACCGCGCGGGATGGCGCGCCGTGTTCGTGGCCACCGGGGCCATCGGGCTGCTCTGGGTGGTGGCGTTCCAGATCTTCCGGCGCCTGCATCCGGAAATGGCAATCGCCGAGTCGGCGCCGGCCAACGCCGCGGCGCGCGTGCGCTGGGCTCGCCTGCTTGGCTACCGCCAGACGTGGGCCATCTTCTTCTGCCGTTTTCTGGCGGACCCGGTGTGGTACTTCTTCGTGTTCTGGATTCCCGAGTTTCTCACGCGCGAGCGCGGGCTGGACCTGGCGGCCATCGGCGCGGTGGCGTGGATTCCGTTCCTGGTGGCGGACATCTCAAACTTCGCCGGCGGCTACCTGGCTCTGCGCCTGCAACGCGCCGGCTGGAGCGTCAACCGCACGCGCAAGACCATGATGACGGTGGCCGCCCTGGTGTCGCCGGTGGGAGCGCTGGCGGTCTTCGCGCACTCGCTGTTCTGGACCATCGCGCTGATTTCGATCGCCGTGTTCTTCTGGATGTTCTGGTCGATTACGGTGCACACCCTGGCCGGCGATTATTTCCCGCCGCGCGCGGTGGCTTCGGCCTACGGAATCGCCGGTACCGGATCGACGGCCGGTTCGGTGATCGGCACGTGGGCCGTGGGCCGAACGCTGGATCTGACTCACAGCTACACCCCCGTGTTCCTGGGCATCGGACTGATGATGCCGGTAGCCTGGGCGGTGGGGATGATGTTGATGAAGAGAGTGGAGCCGGTGGAAGGGTTGGAGTGAGGGCGGACGACGAATCCGTGTGACAACGGAACGGTACCGGGTGGCTCGTTTTTCAGATCGGCAGCAGCCGGATGCGGCGCCGGAGGAGGTCTACGGTAACGAGGGCGCCTTAGAATGACCGACTGTCGACCAGTGAACCGCCTCGAAGCCCTGGTTGCTCAGGAACGGAACCCAGAGCGGGCTCAGGTTCATATCGACCAGGAACTTCATGCGGTGGGCAGTGGCACTTCGATCTCTTCGACTCGCCACGCGGCATACGCCAGCGCCTGCCGGATATCGTCTTCCTCAAGATACGGATAGGCAGCCAGAATGTCGCCGAATGTGTGACCGGCGGCGCACAACCCCACGACCATACCGACGGTGACGCGCATCCCGCGCACGCAGGGCTTACCTCCCATGACATCGGGACTTCGCGTGATTCGATCCAGGTCGGGCATACAAGCTCACTTCATTGTAGACAGAAACACCCGTTCGGCGTGAGCCCAATCGGCGCCCTTGGGATTTAGCCGGGGTTCGTCGCGAGGCCCACCCCCACCAGCGCGCGGAGGCCTACTGGGACCGTATGTTGAGCGCGGTAAGCAAGCGCAACGAATTAGTCGCGGCCTGACCGCGCGCCACGGCATTCTCCCAGGAGGGGACTTCCTGGGCGTATGCTGGTGCCCAGGAGGTATGATGCGAACTCCAGATGGCGCAAAGCCGGAAGTCATTACAGCCAAGTGGAAGACTGCGCTCGACTCCAAGGAGGAACACTTCGGGACCATCATCCTAGACGACGAGTTTCAGCTCAATTTCCCGATACTAAGTTCTCCCGCAGCCATCCCTTTTGGAACGACCGTCTTATGGGGCATTAGCAATAAATGCAAGAGATGCACGGCTCTGATATTGCCATTCGGCTCTCGCGGTTCGGTCTCGAATCTCGGCGAGAACGATCAATATGAACACATTTTCAATGCATCCAGGGTCATCAAGCACCTGCTTGTCGGCCAGAAGCACATCACTGATCCGAGCGGCGACTTTGTGAGCCACATCGGCTTCACGCCTTATCCCAATGAAGACCTGCGCAAACTGTCGTTCGCATCGGCCCCCACGGAGCTCTTTGAAACGGCGGTTGAGCCTGGATTGACGGTGAGCGCGTCGGTAGCGGGCGACCGTCTGGTGCTCTTTCTTAGCTTTCAGAGCCCTCGCACTCTGTTTGCTGCGATAGAGGAAACGAATGTACTGTGCGTATTCCTCTCTTTTGTGGGGCATCAATATATCCATCCCGGCGATTTCCATATGTGGGCTGTCGGAGAAGATGAGCCATACCAAACGCATTGCCGCTTGTTCAGCTCCTCACCTAAGCGAGAGGGAACCTGGGTCGGACACACGCTTCTGCTACCGGATGAACAGCCAGCGTTTTGCAATGCCCTGAAAAAGTGGTATTCGAGCAACGGCGATCATTTGCGAAGCAGGTTCCTCTATCGGCATTCGCTGGAGGAGCCTAATACCTTCTCTCCCGCCCGATTCCTTGCCGTCTTTCAGGCCGTAGAAGGAATCGTGAACAAATCTGGTTATCAGCTGCTCACGAGTGATGAGTTCGCCATGGCCAAAACGATTCTTCGACAATCGCTTGCCTCAGTCCCCAGACTCGATTCGTTCGTCAACAAGCTCAGTAATAGCGAGTCAACGAGCTACATCCTAAAGCAGGAATTGCCGAAGATCCTGGCAACAGCCGACATCCTACCTGTCTTTGATCTGGGGGAATTCGTTGACCGAATATTCCGGCGGCGAAATATTGCCTCTCACGGAGGTCGGCACCTGGACTATCTGGGGCTTGATGAATCCTTGATGCCTGATACGCTCCTGCTAAGCGCACTCTATCTGATCGCAGAAAGCTGCCAGCTTGGGCTGAATGCGTCAGTCGCTCTCAAGAAATTTCGCAGTTCCTTTTTCAATGTGGAACTACCGTTCACGCTGCATCGAGACGCCGGGCCGAACGATGCGCCAGAGGGAGGCTAATATTCTCCGATGTAACCCGAACACGGCCAAGAATCAAGAAAAACTCCGGTCCTTTTTGGTTGCGTGAAGAGTATTGCGGAGACTGGCCAGGTAGTTGGCCCCAAACGGCGATCTGGGGAGCTGCCCCCTCTCAGTGAACCGCATCGGCCTCACCCCCCTCGCTACAATAATCTTTCATGGACCCCTTGCCTATCGGCAGCGCCGGCGCTCTGGCGGCCGGGTCGTTCCTGGCTTGGGCTGTCCGCGGGCGCTCTTCGGCGGTCTTCGGTCCTTCCCTCTGGCGCGGCAATCCCGCGCGGCCCGCCGTCGCTCTCACCTTCGACGATGGCCCCAGCGAGAGCACGCCCCAACTTCTCGAAATCCTCGCCCGCCACAAAGTCCCCGCTACTTTTTTTCAGTGCGGCGCCAATGTCGAACGCCTGCCCGCCGTGGCCCGCGAAGTCGCCGCCGCCGGCCACACTATCGGCAATCACAGCCATACGCACGCGCTCTTCTGCTTCCGTTCGCCGCGCTTCATCGAACAGGATCTCCGCCGCGCGCAGCAGGCTATTCAGTCCCACACCGGCGTTACTCCCGTCTGGTTCCGCGCCCCGTTCGGCGTGCGCTGGTTCGGCATGCGGCGCGCCCAACGCCGGCTCTCGCTCACCGGCGTCATGTGGACCGCAATCGGCTATGATTGGAAACGGCCGGCCGGCGCCGTTGTGGACCGCCTGGCGGGCAGGGTCTCAAATGGCGCTATCCTGTGTCTTCACGACGGTCGTGAGCTGCGCGCCAGGCCCGACATCGGCGTGACGCTCGACGCGGTGCGCCGCCTGGTTCCCATGCTCCTCGACCGCGGTTACGTCTTTGATACCATAAGCCACTTGATATGTCCGACGATTTGATTCAGCGCGTGCTCAAGGTGATCTCGACCTCCAAGCGCATTCCCCCCGAAACCGTGACCATCGATAGCGACTTCGCCCAGTTGCATATCGATTCCATGGACGCCGTCGAAATCCTGTTCGCCCTGGAAAACGAATTCGACATCAGCATCCCCGACGACGCCGTGCGCGCCGTGCGCAACGTGCGCCAGATGTGCGAGGGCATCGACAAATTGATCGCCGATAAGGCCTCCGGCCCTGCGGCGGCCCAGTAGCCATGGTGCGCGTGGCCATCACCGGCGCCGGCGCCATCTGCGCGCTCGGCCGCAACGCCTCCGAATTCGCTGCCGCCATCAGTTCCGGCCGCTCCGCCATCGGCCCCATCCGTTCCACCGACATGTCGCAGTTCCGTTTCCAGAACGGCGCCGAGGTCCCCGACTACTCCCACACCCCCTACTTCGACGATCGCCGCGCCGATTTCATGGACCGCTTCGCCCAGTTTGCCGTCATCGCCGCGCGCGAAGCCGTTGCCGATGCCGCCCCCGAGTGGACCCCCGAGTTGCGCGAAAACACCGCCATTATCACCGGCTCCTGCGTCGGCGGCCAGTCCACCGAGGACATCGGTTTTCAGGAAGTCTACAAGTACGGCCGCAACCGCGTGCACCCGCTGACCATCCCCAAGACCATGGCCAACGCGGGCGCTTCCCACATCTCCATGGAGTTCGGCGTGACCGGCCCCAGTTTCACCATTTCCACCGCCTGTTCGTCGGCCGCCCACGCCATCGGCCAGGCCTATTGGATGATCCGCTCCGGCGCGGCGCCGCTCGCCATCACTGGCGGCAGTGAAGCTCCTTTCAGTTTCGGCATCCTCAAAGCCTGGGAAGCCATGCGCGTGGTTTCGGCCGACACCTGCAGGCCGTTTTCCAGGGACCGCCACGGCATGATCCTCGGGGAAGGCGCGGCCATGCTGGTGCTGGAACCGCTCGAAGCCGCTCGCGCCCGCGGCGCCCGCATCCACGCCGAAGTCGTCGGCTTCGGCATGTCCGCCGACGCCTCGCACATCACTCAACCCTCCGTCGAAGGCGCCGCCCGCGCCATGCGGGCCGCCCTCCGCGACGCCGCGCTCTCCCCCGAACAAATCGGCTACATCAACGCCCACGGCACCGGCACGCTGGCCAACGATATCTCCGAAACGGCCGCTATCCGCGCCGTTTTCGGTTCCCACGTCGGGAATCTGCCGGTCAGTTCCACCAAGAGCATGCACGGCCACGCGCTGGGCGCCGCGGGCGCTCTGGAATGTCTGGCCGCCATCGTGGCTCTGCGCGACGGCATCCTTCCGCCCACCGCCAATTTCAACGAACCCGACCCGGAGTGCGACCTCGACGTCGTCCCCAACCACGCCCGCGCCGCCCAGGTGGAGTACGCGCTCTCGAACTCCTTCGCCTTCGGCGGCCTCAACGCCGTCCTGGCCTTGCGCGCCGTGGCACACTGATCCGTATGCCCGTGGTCATTTCCATGCTCCGCGGCGTTAACGTCGGCGGCCACAACCAGATCAGGATGGACGCGCTCCGCGCCTTGTACGAATCTCTCAGGCTAGACAACCCGCAAACCTATGTCCAGAGCGGCAACGTCGTATTCGAGACCGAAGCCGCGGACCTCGCGAAGCTGGCGAAGAAGATCGAGGACGCCATCGAACGCCAGTTCGCCTTCCGCCCCCCGGTCATCCTTCGCACGGCTTCGGAGTTAAGAGACGCCATCGCCCGCAACCCCTTCGAGAAGCGCGCCGGCATCGATCCCGCCAAACTGCTGGTGGCCTTTCTCGCCGCCGATCCCGCTCCCGAAGCGCGCGACAAGTTGCTTGCCATCGCGTGCCAGCCGGACGAACTGCGCTTCAGCGGAAGAGAGCTCTACATATATTTTCCCAACGGCATGGGGCGTCCCACACTCAAGTGGCCGCAAGTCGACAAGGCACTCAAGCTCCCCTACACCGGCCGAAACTGGAACAGCGTCACCAGGCTCCTGGAAATCGCCCAAGGCATCGGCGCCTGAACCGAGCGGTAGTAACATGGATCTCGATGCCCTTGCTGACAATCCTGCCCGCGGCCCTGCTCCTGGCCGCGCCGACCCAGACGACGCGCCCGGACGGGTTGTATGCCGAGATCCGCACTTCCAAGGGGCTGATTGTCGCCCGGCTTGAGCCCGATCTGACGCCACTGGCCGTCGCGAACTTTGTAGGCTTGGCCGAAGGCACTATCGCCAACGCCGCCTTCGACCTTGGCCGGCCCTTCTACGATGGTTCGGTCTTCCATCGCGTGGTCCCCGGCCACGTCATCCAGACCGGCATTCCGCAGTCGGATCGCGCCAGGAATCCCGGCTACACCTTCCCCAACGAGATCCACGCCAGGCTGAGCCACAATCACGCCGGTGCGCTGAACATGGCCAACAGCGGGCCCGGCACCAATGCTTCTCAGTTCTGCATCATGCTGGGCGATCGCTCCTACCTGGACGGCGATTTCACGGTCTTCGGCGACACTGTGGAGGGCCTGGATGTCGTGATGCGCATCGTGCAGGGCGACGTGGTGGAGAGCGTGCGCATCCTGCGCGTCGGCTCGAAGGCCCAGGCCTTCCACCCCACCACGGAGTCCTTCCACGCCCTGCTTCAGGCGGCCGAGCAACGCGCGGCCGAGCACGCGGAAAAGAAGCGCCTGGCGGAGCTCGACTGGATCGCGAGCAACTATCCGAAGGCCACCGGGCCGGCCGGCGGAGTTCTGACGGAGCGGCTGGCCGCGTCTCGATCGGCAGCGAACCAGCCCGCGCCCTCGAGCGGCGGCCCGCTGCGTGTGCGTTACCGTGGAAGCGAAGTCCGCTACGTGGGGGACGTGCTCGGGCGGCTTGGTCCGCCGCTTGATGTCGTCTCCTTCGCCAGTGGCGAGCGCGGCGTTCCCGGTTTTATCGATCCACCGCAGGTCTTCACCGTGGAACCGGGCAAGACCAAACTCAACTCCGGCCTGGATGGCGCGATCTCGACGATGCAGCCGGGCGAACGTCGCACGGTCATCGTGCCGGCCTCTTTGGGCTACGGCCGCGCCGGCCTTTACCCGCCCGAAACCCCCGGCAAGCGCCGCTTCGTGATTTCGCCCAACGCCCTTCTGGTCTATGACGTTGAGGTGCTGCCGGAATCGGGACGGTGAATCGCTTACCGGGGCGCACGCACTCCTGCGTGCCGCGTCGGCACTCATGCCGACGCCCGGTCCCGTCCCCCATCAGGGTGTCGAGAAGAGTCTCGACACGGCACGCACGAGTGCGTGCGCCACGGCTGACTCACTGGCTCCTTACCGCCGATACGGCCTCCAGCGCCGACACCGAAAGCAGGCCCTTCTCTTTCAGGCCTGACAGGGCCAGTCCGTAGCGGCCGCGGATGCCGGTCTTCTCGAAGATGTGCTTCAGGTGGATCTTCACCGTGCCCGTCCGGATGCCCAGGGTCGTGCCGATATCCTTGTTCTTCATCCCGCGCTCCACCAGTTCCATCACCTGCAGCTCCCGCGCCGTCAGCGGGCTTCGCGCCAACCGTACCGGCCGGTCCGGCTCGCGTAGCAGGTCAGTTTCCATCCATGTCGTGCCGGCCGCCACCGACCTCAGGCAGCTCAAAAGCGATGGCAGCGAAGCCGTCTTGCGAATCACCCCCACCGCGCCTGCCTGCAGAAGCCGCAGCGCTTCCCCTTCCGGCATTGACCCGCCCCAAACCACCACCCCAGTCCGGGCGCCGGCCTTGTGCAAGGTCTTCAGGCAGTCCACCACCGCACGCATGCCAAAGTCTTTGGCCACCACCAGAATAGATGGCTGCAGATCGCGCGCCGCGTCCATTCCTTCCACCATCGAGGTCTCGGCAGCCACTACGCGCAAGCCATCCGCCGATTCCAACAGGCCTCGCAAGCCTTCGATGGCAATCGGCTCCGTATCACATACCACGACAGTTTCCACGAACATTTGTCCTGGAGCGCACCGCCGGGCGGACGCTTCTATTTCCTATATCGGCGCTACACCCTGAATGGGATAGTTGTCTTCAGGAGAAAGAGATCTCAAGTTTCCGCTAAGTTTTCCTTAACCAAGGTAGGACAGACCATCGCCTTTTGTGGTCTGTCGCCCGGCGCTAAGTTTTCCTTAACGCATACTCAGCCAGGTCCAGCCAGCAGTTTCCCGGGGTGTTTTGCACAAAGGTGGCCTTGGCTGCCTGGAACCGCCGCGCCCCCGCGAATTCGCGCCAGCGCCGCCGCGCCAGCTCGTCGGCGGCCGCCACCTGCTCGTGCGGAAGCTCCTGCGCCAGGGTGATGTGCGGATGGTAGGGGAACGGCTCTGGAAATTCCAGCGCGCCGGTGCTCATGGCCGCGTGCATGCGCCGCAACTCGCCGGCGCCGGCTCCCAACCCGATATAGATGACCTCGGTCACGGGGAAAACTTCCACGCCGGTCAGTTCGACCTCGAAGGCCGGCCAGCTTTCCGTCAGGGCGCGGGCCTGCTCGGACGCCGCTTCACACGTCACCGCCAGCGACCGTGGCGGCAGCACGCTCACGTGCGCGTGCGGGTTGCAGTGCGGGGCCAGCTCGCGGCGCAGGTCATCCAGAAAAATCCCCAGCGCGCCGGGGATGTACATGACGAGGGCAAAGACGTTCAGCCGCTGGTCTGGCGGGATGCGACTGGGACCCTCCATCAGGTCGGGATGCATGCACTTTCTATGGTAACCATATTGCGCCGCCCCGCTGCTGATACGCTGGATAGGATGTCGCCTTGCGAACCCGCCAACCCGCTCCTTTCGGTCCAGTTCCGCATTCCTTTCGACCGCATTCAAGCCGCCCACGTGGAGCCGGCCTGCGCCGAGCTGTTGCGCGAAGCCCGCCAACGGCTGGCCGCCATCTATGCCGAACCCGGCCCGCGCACCTTCGCCAATACCATGGCGGAGCTCGACCGGTTCACCGAAAAGCTCGATTGGGCTATGTCGGTGGTCCGGCACCTGGAAGCCGTGGCCACCTATCCGGAACTGCGCGCCGCCTTCAACGCCGTACAGCCGGAAGTCAGCGCGTTCTACTCCGGCATCCCGCTGGACGCCGGATTGTGGGGCGCCATACGGGCCTTTGCGGCCACCCCCGAAGCCCAGGCCGCCGGCCGCGTGCGCCGCCGCTTCCTCGAAAAAACCATCGAGACCTTTCGCCGCCATGGCGCCGACCTCGACCCCGCCGGCAAGAAACGCCTCGAAGAGATCGACGTCGAACTGACCCAGGTCACCACCAAGTTTTCGGAAAACGTGCTCGATTCCACCAACGCCTTCGAACTGGTCCTCCCGACGGAGGCTGAGCTCGCCGGCCTGCCTCCCACCGCCCTCGCGGCGGCGCGCGAGAGCGCCCAACGCAAGGGACTGGAGGGCTGGCGCTTCACCCTGCAAGCGCCCGATTACCTGGCGGTGATGACCTACCTCGACGACGCCTCGCTGCGCCGCCAGGTCTACCAGGCCTTCATGATGCGCTCGACCGAAGAAGGGCGCGACAACCGGCCGCTGATCGACCGCATCCTGGAACTGCGCCGCGAAAGGGCCCGCCTGCTGGGCTTCGCCGATTTCGCCGACCTGGTGCTGGAGGACCGCATGGCGCACAACGGCGCGCGCGCCATGGCGTTTCTCGAAGACCTCAAGCGAAAAACCGAGCGCCGCTTCCGCGAGGAGAACCGCGAGCTGTTCGAATACCGCCGCTCGCTCGAAGGCCCCCAGGCGCCCGACCTCGAACCCTGGGACGTGGCCTACTACGCCGAGAAGCAGCGCGCCGCGCTCTACGATTTCGACGAAGAATGCCTGCGGCCTTACTTCCCGCTGCAAAGCGTGGTGGCCGGAATGTTCGAGCTGGTGGGGCGGCTCTATGGCATCCGCGTGACCCCAGAGGCGGGCGTCCCGGCATGGGATCGGGCGGTCCGCTACTACAACGTGCACGATGAAACCGGGGCGCTGTTGGGCGGCTTCTACGCCGACTGGTATCCGCGCGAAAACAAGCGTGGCGGCGCCTGGATGGACGGGCTCATCACCGGCGGCCCCATCCCAGAGGGTCGCTTCGAGCCGCACCTCGGGCTGATCTGCGGCAATCTGAGCCAGCCCATCGGCGAAAAGCCGGCGCTGCTCACCCATCGCGACGTCCAGACCATCTTTCACGAGTTCGGACATCTGCTGCACCTATTGCTGAGCCGCGTGGAGATCCGCTCCATGGCCGGCACCAGCGTGGCCTGGGACTTCGTCGAGCTGCCCTCGCAGATCATGGAGAACTGGTGTTGGGAGCGCGCCGCGCTGGACCTCTTCGCGCGCCACTGGGAAACCGGCGAGCCGGTGCCCGAGGATCTGTTCCAAAAGATGAAGCGCGCCCGCACTTTCCGCGCCGCCAATGCCCAGATGCGCCAACTGGGCTTCGGCTTTGTGGACCTGCTGCTGCACCGCACCTACTCGCCCGAGCGCGACGGCGACGTGGTGGAATACACGCGGCGCGTGCTGGCCGAATACAGTCCCGCGCCGTTGCCGCCGTGGCACGCCATGATCGCCGCCTTCAGCCACCTGTTCGCGAGCCCGGTGGGTTACGGCGCGGCGTACTATTCCTACAAGTGGGCGGAAGTGCTGGACGCCGACGCGTTCACACGGTTCCGCGAGCACGGCATCTTCAGCCCGGAAATCGGCCACGAGTTTCGCGAGAAGATCCTGGCCAAAGGCGACAGCGACGATCCGGCCGAACTATACCGCGCCTTCATGGGCCGCGAGCCCGATCCGCGCGCGCTGCTGGAGCGTTCCGGGCTGGCTTAGAGCGCTGCTAAGCCAGGGTTCAAGGCTGTTAGAGGCGTCCCCTTTTTCGCCGGACCTTCCGCGGACTATCCGATGAGGTCATCCGGCATGGTTGGGGATCAGTAAGCTTCACCCCGGTTGTCAATACCGAGGACGCGGATGATATCAGACGCGCCAGATCGCGTACCGCGGCGGGGCGGAAAACGACGCGGCGGATCACAGCCCGAGCCGGCGCCGGACTTCCTCCAGGGGGACGTCGTCGCCCGGTTCCGTACGGGCCAGATCCAGCTTGGCCGCAGTCTCGGCATCGATGATTTCCTGCTCACCCAGTTCCGCAAGAAACGAAATGGCCACCTGCACCTCAGTGTCCGGAAGGGCATCCACGAGCGATTGAAGGCGGTTGCGATCGGAGGACATGCCTCAATTATAGCTTCACCGGCGACCAGCCACTTCCGGCCCGAACATCAAGCGTTCCATGTGGAGTCCGGGTCCATGCCGCCAATCCGCCCGGGAGCCGCACATGCGCCATCGGTTGGGACGTGACGGGCGTGTCACGCGAGTAATTGTGAATCGAGTTGAAAGGTGAGGGAGACAGCAAGTAACAGTCGCCTAGCCTTCAGGCACCGCATCGCAAGCACGGACCCGCTCACCGTTCCCATCATTCAGATTTCTTCGTTGACAAAAACTTTTGGCCTCAATTTGGCTTGTTATCATCCACTTGCGGTTCTTCTCCCCCCGCTTGGTACACACCCTCATGCTATTTTTGAGTTGGATAAGAAGCTTGCGCTCGTCGCAAGCTTTCGCGTCCTTCACCTTCCTGGCCAGGAAGCGTTGCTTTTCAGGTGGTACTGATACTTCTCGGCGGCTGTTAAGGCCTTGCGGC
>JBEKDA010000053.1:0-39109 GCA_050014595.1 Bryobacteraceae bacterium
CATCCAGCGTCGCTAACCCTGAAGATGCGGTTCAAATCATTGGCGGCCGCCCGTAATTGGGTCCGAGAAAATCCGGAGACACGCCCGGCGACAAGTCCGCGAGCCCCGGCCGCCGCAACGCCTTTCTTATATCCCCCGATCTTACGTCACAAGTGTCTCTCTTCCCCCACTGCATGTATTACAGCCGGTGGCTGCGAAGATTTCGTTGCCCCGTGGCGCGCCCTTGGTATTACACCCCTTCCAATTCTTCGCAGCACGCGAAGATTCGACAGCCCTCGTGGAGCGGGCTTCCAAGCCCGCAACGCCGACATTCTTGTCGGCGCTTCGGGCCGCGCACCCATTTTGGTTGCGGCTATGCCGCTCTGCGGGGCGGGCAATTTTGCCCGCAGCCGCCTTTAGGCGGCCGTTTGGCAGGCCAAAGCGCCTGCCCCACTCAACCACCAAAGAACTTGTCCAGATTCGCGAGCGCGGTTTCCAATGGTTGCGGATGGTGGAGCACGCCGGCGAAGAGGTCGCCGCGGGCGGTGAAGCGCTCGATCGCATTGGCGATGTTGAATTGCGCGGGGTGGAGGCCGTGGCGGACTTCGGACCACTCCAGAGGAGTCGCCACGGGCGCGCCAGGGTAGGCGCGCAGGACGTAAGGCGCGGCGATGGTCTTGGACCTGCCGTTTTGCAGATAGTCGAAATACACGCGGTTCTTCTGGCGCTTGGAGACCGAGCGCGGCGTCGTGAAAAGGTCCGGCTTCTCCGAGACCGCCAGGCGCGCGATCAGCTCGGCAAAAGTGCGCGTTTCCTCGTAGGTGTAAACCGGCTCGACCGGAATATAGACGTGCATGCCATCTCCGCCGGTTGTCTTGGGGTAGCCAGTGAGCGAGATGCGGTCGAGCAGCCGCTTCACCAGCAGCGCGGCATCGACGATCTTGTCGTAAGGGCACTCCTGCGGGTCCAGATCGATGAGTATGAAATCGGGATGGTCGAGCGAAGGCGAGCGGCTCATCCAGGGATTGTGATCGATGCAGCCGAGGTTGACCAGGTAGAGGAGGCTGGCGCGGTCCCCGGCGAAAACGTAATGGATGTCGTCGATCAGCTCGGTGCGCAGCCAGGGCGCGAAGCTGTCGGGCGCATCCTTCTGGAAAAAGTGCTGCTGCTGGATGCCGTTGGGGTAACGTTTGAGCGACAGCGGGCGGTCCTTGAGGTGGGGCAGGATGAGATCGGCGACGCCGTCGTAATAATTGAGGACGTCGCGCTTGGTGTAGCCTTCGGCCGGGTAGAAAACTTTCTTGAGGTTCGTGAACTTCAAGGCGCGGCCATCGATCTGGAGCGAGGCTTCCTTGACGTCGGCCAGCAGGGGCGGCCTGGGGGCGGCATCTTCGCGCACCGCCTGACGCGGCGTGATGTCATTGCGGAGGCCCAGAAATACGGGCGCGCGCAGCCGATTGTCGGGCGTCCAGTTGGCATACTTCACCTGGCAGACGAGTTCGGGCTTGACCCACGTGACGCCCTTATCGGGCTTGGGGCGTTCGGCGAACGGGCAGATCTTGGTAACCAGCGGCAGCAGGCGGGCATGCAAAGAGGCCAGCAGTTTCTGGTCGAAGCCGGTGCCGACGTTGCCGGCCCAGCGCAGTGCGCCGTCGTCATAGACGCCCAGAACGAGCGCGCCGAAGTGGTCGCGGCCTCCCTGGGGCGCGGTGAAGCCGCCGATGGCGAACTCCTGCTCGCCGACGATTTTGATTTTGAGCCACTCGCGGCTGCGGCGCGATTCGTAAGCGCTCGAAGCGTGCTTGGCGACGATGCCCTCGAGTCCGGTCTCACGGGCGGCCTCCAGCATCTCCGCGCCGGCGCCGGGGAAGACTTCGGAAATGCGTAACACCCCGCGGGAAGCGACCACCTTTTCCAGCAACTCGCGGCGGACGGCAAGCGCCGCGCCGCGCAGATCGTAACCGTCGAGGTAGAGCAGGTCGAAGACGAAATAGACCACCGGCCGGGAGCGCGCCAGGTGCGCGACAGAGTTGGGATCGGAGTTGGCGATGCGCGGCTGAATCAGGTGAAAGCGGGAAACGCCGGTTTCGTCGAGCACGGCGATTTCGCCGTCCAGGATGGCCTCGCGAGCGCTCACCTGGTGGGGGATGACGGCCAACTCGGGATACTGGCGTTCGCACCGGAGACCGCTGCGCGAGGTGATGCGGACTTCCTCGCGCTCGATAAACGCAATGGCGCGCACCCCGTCCCATTTCACTTCGAAGAGCCACTCGGCGCCGCGCGGGGGTTGCCCGGCGAGGGTTGCGAGCATGGGCTCGATGGCCGCGGGCATGGCGGCTTTACGCGCGCCTTTCACGGCGGCGGGATCAACCTTCAGTTTGGGTTTTGAGGTCCGCGGCCCCGGCGGGGGCGGCTCCGGCGGTGCGGAGGCTCGCGCGTTCTTGGCCGGCCGGCTGGAGGCCCATACGCGCTTGGTATCGCCGGCGGTCGGGCGCTTGGTCTTGCGGGCCGGCAGGTCGCGGGCAATCTCCTCCTGGGTGCGGCCGGAGAGCACGCTCGTCGAGTGCGCCTCCACGTCCCAGCCTTCCAGGGCAAACTGGTCGCGCTTCTTGAGAATCAGCCATTCGTTGCCTTTGCCGCGGCCCTTCATGAGGACCAGGGCGAAATCGCCATTGAGCTTTTCTCCGTGGAGACGAAACTTGAGATCGCCGCGGGCTATCTGTTCGATCCCGGTCGAATCGCCAATCAAGTCGAACGTGCCGCGATCCCATAACATCACGCTGCCGGCGCCGTAATTGCCGGCTGGAATGGTGCCTTCGAAATCGCCATACTCGACGGGGTGGTCCTCCACGTGAGCTGCGAAATGTTTGACCGAGGGATCGAGGGTAGGTCCCTTGGGCACGGCCCAGGATTTCAGGACTCCGTCGATCTCCAGGCGGAAGTCGTAATGCAGCCTGGTGGCGTCATGACGCTGCACGCAGAAATAATTGCCCGCGGGCCGCGGCGTGGCGGTGGAAGGAGCCGGCTCCGGGGTTTTCTCGAAGCGGCGTTTGGCGGCGTACTCCTCGAGAGGCATGAGTGCCTCTACATCCTAACATTTGCGTCCGGATGGCCTTGGCTCCGTTGCTCGAATCGCTACGGAAGGTGCTCGATCTCTACATCGCCCCAATGCTCTTTGAGATATTCGGCAACCAGGCGGCGATGGCAGTGGAGCGGCTCTTCCTCGCTGCATAGCAGACAGCCGCCGTCAAGGATTCCGCGCGGTGAGTTCTCGACGTGCCGCGACCGCATCAGGTCGAGAAACTGCCGCTCGTACAGTTGCCAATCGCCATTCTTAGCCTTCTTGTAGGGGTCGAGAATATCGGCCGTAGGCGCAAGTTCGGGAAGATGCACGTAATCGATGTTGCAGATTGTCTTGGTGAAATACCGGAGGTCATTCTTTTTTGTGAAGCCAGCGAGCTGTGAAACGTTGTTCAGCCGGATATCGATCAAGCGCTTGACCCCTGCATTTTTCAGCCGGGTAAAAAACGTCTCGGCCGATTTCTTCGTGAATCCAATCGTAAAAATCTTCATCCGGTGGCCCCCTTCAACGCCGCATCGTCCGCTGTCTCGTCGGCGATCTCATAGGCAATGCGTTCTTCTTGCCTGCTGTAGGCATCGGCCAGGAATTCTTCCCGCGTATGGAACATATCGCCTTCCGGCAAATTAAAAATCTGCGCCAACCGGCTCAGTGCGGCGTCATGGCTTTCGAGATGGCCGTCCGCATGGATATGTTCGACCCGGAGGCCTAGCGCCGCCAGATGCCTCGCCACCAGAATCGTGCGATGGCATTCAAGCGGCTCCTTTTCGGCGCACATGATGGCAATCCGAAGACCTTGTTTCAGACCGCTCAGCACTCGCTTCAGACCGTGTTTGAACAACTCGGTCTGTGCAATGCGCGTATATTGGACCTTACCCCCTTCATAGCAAGCGGGATCATCGCTCCGTGCGCCGAGTTCCTTTCCCAAGAAGCGGTATGCAATGCCATGCGGCACCAAGGCTTTTTCCAACTCCTCGTGGTTGAATTGCGGATTGAATTGGCTATAGGGCCTCGACCGTACATCACAAACGGCTGTGATGCCGTGCTGCTTCAATAGATCGATGAAACGCTCCTGCGGATGCGTCGAGTGTCCGATGGTGAAAACGGTGTCGTACATGGTTTCGCTCACAATGGCGGATTAGTGAAAATCGCCGCCACAAGTTTGTAGCATCGACCGTCCTTGTCGTAAGGCTCGGTCAAACTCACGCAAAGATAGGCATCGCTCAACGGATATTCACCTGCGTCTTTCGGCTTGAACGCATCACAGGCGACGGGGTCGGTCAAGCTCAAACTGTAATAGGTGCCGTTATATCTGAAATTCCCCCGGTAGGTTTTCTTCGTTCTGCCATCCCGAGTACTGCTGCCAACTTCAACGGCAAACGTTTCCGGTCGGATCAGTGCTAGAGAGTCGTGCTGTGTGGCCGCCTCTGCTTGACTGATGCAGTTGAAAGCTTCCGTGTAGGTGCGATCACTGTTAATCCAGAGGGTTGCCGGACGATCGCGGAGTTGTGGCAGCGTGCCCCACGGCAGTTCGCCTACCCTTACCCACCGCAGCGATTTATCGATGAGGTGATTCTCAGTCTGATGGTGCTTGGGGTCAGGCTTCAACAATGGCACATCCATGATGTCGAGAAGTTTGGGGCTTTGATTGTCCTCGTATCGGTATTCTGAAAATGATACCTCAGCGGTATCCCGCTCGCTCACAGGTCTAATCCAACCGCCGTATCCCTGGACAAGCACTTCCCTTCCCGCAATGCAGCGGCCATTTGTCTTGAAGGAATTCGCCAAGCATATGATTCTCTTGACGTAGGTCATCTATACCCACACCCTTCGCGCAATCTGCTTCGCTCGAACAGCGGCATCCCGCGCGTAGTCCGAAAACTCCATTTGAACACTTCTCCAAGAGAACTGTTCAAATCATGACGCAGACCGTTCCCCTGCGCAAGCCGGCTCCGGGGTTTTCTCGAAGCGGCGTTTGGCAGCATACTCCTCGAGAGGCATGAGTGCCTTTACATCCTGACATTTGCTGGAGATTGCGCCGAACTATTGCTTTGACCGAGCGACTTGGTGCTGGTGGCTCCTCGCTCCCTGACGCCCACCCGCCAGTGGGACACTGAAAGCAGGATGAGCTGCGGCCAGCGTAGCTACCGGAGCCGCACCGGCCATACCGTGTCGGTGGTCAGCCAATGCGACTCGAATCCACGCTTCAGCACATAATTCTTGTCCGCGGATTGGAATACCAGCGTCTGTCCCCAGGAGAACTCCGCATCCGGCGGAAGCTTCGGCCCTGGCACCGGCCCATGCGGACCCTCGGCAGCGAGTTGATCCACCGTTACCACATAGCGCTTCATCAGCGGGTCCTCGTGCGGGTCGAGCTTCGCCGAGAAGGGGATGATCTTGCCGCTATTCTCCAGAGTCTCGAAGCTGATCGAGACAAGGTAAGCCGCGCGCGGTCCCACCTGGTGAGCCACGCGGGTCAGCCGGCCGCGCACGATTGCTCCCGCCAGCACCAGGACCCGCTTGGGTTTGCCTTCGGTAATGTCCTTTCGTACCTTTACAACGATTGGGTCGCCCGCCGCCGCCGTGTTCCAATTGATTTCATCTTGCAACGCCAGTGCCACCTGCAATCCCGCGGGGAGCTTCGCCCCTTCGGCGCCAGGCGTGGGAGTGGTGGGCGCCTCCGCTCCATCAACGGCACTGGCCCCATCAAAATGGAGGACGGATTCGCCATGATATTCACGGCACGCGGAAAAGGTCGTCACATTAAGCGTTTCGTACCCCGTACCGACTACCGAAAAGCGGCTTGCACTGGGTAGTAAGTAGTCGCCCGTCCCGATCCTCACCCGATGCAAGTCCACGCTGGTGTCGGCTGCGCACATCCCCAAGTCTTCCCGGGGCGTGGTGATGCGCACCATCAGGCGCCATAGCTCTCCGGATCGATCGAGCCAGAATTCGCCCTCGTACCCGGTCATCCAGCTCTTCCCGCGGGCTTCGAATCGGTATGTGCTGGCCTCCTGGGGCACCTGAAAATGGTAAGTGAGAAGGCTCTGCCCATTCACATCCTCTTCGCCCTTGTATTCGAATTGGGGCGCCGCGGGGCCAAAGACGTCCACCAGGAACGAGCCGAATGCGCCTGTCCCGATGGGACCCTCCACCAAATCCCACAGGGGCGTGGATTCAAAGTGCCTCACTCCCACCCAGCCGTACATCTCCGACCCCTCTTCAATGGCTACTTCCAGCCGCAGCCGGTCCGCGAGCTCCAACAGCCGCCGCTTGGCCAGACGGTGCCATTCGACCGATTCCTCGCAGGTCGCGTTTTGCAGCCGAGGCCCCTGCCGGAAGTAGCTCCGCTGGACCGTCTGCACGCAGGTATACCGCGGCAGGCGCTGGACGATGGTAGCCAGCTTCGGCCGCGCCTCGCGCAAAACCTCAGTCGGATCGACTCCCTGTTGTGCACCAAGGGCCAGCGCGGCGGCGACCAACACTCCGGTCCCCATAGCGCGAGCTTACCACGCGGTTGGAAATCCGGAGTACAGGCAAAGCGCCGGCGAATCCGGAGACGCATATCGCGCCGGTGATCGACATCATGGAGGCGCTGAAAAAGAGTCTCGCCGAGTGCCTCTACATCCTAATATTTGCAGGAGATTGCGCCGACCTAATATGTGGTGGAGGTGCGCCGGACAATGGTGCTGACTGAGACGGTCAGGGCCGCGGTATCAATGACAAAGAAGATGCGATAGCTGCCGGCGCGGCGGCGCCAGCGGTTCTCCATACCATGAAGCTTGAGAATATCGCCGGAGAAAGGATCTTCGGACATTGATCGTAGTGAAGCAGCAATCCTCTGCTCATCCTTAGCGGGGAGTTTTGCGAGTTGTTTTCACGACGCATTTGCGACGAGGACGGTCCAACTCATGGACGAGGTCTCTCAAACTCACATATTCGCCCCGGGCAATCTCGGCCTCGCCTCTTCGAATGGCAGCCAGTTCCGTCTTCGATGGCCCATACGCCGGCGGTTCGACTGGTGTAATGACAATGACGTGTTCGGTCACGTTGAATCTAATCCGGTCGCGCGCTGGGAGGCACTACCAAGAGGGAAAACTAGTTTTCGATCGGCACTTTCTCGGCGTGATCGATCACCAGCACATCCACCGGCAGCTTGCGCGCTTCCAGTTTCAGCCCGAGCTGTTCTTGCAAGGCTGTGAAAAGCGATGGGCCGAAATCGGTGGCGGCATCCGTCGGTGCGCCGGGCGTCATGTTGGGAGCGCCACTTTCGCGAGTCCACTTCAGGTCGAAATCAAAGACGCCTGCTATGCCCGTCGAATCTTGAACAGGCCGGTCCAATCTGACGGAGAGCATGTTGGCGAACTGCGCCAGGGAAGTGTTCTTTGCCATCAACCGATCCGGCCCGACACTGCTTCTTTGCTGTCCTCCGTCCGCCGGGCGAATCTTCAGCCCGTCCTTCGCGATCACCAGCGCATATCCGTTCGTGGTTCTCGATTCGAAGTGATAGGCGAGCTTGAAGCGTTCTACCAACAGCGCTTGCAGCATCATAGGTAACTGGCCGGGCGGCGTTCCAGCCGGCATCTTTGCCGTGACATCGAACTCGCCGGAGTCGAGCCACGCCGGCGCGGAAAGCGAATAGTCCTTCACGTTGAAAGCGGTCTTGACGAGTTCGTTGAGTGTGGCCTTCGTCCAGACGATTTCGCCCGGGTTGACGGTTACCCCGCCCTGGCTGTCGGGCCGGCTCACCTTCACGGACGCCACTTCAAATGCCGGCGGGTTCTGTGCGCACAATGCAGCCGCACTCAGAACCGCTAGTGCCAGCGAGGGGGCGAGTTTCGTGCGCAACACGAGAATTCTCACCAAATCAGCTCCGCCTTTGACTGTGACGGTTATGGAAACAGCGAGCAAATCGGGCCGAAGAGGCTTCGGTCAGATCCCACCGTCAGGATAGCAGGAATCCGGATACCTGGGCTAGAAGAGGTCACACGAAGACGAACACAAGACATAAGTCCCTTTACATCCTATGTTTACATCCGCCCCGCCTTTGTAGTACGCTGAAAGCCAAGCGAGTCAGAGAGGTAAGAATTATGGCATCGAGTGTCTGGAAAGGGCACCTCACTTTTGGGCTGGTCTCGTTTCCGATCCGGCTATTCAGCGCGGCGCGAAGCGAAACCATCAGCTTCAACCTGCTCCACAAAGACGACCATTCGCGGATCCGCCAGGTGACTTACTGCCAGGCCGAAGACAAGCCGGTGCCGCGCAGCGAACTGGTGAAAGGTTACGAGTACGAGAAGGATCACTACGTCGAGATCGAAGACGAAGACATCAAGAAGGTCGCACCCAAAACGGCCAAGGTGATGGAGATTCTGGAATTCGTCAAAGCCGGCGACGTCGACCCGGTGTACCTGGAGAGCTCCTACTACGTGGCGCCGGATGAAGGCGGCGAGAAGCCGTATGCGCTGCTCTACCAGGCGCTGCGCGAATCCAGTTACTACGGCGTGGCCAAGGTGGCCATGCACAATCGCGAGCACATCGTCATCCTGCGGCCGGGCGCCAAGGGGATTCTCTCGCACACCATGTATTACCAGGACGAGATCCGGCAGGTGGAAGAGTTCCGCACCGACACCAGCCTGGTGAAGGACAAGGAACTGGCGATGGCGAAGATGCTGATCTCGTCGCTCGAAGCGGAGTTCGAGCCGCAGAAATACCACGACGACTATCGCGAGAACCTGCAGAAGATGATCGAGGCCAAGATCGAAGGGCGCAAAGTGGTGGCGACTCCGGAAACGCATATCGCGCCGGTGATCGACATCATGGAGGCGCTGAAAAAGAGTCTCGCGGAGAAGCGCAAGCCGGCCAGCGCGGCGACCGCGGCCGCGGGACACGAAGAAATGGCTGAGGCGCCCAGGAAGAAGGCGCGCAAGAGCCAGGCGGGATAGCGCACTGCGTTTGCGGCAACCGGTACTGTCATATAGAGTGAAGTTGTGACGGCACTGGAGGCCTACGAGTTGACGACCCACGGCGGCGCGGCCGACTTCGCTCGGCTGATCAAAGCCTGCGAAGCGTTCGGACCCTATTGCCTGATCGGCGGCTTGGCCGTCAATTGCTACGTCGAGCCGGTATATACGCTGGATGCCGATCTGGTGGTGATTGCATCCAGCGTCCGCAAGCTTGCCGATCACCTCCAGGAGCAAGGCTTCCGGGCCGATGAGCATCCCCACTCGCTGAATGTGCAGGCGCCGGGAAGCGATCTCCGGATTCAGTTCACAACGGACGAGAGGTATCAGGCGTTCCTGCCTCGGTCTGTGGAGGCCGAAGTCTTGGGCGTTCGCGTGAGAGTCGCCAGCCTTGAAGATGTCACCCAGGGCAAGCTATGGGCGTACAGCGATCCACATCGGCGCTTGAGCAAACGCAAGAAGGACGAGCTGGATCTGATCCGCCTGGCGGAGGCGCATCCTGAGTTGAAATCGGCGTACCCGAGCGCACTGAAGGATGTCATCGATCGCGGGTGAGGAACCGGGTAGGCCATCCAAGTCTATTTCCCACGTGTCAGGCCGAGGGCGCGGATGCGTTTGTGGAGGTTGGTGCGCTCCATGCCGAGAGTGCGGGCGGCGCCGGAGACGTTCCAACTGGATTCCTCCAGAGCGCGGAGGATGTGCTCGCGCTCGGCGGATTCGCGGGCTTCCTGAATGGTGGACTTGGGGCCGGCCTCGCGCTGGACGCGGATCTCCACGGGGATGGAATCGCGGGTGAGGCGGTCGCCTTGCGTCAGGATGGCCATGCGTTCGATGACGTTGCGGAGTTCGCGCGCGTTGCCGGGCCAGGGGTAGCTGTCGAGCAGCGGAAAGACGGTTTCGTCGAGCATCTTGCGGCGAAAATTATTGCGGGAGCAGAACTCTTCCAGGAAATATTCGGCCAGCAGGCGGATATCGTGGGGACGCTCGCGCAGCGAGGGGACGCGGATGGGGACGCCGTTGAGGCGGTAATAGAGATCCTCGCGAAACTTTTCCTGCGCGACCATGCCGCCGAGGTCCCGGTTGGTGGCGGAGATGACGCGCACCGCTACGCGGATGATCTGCTCGCCGCCGACGCGGTGGAACTCGCCTTCCTGCAAGACGCGCAGCAGTTTGGCCTGGGAAGCGCCGTGGAGATCGCCGACTTCGTCGAGGAAGATGGTGCCGCCGTCGGCCTGTTCGAATTTGCCGCGGCGCGAGGCGGTGGCGCCCGTGAAGGAACCTTTTTCATGGCCGAAAAGCTCGGTTTCGAGCAGTTCGGTGGGAATGGCGGCGCAATTGACTTTGACGAAGGGGCCGGTGGAGAAAGGGCTGGAGTGGTGGATGTGGGCGGCCAGCAACTCCTTGCCGGTGCCGGATTCGCCAATCAGCAGGACGCGGGCATCGGAACGCGCGGCCAGCGAGGACTGCTCGACGGCGCGCGTCCAGGCAGGCGTCGAGCCGATCATTTTGGGAGCGCCGCCGACCAGTTCGCGCAGACGCTCGTTCTCCTGGCGAAGGCTGGACTGTTCGAGGGCGTTCTTGACGGCGAGGAGGACGCGGTCGCGGCTGAGCGGTTTCTCGAGGAAGTCGAAGGCGCCGGCGCGGGTGGCCTCGACCGCGTCGGCGATGGTGCCGTGGCCGGAAATCATGATGGCGGGCGCGGCGCCGTTCTGGCGGACGGTCTTGAGCAGATCGATGCCGTTGCCGTCGGGCAGCTTCATATCGAAGAGGTAGGCGTCGGCGCGCTGGGCGTCGGGGTGGCGCGCGAAATCCGCCATGGAGCGGCACACGTTGACGGCGTAGCCTTCGCGCTCCAGAATCATGCGCAGCGAGCGGCCGATATTCTCTTCATCATCCACGATCAGCAAACGCTTGGAGGCCATTGGTAGCAACGGGCAGCAGCACGCGGAATCCGGCGCCGCCCAGTTCTCCTTTCACGAGTTCGATATCACCGCCCGACAACAGCGCGCTCTTGCGCGCGATGGAAAGACCGAGGCCCATACCGCGCTTCTTAAAAGAAATGGTGGGCTGGAAGAGCGAGGCGCGCGCCTGTTCGCTCAGCCCGGGTCCGGAATCGTGCACTTCGATGGCGACGCGCCCCTGCCGTTCGGCGGTGACGCCCAGGATGCGCCCGCCTTCGCCGGCAGCCTCGGCGGCGTTCTCGAGGAGATTGGTGAGGATGCCTTTGATGAGATCCTGATCGGCGACGACGCGCGGGACACCGCCGGACAAGCGGCAGTCGTAGGCTACCTCGGGGTGGGCGGAGCGGAGGAAAGCGATGCGCTCCTGGAGCAGGGAATTGACGTCCAGCTCGCCGGGCTGCACGGGCGGCTCGGCGGCGAACTGGGAAAAGGCGCGGATGCGGCGTTCCAGCGTTTCGATCTCATCGACCACGATCTGGGCGGCCTGTTCGACGAAAGCGCGGTCCGCTTCGTTGTAGCGGGCCATCATCTCTTCGACGGTGAGGCGGATGGGGGTGAGGGAATTCTTGACCTCGTGGGCCATCTTGCGGGCCAGGGTTTGCCAACTGGCAAGCTGGCGGAGGTAGACCAGGCGCTCGGTGCTCTCCTGGAGCTTGTCGGCCATATGGTTAAAGGCATGGATGGCGCGGCCGATTTCGTCGTCGCCGGGAGCGGGGACGCGGGCGGCGAGGTCGCCGGAGGCGAGTTTCGAGAGGCCGGCGGTCAAGTGCTGGATGGGGCGGCTGATGCGGTGGGCCATGTACACCAGCAGGGCGAGCGAAGTGAGCCAGAAGGCGGTGGCGAGGAGGATGTAGGTGAGCCGGAAGCCGCGGCGGAGGTCGCGCTCCTGAGAGGCGTCGACCAGATCGCGGGCCACGCCGATTTCGCGCTTGAGGCGCTCGGTGGCGACTCCACCGAGGGATGCGGAGTAGGACCAGATGTCGTCGCCGTGGCGGACGAGGTAGAGCAGGTGGTCGCCCTCATTGCCGGACGGAATGAAGCGTTCGGTCTCAGCGGATTCGGCGAAGGAGCGAATGGGATCGGGCCAGGTGGTGCGGAAGGCGGAGGTGTACTTGAGGGGCCGGGCGCCGCCGGCCTGGACCTGTTGTCTGAGATCGTCGCAGGCGCGATGGTAGAACTCCTGGCTGGTGCGGAGGAGGGACTTGGAGAGGACGTCGACTTCGGCTGTGGCACGGATCAGGCCGGTGGGTTCGAGCATGGAAGCCGTGAACCAGATGGTGGCGGCCAGAGGCGCGAGGGTGGCGGCCAGAAAGATGAGTACCAGCTTGTTGCGAAGGCGGTTCACCCGATTTTCCCCCGGCCGGGCGTGCGCACCAGATCCGCCAGGCGAAGCGGACCGGCGGGCCGGGTCCACTGGGGATCGTCGGTGCCCGGCTGGCGGCTGAAGAACTCGATGAAAAAGTTCTTAATACTGATGCCCGAATCGCCAAGAACCTGGGAAAGATCCTTGCGCGGAACGGTTCTGAGGTCGAGAAGCAGCCAGAAAGGGCGATCGGGGGGCAATCCGGAGGCGTTGATGGCGAGGTTTTCGATGCACCAGGCTTCCGCCGCGGAGGCCGGCAGGAGAACGGTGCGCGGGATAGGCTCCGGTACAGTCACGGAGAACTTGTCCTCTCCCCAAATATCGTAGCTCACCACGAAACGGGCGTCGGTACGCCGGAAGGGGGTGACGAAGGGATCGCGGAAGAGCGTGAGGCGTCCGAGATAGACGACGGTGCCGCCCCCTGTTAAGCGTTGGAGGGGCTTGCCGATAAGGAAATGCAGGCCCGGCGAGGCAATGTGGAGGTTGTCTCCATCGAAGGTTACGGCCAAAGAATCGGCTGCCCGCGCGCGGAATAGAGGAGCCACCAAGCCGGCCAGGAGCCAGCTACGTCGGCTAATCTGTGAACCCCGCGAGGGTTCCGACATCAGGGAAGAATGCCCATCATCAAGATCGGTTCTATATGGCCGGATCGTACCGGAAAAGCGACTGCAAGAGAAAAAGCCGATTCGCGCAGACCCACCCCGAGCGACTGCCTGGGGGTGGCCTGCTGACCGGCGTCCCAAATGGCTCCAGCATCGTAAAAGACCTGGAGCGGGCCATATCGATATTCGACGGAGTTGTGGACCGCCCGGTTACCCCCGAGTGGGTCGAGTTCGTACTTATTCCATCCCCGCAAGTAGTACGTATTGCCCATGACGAAACGGTCGGACAGGGGCGCGCGGCCGAGAATCATGCCGGTCCACGCATTATCGGTGACCACATGCTTGCCGCGGTGGAACTGGTAGCGGACGCCGGCGGTGCGCATGGAATACACGAAATCGCTACCTAAAGCTCTGGTGGCCGCGTGCAGAGAGCAATCTGCGTCCAGATCCTGCTGGCTGTCGGAATCCTCCAGGCGCCGATGAAAACGCAGAGTAGTAATCAGAGCGTCGGAGGCCACCGTACCCGCGGCCGGATCTTCATTTTCGAAACGTTCCATCCGCGTGCCGACTTCGAGGGTGAGAGGTTTGGCCAGCGCGATGGTGACCGAAGGCTGGAAGTTCTGGCGCGCGCGGTAGGCCTCGGAGGTGAGGCCGGGGCGGGCGGCGAGCTCGGCCAGGGTGCTGCTGTTCCACTGATCGTGATAGCTCTCCACCTGGAAGCGGAAGCTGATGCGATCGCTGAGGAGGCGCTTGTCTTCGTAGCGCGCGCGGAAGCCGGCGTAGCGTTCGTCGAGCCAGTCGCCGTCGCTGACCAGGCCCAAGGAGAAGGAATGCTGGCCGGCGGTGAGGCCGGCCGCGCCGCTTCCGCTCCAGCCCTGCTTGGAATCGTAGACAAACTGATCGAGGTTGAGATCGGCGGAGACCTTGGCGGGCTTGACTTCGAATTCGACGCGGACCTCCTCCGGGTTCTGACCGCGGACGACGCGGTGGGTGACCTCGCGGGCGCTCAACTCCTTCTTCAGATTGGCGGCGAGCGAATCGAGGCCGGCGGGGTTCAGCTTCTGGCCGATGAGGGCGACCAATTGATGGCGCAGACCGAGGCTGATCTTGTCGGTGGTTTCGGAGCGGAGGTTGGTGGTCCAGCCCTGACCGGAGAGGATCACGGATTCGACCGTGTAGCGGGTGTTGACATTGACATCGGCATCCTGCGGTGCGGCGACCAGGAGGCGGCAAAGCAGAAGGCAGCCGAGCCAGGCGTATCTCATGCCGCCGTGGAAAGCACGCTGGACGCCAATCGTAAACCGTTGCAACCAAATGGGATGCTTCAGGGGCCGATGTGCGGGTAGTTCACAGGTGTGCAGCCCGATGGAATTGCGGGGCCGCACCTTGAGGAGGGTGGGGCCGGGACTACAGAACTTTGGCCAGCTCAGTCGCAAAGGCGCTGCGGGGAGACTGTTCGCGGTCCTTGCCGCCACGCCGTTTGCGGTCTGGTCTGGGAGGAACCCGGTGGACGGGTGCGCCGGCGACGGGTGGTTGAACACCGCGCGGAGGAGCATCCTTACCTTTAGGCGGCTGGGCGGGATTAGCGCGCAGCAAGCGGTCTTCCAGAGGAGCCCGATCAAACCGGCGGATGATGGATTGCATCTCCTCGCCGGTGGGCGCTTCGACGAACGCGAAGCCTTTGGACTCCTGGGTTTCGTGGTTTCGGATCACCTTTACTGAATCGGCCACGAGATCTTCGGCGGCCAACCATTGTTTGATGTCATCGGCGGTGACCCAGGTAGGGAGATTGCCAAGAAAAACGGTAAAGCTCATTCAGTTGATATTTTACTCCGTAGGATGGATGTGTGGCACTTCAAAGGAGAGGATTCCGATCTGCCAACTAGATGGTATCAGAGAGGCCGAGAGGATTGCAAACAGAAGATGGGCGGAGTGCCGAAGTGGACGGGGCGCCGGCCACTTCAGCAGCGCCGCAGCGGGAAACGCCGGTAACGTCAAGGGACGCACGATCAGGACGCCACCGCATCGTGAGGCAGGGTCCGCGCTACTCTTAATTGGAGAAGCACTCGGTTCTTCTGCCGCCGCAATGCGCCAGCAACGCGCCATCATCATCGGAGCAGGTCCGGCCGGTCTCACCGCCGCGTACGAGTTGCTGACGCGCACGGCCATCAAGCCCATCGTCCTCGAAAAGAGCGACTGCCTCGGCGGCATCTGCCGCACCGTCAATTACAAAGGCAACCGCATCGATATCGGCGGCCACCGCTTCTTCTCTAAGTCCGACCGCGTCATGGAATGGTGGCTGGGTATGCTTCCCCTCGAAGCCACCCCAAACGGCGCCTCCATCCAGTACCATCGCCTGGAGCGGCCGATGGCCCCCTCCCCGTCCGGCCCGGACCCAGCCTGCGCCGACCGCGTCATGCTGCTGCGCGCCCGCAAGTCCCGCATCTACTACCTCCGCCGCTTCTTCGAATATCCCATTTCCGTCAGCAAAGACGCGCTGCTCAAACTCGGCTTGTGGCGGACCTGCCGGATCGGCGCCAGTTACTTGCGCAGCGCTTTGTTTCCCCTCCGTCAGGAAGACACTCTCGAGCAGTTCCTCATCAACCGCTTCGGTCGCGAATTGTATCTCCGCTTCTTCAAGTCCTACACCGAGAAAGTCTGGGGCCAGCCCTGCAATCGGATCGGCGCGGAGTGGGGCGCCCAACGCATTCAGGGCCTGTCGATCTGGTCGACGCTGAAGCACGCCTTCCGCAAATCATTCCGGGGTAGCACGGGCGGCATAGGCCAGAAGACCACCGAGACTTCCCTGATCGATCAGTTCCTTTACCCCAAGTTCGGCCCCGGGCAGATGTGGGAAGAAGTCGCCCGCCGCGTGCGGGAATTGGGCGGCGAAATCCTCACTGGCCGTCGCGTCGAACGCATCCTCACCGATGGCTGGCGCGTCCGCGCGGTCGAGGCTGCCGACGCCGCTACAGGCTGCCGGAAGATTTTCGAGGGCGACTACTTCTTCTCCACGGCCCCCGTGCAGGAGATCATGCGCGCGTTCGACGTCCCGCCTCCGCCACAGGTCCTCGAAGTCTCCGACGGCCTGGTCTACCGCGATTTCATCACCGTCGGCCTGCTGCTGCGCTCGCTGCGCATCCACGACGACACCCCGCAAGGCAACCAGCTCATCCGCGACAACTGGATCTACATCCAGGAACCCGACGTCCGCCTCGGCCGCCTCCAGATCTTCAACAACTGGAGCCCGTACCTGGTGGCCGACCCCTCAACCGTGTGGCTGGGTTTGGAGTACTTCTGCAACCAGTCGGATGAGATCTGGAACCTGCCCGACGACCGCATGGTCGCGTTCGCCACCGGGGAACTGGCCCGCATCGGCATCATCGATGCCGCCGAAGTATTGGACTCCACCGTCCTCCGCATGGAGAAAACCTACCCCGCGTATTTCGGCGCCTACAATCGTTTCGCGGAGATCCGCGACCATGTGGACCGCTACACCAACCTCTTCCTGATCGGTCGCAACGGAATGCACCGTTACAACAACCAGGACCATTCCATGCTCACCGCCATGATGGCCGTGGACGGCATCGTGGCCGGCTCAGTCGACAAGTCCCGGCTCTGGGAGGTGAACACCGAACAGGACTATCACGAAGGAAAGACCGCGATGTGATCGGCCCTTCTGCGCCCGATCCAGGCCGCCACCGCCGCCACTAGCATCGCGGCCAGGCTCAACGCGCGCGTCACCAGCGCCTGTGTCCCGCCGTCGTATCGCAAGGAAATCACGCAATCGGTGCAATCCGGCTCGATCACTGTCAGCCCGATGGCGTCCCCCCGCACGACTTGCCGCCGGCCGTTCGCGTATGCCGCCCAACCTGGGTTGTAGGTCTCCTGGACCGCGATCACTTGCCCCTTCTCGACGCGGGCGCGGATCTCCGCTTCGCTCATCCCCTTCCACGTAAAGGTCGCCGGCGGATACTGGGGATCGTCCAGTGCCGCCACGTACGCCTCGGCCGGGCCGATATCCAGGCCGTGGACCGGCGTTCTCGCCACCACGGCTGCGCGTGGCATCACGTGCGCCAGCGACGCCGACCGGCTCGGCACTTCGTAGATGGTGTCGTCACCCTCCCGCCACAGCACCGGCAGCACGCCCTCGAACTTGGCCGGGTTCGCAAACGGCTTCCAGAATTCCTTGCCGTTCGGCCCCGATACGGAAATGGCGCGCGCTCCAAACGCTTTCAGCCAGAACACGGAGTATTCCACATCCCGCGCCCCGGCGTTGGTGCCGCTGTAGATCGTGTACGCCGCCACGCGAATAAACCGGTTGGCCACGAGGGGATCGTGCGCACCGTGAAACTGAGGATTGTCCGTGAACACGTTGTACAGAATCGAGGTCGATCCGGAAAGGAATGCCCGCTCGCCGCGCCGGTTCTGGTCCATCCATTGCGCAATCTTGTACTCCACCAGATCCTTCGGATCTACTGCGCGGATCAGCCGCCGCGCATACGCCACCGAGTGGCCCGTCTGCAGCGCCAGCGCCACCATCGCCACCACCACCACCGTGCGCCGCACGCGCGCCGGATACCGATCGAGAATTGCCGCCGCGCCGAACACCACTACCAGCAGCAGCGCCATCTCCATCTCCAGGTGATACCGGACCGGCTGCGCGATTACCGCCACCTTGCAGATCTCCCACGGCGCCACCATGGCGGTGGGAGCATACGCCAGATACGCGAAGAACTGCAGGTGGGCAGCCACTTTCGCCCGCCGCAGGACCCACCACAACAATAACCATGCAACGCCGGCCGCCGTCACCGACGCCCACGATCCGGCAGTGAATCGGAAGTCGCCGCCCGCGTCGGGAGAGTTGATGCGGATCGCCCGCAGCAAGGCCGGGGTCAGCCACGGAGAAACCCAGCAATAGCTCGCCACGGCAACCGCCGCCACCATCGCCGGGCCCTTCCACCATGGATCGGAAGGATATGCCAGCAGCAGGCAGACCAGCATGATCCCCAGCGAGACGATCCCGAAAGCGTTGCTCAGCGCGATCAGCGACGCCACCAGGCCGGCCAGGATCGTCCATTTCATGCCGCGCCTGGTCAGGGCGCGCGCGAACAGCACCGCCGCCACCGGCAGCAAAGCCATGGCCACCATATGGGGCGCCTCGCCGTAATACGCCAGGCTCTGCAGACGGCGCAGATTCAACAGCCCGCCCACGTCTTTCCGGATGTCGGGCATCAGCAACGCCGAAAGCGAGAAGCACGAGTACGCCAGCGCCGCCACAAAGCTCGCGAGCCGCCTGCCACTCAGTTCCAGCGCCATCCAGAACACCGACAGAGGGCAGAGCACATAGAACCCGGCCGTGACCATATGGTACGACCGGGCCGCCGAAAGCCGCGTCAACAAACTGAACGCCGCGACGCTCCACTGAGTCAGCGGCAGGTACGTATTCTCGATCGGCATCCCGCAGCCCCACAGCGGCCACCAACCCCATTTTCCCGGGTGTTCCGCCATTACGCGGGCGTTCGCGATGAACGCGCCCTCCACCGATTCGTGATAAGCCGAATGCTCCAGACCGAACAGTTTGGCCGCGATTGCGAGATTGGCCGCCAGCAATCCCGCCACACACAGCACCAGCCACCATCGATCGCCACGCATGAACCGTTGATTGTATATTAACGCCAGACACCGCGCTGAGCGGCGGTTGCCGGAGGGGTGGGGGGTGCGCTATGCTGGAGACTCGAATATTCTGTAAGGAATCCAGTCAGCACAAGATGGCAAACACTTATTCCGCGTTGAAGCGGGTACGCGAGACCGAACGTCGTACGGAAATCAACCGCAAGAACAAGACCCGGCTCCGTCACCAGATTCGCGCCATGCGGCGCGCCCTGATCGAAAAGGATGCGAAGGCCGCGGCCGAACTTCTTCCGAAGACTTTTTCGCTGATCGACCGGTCGGCGAAGAGCGGGATCATCAAGAAGAATACGGCGGCGCGGTACAAATCCAACCTGCACCTGAAGGTAAAGGCGCTCGAAAAGTAAACCGATGGGTCTCCTTGCTGCACGCAAGCTCGTGCGGCCCGGCTCCGCTCTCTTACGTTCGCGGCTCGTTGGCGGTGAGCTTGAGGACGAACTGCTCCATGACGATGCGGTCATCGGGGCGGGCGTCGCGCAGGCCGCGGTCGGCTTCGAAGATCCACTCCATGGCGCGCTCCAGTTGCGGTTTGCCGAACTTGGCGACCGTCTGATAAACCTGGTCGGCGCGCGATCCCCACATCGGAACACCCATACGGGAGAAGTGTGCCTGAATCTGCGAGGCGCTCTTCAAGCCGGCTTCGCGGGCGGCCAGCGCGAGGCGGAACTGCGTCGATAGAAAGGCCAGCGCGAGGGGCAGGTATTCGCCTTCGCGGGTGAGGGTGTCGAGGATTTCGAGGGAGCGGGCGCGGTCGCGGCGGCCGAGGGCGTTAACCAGGGCGAAGATGGTGGCGGCGCGGGCGTCGGGAACCAGCGCGGTGATGTCGTCGGTCGAGATGGCGCGGGAGCCGGCGTAGAGCGCGAGCTTTTCGATCTCCATGGCGACGCGGGCGATATCGGCGCCGAGGGCCTCCACCAGGAGTTCGAGGGCGGCGGGCTCCATGCGAAAACCGGCGCGGCGGACCAGCGATTCGGCTTCGGCGCGGGCTTCGTGGGCAGCGAAACGGCGGAGTTCGATGACATCGGGAACTGCCGAGTAGAACTTGCGGACGCGGTCCTGTTTGCGTTTGTCGTCGCCTTCGAAATCGAAGCGGGAGGCCTCGAAGACCAGAGTGACGCCGGGAGTGGGATCGCGCATATAGGCGGCGAGCGAAGAAGCATCGGAGGCAGAGCCGGCGGATTCGGACTCGTCGTCGTCGGAGCGGCCGCGCGGGAGAGCGGCCTCGGCGTTGACGACCCAGATGAGGCGCTCGGCGGCGAACAGAGAGAACGCGCGGGCGTCGTCGAGGATCTGGACGAGCGAGACCTCGGCGAGCGAATGGCGACTGACGGAATTTTCGGAGAAGACGGCGGTGAAGGCTTCCTTGATGCGGCGCCGTTCGTAAGCCTCGGGGCCGAGCAGGAGGAGGGCGGCGGGGAAATCGCGCTTCTTCAGGCGGGCGAGGAGTTGGGCCGAGGTCATGGCCTCAGAAGGCCTCCAGGATGGCGCTGACGACGCTGTGGGCGACATCGCGGGCCACGCGCTCGATGGCGGTGCCGCTTTCGTCGAAATAGGCTTTGGGGTCGGTAGCCACTTCGTAGCGCTCCCGAAATTCATAGTGGGGCTGGGTGTAAAGCACCTTGCCGGTCTTGCGTTCGGTGAGGGTGATTTGCAGCGTCACGACTACTTGCGCGCTGGTGGCGCGGCCGGTAACGGGGTCGGTGGTGGTGCCCATGGAGCTGAAGTTGGTCAAGGCGCCGGTGAGGACCGCGTCGGCCTGGGCGGGATCGGAGACGATGGTGTAGCGGGTGCGGGTGTGGAACTCGCGGGTGATGTCGGCGGGGAGCAGACGGGCCAGAGTGTTGCGCACGGTGGCATTGCCGAAGGCGGAAACGGAGATGGTGTGGACGGTGTCGGGGATGAGGACGGCGCGGCCGCCGACGTGATAGCCGCAGGCGGGTGCCAGTAGCATGGCGGCGAGGGCGAAGCCCAAGGCAACCGAGCCGGGCCCATAGGGCACCCCGTGAGGGAGCGGTCTTCGCGGAGTACGAGAGGGTATTGATGAAACGGTGCACTTAGTCATACGAGTTGGCGGGCGACGGCGACGCCGTTTTCGGCGGTGAGGCGGAGGTTGTCGGCGACGATCCAGAACCAGCAGGCGTCGGGATTGTTCCGGTCAGGCTGGATGGCGCCCACGGCGATGCCATCCTGGCCGGCCTGGCCTACGTTGGTGGGCGGTTCGACGTCGATGGAGCGCACTTCAATCGAGTCAGTGGCGAGGCTGCTCTCGAGGGTGTCGACGCCGGGGTTGGACTCGAACTCCACCCAGGCGCTGAAACTGTAGCCGTGGAAGACCGGCGCCTGCAGGAGGCGGAGAGAAGGCATGGGAGCGTCCTGGCCCTCGCCGGGCAGCGCCAGCAGGGAGGCAAGGTGGCGCTCCATGCGCAGTTCGGCATCTTCGAGTGGGACGGGGGCTTCGTCGCCATACTTGGCGAGCAGGCTGAAGCTGAGCTGGGTATCGAAGATGGCGTGGGGCAGGGGCTTGAACGACAGCAGACTGATGGTTTGATTCTGGAGCTCTTCGACGCCGGGCGCGCCGTGCTCGCTGGCGGGAGCGAAGATCTGGATGACGGAAGAGCGCACGGGGTCCTGGGCGTGGAGGCGCCGGAGGAAGAGCGCGAGCGAAATGGCGGCGGGGTGAGCGATGACGTGGACGGCGGCTTCGATGGGGGCTTCCGCGTCGGGGTCTTCGACGAGGGGTGCGCGGAGCCGAGCCTCGGGTCGCTCTTCGGCGGCGCCGGTGAGGTCGATGACGGCGGCGCCGGCGGACTGGTCGAGGAGTTCGAGAGCTTTGCGGCTGGATTCGGCGGAGCCGGCCAGGAAGATGGCGCGCGCGTCGATCAGGCTGGCGGCATCGAGGCCGCCCACGACGGTGGGCTCGTCGCCGACGCGGGTGAGCAAGCCGGGCTGTTCGCCGGTATCGGCCACCAGGCGGAGATCGAAAGTGGCGGCGTGAGCGGCGACGATGTCGCGGACTTCGCGCCCGAGCAGAGAATCGGAACCGATGAGGGCGATGGTGTTCATGAGGGACGAAGGCGGCGGCGGATGATGCCGCCAAGGCGAATCACGATGCCGCTCGCAACGTAAGCGGCGGCCATGGAGACCAGCACGGGCCGGGGCCAGTTCCAGACGGCGAAAATAGCGGCGCCGAGCACGATGATGAGAAGCGGCGTGTGGGGTTTATTCAGGGCAATACCTTTGAAGCTGTAGTAGCGCCAGGTGCCGACCATGAGCAGGCCGAGCCCGCCCAGCAACGCCAGCCAGGCGATGGAGAGCGGAGCCCAGGCGAGCGGTTGGGAATCGAAAGCGAGGACCACGGTGGCTACCATGGCGGCGGCGGCCGGAATGGGGAGGCCGACGAAGTATTTGCGGTCGGGGCGGCCGGGGTTTTTGGGGATGGGGTTTTTCTGGATGTTGAAGCGGGCCAGGCGGGCGGCGCCGCACAACAGGAAGAGGAAAGCGACCAAGTAACCGGCGCGCAGAATGTGCTCGCGCCAGTTGGGGCCGATGGAAGTATCGACGAACTGCACGCCCCAGGCATAGGCCAGGACGGCGGGAGCCATGCCGAAGCTGACGACATCGGCGAGGGAATCCATTTCGCGGCCGAATTCGCTGGTAGTGTTGGTCATGCGGGCGATGCGGCCGTCCAGGCCGTCGAGGACGGCGGCGGCGACGATGGCTTTGGCGGCAACGGCGAAATGCTCGGGTGCGCCGCCCGAGCCGGCGGCGGCCGCCATGGCTCCGCGGAAGGCTTTGAGGATGGACAGATAGCCGAGGAAAATATTGCCGGCGGTGAAGAGCGTGGGCAGGGCGTAGGCGGCGCGCCGCGGGCGGCGATCGGACGAGCGGGGATCGTTGAGTGGGCTTCTAAGCCCCATGCGGCTGCTCCCGGTCGCGGCGGCGGGCAAGGATGCTGGAGCCAGCGGCCACGCGCATGCCAGGCTGGACCACGATTTCCCATTCGGGACCGAACAGGACGTCGACGCGCGAACCGAATTTGATGAGGCCGACGCGCTCACCAGCGGCGACTCGATCGCCGGGCTTCTTGCTGAAAACGATGCGGCGGGCGATCAGGCCGGCGATTTGCTTGAAGACGACCGAGGTGCCGTCGCCCTCGACAGTGACGATGTTCTGCTCATTGGCCTCCGAGCACTCTTCGCGGCTGGCGACGTGGAAGCGCCCCTGCCGGTAGCGGACGTCGCGGATGGCGCCGGCGATGGGCGCGCGGTTGACGTGGACATCGAAGATATTGAGAAAGATGCTGACGCGGAGGAGCGAGGGGCTTTCCGCCTTCACGGCAACGACTTTGCCGTCGGCCGGAGAAACCGCGACCGGGCCGGCGGGAATGGCGCGATCGGGATCGCGGAAGAAATAGAGGCAGAACAGAGCGAGGATCCACGCGGGAAGCGCGGAGACCGGGCCTGCGAGCCAAGCGACGATGGCGCCGGCGCCGAGGAAAGCGGCCGCGTAGAGGATGCCGTCGAGTACGATCACTTAACAGCCATTTTCCCATACGTGGCGACGACCGCGCGGCTGCCACTGAATATAGGATGGGGTTTCCCGACGGACAGTGTCAGCGGGTACTGGCTCTTTTGATCCATAACTAACGTCAACATTGAATTGTTTCCGTTTTGGGGGCATCCTCAAGTTAACCAGAGGGAGGTTTACTATGTACGTCCTGATCGAGTTTCGCGCCGGGGTGACGGTGGAAGCGGTGGTGCTGTCGATGGACCGGAAGCGTGCGCGCGTTGCCGTAAGCGGCCTTCCGGATACCTTGGAATTGAGGCGCGCCGGTCCGGACTGGCTTACCGAGACCGGCCAGAAAGTTACGTTCGAGTTTCTGTTGTCGCAAACTCCTGCAGTTGAAACCGTTGTCCTTCCCATACCGGCGCTGGTAGCCCGCACCGCCGGTTCCTACGCGATCTGACCTGCGGGCTGAAGTGAAACTCGGCATCCGGCGCGATTCGCTCCCGCGCCGGATGCCGCTCACAACCGATCGTATCGTTTCGCACTATTGCCGGGTTCGGCTCAGCGCCGGAAGGCGGCACGCCCGGCAAAGCGCGAGCGCCCATGCAGCCGCTCCTCGATCCGGAGGAACTGGTTGAATTTCGCGACTCGTTCGCTTCGGCAGCCCGAACCGGTCTTGATGTGGCCGGCGCCGGTCGCAACCGTCAGATCCGCAATAAAGGTGTCCTCCGTTTCGCCGGATCTGTGAGAGACGAAGCACCGGTAGGCGTTGCGCCCGGCGAGTTCCATCGTGTCCAGCGTTTCCGTCACCGTGCCGATCTGATTCAACTTGATGAGGATTGCATTGCCGATCCCTTTGTCGATTCCTTCTTGAAGGATCTTGGGATTGGTGCAGAATATGTCGTCTCCCACCAGCTCGATCCTGGCGCCGAGAGCAACCGTCAGATTCCGCCAGCCATCCCAGTCGTTTTCCCCCATGCCATCCTCGAGGAGGACGATCGGGTATTGGTTTACCCATGACTCCCAGATTCTGATGAGCTCGTCGGAGGTGATGGCCTTCTTGGTGGATTTGAAGAGCACGTACTTCCCGTCGTCCCACATTTCACTGGCGGCCGGATCGAGGCAAATCGAGATATCGGTGCGCGGCTTGTAGCCGGCTTTCGCGATCGCCTCCAGAATCAACTCGACCGCTTCGTCGTTGGATTTCAGATCGGGAGCGAAGCCTCCCTCATCACCCACGGCGGTGCTGTATCCTTTGCCTTTCAGCACCTGCTTGAGCGTGTGAAAGGTCTCCATGCCCATGCGGATGGCCTCGGCAAATGATGGCGCGTTGTGTGGCGCGATCATGAACTCCTGGAAATCGACGGTGTTGTCGGCGTGTTTGCCGCCGTTGAGCACGTTCATGCAGGGCACGGGAAGCGTGCAGGCGTTCGCGCCGCCAAGATATCGGTACAAAGGCAGCGAGTGAGCGCCGGCCGCGGCGCGCGCGGTGGCCATCGAAACGGCGAGAATCGCGTTGGCCCCCAGTTTTGCCTTGTTGGGTGTGCCATCGGCATCAATCATGGCTTGATCGACGGCACGCTGGTTGGTAGCGTCCTTGCCCGTGACGGCAACGGCCAGTTCCTTTGCAATATGGCCTACGGCCTGGGTGACTCCCTTCCCGCCATACCGCTTCTTATCGCCGTCGCGCAATTCGACGGCTTCCTTTTCTCCCGTCGATGCTCCCGAAGGAACGGCCGCAACGCCGACCGCGCCACCATCGAGCCAAACCTCGGCCTCAACTGTAGGATTGCCGCGAGAGTCGAGGATCTCACGACCTACAACGTGTACGATTTTGGTCATCTATGACTCCTTGTGACTTGCGAATGAGTAGTAAAACGTGGACCGAGAATGAAAAAGCTCCTACCAGACGGTAGGAGCTATCAGAACCGGCTGCCCGGAACGGTTAAAGGTGACGCTCCATCACCCATGGTTTCGAAGCTCGACTATAACTCATGGCATCGGTCAAGGCAACGCGGAGGGATTGCAGCGTTCCGCGGTTTGCTGTATTCTCTTGCTTAGGCGGTGGAGTTCGCCAAACCGCCGCTCTCGAGCGGCCAATGACTCCTGCGGCAGGAACTGCTGTAGGGGCTTCGAGGCCGAATCCCTAGACAGCTAAATTTGAACATCGGAGACCGGCATGGAACAGGTCTGGTTTCAAGCGGCGCTGTGGTTGATTCTGGCGTTGATCGCCACGCTGCTTTCAATTTGGTTCAGGATCTCGACGGCGCTCTCGGAGATCGTGGTTGGCACGGTGGCGCAGCTCGTCATCGGCGCGTTGATCGGCACCGAAGTGCTGGGAGCGAAGTCGGCCTGGGTCGGTTTCCTGGCTGGAACGGGGGCGATTGTGCTCACGTTTCTGGCTGGGGCGGAACTCGATCCGAGCATATTCCGCACGAAATGGAAAGAAGCCATGGTGGTGGGATTGGTCGGCTTTTTCGCGCCATTTCTGGGAGCCGCGGCCGTGGCGCACTTCGTGCTGCGGTGGTCCATTCCGGCAAGCTGGTTGGCCGGAGTCGCCCTGTCCACCACTTCGGTTGCCGTGGTGTATGCCGTCATGCTGGAACTTGGCTTGAACCGGACCGATTTCGGCAAGGGCATTCTCGCGGCTTGTTTTGTGAACGATCTCGGAACCGTAATCGCCCTGGGGCTGATCTTCGCGCCGTTCACCGTGCGGACATTGATCTTTGTTGTCGCGAGTGTGGTTGTGTTCGGGGCGCTGCCGTTTGTCACACCGTGGTTCTTTCAGAAATACGGCGGCCGCGTTTCGGAGCTTGAAGCAAAGTACATTCTGTTTCTGCTGTTCGGCATGGGCGGCTTAGCAGCGTGGGCGGGCAGCGAGGCCGTTCTGCCGGCGTACATCATCGGGATGGTGTTGGCTGGAACGGTGGGAAAAGATCACATTCTGATCCGGCGTCTGCGCACCCTGACGTTCGGCCTTCTCACACCGTTTTATTTCATTCGCGCCGGATCGCTGGTCTCCGTGCCGGCGCTCATCGCCACACCGCTCGCCTTTCTCGCGCTGTTCGCGGCCAAGATGGTGAGCAAAATGGTCCCGCTGGTTCCCACCGTGCGGGCCTTCAACCATGAAGGGCACCAGGGGTTGTATTACTCTCTGATGATGTCCACCGGACTGACGTTTGGCACCATCTCGGCCCTGTTCGGCCTCAACCACCAGATCATCACCGGGGCGCAGTATTCTTATCTGGTGGCAACCGTGATCGCCAGCGCCGTGATACCGACGGCCATCGCCAACGCCTGGTTTATGCCCAAACACCTGCTACCGAGGGCGGAGCGGTAAATAATATGATCGAGCGAATCCTGATTGCACACGACGGCTCCGATAGCGCCCGCAAGGCATTCGATTTCGCCGTCGAGCTCGCCGCGCGGGTTGGCGCGCACCTTCGCATGATCTGCGTGGAGGAGGAGATTCCCCGCCACGCCGAGGTGATCGACGAATTTCGCGAAGAGAAGGATCGCGCCGACAGCTACTTCGGGCAGCTTGCCGAGCAGTGCCGGGCGCGCGCGGCGCTGCACTCCGTGGACCTCGAAACCGTGATTGTGCCCGGACATGCCGTCAAGATAATTGGCGATTTCGTGCGGGAGAATGCCATCGATCTGCTGGTCGTCGGCTTCACGGGACATTCCCGGATTTACGAGCATATCTGGGGTGGCACGGCCCACAACCTGACAAGCACCGCGCCCTGCAACGTGCTGGTCGTCAAGTAGCGGGGCAGCCTGCATGGAGCCGCAACTTCCTTTCGTGGGGATGGCGAAGGAGGTGCAACGCCTGAGTTTGGCGTTTGCCACCGGCGATCCGCTTTTGCTGCTGGGTCCTCGGGGAAGCGGCAAGACCCGGCTCATTCAAGAAGCGCTCTCCGGCAATCGCCGCGTGCTATACATTGCCTGGCAGCCGACCCTGCATGCCTTACTGACAGCCATGGCGCGTGCGCTGATGGCGGCGCGCCATGCCGGTTTTATCCGCCGCGCGAAACCGGGCGCCGATCGCGAGGCCTGGCTCAAGGTTCAAACCAGTATTCACCTCAAAGGGCTCCTATGGAGTGCGGTGGAAAGCTCACCCGTGCCGATGATGCTGGATGGCGTTACAAGCGGCGGCTTCGCTACCTACCGTTTCCTGCAGCGAATCCATCACGCGCCCGGTATGGCTCTTTTCGCCGCCTCGCGGGATGCTTTCAGTTTGGGAGCATTGGCCCGGCTCTTCTGGAATCCGGCGCAAGCACTGAATATCCCACCGCTTGCCGAGCGGGACGCCGAACGACTGTTCGAAGCCGCCGCCGACCATTTCAAACTGCGCCACCTGGACCTGGATGAGTTCCGTGAAAAAGTGCTGGAGAGCGCCGATGGGAACCCGGGGCAGATTATCGAGATGTGCCGGCTGGCCACCGAACCGCAATACCATGCGGGCCGCTATATTAAGTTCGCTCCGCTGCGCATCGATACGGTCATCAAGTTTGCACCGTAGAGGCTGACGCCGCGAAATCTTCCGCGACTCGCCGGCTTTCGGACGCGATCGGAACCTGCCACGTGGAACCATTGTTCAGGTTTACCTGGAGAATTCAGAAGCATGTGCGGGCGAATGTTGCCCTCGGATCGGAACTGAACACCGACGCGCTGAAATCCTACGAAGGCTTGGACAAATATCAGCACAAGGTGATTGACCATGCGGAAGCGTACGTTGATGGAACGATCCACACGAATGGCTTGGAGAACTTCTGGAGTCTCCTGAAGCGCGCCATCAAAGGCACGTACGTTAGTATCGAACCGTTCCATTTATTCCGTTACCTTGATGAGCAAACCTTCCGCTACAACGAACGCCATTTAACCGACGCCGAGCGTTTCTCAAACGTGCTCGGCTCGATTCGCGGGAAGCGGTTGACGGGGGACCTGCTGACTGCTCAGGAGGCGGGGTGATGTCAGAATCCAAAAGCGCCAAGGCCGTGGAGGAAAAACCGCTGGCTCGGAAAAAGCCTTCGGGGTATCGAGAATTCGAGAAACTGCTTAAGCAGGTGGTCAAAGCGCCTCCGATGCGGAAGGACCATCACGGTGAATCCTGACGCACTGTAGTTCATTGTCTGCAACCCAGAACTTGAAGGTCACATCCTTTGCGGCCACGTTCCTTGCGCTCACATGAACAGTCATCTCATAAACATCAATCGGAATCGGCTCGCGATACCTATGCATCACGTGAGGGATAATCATCACCACTTGTGAGTTAGGTGCATTTACCGGTCCAGTGATTAAATCCCACTGCCTAGAAGAACCGGGGTAGATCGTGGCTTCTCTGGTTCCATATCGCTCATCATTTTCATTTCGGATGTGGAGCGTTGCATTTTTAAAACCCAGGGCATCTGGCTTCAGATCCACGATTTCAACGACAGCCCCTTCGATGGCATCCGCATCACTCGAATTAAAGACCTCCATGTAGTATTCTTTGCCAGTGACTATGACGCCCGCTTGTCCCGCAGGCCATACCCTAGGAGTGGGTTCCTCAGTAATCACAAGTCTGGGCACCAACCGAGCTTCAGCCTTCGCTGCCCTCTCCCGTTGACGGTTGCATGCTTTGTAGGATGCGACAAAGAACAAGGCAGTGCCGAGCGTTGCGCTGCATACAACAACCCAAGCGTTGCTCTTGCTTGCCGCCGCCTGCCAAATACCCAGAAAGGTGAAGGCCGCACACCCCATCAGACCCCACCATTCTCGAAACCAGTCTCGGATGAAGTCCCACACGCCTCGCATCGCCTCGATTGTACCAAATCATGTGAGTCTAGTGATTTGTTGCCCAATTTCCGAAAGCAGCTTGTCGGCGTACTGGCAACTCGTCAGCAGATGCAACCGCTGCGACGAATTGAGGTGGCCGGGTTCCCGCGCGTCGTCCATGGTGCTCACAACCAGGAAGTCCTCTGTAGGAGTCATCTTCCCCGAGGGGCGGTTGCGGCGAACTCCAACGCCTGGTTCCATTATGTCGAAAAGCCGGATGGGCGGTCAACGCGAGAACCCCGAAACCTCCGTTCCCGTGGCGCATGCGCCACGGGGAGGGGGGACCGCTCATCCGACAGGTGCCCGCCTGAAGCTCCTCTGCTATTTCAGGTGAGGAGTGACGTCTTCAATGCGGTAGCAGTCATCCGTGATCGTGAAAAAGAAGCGCCAGGATTTGTTGACGCGGGCCTGCCACAAGTCCCGGCGCTCGTCGTATTTCTTGGCGTGGAGCGATGGGTGTTGGAGGTTCGCGGCCAGAAACCGCAATTGCTTCTGAAAGGCCGCCGGACATGCGGCGGAGCGTCCTTCAACGCTTCGATGACGCGATCGGATAAGACGATCTTCATCGCTTAGGTCGTCTTGCGCGCAGCTCTTTTCCGGTTTCTGATCTCTTTGCCGAGAAAGGCGATTGCTTCGTCGGCAGTCGGAAAGGGTCCGTAGTACGGGCCTTTGCGGGCTTCGGCCAGACGGGCATCGAGCAAACGGCGCTGGGCCGGCGTGTATTCGTCATCGGCAGTGGGAAGCTCGGGAATGATGTTAATGATTCCGCCAGAGACCTTGAACTCCACGCGGTCTCCGGACTTTATGCCAGCCTGACGGCGCACGCTGCGGGGCACCACCAACTCATCTTTGGATTTAACGACGACGGTCATGGTAATTGCACAGCCTCCAGCCTTCTGAACTTTCACTTTCAACGATAGCAGGTGTGGCAAGCGTCACAGCGTTCGCCGCCGCCACCGCCGCCTCGAAAGCACGCTATAATCTGGTTTAGACCGTTGGTGATGGAGCCCACCATCAACCGTCTCGAGCCTGACTCGGGACCGATAGCTCCTACTCGGAAAGAGCTATGATTCTGAGGACGGAAGATATCCACCCCGAAACAAACGGCACGGCCCATACGCCAGCTTCCAGCCAGCCATCCACCCGCATGCTCGCAAACTCACCACTACAGCCGGCCCTGGACCTGGCAGCGGATGTGGCGGCGCGGTACGAGATTTCGGCGCTTTCCGGCTTGCTCGCGAGCGCGCGCGCTTCGGCAGGCCAGGACGAGATCAGCGTCGCCGTGCTGGGGCGATTCAAGGCCGGCAAGAGCAGTTTCCTGAACCACTTCATCGGACGCAGCATCCTTCCAGTGGGTGTCGTGCCGGTTACGGCGGTGGTCACGGAACTCCGCTACGGCTCGCGCGAAGAGGCGCGAGTCCATCATCGGGATGGCCGCGACCCCGAGGTCCCGCTCGGCCAGATCGGCGACTACATCTCCGAGAAGGAGAATCCGGAGAACACCAAGCAAGTCGACCTGATTAGCGTGGAGCTGCCGGAATTGGGGCGGTTTCGCGGCCTGAAGTTCGTCGATACGCCCGGGCTGGAGAGCGCCCTTTCTCACAACACGCGAACGTCGCTGGACTGGCTGCCGAATGTGGGGCTCGCGTTGGTGGCGGTCAGCGTGGACCCGCCCCTTTCGCAGCGCGATATCGATTTGCTGAAGAGCCTTTACCAGTACACACCGAAGGTCGGCGTACTGCTCACCAAAGCCGACCTTGTGAGCGAACATGAGCTTGCGGAAGTGATCGAGTACGTGCGCGCCCAGCTTGCCAGGAATTTTCCCGGAACGCCTCGGGTCTTCCCTTATTCCACGAAGCCCGGCTTTGAGCGGTTCCGTCAGGCGCTGGAAGCCGAGCTGGTTGCGGGCACCTTGGAGCGCTTCGCCGAAGAACGTGAATCCATCCTCTCCCGGAAAATGGATACCCTGCTGCGGGAATGCGGGGACTACCTGGCCCTGAGTCTCAAGTCGGCTGAAATGGTCCAGTCGGAGCGCCAGGCGCTGAAGCGGCAGGTCATCGGCGAGAAGGAAATCGCCGGCGAAGTGAAGTCGTCGGTGAAGCTGGTGGTGCAACATGCCGCGGCTGGAACGCGGTCGATGGTCGGCAACCAGCTCGAGACGCACCAGAACGATCTGGAGCGCGCGCTGCTGGAAGCCTTGGAAGGCGAGTTTCCGAAATGGACAAAGAGCCTTGGCATGATGCTTCGCTCGTTCGAAGACTGGCTGGCGGCCGCCTTGCGCGATGAGCTCACCGTGCTTTCCGTCCGGGAGCGCGGTTCGTTTCTGGCGCCTCTGCGCAAAGTACGGAAGCAGGCATTCCGCGCGCTTCAACAATTTCGGGATCGCTTGTCGGATCGCACCATGCGGGCGTTCGGCGTGCCGTTGCGCACCACGGAAACCGAGATCCATGTCGTGGAGCCCGGTACACCCGATATCAGAGTCGGACGAGTGTTCGACAGGAACTGGGAACTGCTGTCGCCCGTCCTGCCGGTATGGATAATCAAGGCGGCCGTGCGCCGGCATTTTGCGCGCACCATCTCCTACCTGGTTTATCAGAACCTCAGCCGGCTCAGCACGCAGTGGGAAGAGAGCATCAATGGCGCGCTGTGGGGTGTCGAGAAGGAAGCCCGGCGGCGCCTGGATGAATTGATGGGCACGGTGGAACGGCTGGTTGAGAGCAGCGGCAACCAACGCGCGCCGCAACTCCGCGCGGATCTGGAGCGGCTTGAGAAGGCGCGCAAGTCCCTGGCTGCGGAGGCCGGGAGTTGATGCGGCACGGAAGCTCAACGGTGTTTCGCGGATTATGCTGGTGCAGCGCCTAAGAAATGGATGGATAGTCATACAGCGGGAGAGAGCCGCCTGAAAGGCGGCTGCGGCCAGGATTGGCCGCCCCAGTGGGAGGAGTTGGCATGCTCCAGAAGGGCACGGCAAAGAAGGTCACGATTTTCGTCAATGAGGACACGCAGCACCACTTTGGGTCGCTCTGTGAGGCCATTCTGACGTTCCTGCTTCACAAAGAGGTCTCCGGTGCTACCGCCACGCGCGCGATGGCCGGTTTCGGCGCCCGCCAGGTAATGCACACAACCAAGATCGAGGTACTCACCGAGCACCTGCCAATTCGCATCGAGTTCATCGAATCCGCCGGGAAAGTCGATGAGCTCATGCCGACGCTCTACGACATGGTTACCGATGGCGTTATCGAGGTACAGGATACGAATGTTGTCAAGGTTGCCAGCAAGGAACGCCCATCGCCGCCCAAGGGGCCTCACACGGAAACGAGAGGAACCGCCCGGTTGATGCGTATCTATATGGGCGAGTCGGACAAGTGGCGGGGTGAACCGCTTTATGAGGCGATGGTCAAGCGTTTGCGCCTGATGGATATTGCCGGGGCAACGGTGTACCGGGGCATTCTCGGGTACGGAGCGAAGGGTCACACGCATAAGAGCGGGCGGCTTCCGTTCTCGCACGATCTGCCGGTCATGATTTCGGTTGTGGACACGGAGGAGAAGGTGACGAAGGCTATCAACGAGATTGAATCGATGATGCAGGACGGCATCATCGTGCTTTCCGATGTGGATGTGATTCGCCTGGTTCATAGCCGCCCGGCGGCGGAGTCATCGCATGCGAACAGTTAAGAACGCCAAACTCCTGCGCCTGCATTTCGGCGAAAGCGACCGCTACAATGGGAAACCGTTGTACGAAGCGATTGTGAATCGCTGCAAGGAATTGAAGATCGCCGGCGCCACCGTATTTCGCGGCCTTGAAGGATACGGCGAGACGGCGGAAATCCACCGCCATCGCCTCGTCAGGAAGGATCAGCCGATTGTGGTCACGATCGTGGACACGCCGGAAAACCTGGGACGGCTGATTCCCGAGGTCGAGGAGATGATGGATACCGGCATGATCGCCACCTCGGACGTGGAATACCTGCGCATCGAAAGGCCGCCAACGGCTGGAACTTAAATCGGCCGCTCCAACCTGTTAAGAGCCTTCAGGTGCTTTTCCGAACGGGTTTGTCGCTCGGCTCAAGGCGGTTCCGGCAAGAAAGCCGATCGCGGCCGCGGCCAGCAAACAGCCTGTCAGATGCCGGCGGCCAAACCTCCGCAAGCCGGTCAAGACATCTCTCAGGTCATGATCTTCGATGTATGATGCCGTAGCATCCAGTCGATCCGCCGTGCCGGCCGCGAGGTTGTCGATTGCCTCGGAACCCTGGCGTCCTGTTGTGCGAACGGAGGAGGCAGCCGCATGGAGCGCACCTCCGGTCTCATCTCGCGCGTCATCCAGTTTCCTGCCGGCGGACCGGACCAACTCGTCGATTGACTCTCTGGCCTCTTTGCCAAGCTCCGACGCCGTTTCCGTTACTGTCTTTAAAGTGGTCAAGATGTTCCTCCAAAGTCCGGGATGGTTTGCCTTTGCATGCTCCGGCAGGAAAAGGTCAGGCACGTTTGCCTCCATTGCAACCGAGAGGTGGACAAGTAGAGTCACAGGGCGGCCACGTGCTAAAGCGGCGAAAATTGCACGATCGGAGGCAATGTCTGCACTTGGCGGTGTGCGTTTCCTGCCGTTCCGTCTCTGCCGGGCCGAACCGGGACCTTGGCAGAACGCGTGCTCAGTGCTTGCTGATCGAGAGCGCCCACAGAAAATGACCCCCATCCCACTCGATGAGGTAAGGGCAGATCCTCGGCCCCGGGCTGCGGTTGTGGTGGCCCATCCGGACGACGAGACGCTCTGGTGCGGCGGCTACATACTGACCCATCCGGAGTTTCTTTGGCGTATCGTGACCTTATGCCGGGCAGGGGATGCGGACCGCGCGTCGAAGTTCCGCCGGCTCTTACAGCGATTGGGGGCGGAGGGTGAGATGGCGGATCTGGATGATGGACCGGACCAGGCGCCGCTCGCGGTCGAGCAGGTTCGGGAGACCATCGCCCGGCTACTGGCTGGAGCCAGCTACAACCTGATCTTGACCCACGGCCCGAAGGGCGAATACACACGGCACCGCCGGCATGCGGAGTGCTGCCGGAGCGTGGTTGAGCTTTGGCGATCGGGCGGCATCAATACCAGGCGATTGTGGCTGTTTGCGTACGAGGACGGGGGCCGGGCCTACTTGCCTCGGGTTCGCGACGATGCCGATCGGCGGGACTTATTGGCGGACAACGTCTGGCTCGAAAAGCGCCGGCTGATTACGGATCTTTACGGGTTTGGGCCCGCCAGTTGGGAAGCGCGAACCACTCCGCGGGAAGAAGGGTTCTGGTGCTTTGACACGGCACCAGCAGCGGTAAAGCGCGCGGCGCCCCGGGAGCAACCGTCGTGAAAGTGCTTGTGTTGACGGAATACCCGCCATCGGCCGCCGGCCTGGCGACGCAGGGTCAGCTCTTGTGCAAGGGCCTGCGCGAAATCGGCGTGGAAGTCTACCCGGTACATTTCGAATCGCCCTTGGAAAAGGAATGGTACTACCGCTGGTTCCAGCCGGACGTGGTGGTCGGTATAGGGTTCTGGGGCCATCTTCCGCACCTGGTCCTGCACCCGCAGCAGTTTGGGATAACGGCAATCCCATGGCTGGTGGCCGATGGTTACATCGCGGCACACCAGGATGTGCTGAACGCTCTCCCGCTGGTCCTGGTCACCTCCAACTGGGTGAAGGAGACATATATCAGGGATGGGATCAAGGGGGACAATATCGAGGTGCTGCCGGTGGGTTGCGACACGGACCGCTTTGCGCCGCGCAGCCGCGACGACCTGAAGGTCCGCTCAATCCGCGAGGCTTTGGGAGTGGCCGATGACCAGATCATGATCCTGACCGTCGGCGGCGACGCGACGTCCAAGGGCGCCCAGGCGGTGATGCAGGCGCTGGCGCTGATTGACGCCGAGGCGCCCGACTGGAGATATGTCTGCAAAGTCTGGCCTCAGCCCCGCACGGTCGAACAGAATCGGATCGACCTCCAACTGGCGGCGCATCTGGGCATCGGGAAGAAGGTCATCTACTCCACCAACGTGGTCTCGCACAATTTCATGCCCTACTTGTTGGCGGCCTGCGACATCTACGCCGCGCCGTCGCGGCTGGAGGGTTTCGGAATGATTCAGGTGGAAGCTAACGCCTGCGGGAAGCCGGTGATCGCGATCCGCGCGATGGCATTTCTCGACACCATGATCCACGGTGAAACGGCATTCCTGGCGGAAGTGGCGGAGGAGAGGAAGATCGGTGAGGCGCTATTCGGGGAAGGCCACGGCATCGACGATACCGATCGAATCGTGTTTCCCAACCCGCCGACAGCGGAATACCGGGCCAGCGTGCCAGACATCGCCAGGTACCTGCTGGCACTGATGCAAGAGGGCGGTCTGCGGCGGCGGATGGGCGAAGCGGGCCGAAAACACGTGGTCGAGTTGTTCGACTATCGCCAGGTGGCCAGGCGCTTCCTGAAGATCGTGTCCGGCCGATTGGGAATTCAGTAGAGCGGTCATGACTACGGACGAAAAGTCGATGGCCTCCATCGATCAGGCCAAAGAGGCGGCCCTCCGCGTCCTGCTCCATAACGCGCGCGGGCCGTTTCAAGGACTGCCCCGGACCGCCGGGTGGGGATATCCGGAACCTTACACGAGGGACCTGATGATCTCAGCCCTGGGCTTTCTGGCCACCGGCAACGAGGAACTGGCGGACGCGCTGCGGCGGACACTGGTGGCGCTGGCAACCAACCAGACGCCGCGCGGCCTCGTCCCATCACTCGCGCACGATCCCGCCGACCGCGGCTCCAGCGATGCGACGCCGCTGTTCCTCTTTGGCCTGGCACTGTACAGGAAATCGGCCAGCCAGCCGGAGTTCCTCCACGAGGCAGCGCGGAACGCCCTGAAGTGGATGCAGTACCAGAGCCCCGACGACACGGTGATGGTCTCCCAGTTACCGACCAGCGACTGGCGTGACGAACAGTGGGTGTTCGGTTATGGGCTGTACGTCAATACGCTGGTTTACGCGTATCTTGTGCTTTATGGCGAGCACGACTCCGCCGGTCAACTGCGCGAGTTGATGAACCGCCTGGAGGTCCGTGGCGAGGCGAAGAAACCCCATGAGCACGAGGGTCTGGTAGTGCCGGCCAAGCCCTATTACGCACTTTACTCCTACAAAGTTCTGAACAGCGACCGTTTCGATCTGCTGGGCAACAGCCTGGCGATCCTGACTGGGATTGCTTCGCCCGACGACCGGTCACGAAACCTGGTGGCATGGGTTGAGGCCGAGTGCCAGCGAATGCGGGAGCGCGGAGAGCTGGCCGTGGATTTACCACCCTGTTTGTTTCCATATATCCTGCCCCACGATCTCGACTGGCGGCCGCGATACGAGCGATTCAACCGGCCCGGCGAATATCACAACGGGGGCGTCTGGCCGTTTGTCTGCGGCTTCTATGTGGCGGCCTGCGTGGCGGCGGGGAGGATGGGGCTGGCGAGGCGGAAGCTGTTGGCGCTGACCGAACTGGTCAAGCCGTGGCACGAAAACGAGGCGAAGTGGGGTTTCAACGAGTGGATTAAGGCGCAGACCGGTCAGCCCGGCGGGCGGGACTGGCAAACCTGGTCGGCTGCCATGTACCTCTACGCTGCTGAATGTGTGCAGCAGCAGCGCACCCCGTTCTTTGGCGAGATCCGTGCAGGCACTCCCGGCGCAGCGGAGTAGCCGAGCCCCTTTTGCCGGTAATGATCCACTCACTTCGCAACTTCGGTTCCGGTCGCCGGCGCGAACCGCACAATCCTGGGCGTCGCTACCGGCGGAGCAGTTATCACGGGATCCGCAGCGTCTCGATAATCCCGTCGAAGCGCTTGCGGTAACCGTCCAGGCCCTTTACCGGGATAACGCCGAAGAATAGCGCCGCCGTGTTCGCGGTACTGACGAAAGTCAGGTATTCCGCCATGGGGATCCCCGATTTACCGGTGAATTCGGCGATGCAGCTCCGGGCAGCGTGACCTCCTACCGTGCGAGCCTGGCAGCTCTCCGGGCGCAGATGATAAGTGGGAATGCCCTCCGTGCGGCGCTGGTTGACTTTGGACTCAGCCAATTTCTGCAGTGTTTCCTGGATGCTCTCTGGCGTCCCCGGCAGAGTCACTGCTCGCGCCCGGTAATTCAAGGACGGCGCCGCCTGCTCGGGAATCTTCTGCGGATCGTTGAAAGCGACCGTGTTGTCCCGGTCGCCCCAACGCCAGGAGGACTGCACGCTCCAGCCCTCCGGCAGGCGGAACGAGACGTTATACATCTTGTCGCTGCACACTAGCGGGCCCGCGCCGGCGGAACAGGACACGGCCGAGTTCTGAACCCAGATCTCAGCGCCGTTGACCATCAGCCGCCTGCCATCTATTGCAATGTCAACATCCTTTCCCAACTGCGCAATATGAAGTCTCAACACGTCGCCGCTTACGGTATACGTCCCGCTAAACTTCTGTCCGCCTTCCACGAGCGAGAACGAACCGTCGGCTTCGTTCAATTGAAGCCGCTCAGCCGCGTCCTGCGCATTTACGTACACAGACCCGAGGCCCGACGATTGAGCGGGAGAGTTCCGGCGCGCCACCGCAGCTCCGGCGAATGATAGGACTGTGATGATCACACAAGCAAGTTGTGACAATCTATGCGACATAACGAAAACACCTTTTCGTCTTGGACCTTTCAGATCCTCCGAGCCCAAGTCCTCTCCTGCCTGGCAGCAAGACCACGGCATGGTCTTGCTGCTACTGCCCACCGCTGAAGACTTGGTTGATTGCGGCTTCGGCCTGATCCGCCTCCTGAACCAGCTTTGCCAACAAGCCCTTGGCGCCCGCGAAGGCCGGCGCGTGTCCCTCGGGCACTTGCTGGGGATCGGCTGCGGGGCCGGCCGGCAGGCCGCCCTGTCCCTGATTACTGGCAAGCTTCTCCATGCCGGCTGAGATCTGCTCGCGGAAATCGTTATACATATCCTGGAGCACGCTAACATCAAGTGCCGTAGCAAAACCAACCGGGCAATCGCCTTCCTTACTGGTCAGCACGCCGACCGGTACCTGGCCGTCAGCCGGGACATTGCGGCCCGTCCGTTCTATAATGTCGCCCGGTGTCAGGGCACAAGTCTGGCCGTCGGAACCCGCGGTCAGATTCAAAGCTGTCGAGACCACCAACACCTTGACTTTCGCATCAAGCACAGGGGGTGGCGCGTCAGGGACGGCGACCGCCGCGGCGGGCTGCAGTGAAGCCGGTTGAGCCGCGGCGGCCTGTTGCGCCGCAAGCTCTTGCCGTACCTCCTCAGCTATCAGCCGTTTGACCTCGGGTGTCAATGTGGCAGAGTTCTCTTGGACCAAAGGCTCTTCCGGTTGGCCTTCTCCGCTGGCTGCCATCTGGTTCTGGTACGCAAGCTGCAAATTCTCCGCGAGGACAAAATCGGTTAACCACAGGGCGGCACTGGGGTAAACCGGCTCTGGCGCAAAATAGCCACCGTAGAACCAAGGAGCGGCTCCCCAGCCCCAGGCGTAGGCCACTGGCGGCGCCCAGAGACGATGAGCCCAGCCGTAAAACGCCGGCTGATAATAGACGCCTGGAACGTAGCTGGAGTAGTGAACTCCACCGTAGGTAGAAGCCCGGTACACTCGCACTTGAGTCCGGTCACCGGAAACATATGTGCGCGAAACATAGCCCGGCCGGATGGGACGCTCCACAAACCCTTGCCTTCCCGCGGTTACCACACGCTCGCCGTCCCGCCGCACGACTTCGACTCTCCGTTCACCGGGCAAACCTCGGTCCACGACAATCTTGCTGCCGTCAGCGCGGGATTGCTCGATGTGGGCTGCATGTCCATCCTCTCTAAAGTTGGTGGCTTTCAGTCCCGGTCTCTCCACCGCCGCTATGTGGCCGCTTCTATCTGTGTGAATCGCCGTTTGAGTCTGGGGGTTGTAATGTCTCTGTGTACCGTCCGCATTGGTTGTCGTTTGCACGTTCCGGCCCGGAATGTATACAGGCCTCTGCGGCGCCCTCCGGTTGCTCCCGGTGATCGCGCCGCTAGTCGCCGTGCCGGTGGTGGGCTTGGCGCCGGTGATCCCGCCGCTAGTCGCCGTGCCGGTGGTGGGCTTGGCGCCGGTGATCCCGCCGCTAGTCGCCGTGCCGGTGGTGGGCTTG